>JAQBXN010000067.1 GCA_027625095.1 Planctomycetota bacterium | reverse complement strand
CCTCAAAGGCATTCGGCTGGCGGGGAGGCACGTCAGACGGTTGAGGTGCCGCCTCAGACGCGCTGGGCTCGGGGTCACTGAATATGGCCTCCGGTTTGGCGGAGTGGGAATCAAATTCGAATGGGGTAGAGGGGCTAGCGTCTGCCGCATCTTCCTGAGAGTCTCCGGCCTCTTCCGGGGCGCCTTCCTGTGGTTCAGCAGCGACATGAAGCGGATAAACCGTCTCCGATGCCGGTTGCTTCACTGGTATGTCTTTATGCGATTCCGTCAGTGGCGTCAGGTCGGATTCTTCTTGCGGGCGTGGGCGAACCGAAGCTTCGGATGAGGAAGAAGGTTTTATCAGGTCAAGCTGCCGAGAAAGATTCTTCAGTAAACCGGAAATCTGCTGGTCCGTTCGTTCCTGGCGTCGCGAACTCCTGACTAAAATTACCAGGCTGACAATGGGGATGACTGTGACCGAAGTTAACGCGCAGATAGCCAGGCAGATGATGAAGCCGTCCATCTTTATTTCTCAAGACCGAGATCGCATGTCAGGCCGAGCGCCGATATTGCCCGGTGCAGTCCTCTGGTGCAACACGACAGGACGTCAGCTTCGGAAGCCAGTCTCGATAAAGTCGTGGAGCATTGATTCAATTCACACCCCACTTGCTATGGTGTGTCGATTGCGATCATTACCTCAAATTTCGTTTTGCAAAGCGCCCCCTGGCGGCCGAGGGTCAGCCGTCCGAACGGTTCGGCCAGCCGCGCAATGGTATTCCGCATTGTCCCATCTCTTCGATGCACTTTTCAAAGCGGGCAATCGGACGCCATGTGACCGGGCCCGGGATTCTGATAGAAATGCGGGCCAGCTACAGTCACCAATTTTCACTTCCGGATGCTAACCATGCCTGAATCGAAGCTGCGGGTCTCATCTGACCATATTCTTTCGACTGAAGGCTCCACGCGAGGGACGGCCTACTCCATGTCGAACAAAATCGTGACCCTCGGCCGAACAGTCTTTGCGAGCTGGCTCGATTCTGGTGGCAAGTGCATGGTCTGTTCGCTGGACCTGGATTCGGGTGAATTGTCCGAACCGTTTGAGCTGGGTCAGACGGCAGTGCAGGACAATCACTGTGGGCCGGCAATTGTTGCAACTTCTGATGGACACCTTCATGCGGTACTCGGTTCGCACAACCGGCCATTCCGCTATCGCCGCACCCTCCAGCCCGCCGATATTTCCCAGTGGACGGATGAGCCGCCGTTTGCGCCGGATGCGACGTATCCCAGTCTGGCTGTCGGTCCCGACGACACTCTTCACCTGGTCAGCAGGGCCTGGTCGCCGCCAGGTCGAAGTGAATCCTGCAAGCTTATTTACCAGACTCGGAGCGGTGACAGCGGATGGTCAGATCCGCTCATGGTAGCCAGGACCCCTTCGCCTACTGGTTACGTGCATTACGGGGCCAACATCCTTTGCGGTCGGGATGGCGTGCTCTACCTGACCTTTCATATGTACCACGGTGAGCCGGCGGAAAGCCCAATCCAGGGATTCCTCATGTCCAGCGACGGCGGCCGGAGTTGGAAGCATTCCGATGGAAGAGCGGTCGCTCTCCCTGCGACCATCGACACTTGTGAAATTCTGATTGAAAACGATGGCGAGGTATTTCGCGGCGGACAAAGCTCGGCTCTGGATGCGAAAGGTCGTCTGAATGTTCTTGTCACCAGTAAATCCGGTACAGATTTAATTCTCAGGCTTGAGAGTCCGGGCACCTGGAGCAGGATCGACCTTGGGCCGGAGATTGACAGGACTCTTCCCGGCTGGCGGTCTGAACAGGAAGGGAATATTGCCTTTGACAGACACGGCACGCTCTACTGTTGTCTGGACGTAAAGGAATCCAGCGCGAGTTGGGGAGATCCGTCGACCGAGGTTCTCCTTCTGACATCCAGCGACGCGGGCGAAACATTCAAGAGTAAGCGTCTCACAACTCCCAACACGGAAGCGCCGCAGTGGTTGGCAAACATGGAGCGGTCGACCGGTCTGGCACCCATCGAGGGCCCGCCCGCAGTTCTCTACACTGTCGGTCACAAGGGAGTTGGTTGCACGCCCAAAGATAAGACAGAGATCCACCTGGTGATCCTGGAGCGTGGATAAATCACGGAAGCCAACAGGTATCAGGATTGAAATGACAGACACCCGCAAGCCACTCAAAGAATTCATTGAACACCTGCCGTTCATCGATACCCATAGCCACACTGCCGGCTTTGACCTCGGGACACCCCTGGACGACAAAGCGGGCAAGAGCCTGCCGCAAGTGATTGAAAACGACTACTTGCTGTATCTGTCTTCATCGTGCGTTGTGCCTGCCAGGCCACCTGTTCCCGAAGGTTGGAGAGTCGAGGATGCGGAAGAGCATTTTCAATCGCTGCTTCCCTTACTGGATGCATGTCGTGGACTGAGCACTTACGCGGCACTTCGTGAGGGAATCAGGGAACTCTTCCCTTTTGATGGTGAAGACATCACGACCGAGAACTGGAAGGCAATCAATGAACAGGTCGTGGCAACGTATCGCAAACACGGGGAGCGGGCCTGGCATCGAAACGTCTGCCGTAAGGCAGGCATCATCCGGCAGAACCAGATGTGTGTTCTGAACTACGTCACGGATCACTGGGATGCCCTTCCCGAAGCAGAACGGGCCGAGCAAAAGCAGCTTCTCTTGCCCAGCCTTGTGCTTGATGGTTACCTGTTCACTGGTTTTGCCTCCGGGCCGGTCGGACGAGAACGCACGAAGCAATTGCTCGAGATCCATCCTCGAACTCGAACCGAATACCTGGCCATGTGTGGGGACGCATTGGATCTGTTCAAAGAGAAGGGAGGTAGTACGGTCAAGCTTCTCACCGCCTATCATCGGACTTTGAAATTCGAAATGGTCTCGGATGAAGAAGCTGATGCTCTGTTCGCCAAGGGGGTTGAATCGCTCGAAGCCGCAGATCTCCACCGACTTCAGGACAACCTCTGCCGTCACCTCCTGAGGATGGCGAACCAGCGAGCGCTCCCACTCCAGGTTCACACTGGCTACAGCCTTCCCAGCCAGTGGGCCGATCCAGAACACCTGCTCTACCTCTTTCGCGATCCCGATCTGCAGGGCCTGAAAATCGACCTGTGCCACAGCGGATGGCCCCATGAGGGTGGGGGCATGATCCTCGCCCGTACCTACCGTGGCTGCTACTTCAATCTCTGCTGGACACCGCTACTCAGTCCAACTCTAGCTCGGCGAATTTTGTCAGAGGCCATCGACATTGTTCCTATGAACAAGATCCTCATCGGTACCGATTGCGGCACCCCCGAAATGATGCTGGGCGCGACCTGGCTGATACGTCGGGTAATTTTAGAAGTACTGGACCAGAAGGTTGCGGAGGGCCAATTCAATCTTGCAGTGGCCAGAGCGATAGCGAAGTCAATCCTGTTCGGGAATGCCTGCGAATTTTTCGGACTTTCGGATGATTTGAAAGCAGGAGGTGACTTCCGTGCATGACGTGGAAGACCATTTGTGGGACAGGGTGTCCCACATGCGTACACGCACGGCGCGCAGAGGTTACGAAGTAAACCTTACTTCCTGAATTTGCGACAAGATCCACCCACCTTCCAGAATCCCATTCTGGACTTGGGAGGATGCTGGAGAGGATAAAAGATTAAGAATGAGATGGAGATTTGGTCGCAGCCAGAGGCTGTCCTGAGAAATATGTGCGAAGAGCAGAGCGAAACTCTTTGCTCCGTATCCTCGCTTATTTCCAAAAATCACGAACCACGCGTTCCCACTCGTCGGCCATGAGTTGGTGCCCGCGATAGGTCGGGTGCACGTTGTCCCAAACCCAGTAGTCGGGGGGTGCGCGTTTCGCCGCTTCATCAAAGACGGGCTGCAATCGCACAAGCGCCGCACCATGCTTTTCCGCCAGCCGGGCAACAATCTCCTGCCGCTTGATGATGTCTTCATTCACCTTCTCCTTTGGCTTAAGGAAAGGTTCGCACAACACCAGTTTGAGCATTGGGTTTGCTGTCTTCGCTTCGGTGATGATCTTGTCATACACCTGCTCGTACTGATCGAACGGTACTCCTCTTCCGCTGTCGTTGACGCCTATGAGAATGCTCAGGATATCGGGCTTCAACTCAAGCGTGTCCGTCTGCCAGCGAGTCTGCAGATTGAGCACGGTGTTGCCGCTGACGCCGCGGTTGACGAAATCAAGCTTCCGCTCTGGAAACGCCGCCCCGTGCCGGGCGGCGATAATAAAAACGTAGCCGTGGCCCAGGATGTGATTCGGGTCCTGGTTGCGGCCACGTTTGCCGTCCGTAATTGAATCGCCCTGAAACAAGATGCGCACATTCGGTGCGAAAGCTGCGATCGGCTCCAAGGCCTGTGAGGACAACGGAACCAGAAGTAAGGCGATGCAAGCTTGGAAGGTCTGTTTCATGGTTTGCGTTTCTGCAGCAGGGGTAGGATTTCCGTGAGCCGCCTGGCAATGAGGTCGGCCATCATCTCATCGGCCTCCTTATTGGTGTGAATGAGGTCACTGCTGATCAGTTCCCTGATGCGGGGCTGAATCATTCCGTAGATGTCGGTGACAGGCACGTTCAATTCACGCATCACGGCCTCGGCCGCGGCGTTGAACGCGCGGCAGTTGGTCAGGTAGTTGGGTGCTTTGGGGATGGTGTTGTCCGCCACGGTCCCTGTGGAGTTTGCGAAGAGGCAGACAGCGCCCGCGGCTCGAATGGTGGAAACGACTATACGAAGCTGTTCGACGTAGGGCTTTTCGTCGCCTGGTTTGGCGCTGGCAAAGTTGTGGATGCCGTTATTGAAATGGACGATATCAAAGGGGCCGCGCTCGGTGAGGAATTTCTTCAGGTTGTCGCCCCGCGCGGCCCAGTCAGATCTATAAAAGCTCGGCCCCATGCTTGCCCAGGTTCCCTTCGTCATGGATGACTCGCCGATCACATTGGCTAGGCCGCGCATCCGCGCGCGCACGCCAGGCAGATAGTGGCCAGAGATGGAATCGCCGATGATGAGGATGCGCGGCAGTTGTGGGTCTTCGATACCGAGGTCTGTCCGTGGACTGAAACGAAGAACCGGATAACTCGGATCGATGTTGTGCGCGGTGCAGCTCAAATGATCGTCGGTACGAAATGGAGCGGCAGGCTGACCGGTAATGTTGAAAAGGTTGGCGCCGCGAGAGGGGAGGTCTTCCCAAGCGTATCGTACACCTTGCGGCTTCTCGATGGTGGGTGCGGAGACGATGACCGTGCTGCCCTCAATGCGGGCTTCGGCCCAAACCCAGCGGAGTACCGATGAGGCGATGGCGAATCCCCTGAGTTTGCCACCCTTTGCCACCAGTCCTTCATCTGCATTCTTGAAGCTGAGGACGACTTCCCGGCCAACGATTTCGGCGCTTCCGAATTCGGGGCCCGCCGTTTTGGAATGCAACGTATCGACAACACGGGTAGCAACATCACGAGGATGCGGGTCAGCGCTGAGATCAATAGTTACCGCCAGTGTGGCTCCGGCTGCCGTGCTCGCCGTGCGTTGCCCGTCGCGCAATTCGGCGGCCAGCCGCCCGTCGATACCGAAAGGGATGGCGTACCGGTGCGGTCGCAGTTGTATAACGATGAAAGGCATCGACCGATTTCCAAATGCCGTACGCCAGTCAGGAATCATCGCCTCGAGCAGTTGTCCCTGCTGCCTTGCCCGGTTCTGGCTTTGCCAGTCTTCGCCCTGATTCCAGACGACGCCGGCGAACGGAAACCGTGTCAGCGGTGCGACCATCGCGTTCCAGACGGCGGACGGTTCATCCTGCGGCAGTTTGTCGAGATCGTCACTTCTTGGTTTGGGAGACGGATTCAGGGGCAACGTCTGGTTGAATTCCTTCCAGGCCGCCAGGCGTTCTTCGTAGGTGCCGACGGTGCGGATCTTCCACGCATCACTGGCGTAGTAGGCGAGAATCGGCGCTGCTGCCGGCGTCGCTTTGAGCGCTGAGCCGCTCATCCATGATTCGATTGGTTTGCCCATGGCTGTCTGAACTATTCCCACTGGAACGCCGAGCCGATGGCCAAGGCTCATACCGAGAAAACAGGCTTCCGCTGGAAGTCTCTTGAAAGACGAGGAGGTGACAACATCCCAGCGTCCTTTCACATCGGCATTCACGGTGGGCGCCGTGCCAACAGAAACGTTAAACAGGTGGACAGGCGAATTTACTACCTGTTCCTCGGTCGTGCGCTTCCACAGTTCGCTTCCTCCGGCCAGCAACCACACATCCCCGACAAGCACGTTGCGGATCGTGAGCGGGCGAGGCTGCTGGTCCTCCTGAACAGTCAGGGCACTGGGTTTGGCAGATGCGGGCATGGCGTCGAGCGTTACGAGCCATTCTCCGGCCGCGTTCGCAGTTGCAGTTTTCTTTTGACCGGCAAATTCGACTGTCAGCTTCGATTCGGCAGTTGCCCATCCCCACACAGGAACCGGTTTGTCGCGCTGGAGAACGAGGTGGTCTGAAAACAGACCGCTGAGTTTCAAGTCAGCGGCGTGGTTGAATGATACGGGCAGGAGAAGACAGATGGAGAGGCTGATAGCTATTTTTATGTTTTTGATCATGAACTGCTTGGCGACCAGTGCTCTCAGCTTCCGATCCTTCTTCAGATTTCCTTCTCCTCGAACCTTGGCGGCTGGCAATGTCGAAGATGTGACGTGGAAGTCTCCAGCCGACAGCAAACTATGGTGGCCGTTCCGCCAAGGGGATAAAAACATAACAAGATTCCGCTGAAAAACCTATGCTTCCAAAGGTCAGCCAAATTGGTTCCGGCCCGTTGTCGCGGAGCCCGTTTGGCAAGATATCTTCGTTGGCTGGTACTACGGTTACTTCACCCGGCGGCTGCTGGTACGTCTCAAGTTAAGAGTTTTCATTTGATTTCAGGAAGGGGCGAGGTCTGCCCGATTTTCTCAGTTCTTCAACTTGAACAATTGCCCGTCTTTCGTTGCGAAACGCGGGTCTGGTGTCTGATGTGAAAGGGCGGCCTGGTCAGTCATTGGATCTTTCCGCGCCGGGGACGCTTCGATCGGGGAGCGTGTAGCTCATCCATCGCGTGAGGTGTTTCTGCTCAGGGGTGAAGCGCTCCCGAATTGAAGGCGGCATCCAGTAGTGGCGTGCGTTGTGATGGTCCCACATGGGAGACGACCGGTGCAGGTGCATGTGATTGTATTGAAGCGTGGTACGCCTTCGTTTTGTGGTCTTTTTCGCGCCGGCGTGTGTGAGGGCTTCGGTGAAGATCATGACATCGCCCGGATCACCAGTGACTTCGATGGCGCCGGGCGTGTCCAGGCCTGCGCTGCCCCAGCGTTTGTAGTCGAGACTCAGGTTTTTCTTGTGCGAACCGGGAATGATGGTGAAGCAACCGTCGCCCGGATGATTCGGAGTGACCATTGTGACGACGTTCAGCATCGGCGAACGAATCACGCCGTTAAGAACCCTGTAGTCGTCGGTTGGCAGACCGTTGTGCCAGCCGGTTGCTTCGCGACCTTCAAATTTTGAGATCGACCATGTATTCACAAGCTGCGGCTCGCCTATGAATTCATTGAGGTAAGGCAGAATGGCCGGATGTGCGATCAACTGATCGAAGACCGGGTCGAGCCGGGGAAGGCCGTTGAGCCGGATCTGATTGGCGGTGTTCGTGTCTTTGGTGAAGTGCTGGCCAGCGACGATTGGTAATCCCTCTGCCCAACTTTCGTCGTGGTCGATCGCTTCGTTAGCGATCAGGGCCTTATCCAGCGCCGTGATCAGGTCACCGTCAATCGCTCCGCGTAGAATCAGATACCCCTGTATATCGAACAGAAACCTCTCTTCTGCAGTCACTTCGTGCATGGTTGTTTCCCCGATTTTTGTGCGAGTAATAAGTTGAGCCGATTCAACGAGGCCGGGTTATAACGCTGACTTCATTATCTTTGAACCGGATAAGTGTCAGCCCCCGAAGCGCTTCGAGGGTCGAGCTGCTCTATTCAAGTCGATCCACTTTCTGATATTGAGCAAATGATGTTCGAGAAAATCGAACCTCCCGCACCTGTTTTCAAGCCTGCGACACGATCTTCCGGGGCGAAGATTTCCAAATGACTCAAGTGGACCTCGAGTCCGTTCGGTGTGACGTCATTCAGAATTTCCCGCGAATATTCAGCCTGAAATCGTGGCTGGCCAGGAATCCGCCAGGCAAAACGAGCCAAACCTGGGAACGGAGGCGTCTCGCCTCCGCAAGGAAGCGAGACGCTTCCGCTCCCGGGAAAGATTTCCGCGTCACGCGGAGGGGTTACAAAGTGAGTCTCTACTCTTGCTCTCGCTCCCCGAGGGCTTAGAAGAAGACTCGCCGCGGAGCGTCGAGACCACGAAAGCACTACGAAAACACCAGCACGCCGCTCAAATCATTGCGATGCACTTTGCCGAACATACATGACCAGCAGGAGACCGTGTAGCCATCTGTCTGGCGATGGCGGATGACGTGGAGTTGCCAGCGTTCCCCGCTTGCAGGTGGAAGGGCGTCGAGTGACGCGAATGGTATTGCGATCTCGACGAACCAATGGCCGGCGAGTTGCGATACAGCGGCCTGCCACTCCACGTTGCTGATAATTCTGCTTCCACCCTCTTCGACACTGAACCAGGCCTGGAATCGTTTGCCTGCGGCATTCACGCACAACTGATTGAAAAAAGTGCCCTGCCCCGGTGCGCTCAACCGGATTTCGATCATATCGTCTTCGCTGAAATTGAATTCAGGCTCGTTCTCTTCATGCGTGGCGACGAGCTTATCCAGCAGCGGCTCTTCGCAGTCCACACTGATATACAGGTGGTCTTTGTCGCGAGTGAACATGGCGCGGGTCTTGACCGGAGCGGGCTCCAGCTTCTCGAACTTCACAAAATCCTCGGCCACTCCTGAATTCCCGAAGTCCTGCCAGCAACTGTCATCCAGTCTGCCGTCGATGACCGGAGGATTCGTGCAAACTCCGCAACGAACCGGAGGCGGCCCCGCAACTGCAGTGAACAGCGCTTTGGGCCCCGCGGAACGAAAAGCAAACAGGTCTGAATTTCTTACTCGCAGTCGAAGCATGAGCGCTTGCCCTGCAAGCGAACTCAAATCGCTTTTTCCGCGCCAGGAGAGCGCATGATCGGTAGCATCGCCGGTGAATGGATCTGAGTCGGCATATAGGTAGCCGTCCATGAGGTCGCCATTGTCTGCGAGCAATTCGGCTTCGATACTGCCCCCTGCAGTGGTCTTTGCGTTGATGCGCAGCTCGTTGCCTTTGAATAGAAATCGTTTCGTCAGCAGGATGCCTTCCTTCTCAGTATGCAGAGAGACGAATCCGCTCCGGCGAAAGGTTGCCAGCCCTATCCCACCTGGTTTCGGCGTGCTGTCGCCGTGTTTGTTTGAGTGCCCGCAGTAGTAAAAGCGGTGCTGATCGGTCCCCGGCACGATTGGACAAGAAGAGTGAATCATTTCGCTGTCGAATGCTCCCGGTTCGCCAAGCGCAACCACATCCTGTTCCGGAAAGACCGCCTGCCACTCTCGGCCTTCACGACTGAACCCGAGTTTGATACGGATGGTTTGCTGGTCTCGCGGGTCCAGCGGTTCGCTGCTGTAGAAAACCCAAGGCAGGCCCCAATAGATGCCGTTGTCGATGAAGACATTCATCCCATAAATTTGGGACCCGGTTCCAAATTCCGGTCCGGCCGACCAGATGATAGTGGGGCCGCTCCACTCGATAAGGTCATCGCTTTCGCCGAGAGATAACAGGCGAACTGTTTGATAACGCTGCCAGACGCGCATGTAACCGCGCCACTTGCCGAGCCGCTCGTCACGCAAAAAAAAGAAGCACTCTTCGAGCCCGTCGCCGGAGCCGTTCGGCCAAACCGGATCTTGGCCGTGAGGAGTCCAGATCGTGCCATCCGGTGAATACGCCAGGAAGTAGCTGTTCCGGTAATAAATCATCTTGTATCGCCGCGACGGATCAGGGTCTTCGAGGTCGTGAATGACCCTGCACACGGTATCGTCAAGTGGTGTTCCGTCATTGAACGTGTTCAGGTTGCTGCCATCGTCCTGCAGTGCCGGCTTTTCCCAGTTCAACCCATCCGCCGACAGTGCGCAGTGCACCGACTGATGGCCGTCCTCGTGGTGGCAGAGATACCACATCCGGTAACTGCAGTCGGGCTGATCCTTCAGCACGCTGACCGGTGCGAAAATATTTCCCTCACACTTCAGGGTCCTGTCCAGCACAGGCTCGTCAGAGTGTTTAGCTGCCGGATGAAATCGCCGGGTCAATCCCTGGCACGCGGCGATCCGGTCGTCATCAATGAAGGGCTGAGCGGTGTCCAGAATGTCAGATACGTCGATATTCATGATTTGGGCAGCACTGTTACGGCCTGAGTGAACATATCTGAAATGGACAAGGTAGACAGAATGATTTCTGCATCACATGATTCTGTTGCAAAATGTTCTGTCTTTGATTGTCTTGAGTGAATGAGCAAGGTCGAGTTCTTTTAACTTTTATTTTGCCTTCCGTTAACACATCCAACACCACAATTCACATAAGTCATGCCAGACCTCCTCAGCAGAGTCTCCGAAAAACGTCTCACTGAACTTACTTTCAATCTCGTCAAGATCCCGAGCCCGACCGGCAACTGCGTGGAGGCTGCCGGGTACTATGCGGACGTCATCAAGGACACTGGACTGGAGCTGGAAGTTCAATACGACGTGCCGGAAAATCCAAACGTAATCGGGCGTCTCATAGGTGATCCGAGTGGCCCGACTCTTCAGATGGATGGCCACATCGACGCGATACCTGTCGAACATTGCGAGCCCTATATCAAAGACGGAACCATCTATGGCCGCGGTGCAGCGGATATGAAGTGCGGTCTTGCTTCGATGGCGGAGGTGGCTCGGGTGTTGATCGAGGCAGGGGTAAAACTGCCAGGCACACTGCTGCTCACATGCCACGGGATGCACGAAGCCCCGGCCGGCCGAAGCGAAGCTCTCGATGCCTTGTTGAAGAACGGTGTGAAGGGAGACGCGTGTATCAATGTCGAAGGCCCGTGGGATTGCGCTCCGATTATCGGCAAGGGTCTCTGCATCTGGACGATTCGCATCACCCGCGAAGGGGAGGTCATACATGAAAACTCCGCTACACCTGACGTACCGCATCCGGTTCGAGCATTGAATCGAATCCTGAGCATTCTTGAAGAGCGCAATAAGAAGATGGCCCCGCACGACCTTCCGTTTGTCGGTCCTGAAAGCTACTTTGTCGGCAAAGTCCAGACCGGCGATTATTTCAACCGTCTGCCCAACCTCTGCGAGATTGTCGGCACACGCAGGTACGCGCCGGAGAAAACAAAAGACGATGTGATTGGTGAATTCGCCGAACTGAAAGAAACCGTCGAAAAGGAGTTCGGGGTAACCGTCGAATACGATCTTCTGCCAGTCCGGGATGGATATCGGCTCGAGGAAGACGAGCCCATCGTCAGAGCCCTGCGCTCTGGTTTCAAAGATGCGACCGGTAAAGAACTCCCGTTTGGCGGGTTCAAATCAGTCGGCGATGTTTCACAATTCGTACGCGCTGGAGTTCCCTGTATTTATCACGGTGTGTATGGCACCCCGCACGCCAGCCTTGAATTTGTGCCGATTGCTGAAATTGTGAGATCTACAAAAGTCTTCCTGGGGACAGTCCTGCGGTACTTTGGGAGTAACGACTAAGGCCAGAGTCGTAGAGGACTGCAGATCGAGAGTGATCCTCGATGCTTAAACTCCGAATCGGCTCGTCAAAGACGATGTGACCTTGAGGGATTACTTGGCATCAGTAATCGAGTCGCCAGCCCGTGCCCTCTTCAGAACAAGTATTGAGCGTCGATCACATTCTCTGCCAGCGCCCACCCATCCGTCAGCACTGTCAGAATTACTCATTCCTCATCACTGATCTTCCCCAAAGGCGTCCAGTTCATGCCGGAAGGGGTCATTCATGATGATGGTTTTCTTGAGGGTACGATTCTTGATTTTTCGCCAGCCGACCTGCATGTCGTAATGCTGGCGCGCACACATGGCGACATAGTGGCCGCGGATATTGGCGCGGGTGTAGCGGGGGGGAGTGGTGCGGGCCAGGTCGAGTTCCTCAGCCCGAATCAGCTTTCGGACCATATTTTCCTGGGATAGCCAGTCGTAGTAACCACCCTCAGCGCTGATCTCGTGAAAACGCAGATCAATTTTTCTGATTTCATAACAAAGGTCATAAAAGAACTGGAACTCCTCCGTATCCAGATCGAGCTTATGGACCATCGCCTCCAGTACTGCGAACCGGGATTCTGACAACACGCGCTGCAATCCATCGAAGGAATATTCGGCAAAATCAACCGGGTCTTCGGCGAGTTCCCGCAGTTTTTCAATGACGGTGCCCCATTGTGAAAACTTCAGCCAGTTCGTTCGTTCGAGGATGTGTTCATCCATCAGACGCTTCTTGATGGCCCAGTCTAGTTGCGCAGAGAGGGCGCCCGGGTTTCCATCCAGCCGCTCTAGAATCTCCGTCCATAGCTCGGCAATCAGGGTATCTTCGCGCACCCCCTTCCTGGCTTCAGAAAGAAAGTTTCGGGCCGCCTCTGCATACTTTTTTTGAATCTGAAGCGCGGACATTTTTTCACCATTCACTAATTCAAGCAGGACGCCTGGACCGATTTTCGAGACCATTTTCATTGCGGCGACCGGATATTTCAGTTGCAGGTCGGAAAAGTCGGCGCCCGCTTCGATCATCTGCAAAACGAGCCCCGTTGTCCCTACTTTCAGGTATTCGGAAACCTCTGACATGTTTGAATCGCTGCACAAAAGATGCAGACGTTTGTGTTTTCTCAGGGGCGAGCCGATTTCAAAGATAAAGTTCTTAATGTCGTAGATGGGCTTATTCTGATCATCCCAGAAAATCTTCATTACCGAACGGATATACGTCGCCTTCTGGGAAAGATGGAGCCCAGGGGCATCCTCATCAAACGTCAGAAAACCGGCGCCCGTAAATAGGATGCGAGTCGCAAGAAACGAAGTGAGGTTACGTTTCACCGCTCTGAAAGTCGTTCTGCTGAGCACAAAAGAAAGCAACGCGACCGGCGGGAGGAAGGCAAACTGCATGATGTAGTTCAAGACTTTCAGCCATTCCTGCTCAGGGACTCGCTCCGCAAAACGGCTCGGAGTGCTGAAAAGACGCTCGAAAAGCTCGAAGGCAAATCCGATCAAAGGCAGGCGCGACAGAAGGGCGCTAATCTGCCGGAGTACCACCGAGGTAAGAAAAATGAACAGGACGGTCACGAACACAGTGCCGAGCGTCCATAGGATTGGTACGCCGATCAAAATCACGCACAGGATGACCAGCGGATACAGTATCCACAGCAGCGGGTACACGGGATCTTCGACCAGGTAGTTTTCGTGGCAGCCATAGCTGTTTCCATGCGAATCGGAGCTGTTCTTGCCGATGACCAGCCGGCCGCGGAAGCCCTGGTTTGCCAGACGCTCTTCGGTCTTGGTAATCATCTCGCGCAGAATGCTGTCCGTAGCCCTTTGATAAGTCAGCACCTCTTTGGGTGAGATACACTCAGGGGTACAGCCTTCGATCACCCCATGATAGTAGCTGTCGCCACGAGCTTCATAATGAACCAGGCTGCTGTTAGCGAGAAAGAGTCCCTGCTTCCTGTAGAGCGCCGGTGCGGTGGCATAGTTCTCCTGCAGCACATCCACGAAAAGCTCGTAGATGTGTTTCTGATTTGGTGTTGGGCTGCCCGGATTGTCCGGGTAGTAGAGCAGCGCGTACTCAGTTTCGAGGCCGTAAATCCGTTTCTGCATAGCCACCAAGGCAAGGGGGAGCGAACAGTCGCAAGTTCATTGTGGCGGGAAGGTGGTGGGGGGGCAACGTGTGTGAGGGGTGAATGGCTGATTTAGCATCTGCTACCGATCTTAGGTCCAAAGACTCGAGAAGATCGGAGATTAAGGCGGAGATTCGTACGATTTGCGCGCCCGTATTGAAGGCAGTTCCCTGCGACATAGAATCGCATCCCCAACTAACCCTTACGATCAAGAGTTCGTTATGCCCTCGGAGGATGTCGCTGAGAAGCTCCACACCATCGACCTCGGTGAAATTTCACTGGATACCGAAGGACGCATCCGTTCGTGTTCTCGCGGCATTGAACGCATGTTTGGCGTGTTCTACCAGGATGTGATCGGCAAACATTGTGACTGGCTGTTTCGCGGGGAAGCCTCTCAGGAATCCGTCCTTGACATCCTCATGGTTGGATCAGCCTCAGCGAATTTAGACCGTCAATTCAGATCTTTTGGTGGCCGATGGATACGCTGCATACTTCAACTTCGCCCCGAAGAAGATGAGGTCGATGGCGCTTTCGCAATTCTTGTGCGGGAGGTTGGGGCTGAGGTGTCAGAGGAGCGGGGAGAGAGCTACCACCAGCAACAGGTGAGAGAACAAACTCGTCTCGATGACTTGGTCCTCAACAGGCTCGATGATCTAGTAACCCGCAACCAGGCCATCGAAGTATTTCTGGACAACTGCCTTGTGCTGCTTCCCTGCGATCTGGCCGTCGCCGCTCTAATTCAAAATGAGGATGCTGAATCATTTGCTATTACGCGGGTAGAGCCGGCTGAAGAATGCCTGAAATCGATCCGTGATACCGTGGCAGACGATCTTGAATCTTTCGCTCAGCGCCGCGTGCCTGTCCTCCCGTTCCGCGTGATCCAGGGCCCGAAAAAATCGGACAACATTAGTGCCAACCAAGAATTGAGATCGAATCTTTCGATGCCGGTCTTCTCCGCGGGAAAACTGGCTGGAATTCTCGCAGTGGGCAGTCGGGTGGATGGCGCGTTCGGAATTAAAGAAGAACGTATTCTCTCGACTCTTTCCACGCACCTCTCGCTCTCACTGCAACAGGTGCATTATCAGAATTCGCTCCGGTCTAAGATCAGTGAACTTGAAAACCTCAACCACACGCTCGCACGCCTGCAGACTGCCACCGAAAGGATCAATGCCACTCTCGATGCGGAAGGGCTTTATCAACTCATTCTTGATCTTTCGATGGTCGAGATGGATGCAGATTCAGGCTCGGTGATCCTGCTCAACAGAAATTCCAGGAAGCTCGAGATCGCTTCCTCTCGTGGCCTGGAGGCTGAGATGCTCAAGCCTGACACCCTTAACCGCTCTGACGGCATAGCGAAATGGGTGATCGATACCGGCCGGATGTTGAGCCTGGGCCCGAACCTTGTGCATACCCAGTTCCAGAGCCCGGCCTGGGGCCGTGGCATTACCCACGCCCTCGTTGTTCCTCTCCGCAGTCACGAGCAGACCATCGGTGCCATCAGTGTCAATAAGATGCGCTCGGAGGAAGGCTTCAGCGAAGTCCAGACCGAGGCGCTGCTAATGATCAGCAGTGCCTCGGCGATTGCGCTTGACGTTCTGCGGCTGTACCAGGAGCAGATCGAAGGAGAACGTATCGCCACGATTGGAATGACGGTTATGGGGATTGGCCACTACATCAAGAACCTGAACACCGTGCTTCAGGTCGGACGCAAACTGATTGATGAAGGTTTGGAGAAAGGGGATCTCGAAAGTGTCAGGGCCGCCTGGGGCACGATGCGGCGGAGTACGAATAAGCTCACGAATCTGGCCATGGATCTCCTCGATTATGCGAAACCGAGGGAGCCGACTCGCCAGGAGGTGGATATCCATCAGCTTCTTGAAAATACCGCCAGAGAAGTCGAGCCTGTAGCGGCGCATCATGAGATTCAAATTTCTTTGTCCCTCGAAGCCGAGACTGGCGAGATTCATGTTGACAAGGATCAGATTTATCGGTGCATGCTGAATCTCATAAACAACGCCATCGACGCCATGCCGGATGGCGGCAAAATGACCCTTGCCACAAGGATCAGGAACAGTCATAATGCACCCGCGTTTCTTGAGCTGAGCGTTTCCGATACGGGTGAAGGGATCCCAGATGCGGTCCTTCCCCGAATATTCCAGGCAATGTTCAGCACCAAGGGCTCGCGAGGCACCGGAATAGGTCTGGCTGTTACTCGCAAAATCATTGAAGAGCACGGCGGGATGATAGAACTGACAACCCATCCAGGAACAGGCACAACATTCAAGCTGCTCTTACCTTTGGACAAGCCTGACGACTAGGATTTAACCCATGGAATCATTCACCATCACAGAAGAAGTGGTCGGCTTCGGCAAGGGCGAAGCCCAGTGCATCAGAGTGTGCGGATATCTTGATGCAGGAAATATCCAGCAGTTTGAAGTACGAATCAATGAAGTCGTGGGCGATGCAGCAAAGAATATTATCGTTGACCTTGAAGAACTTGAATACATCAACAGTGCGGGTATTGGGGTGTTGCTTAATGCGTGGAGCCATCTCTCGCAGATTGAGGGCAGTCTGCAGATTGCGAACATGCCGGTCAGCATCCGCCGCATCTTTGATGTCCTCGGTTTTTCAAAAGTGATCACGATTGCAGATTCTCTTGAGGCGGCTCTGGCCAATCTTGATAGCGGGAGTGTGAAGAGCGGAAGTTAATTGGTAAGAAATATGTCCGAAGAATCAAAATTAATTTCGATGTGTGTTCCGGCCCAGGTGGAGTTCCTTCACCTGATCCGCTACGTCGTGCGCAACGCTTCGAAGGAGTTTGGCTTCAGTGAAGAGGATGCTGCCAAGATTGAGATGGCCGCGGATGAGGCCTGCACAAATGTGATGCTCCACGGTTATGAAGATGAATCAGGTGATCAATCCGTTTACGTCAAAATGCAGTTCGGTGCAGACAGGATGATCCTGAAAATTATCGACAAAGCCAAGGCGTTCTCGCCCATTGAGAGAGACACATTCACCCTCGCGGAACACTTGAAGAGAGGTCAGCGAGGCGGTCTTGGAATTTACATCATGCGTTCGTTCATGGACGAGGTGAACCATGAATATGGCACAGATGGAAACGAACTCGAGCTCATTAAATTCCTGCCCACTTCTGAATCACAGACGGCAGATGCCCACCCCTGACGTTCGAGAATTTCCTCTGATGTTCCTTTGACGGAGTTGTCCGGGATGCGAGCACGCTCCACACAGATCGGCTGGTTGCTGTTGTCCATCCTATTTGTTTCAAATCTTGGAATGATTCTGCTCTATCTGCAGCTCTTCTCTGCCTCCGGCACGAAGGGGCTCTTTGCGGCGTGGAATCTGGCAATGCTGGTACTCGTTTTTATGGCCTACCTCATCTGCTCTCGTGCAGATAAAGTTGGCCGAAGAGCCGATATCGAATCGGAGAAACTTCGGCTCAAAGTGGCGGACACAACACCGGAGACAGAAGTCCTCGAAATGCTCAGCGATATCTCGCACCAGTTCCTGGAGCAGGTACAAGTGATGCCGCTCCTCAAGCGTTTCTCCGAAGCTGCTCGGAGCGTTCTCAAGGCCGATGTCTGCGCCATCCAGGTCTTTGGCGAACCAAATGAAGAGCCCACAACGCTAGTCAATGGCGCCGAAAAAATCGCCTTTGGCGAACAGGTCTACAAACAGGTCAAGGAGCAGGCAAGCTCCGTCCTTATCAACGATATTCGGCATCACGCAAAGTATGTTGAAATGACGGAACAGAACCTCCTCGGGATGGTCATCGCGCCCTTCGAGATTCGCGGTCACGTCATCGGCATGATTGGGGTTTTCTCCCGTCAGGAGGGGTCTTTCAGCGGGCGGGAGCTTCACTTGCTACAGGTCTTTGCACGCCATGCCGCGCTATTGATCGAGGCCAACCAACTTATGAGCGCGGTCAGGAAACTTTCCCTCAGGTCTGATTCCTCCGAAATAGCAGATCTGCAGCATCTGCGTGAACGCCTCTCTGAAGAACGAGAAGCCGCTGATTACGAAATGGGAATTGCCCGCAACATCCAGGTCGACCTGCTACCCGACAAGCTGCCGCAGATACCGAATGCAAAAGTTGAAGCATATAACCTGCCCGCAAAAGTCGTCGGAGGCGATTTTTATGACGTCATCGATCTGGGCGACGACAAATACGGGCTGGCCATCGGAGATGTCTCAGGCAAGGGCGTGCCTGCCGCTTTGGTGACAGTGATGTCTCAGGCGGTGCTGCACCTCATGGCCTCGCCGGATGCTTCGCCTTCCACCGTGCTGCAGCGGCTCAATGAGATGCTTTATCGGGAAACTCCATCCGGTGTTTTCGTCTCCATGTTTTACGGTATCTGGAATCGCAAGAACAACATCTTGCGATTTTGCAATGCTGGACACGAGCATCCTTTACGATTCAATCGCAAGACTAACCTGTGCCTGCCCGTTGACTGCGCGGGGGTTGCTCTAGGCGCTGTTGAAGATGTCTCCCCGTTTCTGACTGATGTTGAGGTCCAGCTCGAAACAGGCGATGTCATCCTGCTCTACACAGACGGCGTCGTCGAAGCAAAGAATCGGGAGAATGACATGTTTGGCCTGGCTCGTCTGCAGGAAGATGTCGTCGAAATTGCCGCCCAGACCCAGAACGGCTACCTTAGCTTGCTGGTCAAAGATTTAGAAGAATTCGTCTCCGGTGCAGAGCAGCACGATGACATCACCATGCTGAGCCTCAGTGTCGGGGCAACTGGATCCGTTTGAGTTTTATGACAAACACAGCAATTTCACAGAAACCGCTTTTCACGATTCATCTGGCAGGAAGCGTCATCCTGATCCGGTTCACTGAGTTCGCAAAGTGGATCGATGTCGGCTTGGCCAACCAGGCAGACAAAGAACTCACAGTGCTTATCGAAGATAATCAGAGCGTAGCCATGGTTCTGAATCTCAACCCCATCGAAATGATGGCCACCCTGATGATTGGCCACCTGGTACGCCTTCATAAGACACTCGAAAGAGGTGGCGGCAAGTTCAAGCTCTGCAACGTAGGCCAGCCCGTACTCAAGACCCTTTCCATCATGGGGCTGGATAAGCAACTCGAGATCTCCGAGAACGAAGCCAAAGCCCTGGAAGAATTTGGCGAAACCCCTCCCCCAACCGGCTTGCAAGCCGCCCAGCCAAAAGCACCTTCTACCGAAGAGCTCAAGGAGAAGCAGGAGGGCCTGGAAACGGACGTCCTGTCCAACAATAAAAGGAAGGGAACCGCGAAGTCGAAAAGTGAATCAACCGCTGAAGACTCGAGGGAGCGGCGGACGACACAAGACGGAATCGCTGATCTTCCGCTCATCTGGGATGAGCCGGAAGAAGACACCATCAACTTCATTTTCGAGCACCGAAAGATCCTCGCTACAGACCTTGTGGAACGAATATTCCAACATCTGAAAAAAGTCGCTTTCACCGGTAGGTACAAACAGATGACTCTGAATTTCGAACATGTTTACTTTCTCTCCAGCCGGCTTGTAGGCCACATGACCAAACTGCAAAAAGTGATGGGCGAACATTCCGGCACACTGACCTTGACCAATATCCATTCCGATTTGCGTCCGCTTTTCAGAATTCTGAAAGTGGATCAGGTGGTAGAGATACTGGATACAGCACCGGAATAATTGCATGCCAGACAACTCAAAAAAAATCCACATCTACAGCGACGGCGGCTGCCGAGGAAATCCCGGGCACGGCGCCTGGGCAGCGGTTCTTACCGATGGCAAAAACCGCCGCGTCATCGGCGGTGCCGCAAGCCTTACCACCAACAACAAAATGGAAATCACAGCTGCCATCGAAGGGCTGAGAGCCTTGAAGGGCCCAAGCAATGTATTCTTTGTCTCTGATAGTAAATACACCCTCCAGGGCATCACCGACTGGATACACGGCTGGAAAAAACGCGACTGGAAGACGGCGAACAAAAAGCCAGTAAAAAACAAGGAGCTCTGGCAGGCCTTAGAAGCTGAAGCCTCTAAACACAAGATCGAATGGTCTTGGACAAAAGGTCATGCGGGCCACGACGAGAACGAGGAATGCGACGAAGTCGTGAATCTTCTCATGGATCGGATCGAGATGGGCGAGGATCCAAAATCCATCAAGTTTGATGAACGCGGCTTTGTTGACTGATTGCACCGCCCATCAACTTGGCGATGTGGCGACAACCATCAACTATTCCCCTGCCCGACCGCTCTGGCCTGGTAGATGGCGACTGCTATAATCCGCCGCTTTTCACCCCCGACCCAGCATAAACTCCCATGAGAACTGCCTCTGAAATCCGCCAGACATTCCTGGATTTCTTCAAAGACAAAGGCCACGAAATCGTACGTAGCGCGCCGGTATTCCCAAAGGACGATCCCACGCTTCTTTTCACGAACGCCGGAATGAACCAGTTCAAGGATGTCTTTCTCGGCACAGGCACGCGCCCGTATTCGCGTGCCGTTGACACACAGAAATGCATCCGTGTCAGTGGCAAGCACAACGACCTTGAAGAAGTGGGCGTGGATACCTATCACCACACGCTCTTTGAGATGCTGGGTAACTGGTCCTTCGGCGATTACTACAAGCAGGAAGCGATCCTCTGGGCTTGGGAACTCCTGACCGGCGTGTTCGGGCTGCCAAAGGATCGGCTTTGGGCCACAGTTCATCATTCCGACGACGAGGCCATGGGACTGTGGAGAGAAATGACCGACATCAATCCTGAGCATGTGCTGAAATTCGGTGACAAAGATAATTTCTGGATGATGGGTGAAACCGGCCCTTGTGGCCCCTGCTCCGAGCTTCACATTGACTTGACTGAAAATGGCTGCACTCCTGCGGACATAAATGCCGACCGGGCGGATGTGATCGAATTGTGGAATCTGGTCTTCATTCAATACAACCGCCAGCAGGACGGAACTGACGTCGAACTGCCTTTCAAGCACGTCGATACCGGCATGGGTATGGAACGTTTGACCGCAGTGCTTCAAGGCAAGAGCTCCAACTACGACACTGACATTTTCAGGCCGCTGTTGGACACTCTCTCAGAAATCTGCGGCCGCCCATATGAGGGGGCCAACCGGATTGCCATGCGAGTCATAGTGGACCATGTGCGTGCCCTGTCCTTCGCTATTGCGGACGGTGCGCTGCCGTCCAATGCAGGCCGTGGCTATGTGCTTCGTCGCCTGCTTCGCCGAGCCTCAAGGTTTGGCCGAACGCTCGAATTGAATGAACCGTTCATTTACCGGATCGTGGCAACTCTCGTTCGCGAGATGGGTGGCTTCTTTCCAGAACTTGCGGAACGCCAGGACCACATCGAGCGTGTGATCAAGGGTGAAGAAGAAAGCTTTGGCAGAACCCTTCATCGCGGCCTCGAACTCTTTGAGAACGTCGCTGGCAAACTCAAAGAATCTACTTCCACAGTCTTCCCAGGTCACGAAGCATTCAAGCTGTACGACACCTATGGGTTCCCGAGTGACCTCACCGAATTAATGGCACGTGAAATCGGTATCGGTGTCGACATGGTTACGTTCGACCAATTGATGAACGAGCAGAAAGATCGCGCCAGGGCCGCAGGTAAGGCAAAGCTGGCCAACGGAGCGGCGGAAGAATGGCAGGTCGTTCGTGAGGGAGAGCATTCAGAGTTCACCGGGTACGAATCTCTCACTGAAATTTGTAACATCTGCGAGGCTCGAAGATCAGGAGACCAGTTTCACGTCGTCCTGAACCGAACGCCTTTTTACGCAGAGTCTGGGGGACAAAGTGGGGATAGGGGTACTCTCATAGCAGATGATTTCCTGGCCAACGTGGTTGATACCTGGAAAGAGGGCGATCGATTCGTGCATTTGGTCGACAGTCTCCCGGAAGATATGAGCGTAGAACTCACAGGCAAGGTCGACACCGCACGGAGGCTTAACACCATGCGAAATCATACGGCCACGCACCTCATGCATGCTGCCCTGCGCGAGACAGTTGGCGAGCACGCCAGGCAAGCCGGATCGATGGTTTCACCTGAACGTCTGCGTTTCGATTTTACGCACTTTGAGGGGGTGACCCCTGCACAGATAGAAGAGATCGAACGGCAGGTTAATCAAAAAATACGTGAAGATCTTGTTGTCCAGACAAAGCTCTTGAGCTTCGATGAGGCCCGGGCAGCAGGTGCTATGGCACTGTTCGGCGAGAAGTATGGAGATACGGTTCGCATGGTTTCGGTCGGCGATTACAGCCTCGAACTTTGCGGAGGTACGCATCTGAAATCGACTGGCCAGACGGGCCACTTCAAGATTTTATCTGAAGGCAGCATCGCCAGCGGAGTTCGCCGCATTGAAGCTGTTACCGGTGACGTGAGCGCAGAGATTCTGCTGCAGGAACAGCGTATGCTCAGTCAGGTCAAGGCGTTTTTTCCGTCGGCGAGATTTGAAGATATTCCTAAACAGATCGAATCTCTGATCGAGGAAAGGAAGTATCTCGAAAAGGAGCTCAAGAAGCTGAAGTCAGAATCAGCCTCTTCCGGTCTGGGTGCCCTTGTCGAAGCAGCGCTGCACGTGAACGGGGTCAAGGTAATCGCCTCGAAGATCGAATCAGACAGCCCAGACGAGTTGAGAGACGCTGGCAACTCACTGCGCCAGCAACTCGGAAGCGGAGTCGGCGTTTTGGCCGCTGCCATCGGAGACAAAGTTAATATTGTCGCTGTAGTGACGGACGACCTTGTGAAGACTGTTCAGGCGGGAAAGATCGTCGGTGCCGTGGCAAAAATTGTCGGCGGCGGTGGTGGCGGTAAGCCGCACATGGCGCAGGCGGGGGGGAAAGATCCTTCCAAGCTGGATGAGGCTCTAAAGGCAGTGCCCGGAATCGTGCAGGAGATGATGGGGTAGGCTCAGCTCGATACTTGGATATCTTCTTCAGCAAAACCCTTTGCAGCAGCATCCCAAATAAAAGCTTTCGCGTAATCAGCCTTGCCGTCCTTTACGGACGCAATGAGTTGGTGGGCATCAGGCCAGATAGGTTCACGAGGGCCTTCCTCATCGTCGGTAGTCGGATAAGTGGCCTGGCTGGTGTCTTCGGCGGAGAAATAGGATTCACAATCCGGATGTGAATGGTAGTAGCCGAAGAGTTTGAGACCTCTCGCATCCGCGGCTTCCTCAATCTTCATCTGTTCCAAAGGGTCGATGTTGAACGCTTCCCTGGCAGTGCGCGGGTATTGACCCGAGTCTCTCTCATGCAGCTTATTCTGGATATTAGTGCAGGGAATCGCTTCAGTAACCTCGTCACCATCTGAAGGCCCGGCAAGGCAACCGCAGCATTCGTCGGGAAAAGTCTCCTCTCCATGACTGTATATAGAATCGAGAGCGGACCTGGTTATCTTAAGCATTGTCTTCAGGCTTTATGGTTCAGAGTCAGATCTGATCAACAACTCTGGTCACTCAGGCTCTCACAGATTGTTGACCATTAAAAATGGCCGCAAGCAATAAATCACTTGCGGCCTTTCTACAAAGCAATTTTTCAATCAGCCACCGGCTACAGCAGGGACGATGGATACTTCCTTCGCATCGCCTACTTTAGTGTCGAGATCGCTGAGATATCGGATGTCTTCACCATCGAGGTAGACATTGATGAAGCGGCGGACGCGACCCTGGTCATCGACCAGACGTTCCTTGATTCCACTGCACTGCACTTCAAGATTATCAAGCACCTCCGACATGGTTAAGCCATCTATTGCAACGGACGCGTTTCCGCCGGCGAGGGTCCGCAGCATGGTTGGAATATTCACCTTGACTGCCATGGTGTGAGCCTTTCATGTGAATTCTGCCGAAACAAAAAGATGATCGCCCTGAGGGTGAATTTCTCCAGAGTATCCGCAAACAGGGCTCTCTTTGGGGGGCGGAATCCTACAGACCCACATCGGGAATTCAACCCGCGGTGGGGCAGGGCCTTAGAGTTGAATCGGACTCAACGAATATTGATGACTACCTTTCCCATGTGTCGCTGAGACTTCAGGTATTCGAAGGCATCTCTGGCCTGCGCAAAGGGGAACACTCTATCGACCACTGGTTTAATGTTCATCGTCTTTATCGCCCTGGCGAAGGCGTGCAGCACTTCGGTAGATTCCATGTAGATACCGCGAACTGTTATCTGGTGACGAATAAGATCGAAAACATTGATCTGGCTTTCCAAACCGTCGAGGACACCAATGACGGCAACCCGTGCACCGAATGTGCATGCCTTGAGTGAGGCTCCAAGCGAACCTCCGCCAGCAACTTCGACAACTACGTTCGCGCCGCCACGAGTCCACTTCTTAACCTGCTTGGCCCAGTCTGCCTCACGATAGTCAAAGGTGTGATCCACTCCGAATTTCTCACGGACAAGCTTGGCCTTCTCCTCACTGGATGTGCTCATGATTAGGTGCGCACCGAGGGCAGATGCAAGCTGCGCGGCGAAAATGGAAACACCCCCCGTTCCGTGTAAGAGAACCCAATCCCCGGGGCGCGTTTTCCCATGAGTCACGATTGCTGCCCATGCCGTGAGCCCGGCGACGGTTAAAGTAGCTCCTTCCTCCATCGTGAGATTGTCAGGCAATGCAATTAGAGACTTGCCGGGATAGACCAACTGTTCGGCGAGAACTCCATCGAGACCATTTCCACCAACGAAAGTTGTTGCCCACTCCGCTTTCAAGTCACCGGTTGGCCAGTTCTTGAATGGCGAATTAAACACGCGCTGTCCTGGCTCGAATCCCCCTACGCCTTCTCCAACGGCAGTCACCACGCCGGACATATCCGAGCACGCAATGAATGGTGCTTCGGTTTCGTAGCCATACTTTCCACTTGAGACAAGAAGGTCACGATAATTGAGTGAGACTGAGTGAACATCCACAAGCACCTCCCCCCTGCCCGGAGTGGGTGCGGGCCGATCTTCTAATTTCAGACCTTCAAATGTTGAACAATTTGTTGTGTAGCATTTCACCTTTGTTCCCCCTTCATTCAGCGTCTTTGAGATACTTTCCAACTTCGTCGGCCCACTTTTTTTGCATGTCTAATACTTTACACCTTTTCAACAATCGCATTCCGGCCCTTGTATTTCCGTTGTCCAAAAAGGTTACTGCTAAGTAATACAGAGCATCCACATCCTCGTCATCCAGCTTCATGGCGTTCTTGAATTCACGCGCAGCTCGTTCTAAATCACCACCCAGATAGTGGATCAAGCCCGTTCGAAAATGCTTGTACTTAACAACCCTGAGACTTTCACGATACCTGCCGAACGCACGTCTCCATACGTCGTAGAGGCTGTAGGCCCAAACAAGGAATGCGCAGCCACCTGAGCCTAAGATTAGAAAATCGGAGGAGATCCCAGTCTCGGGACCAAAAAGGCCAACAATGATGCCATCAAGAAGAAGGCCAACCACAGCGAAGATGCAAAGTCCACGCATTGTACTTCCAAGAATAATGTGGCCCGAACCGGGAATGATGAGAGCCACCAGAAAGGCCAACTTACCTGCGCGCCTGGCGCCAAGTTTCAAAGTGGTTGAAGGCACGATGTTTCCTGTTCCCTGCTTTGTTTGGGAAAGTTATAGACGGACAAGAACGCTGCACGAAATGAAAGGAGCCTCAATGTACCTTTTGCCATGGCACTGTTTTTGGAAGCCCGTGTGGGGGTGACAGAATGGTGTCAAACTTTGAAGAAAAGTATGAGTAACCTATATTCAGTGCGCCACTATGGCAGAATCGATTCGGTGAGTAACAAAGGAGCATCAGATGTCGTTTGATAATTCAAAACCGCCATTCAATCCAGAGGAACTCCAGAAAGAATTACAAAAACTTTTGAAGGGAAAGTTTGGCGAAGATGCTCAAATCATATTTTCCGCCTCACCGACCGATGACGCAGAGGATGATATGGATGGCGAAGGCGAAGTTGAAGTTCATGAAGAAAGTGCTGCACGACGATTGGTCAGAGAATTCAATTATCTGCCTAAACAGATTAAAGAATATCTCGACCGCTACGTCATAAAGCAGGACGAAGCCAAAATTGTCCTCTCCACCGTCATCTGCGACCATTACAATTACGTTAAGAAATGTCTCGAATCGGGCGAGCAACTCAGCGAATATGCCAAACAGAATGTGATAATGACGGGGCCGACAGGAAGTGGCAAGACCTATTTGATTCGCAATATCGCCAAACTGATGGGTGTTCCCTTTGTGAAGGCAGATGCAACCAAATTTAGTGAGACCGGCTACGTTGGGTCTGATGTGGACGACTTGGTGCGAGAGTTGGTCCACAAAGCTGATGGCGATGTCGAGCTTGCGCAATTCGGAATTGTGTATCTGGACGAAATCGACAAGATTGCATCAGATCGAAGCACTGGCGGTAGAGATGTCAGTGGCAAAGGTGTGCAGTTCGGTCTTTTGAAATTGATGGAAGAGACTGACGTCCCAGTACGATCCCCAATGGACATTCAGGCCCAGATTCAGTCCATGATGGATTTCCAACAAGGAAAGAAGCCTGCCCAGAAAACAATCAATACAAAACACATTCTCTTCATCGTCAGTGGCGCCTTTACCGGAATAGCGGATGTAATTCAGAGGAGGATGGGTGACAAGCGAGTAGGCTTTACCGCCGAAGTCCACGAAGAAGAGGCGGAGGATTACGTCCGTCTTGCTCAGTCGGTCGATTTTGTTGAATACGGCTTCGAGCCGGAATTCATCGGTCGTCTGCCCGTATGTGTCACCTGCAGGGATCTGAAACCGGAGGACCTGTTCAAGGTCTTAAAATACAGCGAGGGCTCAATTATTCGACAGGTTGAGAACGCAATGTCTTCCTACGGTATCGATGTCTATTTCACGGACGAGGCTCTGGAAAAGATTGCCGAACGGGCACACGAAGAAAAAACTGGCGCCCGTGCCCTAGTGAGTGTGCTGGAACGTGTACTTCGCCATTTCAAATTCGAACTACCATCTACAGACATCAACCAGCTAGTCATTACTCCTGAAGTAGTAGAGGACCCTGAAGGTCAACTCAAGTCCATGCTTGAGGGTGCAAAGACAAATGCGCATCTATTGAATCGCGAGCAACTTCGTCGGTTTGCAAGAGACTTCAAGGAAAAGCACAGTATCGATATTGAGTTTGCGGCCGATGCCCTCGAATACTTGACTGATATCTGTACTGAACAGGAGAGAGAGCCGATTAAGTACTGCAAAGAATTATTCGCCGATTACGAATACGGACTTGTCCTGATCAAAAGGAATACTGGACAAGAGAAGTTTGTCTTCGACAAAAACGTGGTTCAGAATCCTGCGGAGGCTTTGAATGAATGGATTCGTAAATCTGTAGAAAAAGCTAAATCGGATTAGCCTGCAATGCTTCCGAGCATCACCCATCTCCAGCCATAAAAAAGCCCAACCTGGCCTCGTGTTGGGCTTTCTCGTTAGAAGAAGACTTAGGGCAATGGCTGGTAGCGAATGACCATAGAATCCCAGGTCCGCTTAAGTCTGTTATATTCGGAATCCTCGTCTGCAGTAGCGAGTGGTCCGTTGTCGGGTTGATTCCACTCAACTACGTTCCATTTCAAGGTCAATACATTCGCACGTTTGTTGTGACGGAAGTCTACGTTCATGAATTCTAGCCCTGAATCATTACCTGTTAGCGCTTTATGCGAAAAAGATCCGGTTACCTTCATATGAATAAATTCCATGTGCGGAATTGGGTCTCCATCAGGATCCAGTTGTTTCGCCGGCCTCTTATACCTCTCAAGCCAGCGGTCTTCAGTGTTCGCCGATGATCCATCAGCGCAGGCGGGCACTTTTTCAAAAATGACCCCAGCCTCTGAAAGCTTGTCCAGGTTTATCGAGCCGGAATCAAGAGAGGGGGCCCTACCCAGATTGCGAGAACGTGTAACGCCTTTGGTGCTGAAGATCATATCATTACCGAAGTACATCCCTTGACTGGTGCCGGCGACGGGACATTTCCAACCCTCATGTACGCCCCTTTCATTCACTAGGTTCGCCCCCCCATCGTCTATCACATAATCAGGCGTTGTATACACAAAGCCCTCTTGTGTATTCGCATCCATAATCTTGTCAAGGATTTGTTGCCAAGATAATGAAAAATCAGGTTGGGTAGCTATGTTGCTCCTGAACAGATCATTCTTGTACCAACGGGTAGGAGCAGGTAACCCAGGTGCAGGAGGTTGCTGACCAGAGGAGGTCTTTTCTCTGCCCTGAGGCAGGAAATTGTTATTTTGAGTCAGATATATGCTCATCGCTACACCGATATTCTTAAGGTTATTCTTACAAACCTTGTCTTTGGCAAACTTCTGAACTTCGATGATGGATGGTACCAGCAATCCGGCAAGGATGGAGATGATGAAAGCGACAACGAGGATTTCTATCAGAGTGAATCCTTGAAGGCGATGTGGTGATTTAGTGGGAATAGACTGCATTAAGACTCCTTCGGCTCAGGCTGTGCCGGAGCGTGTAACCGGGCATGATTACAAAACCCAATACAAGCTGGTTTCAACTTCAGGATTTGCGTTTTACAACGCACAATTTTGAGACATCAACCATCTACTCCATTCCCGAAGGCTTACGTGTCTAAAAGCCACACTCAGCCGTCTCAATTTGCAAATTATAGCAATCTCACTCTTGTGGTCAACGATTGATTTGGGTGGTTTTCTCCGAGTCACCGGTCTTGGAAATGCGCTCGGTACAGCACGTGACGATACTGCGAGGTAATGAGGTGATTCCGCTTTCACTTTTCAATCTGGAAATCTCTCCCCCACTTCCCACCACCCCACTGTGGAATGGCTTTTCCAAGCCTTCCTGAAATCCTCCCACCAGTTTGTTACATAAAACGTACTTATGCGTTGGAACAATGCATTTGGCCATTGGCTGAGTGCTGAAGATTGAGCTATCCAATGCTCTAGTCGTATCACCTCAATTTTCACTACCATACATTTGGGTGCCATATATATAGGCGTAACATTGAAACGGATTCAGCATATGGATATCTGATTAAATCTTTAAGTCACAATGATTTTTTGAGCGTTTTCTGTTGACGCACAACACCAATACAGTAATATTCCGAAGTGGGAAGAAATGGTGAAAAGTGGGGTAGTTGCCTTGGTAAATGGGGAGTTGTGGGGAATTTTAACTGTATCCGGAAATCTGAATGTTTGCTGGGCAGTACGACCATACCTTGGACTCGAAGGGCAGGCTTATCATCCCAGCCAAGCTCAGGCAAGTTTTATTGAAAGAAAGTCCAGAAATCCTCGGCTTCTGGGCAACGGTGGGGGTTGATAAGTGCCTGTATATGTACAGCCCGAGCGGTTGGAACAAAATTATTGAGCACTTCGCGTTCGACGACAACCCTTTCCAGAATGAGCCTTCGCGACAGGTTGAACGTTGGTTCTTTAGTAATGCGCAATTCCTTGAAGTGGACAAAACGGGCCGAGTCAACATGCCTGCCCAACTGCTGGGGAGAGCCCAGATTTCGGACAGGGTCATCCTGGCCGGTGTCAATAAGAGGGTTGAAGTCTGGGCTCCTGCTCTTTGGGACGAATATCAAGCCAAGGTCGCCAACAGCTTCACGGATTTCGTTGAGGCGGCACAGTTTAAGTCCCACGGAAGTTCGACTGATTGAATTTTGCTCTTTGAAAAATTGGTGGTGCAGATGAATGAACCTTTATTGCACTGTCCCGTCATGGTGAATGAGGTGTTGGAAGTCCTCCAGCCTGGGCCGGGTTGTGTATACGTAGATGCCACCTTGGGGGCCGGAGGCTATTCGAAGGCCATCCTGCAGGAGACTCGTGGGCGGGCCACGGTCGTTGGGCTGGACAGGGACGCGGTCGCCATTGATGCAGCATCAAAACGCTTATCCGCCTACAAGACATTCCATCCAATTCAGATTGAATTCGGCCAAATGGACGTCGCACTTCATTCGCTGGGCCTGGAGAAGATTGATGGTTTGGTAGCTGACTTGGGTGTCTCTTCGATGCAGTTCGATCAGCCTGTTCGAGGTTTCAGTTTTCAGCATGATGGAGCCCTCGACATGCGAATGGATGTCGGCCAGAAAAGGACTGCTGCCGACATAGTGAATTATGAGAAGCAGGAAGAACTGGCCAAAATTCTCTGGGAATACGGTGAAGAGCGATTTTCGCGTCGTGTGGCCAGAAGGATTGTTGACCGGCGAAAGACTAAGAAATTTACAAGCACGGTTGAGCTGGCGGATTTCATCGCCGCAACCATACCGGGTAGGCGGGGGCAAATTCACCCCGCGACCAGATCTTTCCAAGCGCTCCGCATAGCCACCAACAATGAATTGGGCGAGCTGAATCGTCTCTGCACTTTGGCAGAGCAAACAGTGAAATCGTTTGGAGTATTTGTGTGTGTCAGCTTTCACTCTCTAGAGGATCGCGTGGTTAAACAGGCTCATCGCCGTCGGCATCAGGCCGGTGGACCTCTTTGGGAGCTACTTACTCGCCGCCCCCGTACGCCGACTGATGAGGAAAAATCAGCCAACCCGCGGAGCCGCAGCGCCAAACTCCGAGCTGCCAAGAGGTTAAACCCATGATTCGAATTGTTTTCGTTTTTCAGATTCTTGCGTCGCTTTCTCTTGGTTGCCAAGTGGTGGCGCTCAGGGGTGACGTCGGTCGACTCGGCCATGAGCTTGCCCAGTTTATTGACCGCGAGGTTGAACTTCGCGCAGCCCATCAGGAACTCGAGCTGATCCTCTCAGAGGAGAGCATGCCCAGCCGTCTTCGTGACCGGGCTGCTCAGATGAATATTTCTTTGGACAGCGATTCTGCAGCCCAGACTGGTATTGAACGGCCTGTAAGTTCGTCTCCAAAGGCTCTTTGAAAACTCTGGCACTTCCCAAATCCCCAGTTGTGTGAAAGTGCCACCGAATGTGTGTTGGGTGAAACCAGTGAATCGACAGCTTTGCAGGTGTTGAACTGATTCCGACCATCAGTCCGAAAGGGGCTCGCGTGATTGAGCAGAGAGAATTTCACGTCGAGGCGGTCTGATGCGACGTTTCGGCCAGACGCTATGCGCCCGGCTGTTGATTCGCTGGTCACCTTTTATCGCACAACCTGCCTCACGCCTGACCCACCAGTTCCCGCCTCTTCTGCGCGTAAGGGGGCGGACCAGGATGCCTGCCACTATCAGATGCCCAACAGCCCCATGGCTGGAGCGTTTCGTAAGAAGCTATCGCTCTACAATTTTCGGGAACTCGTCATGTCTGGTCAGACACATTATTCGCGAACGGTCTCTCGCACCGCAGCCCTGCTAATGGCCGTGCTCTCTCTGGGCGTTTTGATGGCTGCCGGTCGTACCATTCGCCTGCAGTACTACCCGCAGCATCTCCTATCAGCGACTGCATCCCGCCAGCACCAACGCGTAATCAAGAAACGAGCCTATCGCGGCTCGATCTTTGACAGAGAAATGCGTGTGCTTGTCAGTTCAGTAAATGCATCTTCGATTTTCATAGATCCGGCTGCGCTGAGAAGACCTGGGGAAGAAGGACTGTCCGATAACCTGAAATTCAAACGACTCGAGGCCCTTACTACAGCGCTCTCAAGCGTGCTCGAAATCGACTTTTCTGAGCTTTGGGAACATGTTCGCTCACGAGGTCATACCCGGTTCATTTGGGTTGCCAGACGACTCGATGCTGAGAAAGAACTCAAGCTGCGCTCCCTGATGGAAAGTGAGGGAACTCTAGGTAGTTTCCGAGGCGCCTTCTTCACTACCGAACCCAAACGTGAATATCCACTGGGCTCGCTGGCCGGCCAGGTGCTCGGAGCCATCGGCAATCATGGCGAGGGCATGAGTGGTATCGAATCCAGTTGGGAGGCCGAGCTTGGTGGCACCAACGGATTCCAATCTGTGATGAGCGACGTTCGCAATCGTAAGACCGCGCTGCCCGATCTCGATTACGTTCCTTCAAGGTCTGGCCGCAATGTTCATTTAACGATTGATGCAAATGTGCAGGAAATTGTAGAGAAGGAACTCGACCGGCTTTATGAAGAATTCCAGCCAACAAGCACATTCGGCATTGTCACAGATCCGACAACCGGAGACATCCTCGCTCTAGCGGCCGCACCCGCATTCGATCCGGATTTGTGGGAAGACTATCGAATGGGCGACAGACTGCGGCTCCGCACTGCCCGTCCGGTGACTGATTGCTACGAACTTGGCTCCGTCATCAAACCGATCATCGCCGCATCCGCGGTAAACCAGGGTGTGCTCAATCTGGATTCCTCCATTCACTGCGGAAATGGCGTTATAAAAACTGATGACGGCTTCAATCACAAGGACCACAATTCCTACGGCCCACTCACCGTTACGAAAGTCCTGGCCAAGTCCTCGAACATTGGTGCGTACAAGATCATGAAGAGCCTGGGCCGACCGCATCTCTATCGGTACTTCGATGACTTTGGGTTTGGAAAAAAAAGTGGAGTTACCTTCCCTGGCGAATCTTCAGGGAAACTCTGGTCGGTTGAAGAGTGGAAGAAATTGAAAATCAGCTCGTGGAACCTTGCCATTGGCTATGGCACTTCAATCAGCCCACTCCAACTGGCTATGGCGTATGGAGTCATCGCTAATGGTGGAAATCTCATGACACCACGATTGGTTACGCGAGTAGAAAATGAAAATGGAGTGGAGGTGCAGAACTACCCGGTAACAGTGAAGAACCGAGTGATCGGACAGACCATTGCGAAGCAAATGCGAGAGGCGCTGGAAACCGTCCTAAGTAAAGATGCAACGGGACGCGGAGCAGCCGTTGAGGGATACCGCATCGCGGGGAAGACCGGTACCGCGGAAAAACTCCTCCCGAAGAGAGATGCAGAGGGCAATTTCGTACGGAATCGCGAAGGCAAAATAATTTACGAATACGACAAGCATAAACACGTAGCCAGCTTCGTTGGATTTGCACCAGTGGGGACGCCGCGGTTATTGGTCTATGTCGGTGTTGACCAACCCACTGGGACGCTTCAGTACGGAGGGCAAGTTGCTGCCCCGGCGGTCGGAAACATCTTCAAAAAGCTTTTCGAATATTATCGCATGGAACCAGACAGGGAGGTCGTCCATTGAAGTTAAACGAGCTCTTTTGCACCAACTTTGAATGCACTGAATGGGCATCTACCGACATTAAAGGTCTTTGTTACGACTCTCGTCGCGCCCGGCCCGGCTTCGCATTCTTCGCCATATCTGGTACAGCGGACGATGGCCATCGTTATATTGTTGACGCGATGGAACGTGGTGCCTGCGCTTTTTTCGTAGAGCGAAAAATTGACCTGAAGGCACACGTCCCGCAGTTGGTGGTGGCGAACGCAAGGCGGGCACTGGCCAATGCCGCACGCAGATTTTATTGCGACCCCTCTTTTGGGATGACTGTCTCCGCGGTGACCGGTACGAACGGTAAGACCAGCACGGTCTACCTTACCCGCCACATTCTTGCTCAGGCCGGAATCCCGTCTGGCCTGATGAGTACGGTGCTTGTGGATGATGGCAGACGGAAAGAGGTTGCCACACACACCACTCCCGAGAGCCTCGAAATTCAGAGCTACCTCTCAGAAATGCGGAGCAACGGGCTGACTCATGCATTGATGGAGGCATCCAGCCACGCACTGAATCAAGGGCGGCTCGCCGGCCTCAAACTGGCCTCCGGCGTCTTCACCAACCTGACGCCCGATCACCTGGATTATCATCGGGACATGTCGCATTACCTGGCCAGCAAGGCCCGGCTCTTTGAAATGCTGCATGCGGACGCGTTTGCTGTACTGAATCGAGATGATCCCGCTTCGACGAAACTGGCATCTTGCAGCCTCGCCAAGCCCCTCTGGTTTGGAATGGGAGGTCGTACCGACGTTCATGCCACTGTATGCGCTTGTTCGGCTGAAGGTACTCGACTGGTACTAACAACTCCTGTCGGCTCTTCAGAGATTTCTACACGCCTCGTCGGCCTGCACAATGTGCAGAATATTCTCGCAGCCGCTGCAAACGCCTATGCCTTGGGTATCTCATTCGACAACGTCTGTAGAGCCATTGAAAGTTTCGCCGGAACTCCAGGCCGATTGCAGCGGGTTGACTGCGGCCAGCCCTTTACGGTTCTCGTCGATTACGCTCACACCCAGGACGCGCTTGAAAAAGTTCTGCAGGCTCTCGTCTCTGTCCGCGGCGATGGCCGACTCCTGCTCGTATTCGGCTGCGGAGGTGACCGCGACAAGATTAAGCGGCCGCAAATGGGGAAGGCCGCGTCACGATACGCTGACGAATTCTGGGTTACCTCGGATAACCCACGCTCAGAAGATCCACAGGCGATCATTGATGACATTCTTGTCGGCATTAACGGGACACCTTGTCACGTCGAAACTGATCGCCGCGCTGCCATTCATGACGCCATCAAACACGCATCACCCGGCGACATCGTTCTCATCGCTGGCAAAGGCCACGAAGATTACCAAATCATCGGTAACGAAAGACTTCATTTCGACGACGTTGAGGAAGCGGCAAACATTCTTAACTCCGGAATTGAAGCCCTCAGACCTTAGACCTCATCCACCACTCCACTACTTCATTCTTCTCTTCTCTCTTCTCTCTTTTCAATTGAAGCAAAACACGAAGCACGGTTTGATTCGCGGCTGAAGAGGGAAATCGTCTTTCACCGTGCAATTTCGGAGGTGATAATGCCGACTACCCACTTTGAATCCCCCCTTCTCCCAAGCGGCCTTAACCTCGACGATGTAGCCGACACGCTCCAGGCGAGCGGCGACAGGAATTCCTCAATACAAATTGCCGGTATCTCAACCGACAGTCGCTCGATAGGAAAAGGTTATCTCTTCGTCGCAATTAAAGGGGACCGTTTCGACGGCCACGATTTTATCCCTGCAGTTGCACGACTGGACGCCGCCGCCGCTGTTGTAAGTACCGATGTTCCAGATGCAGCCGACCTACCGCTTATCCGAGTCGAAGACACGCTCAAAGCCCTCGGAAAGCTCGGTAACTTCTGCCGCAGAAGGTCGAATGCACGCGTGCTCGCCATTACCGGCAGCAACGGCAAGACGACCGTAAAGAATTTCGTCAGCGCCCTGCTGCAAAAATTTGGTCCCGTAACTTCATCTCCCCTGAGCTACAATAACAATATCGGAGTGCCACTCACCCTTTTTTCCTCACGACAGAGCGACAAATGGCTGGTTCTAGAAATGGGCACAAACCATTTCGGCGAACTCCATGACCTCGCCGCCATCGCAGAACCGGAAGTTGCCGTCATCACGAACATCGGAGAGACGCACTTGGAGTTCCTTGGCGACCAGAATGGCGTGGTCAGAGCTAAGGGAGAGTTGATCGAATCACTCAATTCCAACGAAACCGCCGTTCTGAATGCGGACGATCCCTTCCTCCCGATCCTTGCAGCCAAAACCTCGGCACGGATTCTGACATTTGGCATCTCTACCAAAGCGGACATTTGCGCGAGCGATATCGAGCCATCGCCACGAGGGCTGCGATTCCGCGTGAACGGAAGTTTCATGACGGAGCTTGCAGTTCCGGGTCGTTACAACATTCATAACGCGCTGGCAGCCATTGGCGCGGGTTATGCCTGTGGTTTGCCGCTGAATGAAATAATCGAAGCTGTGCCGGAATTCCGGCTTCCAAAACTGCGAATGCAGACTGAGCGAATTGGGCCGGTTCAGGTCGTATTGGATGCGTATAACGCGAATCCGACTTCCATGTCATACGCACTCGAAGAGTTCGCCCGGTGGCCGGTCAACGGACGCCGATTGATCATCCTTGGCGAAATGGGTGAGCTCGGTGACGCCTCACGACATTCTCACCAACGGATCGGCGAACAAGTTGCTCGATATGATTTTGATCTCCTTTTCTCCGTCGGACGAGAGGCTGCTCACCTTCATCGGTCAGCCATTGATGCGGGGGTTCATGCCTGCAACGCCACCCACTTCGAGAATACCCTTGAAGCCGCTGAAGCCATCCGCACCCGCATTCGCCCAGGGGACACGCTCTTTCTCAAAGGCTCACGAAGTAACGGACTGGAAAGAGTTGCTGACGAGCTGCGCACTCTCTTCGGAGGGAATTCATGAAGATTGCGGATACGCGTTTCAATCCCGAAGAATGTCGCGGCGCTATCCTTCTCTCTGTCTTCGCGCTCATGGCGATGGGCACTCTGTTCGTTTTCAGCGCTTCAGCCTATTATCCGATCGCCGGGATTGATGATCCTTTCCAGTATTTCAGAAAACACCTCTTCTTTGTTTTCGGTAGCGCGGTAACGATGTGTGTGCTGAGCTACTTTGACTATCGGATTTTTCTTGGTGAGAAGCTTCTATACCTGCTTGGCTTCATCACATTGAGCATGCTCGTCCTGGTTCTGATTCCGGGATTCGGTGTAAAAATAAACGGCGCAAGGAGATGGATACAAATCGCCGGAATAACCTTCCAGCCTTCCGAACTTGCCAAACTCACTGGCATTCTCCTATGCACGCATTTTCTCACGAAATACTCTGATCGCGTTCAGGACTGGAAGCAGGGCTTTCTACCGGCAGTGGCTGCGATTGCTTTCCTGGCAGGGCTCATCGTTCTTGAAAAAGATCTCGGTACTCCGGTGCTGATCGTTTCAATTCTGTTCATCATGCTGCTTGCCGGTGGTGCCCGTGCAGACCATCTGGCGCTGGTGACTGCCGCCGGGGTTCCAATTCTTGTTCTCTTGATTCGCTGGGATTCGTATCGAATGAAGCGGATCCTTATGTTTATTAATCCATGGCCGGATGCGCAGGGCGCGGGCTATCAGCTCATACAGTCCTGGATTGGTATTCATAAAGGCGGCATCAGCGGCGTTGGGCTTGGACAGGGAATGCAGAAGCAGGGCTTCCTGCCCGCCAACATGAATGACTTCATTTTTGCGACGGTCAGTGAAGAGATGGGTGCGATTGGAGTTTCCATCCTTATAGCACTCTTCGCGGTGTTTCTTTACGCAGGTTGGAAAGTAATCTTGAACGCGCCGGACCAATCTGGTGCGCTGATTGCTATCGGTGTGGTAGCGATGATTGGTTTACAAATGCTCATACATATGCTGGTCAATGTAGGCCTGATACCAACAAAGGGCATAGCACTACCGTTCGTCAGCCTTGGTGGATCGTCCATGCTTGTTACCGCAGCCTGCATCGGCCTGCTGTTGAATATCGCAGCACAAGCCTCCCCTGTTGTGGAAGGTGTTCCTGCTGTGGAAGGAGGCCAGGTCGTATGAGATGTATATTTGCTGCCGGTGGAACGGGGGGTCACATCCAACCTGCAATAGCCCTCGCATCAGAACTGCTCGAAAGCATTCCGAATGCGGAGGTTCTCTTTCTGGGCGGCCGCCGCTCACAGGAGACCGAGTGGATCAAAGCCGCTGGCTTTAAATTTCACGCGGTGGAATGTTCGCCTCTCGGGGGCGGCTTCAGGAGCCTTGCCGCACCGCCAAAGGTGGCTCTGGGCACGATACAATGCCTGCGTATTCTAAGGAAGTTCCGTCCGGATGCGGTGGTCGGTTTCGGTGGCTATACGTCATTTGCTCCGCTGCTGGCGAGCTATCTCCTGAGAGTGCCTCGGGTGCTCCTGGAGCAGAACGTTTTGCCCGGCAAGACTAATCGGTGGATGGCACGGCTGGTCAACGAAGTGCATTCGCAGTGGCTGGAATCCCGCCAGTATATTGGAGGTGGGGTTCGGTTCTTCCACAGCGGAAATCCCGTCCGTCGCAGCATCCTCGAAGGGGTCGAACGATTACCGGGTGCGCAGTGCCTGCTCGTCATGGGTGGCAGCCAGGGTTCTGAAGCGGTAAATAAAATGATGATCGAGGCTGCTGGCCAGATCGGCCGAGAACATCCGGAACTGAGGATTATTCACCTTACCGGACCGTGTCTTTTTGAAGAAGTTCGTCAGGCATACAACTTGGCCGGTCTGCAGGCAGAGGTTCATGAATACCTGACCAACATGGCCGGCGCGTATCGCAGGTCGAGCTTCGCGCTCTGTCGTGCTGGTGGCACGACTATCGCCGAACTCATGGCGGTGGGGCTTCCGGCGATTCTCGTTCCCTACCCCTATGCGGCAGAGGATCACCAGCGGAAAAATGCCATGGCCGTGCAGCTGCACGGTGCTGGTATTTGTCTTGATGAATTTGCCACTGATGGCAAGGCCATCGCCGACCTCATTCACAATCTTCTGTCCTCCCCCTCTCATCTTGAATCGCTTCGGCAGAAGACGCATTCACTGGCGATCCCCGATGCCAGCCAACGCATTCTAGGCCACCTCGCTGACCTCGTTCATTCAAACAGGGAATCTTCATGAGAACGCATCAACTCTACGGCAAGCATGTCCATTTCATCGGTATCGGCGGCATTGGAATGAGTGCCTTGGCCCGCATCCTGCTCTCCGGGGGCTCACGTATTTCGGGCAGTGATGCGAACACAAATCACCTGACGGAAGAACTGAACATGCAGGGCGCATCCTGCTTTCAAGGTCACCGCTCAGAGCACGTGGATGGGGCAGACCTCGTGGTTTATTCCCCCGCGGTCCCGAACTCGAATTGCGAACTGAAGATTGCAAGGGAGAGGAACATTCCTGTCCTTTGTCGTGCCCAGTTACTCAAATTGCTTGCTCGTGAAAAAGATTGCGTGGGGATCGCGGGGACGCATGGCAAATCGACCACTTCGTGGCTTGTTGGCAGCATACTTTTGGAGGCCGGGTTTGATCCCACGCTGCTCGTCGGCGCCAATATTGGTGCACTGGGCAGTAACTGTCACAGCGGCGGTGGTCGTTACCTGGTTGCTGAAGTGGATGAGAGCGATGGCGTATTCGCGGATATGAGCACCTCGCTCGCGGTGGTCACAAACATCAGCCACGATCATCACGACTACTACAAGGGCATTGAGGAAACGGAAGAACATTTTTTGCGATATATCAATTGCAGCGCGGCCGGGCTGGGCGCCATCGTCTGTGCAGATAACGCCAGCGCACTGCGCACGGCCCGTCGCTCCAGCGCACGCGTCCTTACTTACGGTACAGGCATGTGCATGCTAAGGGCTCACAATATCAAGCTCACAGGGGAGGGATCGCAGTTCGAGGTCGAATGGCTTGGAACCTCGCTTGGAGAATTCACAATCCCACTCCTTGGCAGGCATAACGTCCTCAACAGCCTGGCGGCCATTGGGGCTGGCATTCGTCTCGATGTTCCGGTACCCGTGATTGCAATGGCCCTCGAGAAGAATCATGGCGTAGAGCGCCGCCTGACATTGCGCGGTGAAGTTGACGGAATCCGGGTGTGGGATGACTACGGGCATCACCCGGTCGAGATATGCGCCACCCTTCAAGCGCTGCGTCCGGCGGTAAGCGGACGCCTGCATGTGGTGTTTCAGCCGCACCGATTTTCTCGCACATTCCACCTGTACAGCGAATTCGGAAAAGCACTGCGCCTTGCAGACCACGCCATCGTCACGGGCATCTATGCGGCCGGTGAAAAACCCATCGACGGGGTGAACAGCAAACTGATCGTTGATGAGGCCGCCCGCTATAAAGGCTGCGAAGTAGAGCACATGGCAGACAAAGAATTCGTACCGCTTCGCCTCGCGCGACTGGTCAGGCCGGGGGATGGCATTCTCCTGCTTGGCGCCGGGGATATTCATCAGCTTGCCCAGCCCGTGCTTGCAGCATTGGATTCCACCACCCAGACGGAAAGAAGCGCTGGATGATAAGTGAACTCAACGTCCGCCTCTTTGACGAGGTGACAAATCTGGTTGCGATAGATGAGCCCCTCGGAAGGCTTACTACTTACGAGATAGGTGGGCCTGCACGATTTTTCGCTGAGCCAAAGAATGTTGAGGAGGTCTGCCTGCTGGTCGAAAAGGCACGCCGAGCGGAACTTCCAGTTTTCATCCTGGGCGGCGGCTCGAATCTGCTAATCAGTGATTCAGGAATTAAGGGACTTGTCCTTCGCATGAATCGATTGCGCGGTATCTACATCGAGAATGGCAAACTCCACGTGGGGGCAGGGGATTCGCTGCCCGGTTTGGTAAAAAGAGCCTCAAGTATGGGGATCAGCGGATTCAGCCGATTTGCGGGAATCCCCGGGCTAGTAGGCGGGATGATCCGAACTAATTCAGGGGGTCGTCACGGCACGCTGGCGGACGTGCTTCATTCGGTGGTTCTCGTTACTCGCGACGGCGAAGAGACGGTAAGACACGTCGAGGAGTTCGACTTCGGGCATCGTTGCAGCAACCTGTCCGAGGAAATCGCTGTGAAGCTGATCTTTAAAGTTGAATGGGGTAACTCTGCTGATCTCGATGCAGAGCGTCTGGAGATTATGAAACAGAAGACCAAATCTCAACCTTTGAGTGACAGAAACGCTGGCTGTTGTTTCCGTAATCCGGCAGAGGGTATTCATGCATCGAAACTCATCGACGAATGCGGCCTCAAAGGCTTCGGTGTCGGAGGAGCAGTGGTTTCCGATGAACACGCAAATTTCATTTGCAATGAAGACAACGCAACCTCCGACGATGTCCGCAGACTATTAGAAATTGTCAAAGACACTGTGCTTTCTGAGACCGGGTATGAATTGAAGCAGGAGATTATCTATTGGTCTTGAATGGAATGATGGAGGAATGGAGGGACGGAAGATCCACTCCAACACTCCATTCTTCCTTTGTTGTCTGTTTACTTTTCTCTTCGGGGAGGCCGAAATGAACGCTGATACCCATATAGTTGTAATGATGGGAGGTTTTTCGTCTGAGCGTGAGATCTCCCTGAAGACAGGACAGGGAGTGGTGACTGCACTCAAATCGAAAGGCTTTCCAGTCTCATCATTTGATGTCAAAGACGGAGGGTTGACAGGATTCAATCCGATGGGCGTTGATGCCGTTTTTATCGCTTTGCACGGGGCTTTTGGTGAAGACGGCGGGCTCCAGGGGCGTCTCGAAGAATATGGTCTGGCTTATACCGGCTCAGGCCCCGAGGCCAGCCGACTTGCTATGGACAAGGTGCTGGCCAAGGAATGTTTTGAAAAAGCCGGATTGAAAACTCCGCCTGGAGTGTTGGTCGACTGCCTGGCGGATTTGCCTGGTAGTCTGGTCGAAGTTTCAAAGCTCGGCTTTCCGCTGGTAGTAAAGCCCGTATCTGAAGGCTCCAGCATCGGAGTCAATCTGGCGCGCCATCATGCGGAACTTTCTGAAGCGATAAATGAGGCTGCTCAGTACCAACAGGGAATTCTCATTGAACAGTTCATCCCAGGCCGGGAACTGACCGTCGGTATCCTGGGCGATGAGCCAACGTGCATCATTGAGATTAATTCACCGATGTTCCTGTTTGATTTTGAATCCAAGTACAACGGTTGCAGCAAATGCCTTGTACCAGCCCCGATGGAACCGGAACAAACGGTGAATATTCAGCAGGCAGCTCTGGCCGCACACATGGCGCTTGGCTGCCGGGATATGTCGCGGGTGGATATGCGTCTCAAACCAGATGATCCTGAACCATTCATATTGGAAGTAAACACGATCCCGGGTATGACCGCGACGAGCTTATTACCGAAGGCGGCAGCTTATGACGGGCTAAGCTACGCAGATCTGTGCGAACAGATGATTCTTCGCTGTCTGACGCGGAAGGAAGCTCGTGAACCAGCCTTGGTCTAATCATTCGTTGGAATAATGGCTTCTCATGCTGAAGTAACAGCTTTAGCCGGGGTCTTCGAGCAGCCAAGATCCGGCAGGAATCCTGAATTCTGAACACTGAATCCCAAATCCATCTTAAAGCAATGCCACGTTCACCACGAAAACGATCAGACGATCTAAGAAGCTCACGTGCTGCTTCTGCAAGAAAAAGCGGCGCGTCAAGAACTCGAAAATCCGCCGTGTCCGACGCGCCCCGACAGCCGGGCTGGTGGAGTAGAAATCCGGATTCCAGGAAATTTATCTTTCAGTTTGTCGTCCCCTTGGCAGTCATTGTTGGCATGCTTACCTTCGGGGCCAGGATGGCATTCGCCTACGTGCGTGCAATGCCGCAGTTCCGGTTGGACGCAGGTCACCTGGTGATGGACAACCGGCCTCATTGGCTTAAGCAGGATGCGGCACAGTCGATTCATATGAAGGCTTTTCGCCGGCAGGATCTTTCCATTTTTGATCCCGAGCTGGTGTCAAAAGTGAGCGCGGAGTACGCAAGAGATCCATGGGTGCTGAAGGTTGTCTCTATCTCGAAGATGTTCCCAAATCAGGTCAATGTCGGCCTGGTGCTCAGGGAGCCGGTCGGGCGTGTGAGCAGCGAGCTCGGAACGTACCTACTCGATATCAATGGCATCGTGGTGGACATTCTGAATCCGTCACATGACATGAATTACCGCCACCTTCCCATGATCGCAGGCTGGGAATCTGAACCGCCGTTGCGAGGAGACTTGTGGGATGATCCGTCTATCGCAGCGGCACTCGGTGTTTCAAAGGTGCTTTTGGATGAGAAGTTCACTGAAGCTCTGGGAGTGGAGCAAATAAGCGTCTGCAACTTCAAGGGCAGGAAAGATCCGAGGGAAAGCGAGATTGTCATTCACCTGCATGAGGGCAACCAGATCCACTGGGGTAGAGGAATCAATACCTACGGAGAAGTGCCACTTCACGAAAAGCTGAAGAAGATCAGAGAGTGCGCCGCCAAGGCTCAGGGCAGTATCAATCTCGACTGGATTATCAGGTATCCGGATAAAACGTTATACCGGTCAAGGGAACTCGTTGACGGAGCGCGCCAGTAAGGGATAAGTTCTCGGCCTTTACTGAACCGCAGAGCGGACATCCAGCCTGCCAGGACCTTACGACAGCCGACACGGCTGCCCTACCTCAAACCAGGAATCACACCATGCCAGAAAACATCCTATCTTGCCGTCCAGAGAGTTTTGGTAAAGCAAAGCATCGTGCGTACGAAGAAATGCAGCGGATCGGAATCAAATACGTCGAAGCTTCAGTTGGGCATCCCAGCCGGATTGTCGCTGAGAAAGAGAAATATGAGGCATTCGGGCTGCAGGCCGCGACTATCAGCGGGAAGATCAATATTCAATCGCAGAGCTGCGCTCAAGAATTTGAACCCTGGGCTCTCGCCTGCCAGGTCGCCGGCGCTAAGCACATGTTTGTGAGTGTCCATGCCGGTGAGCTTGACCGCCGTGTTGCCTACACGCGCCTGTACCAATGCGGTGAAATCGCCAAGCAATATGACGTCACCATCTGTATGGAAACTCATCCTGATCTGATTACGAACATGGATGTGGCGTTAGAGACGATGAAGGGGGTGGACCATCCCAACGTTCGTGTGAATTTTGATACCGCCAATATCTATTACTACAACGAAGGCATTGACGGCCATCAGGAGCTCAAGAAGATTCTCGATTACGTCGGAGCGATGCATCTCAAAGAAACAAACGGTGCGTTCAAGACCTGGTACTTCCCAACCTTTGGCGATGAGCATGGCGTAGTAAAATGGAAGGCTGCCTTTGATCTCTTGAATAAAGAGATCGAATTTTTCGGACCGTTCACCATGGAAATAGAGGGCTGTAAGGATGAGCAGTTCGAGGAAGATGATTACATCAAACGAGTCGAGGACTCAGTAATGCATCTGCGCTCACTCGGACTCGTATCCTGACTGGAACCTTTCATGGCCGACATTCCGCACGAAAGACTGAGCGGTTACCTTGACCCCAACCTGATAGATACGGATATTCGTGCCGCCAGCAAGGAGGAGGCTCTGCGGGATCTTCTCAATCGCATGGAGGCGAATGGACGCATCAAGAGTGCGGACGATTTGCTTGTAGCGTTTCTCAATCGCGAAAAAATGATGACGACTGGTATCGGAAACGGGCTGGCGGTGCCCCACATTCATACGTCACTCGTAGAGGAATTCTGTATGGCATTCGGTCACTGCAGGCAGGGCATTGATTACGATGCCCTGGATGGCGAACCGGTGTACCTGATTTTCATGATCGCCGCAGTAGAAGAGACCTCCCGCAAGCATGTCAGACTGGTTTCGACTCTAATGCGGCTGCTTGTCATGCCAGGCGTTCTCGATGCTATCCGAGAGGCGGAGACTCCTGAGGGAATCATTAAAGTATTCAGGAATGCGGAGGGGCTTGAATAAACTCAGGGCTGGCAGAAAAGCTTCGAAGATTAAGCTTTTGTTCGCTTATCGGAAGACGGTACTGCAAATCACTTGACCGGCTGGCCGTGTCCGGAAATACGCGGGGGCAGACTTGGGCCTCTCTTTTCTGACAATTTGTAGAGGCTCGACTGCCGACTTGCGGAGGAGCCTCCTTCCGATGGCCTTGAGTGTCGCACTCCTGGCAAAAGAGGGTGCTACAACAGGGCTGTTCGAGTAGTACACCTTTGCGGCTGCCTCACCCGGTGAACTCCGCCTGAGCAGCTCATCGCGCGCCGAACGCAACGTGAAGAGCTCTGATGCGCTGTTGCCCAGCATCACTGTAGCAACACAGCAATTAGACTGGTTCTTGCCGGTTTTTTTAGTCACCTGCCCGCCGCCGGATCCGCCGGTACTTCCTCCCGTATCGGGAACAACAACAAGGCCGCCGGCCAGTGAGCTTACCTGCTGCGGCTGTTGCCAGATGATGGCTCGTGGCTCTGCCCCGGTAGTAGGGTCATCGTCCGGATCTTCGGCGACAACAACCCTTATCGTTGCGGAAGTCCCAGCAGGAGAAACTGCAGTAATGGAGGCGGTTATATCTGGCCCCGTGACGATAAGTTGGTTGGAGTTATTCTCATCCTCCACG
>JAQBXN010000066.1 GCA_027625095.1 Planctomycetota bacterium | reverse complement strand
TTCATAGAATTCTGATGCCGGCGAGATTTCGGTGACAATGGGGGCGGAGAACGAGCTGGCCGCTTCTGCCTTTGATGTTTCCGCGGCGTTCCGCTGGTCGGCGGTATGGTAAAAGATTACCGAACGATACTGGGTGCCATGGTCGGCGCCCTGGCGATTCGAGGTGGTAGGGTCGTGCATCTTCCAGAAGACTTTAAGTAGTTCTTCAAACGAAATTACTTCCTGTTCAAAAGTAATTCGTACCACTTCAGCATGTCCTGTGTTGCCATTGCAGACCTGTTTGTAGGTAGGGTTTGCCGTCTTTCCGCCCTCATAGCCGGAAACCACGGAGAGTACGCCGTCGAGGCGCTCAAACACTGCCTCCACGCACCAGAAGCAGCCGGCACCGAAATCAGCAATCTGGCAATTTTCGTTAACACTCATAGTTCAAATCTCCAGGGTCAGGTCAGGGATTGACTGACATTGTGAGAGTGTGGAGACAGATTTCAAACGCTGTGGATATCCTCGCCTGCAATGGCCATCGGCCTGCGTTTGCAAAGATGTTAAAAATAGCCTTGACGCCAAGGCAATCCCTCCCCATGATAATGCCCTTCAAACCTCGGAGGCCGGCAAATGGAACAATTCTGCGGCATCCTGAAGAACAATTTCCAGACATTCAGTTTTCCCGTTGAAGTAATCCGTCTATGGAGAGGCATCGTCATATGAATCTGTTCCGTTGTGCTTTGATCGGATGCAGCCTTCTTCTCTTTGCCCTTTCCGCCAATGCGGAGAATGCCTGGGATGTCCAGGAATACGGCCCTTACGGTAGCCAGAATGCACGTCCGCAGGGCAAAGGCATGGGCAAGCGGCTCGTCAAGATGAAGTCGCCACAAGCTCTTTCATCGGATCATTTCGCGGTCGTAGATGATCGCTGGCGTATCGTTTTGCCTGACTGGTATCGCTATGACCCCAGCCCCGGGCTATGGGATCCTTACCATCAGAACGTGCTCAAGGGCGATTTCCCAATCATCAACGACAACATCTTCTTTATCTTCACCGGGATCAGTGACACGGTATTCAACGCCCGGGAAAAGCCGATTGGCGGCGGGATTAACCGGCAGGAAAACGTCATCAATCAAAACTTTTTTCTGAGCTTCGAACTCTTCCAGGGCAAGACCGTCTTCAAACCCAAAGACTGGTCTGCCAAGATTACCCCGGCTTTTAACCTTAACTATCTGGACGTTCGTGCAGACGAGCTCGAAGGGGACGGCGCGCTCCAGGAGGGTTTCCTCGAAGTAAAGCTCTGCGATGTGAACGAGTTTTATGACACCGTCTCGCTGCGCGCGGGCCGGCAAGCTTTTGTCAGTGACTTCCGCGGGTTCATCTTCAACGACGTCAATCAGGGGGGGCAACTCTTTGGCCAGGCCAAGTCGAATCGGCTGTTCTGGAACATCGCGGCATTCGACCAGCGAGAGAAAGATCCGACCAGCAATTTCAATCTTTTCGACGCCCGTGAACAGTACGTGTTTATCGGCACGCTGGCGTATCAGGACTTCATCTGGCCCGGCTACAACAGTGAGGTCAGCTTCCACTACAACCGGGACCGCAAAGGGGAAGACCTGGATACCTATTACCTTGGATTTGCGGGAGACGGCCATATTGGACGCATCAACGTGGCCCCCGCCTTTTACTACGTCTGGGGCAAGCAGGACAACAACGCCATTGCCGGCCAGAACATTGATGTCAAGGCCTACTTTGCCGCCCTGGAGTTGAGTTATCCTCACGATTTTCTGGATTTCCGTTTCGCGATCGCCTTTGCCTCCGGTGATGATGACGCGAACGACAGTGAAGGTAACGGGTTCGACGCCATCTTTGATAATCCTAATTTTGCCGGAAACGGTTTCAGCTACTGGGTGCGTGAAGGCATCGCTGTCAACGGCCAGACTCTGACGAATGGAAACAGCTTTCTCCCCAACTTGCGCGGCAAGGCCGGAGCCCAGGCCAACCACGTCAATCCGGGAATATTCATCATGAATTGGGGTGTGGATGCCAAGCTTACTCCGAAGACTTTCCTTACCACCAACCTCAATTACTTCGAGTTTGTCCAGACATCCGCCTTGCAGAAGGTTTTTGGTGCAGGCGTCGAACATTCCATCGGATGGGAAATCGGGGCTGCCATCCAACACCGGCCGCTGCTCAGTGAAAATATTATTCTCACCGGATCCTTTTCCACACTGTTCCCCCAGAACGGGCTGGAGCAGATCACTGGAACCGGCGATGAAGTCTATACCGCTTTTATTACCATCACCCTTGTTTACTAAACGTCTCGGCCACTCAATGGTTTTGAAACAGACAACCCAAGCGAAAAAAGGAGTAGACCCGTCCATGAAACGCATGCTCACACTGTCATGCCTGGTTGTTGCGGTCGGAATCACGGTAAGCTGGCCGCTTTTCTCTAATCGGACACCCGTCCTTGCCGGGGAAGCCGATGCTACCGCTGTCAAGACCCAGGGCTTTCGTTCTGCCTGGGCAGAAAAGAATGAAAAAGTTCTTGCTGCCAGCCAGGGCTGTCTGACTTGCCACGACGGTACCGAGAAGATGCACGTATCTGAGACGGTCGAGCTCGGCTGCACCGATTGCCACGGCGGCAACGCCAAGGCCGCTACCAGAGCCGAAGCACACGTGCTGCCCAAGGATAAGCGCTGGGCAAACTCGGCCAATCCCAAATATTCGTATGCCGCACTGAACCGTGAAAGCCCGGAATTCATTCAATTCATGAACCCCGGCGACCTTCGCATCGCGCACAAATCCTGCGGCAAATGCCACGAGGAAGAAGTCATGAAGGTCCGGAAGAGCATCATGACCCACAGTTCGACGGTCCCGGGCACTGCTGCCTACAACAACGGGATCGCGCCCATCAAGAACTTCGTGTTCGGCGAGAGTTATGACGAGTCCGGTTTTCCGCAGGCCCTCAAGACCGTCCCGCCGCCGACTGAAGAAGAACTCAAGCGCGGCGTCGTGCCACAGCTCCTCCCGATTCCGGATTTCGCACGCACTTTTCCAGGCAATATCTTCCGAGTTTTTGAAGACGGCAACAACGGCACCAGCCTTCGCGGCCCGGGAACGCAAAACCGAATCGATGCCGGATTCATCGCCCTTTCAAAGACTCGTCTGAACGATCCGTATCTATCATTCCTGGGCCAGAACGCGCATCCCGGTGATTATCGTCAGAGCGGCTGCACCGCCTGCCACGTGGTCTATGCCAATGACAGCGATCCCACGCATTCCGGCAAGTGGGCAAATTACGGCCATAGAGGGAATTCGTTTTCTGATGATCCCGCCATCCCGAAGGATGAGTCCGGCCACCCTATCAAACACCAGCTTACCAAGAGCGTGCCTACCTCACAGTGCCTGACCTGCCACTACCATCAGGGCAGCGGCGGTCTTACTTCTTACACCGGCCACCTCTGGTGGAATTACGAAACAGATGCCGACGAGGTTTACGCCGACAAAGACAACGTTGACTACGACACCTATCTCGAAGCCAAACGCAAAACCACTAATGTTAAATTCGCAGACTATGCCAACAATGGCTGGTTGTTCCGGGCCGTATGGAAGCGTGACATTCGCGGCAATCTTCTGGACAAAGAGAACAACGTCATCCCTCGTGGTGACAGCGATTGGATGGGCAAAGCCGTCCATCTCAAAGACGTGCATGCTGAAAAAGGTATGCACTGCATCGATTGCCACTTTAAACAGGACAGCCACGGCGATGGGCGTCTTTCCACCGAGATGAGCAACGCCATCGAGATCAATTGCGAAGACTGCCACGGCTCACTCACCGATTCCTCACTGGTGACGTCGAATCCCGCGGGCGGCAACAAGCTGGAACTCATGCAGACCGCGTTCGGAAAGAAGGCGTTTACCAAGCGCGGAGATACGGTCATCCAGCGCAGCCGCCTCGACCCCGACAAAGAATGGGAGATCCCGCAACAGTACGTGAAAATCAATCCGAATTCCGGCGACACGTACAACAAGCAGATGGCCTATGCACACACCATTCAGCGTGATGGCTCCACATGGGGAGTCGTGCCGGAAGATCCAAAGGTCCTCGCACATCGGACCAGGCCCCTCGAAGGAGAGACCGATGCTCCGGCTCACGAACGCGATTCCAACACTTTAAATTGCTACTCCTGCCATACTTCGTGGGTCACGAGCTGTTATGGATGCCATTTGCCGAATATCGCCAACGTGAAAAAAGATCTCACCCACTTCAAGGGTGAAACTACCTTTAACGTAGTCGGCTACTATGCCCAAAGTCTCAGGAGCGATGGTTTCTCCCTCGGCATCAACGGCTGGGCAAAGGGCAATCGGGTCACCCCGGTTCGCTCGGCCAGCGCCGTGATCGCCTCGGCACAGAACAGGAATCGTGAGTGGGTCTTTAACCAGCAGCCGACAATATCGGCCGAGGGCTTCAGCGGGCACGCGTTCGTGCCCTTCCCGCCGCACACGGTCCGCAAAGATGTCGTCAAGCAATGCAGCGAATGCCACGTCTCAGCGGCCGGCGATAACAACGCGAGAATGGCCCAGGTGCTCGGCCTCGGCACAAACTCGGTGAACTTTATCGGCGAATATACCTATGTCGCGTCCGGCACGGGGGGCGTCTATGCTGTGGAAATAACCGAAGGCTTGCAGAACCAGCCGGTCATCGGAAGCCAGTTCCATTCGGTGATACAACCCGACAGCTACAAGAAGCACCTGGCTAACGGACGGATTCTTGAAAGCAGCCACCACCACGGCAGCCGCTACGCCAGCTCTGTACAGAAATACGGGGAGTACTTGTTCGTGGCAGATGGATCCAAAGGCGTTCGAGTATTTGATATTGCCAACATCGCAAACAAGGGATTCACCCAGCGCCTTATCGAAGAACCGTTCTCGAGCCTGGGACACAAGTCGCAATTGCGCTCCGCAGACGCGCGTGCCGTTCGGTTCGCTTCTTTGAATCCAGTGGATCCATCCAGGAAGCAATTCCCTGAAAACATGGAGCAGAAGGTCCACCCGCTCTTCGGTTACGGCTATGTGGCTGACTTTGTGGAGGGCCTGATCGTGTTCGATGTGGTGACATACATCGACGGTAACCCGAGCAACAACTTCCCCAAACGATGGGCCACCTTGAATCCCAATGGCATCCTTTCAGGTGCGGTCAATCTCCGGATCGTTGGCAATTACGCCTACGTCCTGACCAGCAAGAACGGACTTGTGGTTGTGGATATCAGTGAGCCCACGCAGCCGAAGGTCGTGACAAATGTGGGTGCCGGCCAGTTGAATAATCCGCACGCTCTGGCCTCGCAATTCCGCTATTGCTACGTCGCTGATGACGATGGCCTCAAGGTTTTCGATATCTCGACCCTTGAATCTCCGGTTTTCCTGCCAGATTCAAGCCTCGCCCTCGAAGATGCGCGCGACGTTTACCTCAGCCGTACATTCGCCTATGTGGCAGCCGGTCGCCAGGGATTGGCTATCGTGGATATCACCAAAATCACCGAGCCGAAGCTCTACAAAATCTTCAATGCAGAAGGCGCCATCAGTGACGCGAACGGCATCGTGATCGGCATGACCAATACGAGCACGTTTGCCTACATTGCCGACGGTATGAACGGCCTCCGCATCGTCGAGCTCATCAACAGCAAGCATCCGGGCCACTTTGGTTATGCACCGTATCCGGAGAATCCGGAGCTGATCGCCACCTTCCCAACCAAAGGCCGGGCGCTCGCCGTTTCGGAAGGTCTCTCGCGTGACCGCTTCGTCGACGACAGCGGCAATCAGATCAGTGTCTTCAACCGCAAAGGCTCACGCCCTTTCAATCTGAAGGAAATGCACCGCATGTATATGCGTGACGGCAAAGTCTTTTCAGTCTCTGATGAGCCGGCCACCCAGGCCGCGGACTGGAAGGATGTGAAGAAAGAGGAAGAGCCGAAAGAGGACGATCCAGACAAGCGGAGAAGACGCCGAAAGTAATTTACCGTCGTGGTGCGGGTGAACCCGCGACCGCCTCAGATTAGTGAAAGGCCGCAGAAGCATTGCTCCTGCGGCCTTTATTATGAAGTTCGGATGATTTCAGGGTTGTCGAATTGATCGACTTGATCTTGAGAAAGTATTTTTCCGTCCCCATGACCGGGCTCGATCTCAGGCCATCCATCTTGCGTTGAAAACACTCAGAATGACCCAGGATTAACATTATGCTTACGACTGAAGGATGCCTCCAAAGGCAGAAACGGCTCAGAGAAAAACTCACCGGACAGGATATCGATGCAGCCATTATCACCCACTATCTTGAGATTTATTACTTCACGGGCGTCCTCTTAAACGAGGCGCATCCAGGCTGTCTTTACCTTGAAACAAGCGGCTCGACCTGGCTGGTCGCCGCCAGCAATGTTGACAGTGAATGCCTGGATGACTGTATCGTTTACGACTGGGCCATCGGCTTCACGGCACACCAGGATCTCACAAGACGAGCTTGCGAAAACGTATCTGCCAGATTGCAGTCCGCCGGCAAGGCAGGCCGAATCGGTTACCAGGCCGAGTTCATGCCGAAGATGTTCGCGGACACCGTTGAGAATGTTTTCGGTAAATGCGAATGGGTGGCCCTTGACGAGACTCTTCTCGATCTTCAAAAGCGTAAAGACCCGGATGAAATCGCCGTGATCCGAAAAGCTATCCAGGCCGACCTGGCCGCTTACGACGCCGCGCAACGGACGATTGCCCCAGGTGTAAACGAACTCGAAGTCCTGGCGGCCGCTCGTGAGGCAGCCTGTCTTGCCGCCGGCGAAAAAGTTTTCCATGACGGCGATTACCAGTGCGGCGGGTTCGGCGGGTTCGCGCGGGACCGGAAGATCGAGGCTGGCGAAATCTATATCATCGACGCTTGGTGCATCTATCACGGTTATTGGGCAGACCTCTGCCGAGCGTTCAGTGTCGACGGTAATCCAACAGACATTCAGCAGTCCGTATACGACCACATCAAATCCTTCCATGAACAACTGCCTGACTATCTTCAGCCAGGCAAAGACGGTTCGGATTGCTGGAAGGCCATCGACGCCCACATCCGTGAACACCCTGCGCTTGCTGATGCCGGCCTCATTCACCACGCCGGGCACAACGTGGGCCTGCGTGCCCATCAGCTCCCCGATTTAAATGAAAAGCGCGGCGGAACCTTCGAAATCGGCAACGTTGTGAGTGTCGAACCTGGCGCATACATCCCCGAAATGCGCGCAGGGGTCCGCCTGGAAAACATGTACCTCATCACCGAAAACGGCCTGGAGAATCTTTCGGAGTATCCGTTTGAGATTCAATGTAAGAAGTAAATCTTGACTACACACCTTGTCTTCCGGCCGTCTGGGACACGCACATTCTGGGGGCACTCTGGCAGGCCGGGTCGGAAGTGTGTTTACAAGTCGCTCCCGACTGGAGATCTGCTCTTTACCTCAAATTTCGTTTTGCTACGCCGAAGGCAAGCAGGTAATGAGCAGCCCCCAGGGCTTTGCCCAAATTTTTCTATTCAGGAGGAAGAGCATTGGGGACTCCGCAAAATCGGCGGACCATTCGAGGCCAAAGCACTTCTAGAAAAATGGTGGGTAAGGACGAGGCCTGGAGGCCGAAGCTACGATTTCACGCTTGACGATTTGAGGCGAAGCTTCGTCAGCTTCCTCACACGTCGTTGGGTTCCGGATGAACCCATGGTTTGCGGTAGGGACGCCTCAACAGCGTGTTAGCTTCGGCGTCGCCGACCACCTGCTCGTTTTGGGAATCCCATTGGATGGTACGGCCGAGGTTCATGGCGACATTCGCCATGATGCAACTCGAGGATGAGATGTGGCCTTCCTGGATGTCTGCGACGGGCTTGCTCTGTTTGTCCAGAGAAGCGAGGAAGTTCATCACGTGATGGCGCATGGCGGGGACGACGTTCGGAATAACGCCGGGCTCTTTTTTATCATCGGGATACTTATCCATCTCAATGACCGCGTCCCCGTGCTCGGGGGTGCCCTTTCCGTTGGGGATAAAATCGTAGCTCTGCACGCTTACTTTGAGCGTCCCCTTGTCACCGTAGAAGGTCGCGCCCCATGGGTACTTTGGATCGGCGGAACTGCCCCACGTACGGTGCTGCCAGGTAACGCGGAGGTCCTCGTGATCGAAGGAGGCGGATTGGGTATCGGGACAAGTGGCCGGGCTTTCTTTGTCGACCAGAATCCCACCGGTAGAAGCGATGCGGCTTGGCCAGCCGAGTTCGAGCATCCAGCGAACCATGTCATACATGTGGACGCACATGTCGCCCAGGATGCCGTTGCAGTATTCCATGTATGAACGCCAGCTTCTGGGATGAATCTGACTGTTGTAAGGGATCACCGGGGCCGGGCCGCACCATTCGTTCCAATTCAGGTTCTCTGGTGGAGTGCTGGTTGGCTGTGCCCCTCGGACGCGCATGCCGAAATAGCAGTAAGTTTCGACGAGGCCGATCTTGCCGAGCTTGCCTTCTTTGATGATGCGATCTCGGGCTTCAATGATGTGTGGGGTGCTGCGTCTCTGCAGGTTTACCTGTACGACCTTGTTGTATTTCCTGGCTGCGGCCAGGATGGACTGGCTTTCGACAACGTCGACTCCGGTCGGTTTTTCAAGGTAAAGATTTGCGCCGGATTTCAGAGCTTCGATGGCCGTCAATGCGTGCCAGTGATCGGGGGTGGCAATGATGACGACGTCGAGATCCTTTTCCTTGAGCATCTCTTTGTAACTGAAGTAAGTGCGCGGTGTTTTTTTATTTGTCTGTCTTGCCTCGGCGAGGGCGGCCGCATCGGAGAGCATTTTGGAATCCACATCGCAAAGGGAGACGATCTCACATGAAGGCTCCATCTGGATGAATCGGATCATGTTTCCCTTGCCAAACCAGCCGCTGCCGATAACCCCGATTCGCCGGGATTTCTGTTCACCGAAGAGGGGTGGGCTTTGAACGAGAGCTGAGGCTGCAAGGCCGGCAGCGCCAGCCTGGATGAAGTCGCGACGATTGAGGGGGTTTCCATCGGTCGAGTTCATAAGGGATCCTTTTGCGTTTCAGGGCAGGGAATTAGAGGCAGGTGAATCAGCAGCGAAAGAAATCAAGTAAAGACTCCACCATCCCAATCTTCGAACGCTCCCATTCTTCATGCTCACTGCTGACTCTTCAATTCAGTAATTCCACTTTCGAGATCCAAGCTGACCGGCAAGGAGCTTACCGGCCGGAAAGCCATCGAAGTCTGGATGGCAAATTTGCAGGTGCAGCCGGAGCTTGCTTCGGGGGCGAGCAGCAAGCCACCGGCGGGGATAAGGTTTATCCAGCAGCCTGGCCGGGTGGTTGTGGTAATCCTGGAATAGGTGTTCTCTTTGAGGTCGAACATCGTCGGATTACCGTGCCTGAAAAATAAAGAACTTGACGACGCCGAAATCTGCCCGCAGCCGGAGCGATGCGTTGTCGACCAACCCCAGTCCCGACGTTTGCCCGTGTGCAGGTCATAAGCGGCGGGCTCACAGCAAAGCAGGTCGCCAACAATGACCGGGTGATGATCCTGTTCGCCGTGATCGCCGCCGGCCTTGGTGCGATTGTCCTGGACCACACTCCAGACACGCGTCCCAGAGTCTGCGTCGAAGACCAGAATGTCGTAGTGAACTGTGGGCCGCTCTGTCCGCGGGTTTGATTTGTCATTGCGTGAGCCGACCACGACAACCTTGCCCTGCGAAACGGCAACGTAAAGAGTATGTCGGGCATCTTTGAAGGGAAGCTCCAGCTTCCAAATTGTGCCGCCTGTGCGAGCATTCAGAGCAACGAGATTCAAGCCGTCCTTTACGAGGTCAGCAATGCTGGAACGTGCTGGGATTGCCGCATCTTTGGGAGAGTGATTGCGCAGGAGCGTGTGAGGATTTCTGCTCTCGACGAAAAATACTTTGCCTTCGCTTATGGCAATGGTGGGATTGGGAATGGCTCCTTCGGGGGGGATATACGTCCAGCGATGACGTGTGGAATCGCGTTCGAGGGCGAACAGAAATTCGCTGCATACCGGCGGACGATTGTCGTAGTAGGTCTCGCTGATGGCTGCTTTGCTGTGTTCTCTTCTTGCAGCGCCGAAGCGGGTGGCGCTTCCGAAGAGCATATCGCCTTCGCTGGCCAGATAACCCCATTTGTAGCGTTTTCCGTCAAAGGCCGGGATGCCGTAAGTGGAGGACCATTCTCCGGAATCTGCTTTGAGGGAGAGGCAATTGTCCTCGACAGCGATGAAGAGCCTGTCTCCCGCAGCGACCATGTTGCTGGAATCGCGAAAGGCTGCGACCCGCCGCGAGTTGGGAATTTCCACGTTCCAGAGCACAGTTCCGTTGTAAGCATCGACTGCAATGAAGCGGTCGTCGCCGGGGATAAAGAGACGACCGTTATTCCACAATGGGGCTACCGTACGATGATGCCGATCAAGCATCTGCCTTGGACCGGGCGGGCCGAACCACTGCACCGTAAGCTTGCCGCGGACGAGGCTGTCATCGCTGCAGACCGTATTGCCGGCGTTGGCGTACATGTGCGTCCATGAGCCCTCACCTTCGAGCGGGCCCCGCTTGTGCACATCTTTGAAGGAGTTCAGGATTGCGATGCCGCCATGTGGCCGGAGGAGGCGAAACACTTCCTCTCGCGAGCCCGGATATTTTCTGCCGCGAACAAGAGAGTCACTTACTATCAGGTTAAACATGTAATCCGGGTAAGGAAGCTTGCCGTTTTCCGGCAGATGATGGACCTCGACACGTGCGCCGTACAGACCGGCGTCATCCAGCCAACGTCTGCTGCGCTCCACAGCCCTGGCATCTTCTTCAACACACACAATGCGTAGCTCGGATCGGCGGGCGAGTTCATAGGCAAGTTCACCATCGCCACTGCCGACGATCAGGCAGAAACTTTTTTTCCATGGTGAGAGGGCGAGGATGCGTTCGGAAGCCTGTTCATATTTTTTCTGGATTGGATAGAGAGGAGCGGGGGTATTGAAGGATTGGAAGATTGGGGTATCGGAGTTCTGAATTTCGGGAGTGCTGCTTTGAAAGCAATAGATCACTCCTTGATCCGTGCTGGCAAACAGTCGTTTGTCTGAGATGGCCATGGAATAGGCCCGGCCTCTGATTTTGGCACTCCATTCCTCTTTGCCGTTTTCGGCATTGAAAGCGGCAATCTTTCCATCACCGCCGCCGAACCGGAGGCCTTTAGCGCCGATAAAGGCAAATGGATATCCCTCCAGGTTTAAATTCTCTTTGCTCTTGGTTTTTCCGCGTCGCTGCAGTTGTGAGACGAAGGACATTGCCATCGAACGCCCGGTCGGCGAATAGATGCGCCCACCTCGGCGTTCAAGATAGCCTTGCGGGGAACTCTCAAGCTTTCCTTTTGCCAGCAGTTTGCCGGTTTCGATATCAATCTCAGCCTGATAGGTGCCCTGTGAGGGGAACAGACCTGCACAGACGTGAGCCCGGTCGTCCTGAACGATGACGCTCGTGCGGACCGGGAACATGCTGATCGTTCTCAGATTACCAGGCAGTCGCTGGTCGGGCAGACCCAGGCGTGTTTTCCATCTCAACGTACCATCGGAGCGGTTCAGGCAATAGACGCAGCCGTCGTCAGAACCAAACAGAACTTTGTCATCTGTAATCGTTGGCGCCAGCCGAATTGGGCCTTCAGTGAAGAAAGTCCAACGTTGCCCGCCGGTGTTGGCATCGAGGCAATAGACTTTGTCGTCCGCGGAGGATCCAAAGATCACGTCGTTACCAAGGGTCACGACATGAAAGGCCCTGTCGTAGATAACACGCGGTTCGAGTTCAGATTTGTTGTGCCAAAAGTCCTGTTTTGCTGGCGGCGGCCAGGCGGGCTCTGGCGCGTGACGGGCCTGGTAGATCCACTTGAGCTGCAGGGGCAGGTGGAGCGTCTCCTGAGAGATCCCGGTTCGAGAGTTATCACACATATAGGTGGGCCAGCCGTTGGTAACTTCCGAAACTGGTTCGATGCCGGGAAACTGGTCTTTGCGAGTGTTGAACCGCATCAGAATCTCGCTCTCGCCCAACACTTTTTTGAAAACGCAGATTTGCTCTATCTCGCCGGTCAGCGGATGAAACGTGCTGTCATCATGATAGGCGCCTATGGAGTAAAATTTACTCTCGGGATATTTGATTGGGCCGGTCTGGGCGGTGGATTGGCCCTGCATGACGCCATCCACGTAGATACGCATAAGCCCGCCGTCGTAGGTCCCAGCCAGGTAGTACCACGATCCTGGAACAAACTCAGTTGAGCTGAGGAGGTAGGTCAGACGCTGTTTATTTTCTGAAGCCAGGGCGAAGTAGAACTGCGACTTTCGAAAGCCCAACTGCCAGCCGCGTTCTAAGTCTCCTTTATCCTGAATGCAGCCAATGATACCGCCCCATTCGAGTTCCTTGTCGATCTTTACCCAAGCTTCGACGGTGATGTTCTGCGCTGGCAGATGGTCTTTCAATATGCCTTCGTTTTTAAGGTCGGTGCCCAGCGTGAGGTGATGTTTGTCTCCGCCGTCGAACAGCAATGCTTGGGGTTGCGTTTCGCTGAATTGACCCAGACCAGGGTTGGTCGCCGGGAGATTTCCAACCAATGGTGAGAAAGCCTGATCTTTCTGGTGATTTGCGGTGAACCGCCATTGGCCAATGAGGTCTGGGGGCTGCTCTGCAACGCCGATTGACAGCAAGGCGAAGGTCAGAAGTTGGAGCATCAACGCTCTCATGGCAGAATTTTTTTCTGGCGGGCAGGCAGTGTGTCCGCGGTGAGACACCTCAGGGATACGCCGGTTCGAACCCGCTGAATGCCAAGCCGAATAGGGAAACCCCTCCGGGGCTCATTACACAGCTTGATTTCGCTTGCTCGTACCCTTGGGAGTTACAACGACCTTGATTTTGTGTTTTCCGGCTTTTGCTTTCTTCAGGGAATCTTGACTGCGCAAGATGATGTCTCGGGCCGTCTCTTTCGATTTCCTGGATTGGGTAAGGCAAACGCGCACCATATCACCATTCACAACGATAGGTTCTTTGCCCCGGCCGGGAGAGACGCGAATCTGGTCGAGCGAATCAAGGAAACGATTGGCAACTACTCTGGCGCCGGTGGGGCCTGTATCCGGCAGCATCATGGCAAGCTGTGACGCGCTGAATCGAGCGGCGAGATCCACTTCTCTGATTGATTTTCTGGCCAGGGCGCCGAGCTGTCCGAGTAATCGGTTATAGAGCTCCGAATTGTACTTGCGTTTGATGCGATCGAGGGATGAGAAATCTACAAACAGACAGGTGAGGTCGTTTCCGTAACGCGAGGAGCGTTTGATCTCCTGCGCGAGCTCGTCGCTGAACAGTTTTTTGCCGGGGAGGCCGGTGGCAATGTCTTCGGAGTATGGCTTGTCCATCCGGATTTCTGAATACATCAGCAGGTGAAGGCGAGAATTCTCGAGGGCCGCTGAAAGCTGGTTGGCGAGGAGAGAGAAAAGACGAATCTCGGCCAGTGTGGGATGCCGGCGGCCATCGCCGACGAGGAAACAGATGCCGAGAAAGCCGCTGGGCACGAACATGTCACACGTGAGGATGATGTCCGCACCATCTGACGGCGGGCGGGCCAGATTTACGCCCTGCACGTTTTCCGCCTGTTCGCCGAGCGTCTGTGCGAAATCGCTGTAACTGACCATGGCCATAGTTGAGATGTTGATCATCTCGGGTTCGCTGAGCTTCCGATCAAGGAAAAGATCAAATTGAGGGAGCGGATCGGCCGAGAGAAGGACTCCCCATCCGTAGGCGTTGAACGCCCTGGCGATGAGTGGAGTGAGTTTCTTCATGACGTCTTTCTTCGCGCCATGTTCGCTGATGACTTCGCTGGCCTTGAGTGCGGCCCGGAAATCGGGCTCAAGAGAGATCGGCATTGTCTTTCGCAATGGTGTTGTGCTCGAAGGTTTTCTGCCGGTCTTGTCTGGTGACCTGGCAGATTTGGATGTCTGTCCCTTCTTGCTCATAGCTACTCCTGAGGTTATGCAGGACAAGCCTCGTCCGCCGGCTCAACCTGGCTTCTTATCTGTGTGCGACCCTTGAAAGGCGGAGGATTATAACAACACGTCTGCTAACAGACAGTGCAATCAAGCCTTCCTCTTAAATCCATGAATGGCCAGCGCGCCGGCCCCGATAATACCTGCCTTGTCCGGGCCCAGGGCTGTCTTCTTGATAATCGGATTCTTGGGGAATAGGGGGTCATCATTGAGCGCCTCCTGCACCCCAGGCATCATCAAATGCAGATCGTTGGCGATATTACCGGAACAGACGATGACGTCAGGACTGCAAACTCGCTTGACCACCCGAATCAGTCGGCCGAGATAGATACCGACTTGCTCATACACCAGCCGGCACGCTTCGTCGCCCTCTTCTGCAGCCCTGGCGATGGGGAGGGGGTCAAACCCTGCCGGGCTTTCACCGATTTCCTTGAGACGGGATTCCGGATACTGCTGGAGAAAGTCCCCGCCCATCCGACGTATACCGGCCTTCGAAACGAACGCTTCGGCGGCTCCCTTTTCTCCGGCAGGGCTGTGGGGGGCATCATCGGAGGTCTCCACGCGAATGTGGCCCAGTTCGGCCGGGCGAACCATATGGCCATCCAAAATCATGTAGCCCCCGAGGCCCGTGCCCAGGGTGAAACCGACCAGAGAATGGACGCCCACTTCAGTGCCTGCGCCGTAAAACCATTCGGCCCAGCCGTGGGCTTTAGCGTCATTTTCGATGAATGTCAGGCTATTCGGAAAACGCCCTTTGATCGCGCCCTTGATATTGAATTTGTTGATGCCACGGATATTTGGGCTGTTGACCACCTGCTCAAACTGTCCGGGCTCTTTCGCTCCCTCGGGGCCGAGAATGCCAGCGCTGGCGACACAGGTGCTGACCACCTGGTCGGGAGTCATGCCTTGCCCGCGGAGCATGCCTTCTGCGGCATTGCAGAATTGCTCGAACAGGTCTTCTCCAGGCCTGGAGCCGTCCTTGATTGGGCTAGTGGTATGGTCTACCAGTTTCTGGGATGCCACATCGAATATGCCCAGCTTGCAGGTCGTTCCCCCCAAATCCAGTCCGAGGGCAACTTGCTGATTCTTACTCATTCCTCACTCCTGGCTATAACCTCCTGGCGGGAGGTGGGTTTGCGTATCTGAATTACTCTTGGAATTCTCTTCCACGCCGGCCTTGCTTCCTTTGCTGCCTGGCCGAACACCCCAAAACTGTCCACATAAAAGCAAGATAATCCCAAACACCACAACCACCCACATCAGGGAACCCGCAGGCTGTGTGGGCTTGGGGAACTTGGGGCCATCTGTCTCGGGAGCAGACACCTCGTTAAAAACTTCCTGGGACATCGGAGGACGCAGGAAAGCCAGGGCAGGTCTTTTCAGTATTCTTGGCCAACATTCCTTGAGTATATCCACTACGAACTAAACGGAATCCCGGAAAATGCGGACGCTTCTCCGACGGCAGCAAATTTCAATTGCCGAGAGAGCGCGCGGGATAATACTGATCGGGATCGGATGCAGCAAGGCAAACAGCCAAGCTTCAGCGCTTCCTTCTCGCTCGGATGGTAGGGTACAAAATCCCGCCTATGAACCCCACTATGACCGAAATCAACAAGACAAGAATCATCGGCAGCCGAGGACTCCACGCCAGGAAGGTAACCTTCACTGACTCCAAATTCTGGATCATCGCGGTAACGAACAGAATCAGCATGACGACAACAATGCCTATCTTGATCTTCTTTTTCATTTCCTGACCTTGTGAGTTTCTGAGCGTGCATGATAAGCATTCACCGGTCGGAAGATATTCGAAAGTTGTATTTAGTTGATTCAAGATTCAGGATTCAAGACTCAAGATTCTAGGAGTCGGGAGTTCAGGAGCCGGGAGTTCAGAGCTTACAGGATTGAGCGATTTGGTGAGCGCGGGAAGTCTGTGGCTTGTCTAGGGAACCATCAGGCTCTCTGCTACACTTTCAGACCTTTGATGCTTGCGCCCCTCAAAACGCGCGCCACGGCCCCCCAAAAAACTTGAATCCTGAATCCTGATTTTCTTATGAATCCCCGCTCTTTCTGGATTGTCTCTTTCACCAGCATGGCCATTGCTCTCGGTCTTGGGTTTTCTGCCGCCAAGAGCTGGCAGCAGCGGGGCGTCGCCGGGCCGGCCCTGGCCGGCGTTCGGACATCTACCAACCAGGGCCTCGACTTCTCAAATGTCATCCCAAAGGTGATGCCAGCCGTGGTGGGTATCAGGGCCTATCGCGCCGAGCAAAGGCAATTACAGCCGGATTTTCACAAATTCCATCCGCAACTCCAGCCTAGAGAGAGCACTGGCTCAGGTGTTGTGGTCGATGTGGAAGGAAAGGTTGGCTACATTCTGACCAACGAACACGTGGTTAGAGATGCGGAAACAGTCCGCGTCATTCTCAGTGACGGTCGAGAACTCAAGGGGAAAATTGGTGCCACAGACTCGAAATCGGATCTCGCATTTATTGAAGTCTACGGACACGACCTGGTCGTGGCCGAGCTTGGGGATTCCAGCACGATTCATGTCGGCGACTGGGTTCTGGCGATAGGGAATCCATTTGGGCTGAGTCACACTGTGACCACCGGAATCGTCAGCGCCCAAGGCAGGTCGGATATCAAACTGATCGATAGTGACCAGAGGTACGAAAACTTTATCCAGACAGACGCTGCAATTAACCCCGGCAACAGCGGTGGCCCGCTGGTGAATCTCAATTCAGAGGTGATCGGCATCAACACTGCCATCGCCTCTCGCACCGGCCGTTACGAGGGCATCGGTTTCGCCATTCCAGTCAATCTGGCAAGGCGTGTGTACCAGGATCTACGCAAATTCAACAGAGTACGGCGTGGCTGGCTCGGGGTGAGTATTGACCTGGTCACCCGCGAACAGTCTGAACTGCTTGGCCTGGAACAGAGCGGCGGCATTCTCATCCGTGAGACTTTCGAAGGGCATCCCTCCGATGCCGCCGGCCTTGAAGTGGGGGACATCATCCTGAGCTTCGAAGGCGAAAAGATGCTCAGCGTAGCTTCCCTGCGCCTGGCCGTTGCCGATACGGAAATCGGCTCTGAAGTCGAAGTAGTTATCCTGCGCAATCAGCAGAAGAAGACTTTCAAGGTCATCCTCGGCGAAGCTCCACAGTCCATGGAGCATCTTTACTCCAGGCTCAAGCGCGAGCACAAGAAAATCGAAAAGGAAGACATTGGACTTTCACTGCAATCGCTCACCCAAGACCTCGCGGACAATTATGGGTTTGGCGATGCAGAGGGAGTCCTCGTGGCGAAGGTCGAGCCGAATTCAAGAGCTGAAAGAGCAGGTATCGTTGACGGCACTCTCATCCAAGGCATCCACCAGGGCGAAGAACGTCAATACACTGTCAAGACCGTCGAGGAATACGAAAAAGCAATGGCTGAGGTCAATAAGGCCATAACTTTTGGCATGTCCATCCGACGACCCGAAGAAAGACGCACGGAGCTGGTATCGGTGAAGCCACTCCCGCAGTCGGATGAGGAGTGACGCGCAGCAACCTTAGAAACAAATTAATGCCCACCTCACCCAACATCCTCATCATCCTTGCTGACGACCACGGTTATGGCGACATTACCTGCTATGGTGGGCCCAATCTGCAGACGCCTAATCTGGATCGTATTGCTGAGTCCGGGATTCGTCTTACCCGGTTTTATGCAAATTCGTCGGTGTGCTCCCCGAGCCGGGCAGCGCTGATGACTGGACGATATCCTGATCTTGTGGGTGTGCCGGGAGTTATTCGCACACACCCTGAAAACAACTGGGGTTACTTTGATCCGGCCGCTGTCACCCTGCCACAAATGATGGGCCGGGCCGGCTATACGACAGCGCTGGTCGGCAAGTGGCATCTCGGGCTAGACGGCGGCAGCCATCCCTGTGCGCGCGGGTTTGAACATTTCCGCGGCTTCCTGGGCGACATGATGGATGACTACTACACCCATTTGCGGCACGGCAATAATTACATGCGGCAAGGTGAGGTCGAAATCCGTCCTGCCGGGCATGCCACCGATCTCTTCACCGACTGGTCGTGTGAATTCATTCGTGAACAGCAGAACAGCGAGCGGCCGTTCTTCCTGTACCTTGCCTACAATGCGCCCCACACGCCCATCCAGCCTCCGGACAAATGGGTCGAAAAGGTCAAGGCCCGTGAGCCTGACATCTCAGACCAGCGGGCTAGATACGTGGCCCTTGTCGAGCATATGGACGCGGGCATCGGCCGGGTGCTGGATACTCTTGAGGAAACCGGGGCCCTGGAAAACACGCTGGTGGTCTACACGTCCGACAATGGCGGGCAAACAAATGTGGGTGCGTTCAATGGGCCCCTGCGTGGCCAGAAGGGTGACATGTATGAAGGCGGCATTCGGGTTCCTGCATGCGCCATGTGGCCGGGGCAGATCCCTTCCGGTATCAAGAGCGATCAGATTGCCCTCTTGATGGATCTCTTCCCCACGGCCTGCCAGTTGGCCGGCGTTGAAATCGATCACGTAATCGAAGGACGGTCCATCCTTCCGACACTGCTGAACGAAAAACAGAATTTCGATGACCGCTGCCTCTATTGGATCAGAAAGGAAGGCAATCACGACTTCCTTGGCCTTGACCAGCATGCCATTCGCCAGGGAGATCTGAAGCTGCTTCACAACCGGCCATTCCTCCCACTTGAGATGTACGACCTGGATTCGGATCCTCTCGAAGAAAACGATCTTACGCGGGTTGAAGAAGTAAATTTCAAGAAACTGGCAAGTTTGCTGAGAGGGCAGATCCAACAGGCGGGAAACGTCCCGTGGCAGGCATCGAACTGACGGTGTTCAGCAAGAAACCCTCAACACCCTTGATACTTCCACTCTTTTGGCACCCCCCAGAAAATAAAAGCCCGGACAAGTCGGAGCACTCCAAAGCATGAGCGTCTTAACCTCCAACCAGATCGAACAATTTCAGACAGACGGATACTTCCTGGCGTCAGGTTTGATTTCGGATGACATTGCCCGCCGTGCGGAAGATTTCATGTGGGAATTGCTGGGAATGGATCGTCATGCCCCCTCGACCTGGTCAACGATTCCAGAGGATGTGTTTCACGATCCGCGTCGCAATCTTATCGAGCACTTTGCGGTCAAGAATGAAGCCCTGCTCGCCTGCGCGACGCCAGAATTCATGATCGCCACTTCGCAGTTCCTGGGTGTCCCGAAAGAATCATTTCATATGCCGCGCTCGGTGCAGACTCAAAATGTCTTTCCCATGCCTGGGCCCTGGAGGCCGCCTGGGTTCCATATCGACGGGATTCCAGAAGAAAACAAACACAAGACTTTTCCCGGGCCGTTCAAGATTGCGTTCATAGTTTTTCTTAGCGATGTTGAACCACAGGGCGGAGGCACCTTTGCCTGGCCGGGCTCACACCTCAAGATTGCTGAATTGGCCAGAACCGACCCGGAAAAATTTGAGTACCTTTACGTGCTCAACCGGCATCTGTCAGAGGCCGATCTCGGTGATCCCGTTGAGCTCCTGCCCAGACGTGGTGACATCCTTTTCTTCCAACATCTGTGGGCCCACGGTGCGACAATGAATTGCAACGTCACACCTAGAATGGCACTCCGTTTTCTTTGCTCTTGCGAATCATGTCTGCGCTGGAAGAAGCGTGATGGATGGAGCTTCTGGACCCCATAGATGGAGAAATTTGACAGGAGGAAACAGAGACTACAGAGATGTCTTGAATGATCATTTCCTGTCTCTGTCCCCTCCGTTTCCTCCTGTTGAAATACCTGGTTGCAACCCCAAGGCAGCGGAAGGAACAAGAACCTTCTTATCTTCGCACTATTGTCCCATTCGCTATTCACCATTCACCGCCTCCTCTGCGGCCAGTCTTGCATTCCGAAGCACCCCAAGTAACATTCCGCCTCGCATGGTTCGCAGATACATAAAACAAGAAATACGCAGGGTGTTGTTATGAAAATTCTGGTCGTCGGCGGGGGCGGACGCGAGCACGCGCTTGTTTGGAAGATTGCTCAATCGCCTCGCGTTCAAGAGATTTATTGCGCTCCGGGTAACGCCGGTATTCAGGAGCATGCACAGTGTGTCGAGATTGAGGCGGAGGATATCTCCGGACTTCTACGTTTTGCCAAAAAGAATGAAATAGACCTCACCGTCGTTGGCCCGGAAGCGCCGCTGGTGGCCGGTATTGTGGACCTGTTTCAGGAGGCCGGCCTCAAAATATTCGGCCCGACGAAGAGGGCCGCCGAGCTCGAGGGCAGCAAGGATTACTCGAAACGGCTGATGCGGCGTCACGCGATTCCAACTGCCGACTTCAACGCCTTCGACAACCTGGAACGTGCGAGAGGATTTCTCGAGACCTCAACGTTTCCCACCGTAGTGAAGGCTGACGGCCTGGCCGCGGGCAAGGGCGTGATCATTTGCCACACGCGAGAAGAAGCATTTGAAGCCGTGAAGGTCATCATGCAGGAGAGGGCGTTCGGTAACGCGGGCAATCGCGTGGTTATCGAAGAATTCATGACCGGGCAGGAAGCCTCGGTCCTCATGTTCGTGGATCGCAATACCATCAGCCCGATGCCGGCCGCGCAGGATCACAAACCCATTGGCGAGGGAGATACCGGGCCAAACACCGGTGGCATGGGTGCGTATTCCCCGACCAGGTTTGTGCACAAACGGCTCGAGGCTCAAATCGAGCGTGAGATTCTCATTCCGATTGTGCATGCAATGAATCGTGAAGACCGTCCTTACTCCGGAGTTCTGTATGCGGGGCTGATGCTGACCGGCGAAGGAGCGAAAGTGCTCGAATTTAATTGCCGGTTTGGCGACCCCGAGACCCAGCCGCTGCTCATGCGAATGAAGTCAGATATCGTGGATATTCTGCTGGCGGTGGCGGAACAGAAGCTCGAAGAAGTGCCGCCTGTTGAATGGGATGATCGGCCGGCCGTCTGCGTAGTGCTGGCATCCGGAGGCTATCCTGGCAGCTACACCAAGGGATATCCGATTACCGGCCTTAAGGAGGCCAATGCCGTGGAAGGTGTGGTCGTGTTTCATGCAGGCACTAGAATGCGTGGCTCGAGTGTGATTACTTCTGGCGGACGCGTGCTGGGCGTGACGGCATTGGGGGACACCCTTGAGCAAGCTATCGCTCGTTGTTATGAGGCTGTGGGAAAGATTAATTTTGAAGGAGTGACGTTCCGATCTGATATCGCAGCAAAGGCAATTTAATGTTCTATTTCTGCTCCCAATGCAGACGCCAATACCAGATCCCAGACCCTAACATTGCGGCCCGCTCTGTGTGCGAGGTGTGCGGCGGCCGGTTGATTCGGGCCCAATTACCACAACATCTCAGCGCACCGCAGCAAGCCATGCCCGGCATGCACCCGCAATCGCCCTCGCATGGCGTCGCTCCGCATATGCTCCAGCACTCGGGCTCGCCGCCGCGTGGCGTCGCCCCCCAGGCCCCCCCCAGCAGCAACCCCAAGGCATGGCGCTCCAGCCTGGACAGATGTTCCGGCAATATCGAGTCGAAGCAAAAATTGGCCAGGGAGGCATGGGCGTTGTCTACAAGGGCCTTGATCTGAATCTTCAGAGAACCGCGGCCCTTAAAATCCTGCCACCGGCATTTGCAGAACAGAATGCAGAGGCCCGTGAACGGTTCATCCGTGAAGCACGCTCTGCCGCACAGCTCATTCATCAGAATATCGTGACCGTATTCGAGGCCGGCGATGAAGCTGGACAATTCTACATCGCCATGGAATTCATCTCCGGCCCGAGTGTCTCAAGCCTGATGAAAAAAAAAGGCAGGCTCGACACAAAGGTAGCACTGAAAATCATCAGAGACGCTACCTCCGGGATCGATTTCGCCCATCGTATGAATCTCGTCCATCGCGACATCAAACCGGACAACATCCTGCTCCACCCCAATGGCATGGCCAAGGTAGCTGACTTTGGTCTCGCCAAGAGCACCAACCAGGACAACACGAATCTTACGGGCACCGGCCTGATTGTTGGCACCCCGCATTACATGGCGCCCGAGCAATGTGAAGGCGAAGAGACGGACAGGCGCGCGGATATCTATTCCCTGGGCGCAACGCTGTATGCCATGATTCTTGGAGTGCCGCCGTATCAGGCGAAATCCACCATGGCGATTCTGCACAAGCATGTCTACGACCCGGTGCCTGATCCGCGGGACATGGACCCGGATATTCCGGAAGACGTGGCGAAGGTCATGATGAAGGCGATGGCCAAGAACAAAGAAGACCGGTATCAGACCGCGCAGAAATTCCTGGAGGCAATGGACAAGATAAACCTGGGGGAGCAGACGCTGGCCGACGAAGACCAGCATAGAGATCCGTTTCAGGATATCGGATCGAGCACGCTGGCTCTGCAGCAGGCAGCGCTGGAGATGGGCGTCCAGGAATTCACCGAAAATACCGCTGCCATCAAGTATTCCAAGCCGGGTGAAGAACAAGCGGAAGTGGAGGATGAAGGGGATACCGCAACCCTGCTCCTCATGGCGCTGGTCGTGGCTGCAGCAGCGGTCATGCTCATTTGCGCTTTTGTATTTCGGGATAACTTTCAACGTATTTTCAACGGGGAAACCAAGCCCACCACAACTATCCAACAGGCCCAGGCGCCCGCAACGACCGTAAAGGTTTCTAATACCGTTTTGCCGGAGTTACCCGACCCCGAATCCCAGCAGGCCTACACTAAGGAGCTGAGTAAACCAGTTACAAACATACGCCACCTTCCCGGGACAAGCGTGGTCATAATTACAGACGGCGAAGGCGGGCTTCACATATGGGACTTTCAGGGAAATGATCTCGACGTTCCAGATACCGGCGGCAAGGTCAGTGCGAGCACATGCAGTCCCAAAGGTGACAGGATCGCAGTAGCAGTTGGCAAAGAAGTGATCCTGTACGAGGGTGCTGGACAACGGCTCTTGAAAACACTCGCCGACCATACACTTCCGGTTACGGACATGGCGTTCAATCCCACTGGCGGGCTGCTCTTGACCGGGTCAGCAGACGGTATGGTGCATCTGTACCGCAGCATCATCTCCGGCCGGTATCAGTCGCTGCTGCCAGAGGAGCTATCAAAAGCCAGCCATCCGGCCAGGATTGTAAACGTCCAGTTTACCAATAATCAGCGCAGTATTTTTTCCGCGTCCGCGGATGGCACTTTGTGTTTCTGGCAGCCACATACACGCTCCCTCGAAAAGACAATACTGTTCCCCGTCGGAAAGGTCTCGCAGGCAATCGTCGGCTCTAATTTTGACCATTCCACTCTACTGATCCTGAGTGAAGGAAAGGCCTTTTTCTACGATCTGAATGCAGACAAACCTGAAATGGAGGAAATGGAACTGGATGGCACAACAGCAACCACAGCGGCCTTCAGTTGGAAGAACCAGTACCTGGCGATCGGTACTGAGGAGGGAAAAATTCATCTCTTTGGAGGCCCGAAGAAAAAGCTGGCACTGCAGCAAAAGCACGGAGGCCCAATCCTCAGTATTGGATGCACTGGCGGCGGCGTCACCGAATCGGAATACATCATTTCCGGCGGCGCGAACGGGAAGGTGCTTGTCGAACCGATTTCAGGGTGGACTGGCGAAGGGAAGTAGTGCAAGAGTGATGGCGGAATGGCGTTCAGTCAGGAGATGCAGGGATTGCGCGGCCTATTCACTATCCATCATTCCCGCCACCTGGTCGGCCGACAATCTTAATTTGGGGCATCCATATACTTCGTCGTAGTCTTCGCCCTAGTCTTTGTCTCTTCTCCGTGCCTGGTGGATCTTAAAACAGACGAAAACTACGACGAAGAATCTTTGCTGGGTCATTCAACTTAATTGCACAAGATTAAGATTGCAGGCCTGCTAGGCCCATTCTTCCACCTGCCACTTTCTCTCCCGCGCCACGGCCATCAGTTTCGCATCCGGCCTTACGGCATGTGCCTCTCGCACACACTCCAGCATGGGCAGATCTGCGATGCTGTCCCCGTATGCCTGACTTGCTTCAAGATTGATTCCATTGGTCCCTGCGTAAGCTTTGATACGGATGACTTTTTCTGCCTCACTGACCGGATTACCATCCAGTTCGCCGGTGAAGCGGCCGTCTCGCTCTTCAAGTTTGGCTGCGATCAGGTGGTCGGTGTCCAGTTCCGTTGCCAGTGGCTGCATCAGAAAATCCAGCGAGCCGGTCACCAGGATTATCTGGAAACCCTCTTCCTTTAACGCGGCGATGCGTTCTCTCGCCTGTTTGAAGATGTTCGGGCTGATATAGGATTCAAAACAAAGGCGGGCCATCGCTTCCTTGTCTTTGACCAAACGGCCACGGTAGTTTCGGTAAAACATGCGGTTGAATTTCGCACGGTCGAAACGGTCAACAATGATGTAAATGAGAGCCTTGAGGAGGAAAAAAGGCGTCCAGAACAGATTGCCGATGGGGGAAAGCTCGGCCCGGCGGATGTGGACGTAAGGCATGACGATGTTCGACTTTACGATCGTGCCGTCGACGTCAAAGAAGGCCGCGCGTTGCATTTCAGCTAGTTGGTTCGGAGGGTTTTTCGCCGAGTGCTACGATGCGGTCGCGCACCTCATCCACAATCTGCTGGTAGAGCGGAAACTGGTTGGGACGCTCTTCGAGAACGTCGAAACTCTGCGGCAATACCACCTCGCCAAAGCTGACCTTTACCGGATACATTCGAGGGAATTTGCTGCCCTTGGGGAGGGACTGATAAGTGCCCTGGATCCGCACCGGTACGATCGGCACCTGCAGTTCATGAGCAATGATGCCCAGGCCGACCTTGAACGGTTGCACTTCGCCGTTCGGCGAGCGAGAGCCTTCCGGGAAAATCAGGAGGACCTGATCGCTTTCAAGGCAGGCCCTGGCCATCCGGAGCCCTTCGAGGAAATTTTCTTTTCGGTCGAACGGAAGCACGTTCATATAGTTCCGGAAAAACCAGCTCTTGAGCGGGGTATTGAAAAAGTAATCTCGCGCACCGAGGATCCGGATGCGTTCACGAAGTTCGGGAATGGATGCCAGGATGGACGGAGTATCCAGATGGCTCGAGTGATTGGCAGCGATGACGAATGAGCCGCTCTTGGGCAGCTTTTCAGCTCCCTCGCTCTCAACGGAAAGCCATGCTTTACAGAAGGTGCGGAGGCCACCGTGGAGCAGGGCACGCACCGGGCCGTTGAATCCATTGCGGCCTCTGATCGCAGCGAGGTCCTTGGGATGCAACTCTCCCTCCTGGAGGATACTCGACCAATCGGCCGCCGCGGCCTCGGCAGATTCAGGCTCACTCTGGGTTTCGGAGTTGTTTACCGCTTCGTCGACGATGGCGACTGCATCGCTCACCCGGTGGAGGCGGGTGGCCAGGCTTTCCGGTAACTTGATGCCCCAGCGTTTTTCGGAACGGACAAGGAAATCGATCTTTTCCAGGGAGTCGAGCCCCAGGTCATACTGAATGTCATGGTCCGTTTTGATCTGGCTCGCGGGAATGCGGGCGACTTCGGCGAGCAACTTACGGACTTCGGATTCAAGGGTGACTTCTTCTTCCGGCGCGGCAGCAGCAGCGGTGGCGGTCTCGGCGCGATGCAAGTCCCCTTCTATAATTGCCTGTCTGACCTGGTTCCTTTTCACCTTGAGAGTGGGGGTGCGCGGCAGGTCTTCGGTCCAGAAATGTACCTTCTGCACCCGCTGGTAGCTCGGAATGTCTCGCGAGAATTTCTGTACGGCCTGGTTGAGCAAGGCGCGCCGCTCATCCGAATCCTCTTGCAGAATTACGACCATATGCACCTGCTCGCCGAGGCCCTTTGATGCCTTGACGCCGAGGACGGTCATCTCTTTCAACCCCGGCAAATCACGGTAAAGCATCTCGACTTCGTCCGGGTAAACATTCTTACCCGCGGGCGTCACGATGAGGTCTTTGACTCGGCCGGTGATGAAGAGGTAGCCATCGTCATCCAGCTTGCCGAGATCGCCGGTGTGGAACCAGCCGTCCTTGAGCACGCTGTTGGTGGCCTCTTCATTCTTGTAATAGCCCTTCATGACAGCCGGGCCACGGACGACAATTTCACCGATGCCGGTCGCGTCCTGGTTTTCAAGGCGCAATTCGACGTTAGGGAGTGGCGGCCCAACCGCGGCACTCTTGGCTTTTTCAAGCGAATTGACCGTCAACACCGGTGCAGTCTCGGTAAGCCCGTATCCCTCACAAATCGGGAAGCCCATGGTCTGGAAATCTTCAAAGATTTCAGGATCGAGCGCGGCGCCTCCGCTGACGAATACACGGATCTTGCCTCCGAATTTTTCATGCACTTTGGCAAACAGCTTCTTGCCGGAGTTCACACCTGTCATCGCGTGTGAAGCCTGGCTGACGGTCTTTAACGCGCCAACCACACCGCTGGTAATCGCTCCGGCCTTCTTGATTTCTTTTTTGATGCCGTCGTGGAACAGCTTGAACAGCCTCGGCACGCCGAGCATGCAGGTCGTGCCGGTCTCACGCATGGTTTCCAGGATGACGTTCGACTTGAGCGCCGAGACGAACGAGACGGTTGAACCGCCGAATATTGGCATCAGAAAACCGCATGTGAATTCAAGCGCGTGGTTCAGCGGCAGGACAGAGAGGAATTGATCCGTCTCATAAGGCGCGAGCACCTCCGCCGTGCCCTTCACATTGGCGATGAAATTTCCGTGAGTGAGCATCACGCCCTTCGGCTCCACTGTCGTGCCGGAAGTAAAAATGATCGAAGCCAAATCCTCCGGCTGCACTTCCACGCGAGGCACGATCTCTTCTTCTTTGTAGGGCATCCCACTGGCCCGCCCGGCAACCAGCGGTAAAGCAAAATTGTTAATGTTGAGGGGACGAAGATTGCCAACTTCCTCACCTACCTGCTTCTTGAGGGCTTCGAAAGATGTGGCTGTGATGAAAATGTGTTTCGTCTCAACGAACGCGGCCACGCGCATCACTTCCGCGCCCGGGGTCTGCCGGTCGAGAGGAACAACGATCATGCCGAGAGAAATAGCGCCAAGGTAGGCCATACCCCACTCGGGCTGATTCTCGGCCAGCAGCATGATGCGGTCACCCTTTTTGAGTCCTTCTCTGGCCAGACTGGTTCGGATCTGCCGGGTGTGGGCACGCACATCTTCGAAAGAGTACTTCACCCATTCATCCTCGCGTTTGATCTGGCTGGCTGTTTTAGACTTGAACCGCACCGCGCTGTGAATGTAAAGATCTTGGATGGTCCGAATACTGCCTTCCAGGCTTTCACTTGCTCCTTCCAGGGCGCGAGGGGTGTCCGCGTGTTTATCGGTTGGCGATTCTTCGTCTACCGTCTCCATTTTCAGGACGTGCTTCTTGAGGCCCGGCACGTGGATTTCCTGGATGTATTCATCCCAGTCGATTCTGCGGACATTGAAATTAAAGATGTCCTTTTCTTCCTCGGCGAGTCCCTCGAACAGCTCCTTTGTGTTGTCCGTGCCAAACCGGCAGGCGTATTCCACGTAAGGCCCGTAAAGGTCCGCGTAATAGCTCAGGCGGTCGACCGCGGTTTTGGTGATGGAAATTCTCTTATGATGTTTTTTGAGCCCTGGCACGTTTCGGGTGAACCAGGTGGCAACAGTAAGCGGGTATTGCAACTTCAGCCGGTTGCTGCGCTCGAACTGTGCCTGGCTTGGATACGACCAATCCTTCACCAGAATGGGCTCGCCAGTTTTCTTCTTGAAGGGATTGGCGGTGAAGTATTCTTTAATGTTGCGCACCACGTCCTTGAGCTTGACGGGGTTCTGGCCGCCGGTGGCAACGTGAAAGAGCTGCACTTCGCTGGACTCAGCAGCCAGTGGAATGGATGCGAGCAGTGCGTTGACCACGAAATCAGCAGGGACGATATCAAGTACACCATCAGGGTCTCCGGGGAAATCCTTCAGCCGCCCCTTGCCGTAGGCAGCGATAAGAGGATCGGCCATTCTGAAGCCATCGATCCAACCGGGCGACGGCTCATTGTAGGAGCTCTCGATGATCGAAGGCCGAACGATGGCCACGCGGATATGCCCACGGTCGCGAATCAGAAACTGCTCGCCCATGGCCTTGGTGAACGTGTAAGTATCATGCCAGCCGTGGCGGCGCGAGCGTTCCATGCCTGCCTTGACGAGTTTTTCCCTGACAAATTTATTTCGCTCGTATTCCGTCTGCGCCTTTACTTTTGCGCTGCCGGGACGGTAGTTCGGCCCGAGCTCCTTGAGCGCTGCCTTGTGAAAACGTTCAAACATCTCCGGCTGGCGCGCTTCCTGTTCGACTTGGCGGCCGCGGGCCAGGGCAAATTCCACTTCCTTTTCCAGATCAAATTCCGGGGCTGCATCGCCCCTCTTTTCCTGTTCGATACTTCTGCCGGGGGTAAAGAGGATTTCCTTGACGTCGCCCAGTCGCTGGCCGTTTACATAGGCCGTTGAGACATGAATGAAGACTGGATTCTTTTCACATTTTTTTGCGAAATCGAGCAGTCGTGACGGGCCAAGTGCGTTGAGCTGTGCCGCGAAATCCAGACGTTCGTCAAAGACGACCACCGCTGCACTGTTGATGATGACATCGACCTGCCTGCAAAGGTGCTCGTATTCTTCGGGCACTATGTCGAGGCCCTCGATAGACACGTCACCGCCGATAGCGGTTAGCTTTGAGCTCATAAAGTCATCGAAATTGTCCCGACTTTTTCGCAGGCGATCGAAAACGTCTGATGTAGAGAACTCACCCCGTACCCTGTCAGCCGCGGTAATCACCTCGCCGTTCGATCTGGTCTTGGGCCGAATGAGCAGATAAATCTGTTCAACATCCGGCACCTCATACAGAATCTTCTCAACGAGCGGCTTGCCAAGGAAGCCGGTAGCGCCGGTGATCAGAATGGATTTTCCTCGAAGAAACTCTCGAATCTGCATGGGGGAGGTAGTTGGTGAACTGAAGCCGAACTCTGTGCCAGCCGTGAGCAGACAGATGGCGGCCTTTTATTTGGCGGCTCGAAAGTCTTTTTCAATCAACCACTTATGGCTAATAATGAAGGCCCTCACTCGGCACGGATTATCAAAGGCCGACCGTGCGGTGTCAATGGATGCCAGCCGTGCTGGGGAATGATAGGTTTCGGACAGAAACTCGCCTTTTAGTTAGATTGGGAAGAGGGGAATGGTTGAGATGGGGAATCGATGAAATGCTCGATTTTCAGCGAACTTCCAAACCCGTCAGGATTCGGGATTCAGAATTCACCTCACTCCGCCCTCAATGCTTCAGACGCATTTACCTGCGACGCTAGCTTGGCGGGATAGATTCCTGCGACCATGGTGGAGAGGAGTACCAGCAGTGAAGTACCCAAAACGTAGCCGGCCGGGAAATGTGCCTGGATCGTCCAACCGAAAGACTGCTTGTTAATGACGAGAATTAATACCGCGGCGAGGGCAATACCTGCCAACACACCGAGCACAATGCCTACGATGCCAAGCAGTCCGGACTCCAGGATCACCATCCGCCGAATCTGGCGGCTGGCCGCGCCGAGATAACGGAGGACGGCGAACTCACGGCGGCGTTCAAAGACCAGGGCGACTTGCGTATTTACAATGCCGAGCACCGCAACCACTATGGCGATGATCTGCAGAGCGCGAGTCACACCAAACGTACGGTCGAAGATTTTCAACACTTCCTCTTTCAGCATCGCCATGGTGCGAATCGTAAGTGGATGGTCTTTACCGACCTCGTCCATGATGCGCTGCCGGACGGTCATCAAATCCTCGCCTGGCTCGATATAGACGGAGACGACGTTTGCCGATGCGTCGCCAAAGCGCTCAATGAATTGTTTCCTGTCGATAATGATATAGCCACGGTCGTTGGAGTATTCGTAATAAACACCCGTGACCAGGAGCAAAAGATCGCCGGCGGGTGTCCGCACCTGGAGCTTGTCGCCGGTCTTGACACTGTGAAAGGTGGCGAAGCTTTCAGAGACGACGCAGCCGTTGTTCTGTACGGATTTGAGCAATGCCTCGTCTGTCTTCCCACCCTCCTTCATCGGCAAGAGGGAGTACCTGGCTGCTACCTCGAATCTGCCGGCGCCGAGGATTACCGGTCTACCGTTATAGGTGGTGTAAATCTCGCGATACGGGTCGAGCTCCTTCACTCCCCTGACGGACCCAATTTTCGCTATCGTCGTCTCACTGATAAGGCCTTCGACGCGGTGAGACGAGGCGGCCTTAATCCAGAGATCAGAACGAACTGTCTGCCCGACCCAGACTTCCACCGTACGGCGGAAGCTCTCAATCATGATGCCCATTCCAATTGTCATCGAGAGGCCAATCATCAGCGCGGCCACCGTGATTGCTGTCCGGCCAAGTGTGCTGGAAAGGTTGGCCGAGGCGATTCGGCCGGACGCCCCGAATAGGGTCGACATCGCCCTTTTGGAAATGAGCTGAATGAACTGAATGCAAATGGGAGCAAGAAACGAAAACCCAAGAATGATGAGAAACGCCGAAAGAAAGCCGAATACGGGCTTGCGACCGAATGGCTGCTGCTGAGCGGCAATCCAGGACAGCACCAGCATCCCCAGGCCAATAACAAAAAATGGCCATGCCTGAGTGCGGCGCCGTCCCTCCCAGCTCCCGGTGCGGGTCGCCTCTGCGGGTGGCACGTTCATCGCCTCGCGCACCGGCAGGATGCCTGCAAGAAGCGACAGCCCGAATCCGGTCGCCAGGCCCAGCACCACTGTGGCTGTATCCAGTGCCGGATGTTCGACGACGACCCGCTCATAAAAGGAAGAGGCGGTCTTTGCCGCCACACCTACGGAACTCACCGCTAGAAACCAACCTGCAGGAATCCCAAGCGCTGAGCCAATAGCACCAAGCCCGGCTGACTCGATGCCGAACGCCAGGGCCACGGCCGATCGCGGGGCGCCAAGGGCGCGGCAAATTCCGATCTCGCGACGCCTGCGAATGACAGCGATTGAAACCGTGTTGTAAACAAGAAAGACGCCGACAAAGAGTGCGATCCAACTCAACGCCGTGAGGTTGAGCTGATAAGCGCCCACCATTTTCTCAATCTGCTTCGTTCGTCCGGATGGCGGCTCGACGGTGACGAATCCGGGGACCTGGTCTTTCAGCCGACTTTGAATCTCTGGAATCCGCTGCTTGTCGTGAACGACCAGATCGATGCGGTCAAGCCTGCCAATTTTCTGGAACAGCCACTGCGCTGCCGCAATATCCATCAGGGCGATGTTGCCGGACATGGCCTGTCCGAGCCCATCGTCTGCAATCAGGTCTTTAACCTTCAATTTCACCAGACGATCTTCGGCAAGTACCTCGATGCTTGCTCCGGCCTTGATCCCGATGCGCGCGGCAAACTTTTCGGTAAGGAGGATGCTGTCGTGTTCGGTGAGAATGGAGAGGAAATGCGTGACCTGATTCACCCTTTCCTTCTTCGTGGCCTGAAGCAGTCGGTAATTACGCGTCCGCTGATCGCGAAAAAGATCCACTCCAAGAACTTCGATAAGTTCCTCACGGCGGTCGTTCAGCACGATTGTCCCGGTCACCGCAGGGCTTACTTCCGCATGCGGAAACACCCACTCCAACTTGGTCAGCAGTTGTTCGTCGAAAGGAAATCCATCGCCGTGGATTTGCAGATTCGCTCGCCCGGCCACACGTGCAACAGAGTCACTGAAAGAGCCCAGCACGCTCGTATTCGCCAGCCGAATGGCCGCCACGACGGACACCCCAAGCATCACCCCGAGCAGCGTGATGAGGGTGCGGACCCAGTCGTTCTTGAGGTGTCGCCAGACGAGGGCGCGAAAGATGATGCGGAAAGACATGGGCGTAATACGTAATACGTAATACGTAAATAGAAGGCTTGAAGGTCCGCTGTTGTTGTTGTAGCGGTTGGGAGGGATACGGGATGCTTGATACTCGATGCTGTGAAGGGCGGTGTTGCTGTCAGCTAAGGTTTGTAAGTGAAACAGAAGAAGGGTGATAACCGTTCTTTCAAGCAACAGTGTCCCGGACATCTGAACTTACGCATTACACAGTTACAGTTGAGTTTCTTGTTTCTTTGAAAGACTTTGGCTTCCCCATTCGTTGTTTCCTTGAATTCGTTGGCAGCACTTCTCTTCCCTTTGGTTGCGGCCTTACGGCTGCGATATGTATTACGTATTACGTATTACGTCCCCATCCCTCATTTCGATAATTCTGTTCGCCACACTGGAAGCTTCCTTGCTGTGCGTTGCCATCAGCACAGTGGTGCCGTGTTGATGGGAAAGGCTTTGCAGCAGCTCGAGGATTGTCCGTCCGCTGGTTGTATCTAGATTACCTGTCGGTTCATCGGCAAGGATGATCTGGGGCTCATGAACGAGCGCTCGCGCGATGGCCACGCGCTGCATCTGTCCACCGGAGAACTGGTGCGGGTAATCGTCGTTCCGATCGCCCAGCCCGACCTGTTCCAGCAATTGCATCGCTCTCTGGCGGACATCATTTCCGTGTTTACCGGCAAGAAGCAGCGGCATTTGAACGTTTTCGATGACGGAGAGGGTCGGCAGGAGATTGAAGAATTGGAAAATGAAACCAATGCGGTCACGACGATATTCTGTGAGGGCTTCATCGGAATACTTAGTGATGTCTTCTCCATTGACGAAGATGCCGCCTTCTGCAGGACGATCCATCCCACCAATCAGATTGAGCAGGGTCGTCTTCCCACATCCGCTGGGCCCCATCAGCGCGGCGAATTCTCCGGCCGCGATATGAAGGTCGACTCCATGAAGGGCCTCGACACCTCTTTCCGCATCCCCGTAGTAATGAGTGATTGCCTCAAGTTTGATTTCGACGGACACGGCGTGGATGAATGGTTAATGGTTGATGCGTCCCGATATTAGGCCGCTAATGAACCGATCAGGATAAACGCAGAATCATTAACTTGAAATCGGATCAGAGGCCGGGCAGAGGTAAATCCTGAATCCTGGGGAATGCTTATTCGCTCTCCGCCATTCACCGTTCACTTCTTCTCGTAAGCCTCGAATTCTTTGGCGCTCACCGTGTCGCCTTCCAACCAGTATTTCTTCCGCTGCACTTTTCCATCTGCTTCGTAGTGCACTTCGACACCGTGCATCATGTTGTCTTTGAAAGGGAGTTCCTTCTTAATCGCGCCGGTTGAATAAAACTCTTTCATCACACCGACCACCCTCCCCATGTCGTACTGGATTTCGCGCTTTAGTTGCTTCGTTCCGGGCCAGAATTCACGCAAGCTGCCGTGGAGTTTTCCGTCCTGCAGAATCGCCTCACGAGTGACGTTACCTTTGGGGTCATAACTGAGAGTTGGCCCGTTCGGTAGACCGTTTTTGTAGGTCGCTTCGATAAGTGTACTTCCATCTCGATAGAGGGTTTTGCGAACGCCCTCGACTTTGTCTGCATGCCACGGAATTAAGGTTTTTAAAACCCCCGATTCGTAGGCCCGCTCTTCGCCTTCCATCTTTCCATGTTCCCACGGCAGTTCGCGGAACATCCAGCCATGGCCGGCACCCACCCCATAGAAACGTTCGATGCCGTGCGGGCGCCCTTTCTCGTCCAGTGGAACGATGGCGTGCGGATACGCCTGCATCCCATCATGATCCGGATGATTTGAATACTGCGACCTGAGCAGCACCCGCGCTTTCGAGTCGTCCGGGTACTTTTCCAGCGCCTTGTTCACCATGCTGATGATCGACCGGATCTCGGTGGTCTTTACCGGGATGTCTGCGGCGGTGGAGTTTTTCGTGACAATGATGACCTGATCATTCTGGGCCATTGGCTTCTCTGCGGTCACCAGCAAACCTGGCGCAATCAATAATGTGAGGGACAGCCGCAGCATCAGTGAAGCAGGGACTGTTGGAGCCTCAAATTGTAGACGCAGAATCATATGCTCCATGCGTTCCGCGGGGATGAGTAAGGTTGACTTTGTCCTTGCTTTCTTTGGCATCGAAACACTTTTCTAAAATTTGTCTGGTCTGATTGAAACTTCGATGATGTCGCTGGCGCTCATAAGAAGCGACCGCAAACGATTCGAGTCGCAAGCTCGCGGAAATCCACTCCGGCCTGGAGGCCAGAGCTGCGATGGGACCCGTTCGTATCCTTCATTGCGCGGTTTGGCGGGGCTCCCATGCTTTCCCGGCCGCGGCGGCCTGACGCTCCAACTCACCGCGCCAGCCCACGACCTCACCGGCCTTGATACGCTCGATGTCGAATCCGGCGTAGCGGTCTTCAAGCGTATCGCCCAACTTCACCGTATCGGCCCAGCGGTCCCATGTGGCTTTCATCCACTCGTGTGGCAAAGCTTCGCGCACGGCGGGATCAAGTTGCCACGCGCTGCGCGCGTCAACAACTTTCGGCTCCTCCTCGGAAGGACCAGACCACCTCGACCAACCGAGCACGAGAGTGTTGCGCTCGCGATCCGGGACGGTGTGTCCGGTGTGAATGTTTGTACCGATGCGTATGAGGGCCTCGCCAGCCTTGAGTCGGATCGCTACCTGATCGGGCAGCGGGTCTTCGCCGTTCCAACTGGGGGTATGTGGTACTCCCAGGTCTTTCATCTTTTGCGGGAGAAGAACGTCATGTTCGTACGGCGTTCGCCATCGATTGTGGCTGCCCGGTATGAGCTCGTGGCATTCGTCGTCGACCAGCGCAAGGAAAATGCTCACTCCGTTCCGCTCAGCAACAGATTTCTTGTTCTTCTCTCGAATTTCTTCCCAGCGGATTCTTTCGACCTCTTCGGAGTATGCCTCGACGCCATCGTCCCGGACCTCCTGCGCCACGTAGTTTCCGCCATCGCCCCACCACACCGTATCCCGATGCCAACTGGGCCCCATTTCATTCCGCCGAGGGTTGCACCACAGAAGCATTGCTCCCATCACCATGTCCGCAGGCTGGAGCCCGCCACAACACCAGGAGTCTACAAAGCTCAAGAAATCAGGAGAGCCGTAGAACTCGGCAAAGCTGGACTCACCGAAAGCGGGATGGATGAGACCCCGAATCGCCCACGGTTCATCCTCCTTTGCGCGGTGTACGTAGCCCTTGGAACAATCGATCTTGCTGTAGCCATGTTCGGGTGCGCACGCTTCGGTAACGCGGCGGCCCGCCTCGCGGAGAATAGGGATCCAGTCGATGCCAACAAAGTCGTTGATGATGACAAAGCCATGCTCATCCAGGTGCGCCAATCTCTCCGGCGTGCCGCCAGGAGTGGAAAGCTCAGGCTTGAAGCTGGCAAAGGAGGCAGGGCGGTATGGCTTGGAAATTGGCTCAGATTCCAACGAAAGTGTTTTGCTTTTCATTTGTGTTCCTTTTCCTTTCTTGCTTTTCTATTTCTATCTCAAATTTCGACTCCAACCAAGAGGAGCTCCCTATATTTGCTCTTAATTTGCATTTGAACTCAACTTCCCTGACGAAGAAAAGGAAGCTCGAAAGCCCAGATTAGAAGCGAAAAAAAGCAAGACAATTAAAGAGGAAAAGCAAGAGCCCACACCTCTCGACTGCCATCGACTGCCCCATGGTGGAACGGCCGTCTCGCCCGTATTGAAGATAGAATGAGGCCTACGCAGAAAAAACAAGATGACTCTCGTAGCACAGAGTTGCACTCCGTTTTTGAACCGCATTGCAACTCCGGCCTACGCCAGACCAGCAAAGTCAACGGGTCAGTATCTTTTTAGTACGACCTACCAAGTTAGTAGCGGGCGGATCGCACGGACGTTTTCATCCAAGACCGTTCAACCAAATATGAACAAAATAAGAGTCGCAGTAGTCGGCATCGGTGGCTACGGACAGACCTACGTAAATCAGTTCCTTCAAGGGGATGTTGCCAACGCCGAACTGGTCGCCGGAATTGATCTCGCGCCTGAACGATATCGACGTCTCGATGAAATGAAGGCTGCTGGTACAGCGGTCTACACCTCCCTCGGGGAGTTTCTCGATAATGATTCCGCCGACCTGATTGCAATCGCCTCACCGATTCATCTGCACTGCGAGCACACCAGCCAGGCCCTGGAAAGGGGCATCAATGTCCTCTGCGAAAAGCCGCTCACAGGCAGTATTGAAGAAGCTGAGCAGATGCTCCGGGCAGAGCAGGCCTCGGGGAAGTTTGTGGCCATCGGCTATCAGTGGTCGTTCGCGCCTGCAATACTGAACCTGAAGGCGGACATTGCCGCGGGCAAGTTCGGCCGGCCACTTTCTTTTCGTTGCCTTTCCTGCTGGCCGCGGCCGGTGAGCTATTATCAGCGAAATAATTGGGCTGGCCGGATTCGCACTGAGGACGGCCGTCCGGTGTTGGACAGCCCGGCGGCGAATGCGCACGCACATCACCTGCACAACATGCTCTACCTGCTTGGCCCCAAAACAGCAGAGAGCGATTTTCCGGCACGTCTGACTGCAGAGCTGTACCGGGCGAATGACATCCAGAATTTTGATTTCGGCGCCTTTCGTATCTTGACCGAAAACAAGGTGGAAATTGTGTTCCTGAGCGGGCACTCGCTTCAATATCGTCTGGGCCCAATCTTTCATGCGGCCTTTGAAGAAGCCGACATCTCCTACGCGCCATACGGCAATTCCGGGTCGTGGCTTGCGCGTATGAAGGATGGCTCGGTGAAAGACTACGGAATCGGTTCAAGTGACAAACTTGCAGTCTGCATTGAGGCAGTCCGTTCAAATGGAGAGGTGCCGTGCGGTATCCGCGCGGCTGCCGCGCACGTTACCGTCATCTGCGGAGCCCTGGAGAGCATGCCTCAGATAAAAGCCATCCCCGCTGAATCGAAGACCGTAATCAAGTCGGAAGATTCCGAACTGGTAACCGTGAATCACCTGGAAGAAGTGATGACCCAATGTTACGAAATGGGCCTGCTACCGTCCGAAATCGGCGGCGTGGAGTGGGCGGCAAGTGGGAAGGAAGTGGACATGAGCAAGCGCGGACGTATGTTCCGCGAAGCTCGATAACTGGCTCTTGAAACTCAAAGGGACATCCATGAAATCGCTCTTCATATTCAGCAGTCTTGTCGCTTCGATGCATGCAGGCAGCCTGCACGACATAAAGGTTGGTAACGACCGCGCCCCGGATTGTTCATCTCTTGAGTCTATCGTTCGGACAGTGACCAAAGACTGCAAGACGGATGATGAAAAGGTCATCGCGCTCTACAACTTTCTTCGATACATCCATTATCACCACGCTTATCCAAACGAGCGCGGGGGAATCTCTGCCCTGAAGTTCATCAATGTTTACGGATGGGGACTTTGTGGCGGCGAGCATACAGTTCAAGCCGCGCTGTGGAATACGGCCGGATACAAGTGGCGTTACATGGGCTGGGACGGGCACACGACTGTAGAGGTGGAGTATGGTGGCCGCTGGCACTATCTGGACACGTTTCTGAAATTCTACACCTGGATGCCTGATCCAAATTCGCCGGGCAAGTTCACCATCGCAGGACAGGAAGATATCCGATCCAACCCGAAACTTGTCTCCGAAGCATTCTCCTGCGATGGAGACCGAAGTGTCTCTTATCATAAGAGCAACAAATTCGAGTACGATGCGGATGGAGTGAACTGGGCTGCCCCTGCATTCATGCTCTGCGGAGACTCGCTCAGTGGAGTGATCGCCGGAGTCAAGACTGCTCGTAATGCGGGTAGCCCACGCGGCTGGAATGCGATCAATTTCGACGACCCGAACTATGCGGTCAACATTCAACTGGCAGCCGGGTACTCCCTCACCTTGGACTGGGACCGGCAGGAGGGCGGTTCTTATTTCGGCAGCAATACGCGTGAGCCCCAGCATACCTGTGGTGACAAAGAATATCGGAACTGTCCATCCATAGGCCCCCTGCTCGAGCCATACAGCGCCCTGAACAAGGCGCGTACCTGGTCTAACGGCACCCTCCTCTTCAAGCCGGATTTCCTTTCAGACGAATTTATGGCTTCCTTGAAGAGCGTTGAAAACACCGCCTGGAAAGACGGGAAACTGATCTCGACAGCAGATAGCGGCAGCTTTGTTGTTGCGATGGATTCGCCGTATGTGGTTGCGAAAGCAAGGCTGACAGCAAAGGGAGACGCCTCGTTCCAGGTGTCGACAGACAGAGGCAAGACCTGGAGCGATACGGAAGAAGCATCTCTTTCTGAGAAAGTTCGCGGCCATTACGCCTATCAACTCAAGGTGCAGTTCAGGAAGGAACTGTCCGAACTCGAGGTTGCCAGCATTGTGCAGCACAACCAGGAAGCCTTGCCTTACCTGGCGCCTGGCCAGAACACCATCACCATCACCGGCGAGGACCTGCCGGCGATGGGCAAGAATCGGCTGGTCGTTACTTACGCGTATTATCCCGGCCACCGCTACCGCAGTCACCAGGACCTCTTAGACAAGGGCGCGGAGATCGCACGGGCGCATTATGCGAAGTGGGATGAAAAACCTGTCGTGGTGCAAAAGACTATCGACAAGTTTCCGTTCACTTTTGAAATCCTCGTCCCGACTCCCGTAGACAAACTGCCGGTCTATCCACGCATGGCGTTTCTTCGCCGCGAGGTCCTTTCGCCGAATCAGAAGCCGTTGCCTGCTCCCGCCGAGCCGTCCACACCAGTGCTTGAAAAGGGGCAGGTACTCGCCACGCTGCCCAGTCCCTGGACGATGGGAACGCGGACTCCACAGGCCACATCAGACAAGCCGACCAAGAAGATCACTATCAGTCCAGCGGCCACGAGTTACGTCTCAAAGACAGGTGAAGTCTTTCCCCACCATTCCATTAAATGGCTCAAAGACAGTTCACAGGCATATGTGCTCCTCACCCGCTTTAAGACCGATGAACTGCCGGCGCAGAAAGACATCGCTTCGGCGAAACTCATTCTATATGTGCACGAATCACACGATCGGGCACCCATGGAGGCCGCGGCCGTGATGCTTAATGCGCCTTTCGAGTCCGGCAAACCCTACGATTTCAACAATCTTAGCGGAGCCATTGGCTCGACGACCGTAGCCAAAGGAAATGGCCCCGGTGCGCCCTCTGTTCCTCCCCTTCGGTATGAAATCGATGTCACACGCGCAGTACGCGCCTGGGCCAAGGGTAGCGACGCCAACGGTCTGGGACTTCGCCTTGTACCAAACCGCGCCATCGATGACGGTTGGACTGTCCGTTTTACTCCAGCTCAGGGCAAACCAGTGGAACTGGAGATTGCTCGCTTCGTAGAGAAGTAAAGATTACTCGTGGAAGTCGCCGCGTCGTGCTTGTAAACAGGTGGGACAGGCTTCCTGCCCATAAAGGTTTGAGTTTCAAAGATCCGTCGAATCTCGTTTTGTTTTATACAAAAGCACCCTCCAGGTGGGAATGCCGGGAGCACAAAGTCAGGACGCCAGGAAGAGCGGTTGGTTTTCTTGACAACCACTGGGACTTCCTTCCGGAGAAGGAGTTTAAGAAAGAACTGCAACGAACGAATGATTATTTAGTAGAGCATGCACGCCTCCCGTCCCAGGGGAATCCTTGACTCCATCGGCGGGCTGGTTCGAACGTCACATGGCCAATCAAGGTCACCTGATACGACCCTTTGAGCATTTGTAAAACTCAATTCTTTCCTGAGTAATTGAATGCGTATCGCTTACGTACTCGGCACATTTCCGAAGCTTTCGGAGACCTTCATTCTTCGAGAGATCCAGGAACTCGAACGGCAGGGAGTGGAGATTGAGCTCCTGTCGCTGGAAAAGCCGATTGAGGAACTCTCACCCGAACTGGCAGCATTGAAGGCTCGGACAGTTTATGCACCCGCGGCCTTCGAGCTGTTAACCGGCAGCGCCCACGTCAGGCAATACCGACAGCGGCTTGAATCCAATCCTGGGCGATCCTCGAAAGGCTTTCTTGGCAATCTGAAAACCGAGCGATGGATTCAGGTAGCTGCACACTTTGCTGAACAACTTGCAAAGCAGGAAGTCAAAAGAATCCACGCCCATTTCGCAGGCGTTCCGGCCCTGGTTGGGGCGGCATTATCTGAAATGCTCGAGTTGCCTTTCTCCTTTTCCGCTCATGCAAATGATGTGTTCTGCGGGTTTCGTGGTCTTGACGCTCCGCCGCAGGGCGGGCCTGAGTTTCTTGAATGGAAGATTGAGCGGGCCGGATTTGTGTGCGTCTGCAACCAGTCCGCGCACTCACATCTGCTGGGCCTGATCCCCGAAGACGTGCGAGCAAAAGTGCACCTCATTCATCACGGACTGCCGCTGGTTGATTATGAATTTGTAGAAGAGCTCAATCGGGAGACGATGACGATCCTTTCAGTCGGTAGATTGGAACCGAAAAAGGGATTTGACGATCTCGTTCGGGCCTCCCGCAGGCTGTGGGATAATGGCCACGAATTCGTCGTAAAGATCATCGGAGAGGGCTCGCTGAGGGCGGAGCTGGAATCGTTGGTCGAAAAACTCGATATGGAAGGGGCCGTTCGCATGATGGGCTCAATGTCTCATGCGGAAGTCATCGAAGAGATGCGAACCTCTACAGCCTTTGTCCTCGCCAGCCGGCAAACACCAGACGGGGATCGTGACGGCATTCCGAATGTCCTTCTCGAAGCGGCCGCGGTGGGCTTGCCAATCGTTGCCACCAGAGCGGGGAGTATCGAGGAATTCGTTGTTCACAACGAAACTGGTTTCCTGGTGGAGCAAAACTCTCCAGAAGCTCTGGCTGATGCTCTGGCTGAATTGGCCGCCGACCCCGATTCGCAGGATCGCTTGCGAAGAAACGGACGGCAGAAGGTGGAAAGTGGATACGAAATCAGCCGGCAGGTTGACCAGTTGCTTTCACTGTTCGAGGCCACAGATTGATTCAGGTTTGAGCACTGAATAGACTTCCGTTTCGTTGCTTTACGGAAGGTTTCGAATGGGCGGCTGTTTAGTCCAAGAACAATTGAATTCCTCTAATGCCCTCCATCATCGCTCTCGATCTTGGGACGCAGCGCATAAAAGCTGCAAGCATCAAGGGCAAAGCGGGGAAGCTCAAGGTGGCCTCATATCACGAGCGTGTACTGCCGGCGACAGAGGACCGCGACGTGTGGCTTTCGGAGCTGGGCAACGCACTGCAGGGGTTATCTCGTGAAATTCGACCCGGCAATTCCCAGGTAGTTGTTTCACTGTCGGCACAGTTAGCGACGCTTAGAAACGTTACGCTGCCGTTTACGAAGAAGAATGAGATTGATGCGGTACTGCCCGGTCAGATTGAGGATCAGTTGCCCGGCAGTGCGAGGGAGGTGGCGTTGGAATACGCAGTGGCCCGCCAGGTGGGGAGCGAAAGCGAACTGCTCGTCGCGGCCGTCCCTAAAGTTGACTTGCAGCGTATTGTGCACGCACTTTCCTCGGCGGGCTTCAAACCCCACACCATAACGCTCGATATATTTGCACTTGCTCTGGCCGCTCAGAAAAGCAGCCACGCAACAGCGATGGAAAACACTCTCCTTCTGGATCTCGGCGCCGGCGCGACCAAGGCCATTTTTCTCCGTGAGGGAAGGCTGGTAAGTGCACGGGCATTTCGGCTGGGCGGGCAATCCCTCACTTCAGCTATTGAAACAAAATTAGGGATTGGGGCCGAGGCCGCCGAAACCATGAAGATCGAAACACAGAGCCTGACAGCGGTCTCATCTGAGATGTTGCGTGAGGTGTTCGAGCATTCCTACAGCCGTATCTCGCGCGAAGCGAAGATGTTTCTCGCATCGCTCGGAGAGAGTGGATCCACGGATTGTGTTCTCCTGACTGGCGGCGGGTCTATGGTTGCCGGCACGGATGCCATTCTGGGCGGCGAGGGTGGCCCAGAGGTCAGACGCCTGCCTTTGCCAACGGGAACGGAGGTACCCGCCAAAGCCGGGTTGAACGGGCACCCCGGCGCATCCCTCGCAGTACTGGTGGGAGCCGCTCTGCCTTATTTCGACAGCCATCTCAAGACTTTCAATCTGCTTGGCGAGGAGCAGGATTCCGATTCGGAAAAGTCAATCCAGGGGGCGGTATCGATGGCTCTGATTCTGGTCTGCGCGATCCTCGGGCTCCTCTGTTTTCGCTACTACACAGACCAGGAAAATCTCAAACAGCGGATAGCCCGCATCGAACAGTCGCAGAGCGATCTCTGGAAAAAGTCATTCCCCGAAAACCCGATGCTTCCTGCCGTGCGCGTGGTAGAGCGTTTTGATGACCGAATCGGTGAGCTCCGCTCGCAGATAAAAGGAGACACCAGCGCGCCTGATAAGCAGTCGGCTGTTTTCACGATTCTTGAAGTGCTGCGGCGCGTCCCGGAGACGGAGACGTTCATTCTGTACCGAATGAATGTCTCTCCCAAGTACGTCACCCTTTCCGGGGAGACGACCAGTCTGAAATCCGTGCAGATCATTGAAAGCGCCCTAAACCAGTCCCCGGTCTTGAAGTGCAAATTGAGCAACGCGGACAAGCCTTCCGAAGTTGCGAACCAAATGGGGAGACGAATTCGATTTCAGTTCCAAATCGATGTAGAGGGCGGCCCAAAATGAACGATCACAAGGCTTCCAGTGCCCAGCACAACTTCAATGCCTTTCTAATCATTGTCGCAGCCGCCCTCGCCTTTTGGCTGTGGTTCATGCATTCCCATCATGCAAGCCTTCTGTCTCGTGCCTCTTTTGAATCTGACAAGCTGGCGAAGTTGGAGAAGCGTAAAGAAGTGCTCGCAGATCTGCGTCAACAGGTGAAAGCCGCGGCACCCGAAAAAGCAGAAGCGACTGACCAAGGCCGGCCATTGATCGAAGTTCTCGAAGAGACCGCCTTCCAAAAGAGGGTGAAGCTCAACAACATCAGCCCCCGACAACCCCTCCGGACGGTGAAGAAGGTGCTGGACCGACGGCGAACAACAACCGAGTACCAGACCTGGGTTCAGATAGACGATGCGACCCTCCAGGACCTCGTTTTATTCTTGCACGAAATCGAACAGAAAGTACCGGTATATTTCGTCAAGGAACTCAGCGGCCTTTCAGCGAACCAAGGCAAAGGAGACAGTTGGAGGGTGAGGATAATACTGGCGAGAGTGGAAACCGAGGAGGGGTGAGGAGGATGGTGAATGGGCGGTCCAGGCCGTAGTCAGGACTCCGAATCTGGTTAAATTGTCTTGAGGCTCTGCCGGTCCCTCAGACTGCCATATACAATCTTTAGCTGTCAGAATTCCTCTGCCCTTTGCTTTATTGGTCGGCTCACACCACTACACCTCCCTTTTGCTTAAAGGAGCACTTGCACCCAAGCGGCAAGGTCAGTAAAGAGATGGGCAGATACGTTGCTTGTGAGAGGAGGTTCGCCGGGCCGATAATTGCCGGGCAAGACGAGATTTCGGCCAACGTTTTCGTGTCCGACTCTCTCGATTTCGGATGACAGGTGTTATCCTGATTCGTGATAACACGTCACACAAAACTACACGATTCTCAGAAGGGAGTAAGCCATGACAGGGGTGCGATTGCTGGTTGGTACACGCAAGGGCGCTTTCGTGCTGACATCGGATGTAAACCGTAAAGAGTGGGAGGTCGCCGGGCCCCACTTTGCCGGCTGGCAGGTTTTCCACATCAAAGGACGCCGGTTGACCCGAATCGGCTGTATGCCTCGCAGTGGACAGATTGGTCCGGGCAGGTAATTCAGTGCTCAAATGACGGCGGCAAGACGTGGGAGCCAGTGGGTAACGAGTTCAAATACAAGGGGAAAACGGGCACTCACCAGTGGTATGACGGAACGCAACACCCTTGGGAATTCAAACGCGTATGGCATCTCGAACCGTCCCTGACAGATCCGGATACGGTCTATGCCGGTGCGGAAGACGCCGCGCTCTTTCGTTCAACCGATGGTGCAAAGACCTGGCAGGAGATCGCCGGGCTGCGGAACCATGAGTCAGGCCCTCTGTGGCAGCCGGGTGCCGCGGGGATGTGTCTCCACACGATCATGATCGATCCAACCAACCCCGAACGCATTTTTATTGCAATCTCAGCCGCAGGCGCCTTCCGAACTGATGACGGGGGCGAGACGTGGAAGCCGATCAACAGCGGCCTGAAATCCTTATATGAACTGCCCGACCCAGACGCGCAGGTTGGCCACTGCGTTCACCGGATCGCAATGCACCGGTCGAAGCCGGACGTGCTGTTTATGCAGAAGCACTGGGACGTCATGCGCAGCGACGACGCGGGCGACTCGTGGCATGAGGTCAGCGGCAACCTTCCGACTGATTTTGGTTTTCCCATCACTGTTCACGCGCACGAACCAGAAACGATCTATGTCGTTCCCATCAAGAGTGACATGGAACATTTTCCCCCTGACGGAAAACTGCGCGTGTTTCGCAGCCGGACGGGGGGAAACGAGTGGGAAGCGCTGACGAGCGGGCTTCCTCAGAGCAACTGCTACGTCAACGTGCTGCGCGGAGCGATGACCGTCGACTCGCTTGATTTGTGCGGTTTGTATTTTGGTACAACCGGTGGGCAGATCTACGCATCAACCGACGCGGGAGACAATTGGGAGCCCATCGTACGCGACCTTCCTGCAGTGTCGTCCGTAGAGGTTCAGACATTCGAATGATTCGAGTCATACTTCCGGGCCATCTGCGAACTCTGGCGCAGATTGACGGCGAGGTGAGGCTGGACGTGAGAAGCCCGGTCACACAGAGCGCGGTTCTCGACGCGCTGGAATCTCTCTATCCGATGCTGCGCGGAACGATCCGTGATCACTCTACCCTGAAGCGCCGGGCGTTCATGAGGTTCTTCGCCTGCCGGGAAGACCTGTCCCACGAACTGCCGGATGCTCTACTTCCCGACACGGTGATAAACGGTGAAGAACCACTTCGAATCGTGGGAGCTATGGCTGGTGGCTAGTGTCGCGGCCCAGAAGTTCTTGCCCATTTCTCGGCAGTTTGATTTCCTCGATCTTGCCTGTCCGC
>JAQBXN010000209.1 GCA_027625095.1 Planctomycetota bacterium | reverse complement strand
ATCCAGGCAGCCGATCCAGTCGTTCTGGTCGTCAATGGCGATAAAGAGGATGTTTGGCCTGGTCGGCTCAGCAAAGGTGCTTGCGACTAGAACGAGAACCCAAAGACAAGCGAATTGCATCAAACAGACTCCGGACAGCTAAGATGGTAAAGAAAGGCTGTGAGTGGTTTTAGTTCCCGACCAGGTGTTGAAACGCGTTTCTTACAGTGCGTCGGGGCCTCTGACCAGTGATGAACTACGTTCTGATCCTGATATAAACACATCATCGAGATTCAGCCTCAAGGAGATTCACAATGCCAGTTCATGATTGGACACGTGTAAGTGCGGGGACTTTTCACTCTTTCCACACGTCCTGGATTTCCGAAATCATGAAGGTCTTGAATGGTGGCCTGCTTCCAGGCGGCTTTTATGCGCAGGCGGAACAAGTCGCCAGAGAAATTGGGCCTGACCTGTTGACCCTCCAATCTTCTGCCGATGGGCCTGGGGTTGGCTCCGAATATTCCGGCATGACCGCAGTCGCAGAAGCTCCGCCGGAAGTCAGTTTTACTGAGACTTTGGACGAAGTGGATTACTACGCGTTGAAGCGGAAGACGCTGTTCATCCACCATTCGTCAGATGATCAGATTGTGGCCATCATTGAAATCCTGTCGATTGGCAATAAGAATCGAAAGCATGCTTTGGAGCAGTTTCTCGACAAAGCTGTTTCTGCATTGAGCAGCGAATACCACCTTTTGCTCATAGACCTCTATCCTCCCGACAAGCATGATCCACAAGGGATTCATGCTGCCTTGTGGGACCAACTCTCCTGCCGGCCCTTTAAGCAACCGGAAGACAGACCATTGACCTTGGCTTCCTACACAGGGGGGATGATGCCAAAGGCATTCGTAGAACCCGTCTCGGTAGGTGCTGAACTGCCGGATATGCCGCTTTTCCTCGAGCCGGGCTGGTACGTAAACGTTCCGCTTGAACAGACCTACACCGAGGCTTATGGCAGTGTTCCATTGCGTTGGCGAAAAGTCATTGAGGAATCGGCTGGCTGAGCTGACCAAACAGATCTAGCGCGGATCTGGCTTCGGGAGAAGGCCGTCACCAAAGCTTGGCCACTGGCATAAGCCGTCTACTTGGCCCCTGCCTCCAGCATCTTCCTGTAGACATCCCTGGCGTAATTTCCCTTTGCCAGCCGATCGCTGATCCCCAATCTTTCGTACAACCTCTCCGTCCAATGAAAGGGCCTTTGCGGCGCATTCACGAGTCCGAGCTGCCTTGGGGCGACGAGGCCAGCGGCCTCCGGCAGATCTACAACTCTCAAAACGTTCAAGAGGTGCGGGCCTTGAGTGTGGCTTGCCGGCGGCTCGTCGATGAGCGCCCCTGCGATTTCTTCATCCAGCACCGCCGCGTAGAGCGCAACAATCCCCGCGTCGCCGCTGCCATAGGTAAAGACCTTGTTCGTCGAAAAATCTTCGGCAGTTCCGATGACTTCTACGGCCCGAAGGACGTCCCATATCTGCATGCTGGTGGTGGTTCGGCCGACAAGGAGCGCGGCACGTGTAAACTGCCAATCGAAGGACGGATGCCAGCTCGTAGGACCGGTGCCTCTCGGCTCGATGGTGGCTGCGCCTTTGCCGGAAGCGATGGCCATGACTACTCGTTGGAACTGCACTTCATTCTGATCTGCGTTCATAACACCGAGTAAAATCGATTCAGGATCGGTCGGCGGTAGGTAAAGGCGCATGCGAAGCCGAATGCCATCCTCAGTGGTGAAGTCACGAATCCACACGCGCACACCAGCACCAAATTCCCAGTTGCCTATAACGGACACATCCAGGGGTTCTCGGGAATGTGGGAAATGACGAAAGACCTGCTGCCGTAATGCCTCGACTTTATCTTTTCTGACCTCCTGCCACTCTTCGATGGAATCCTTATGAGGTGTTCTTCCTCGAGTCGAAAGAAGCGTTGGAAGCATTCCGATGCGGTCATGCGGCGGAGGTTCGCCGCTGACGACGGTTAGATCTTTCTCCGTAAATTTAGGTGCTTCGACATCGAGAATCGGCCGCTCATCGCCGGCGACATGTTCATCAAACAGGCGCTGAATCGCGTCGTGAACTTTCTTGGAATATGAATGCGGGCCGGGATATTCACACAACTCGCACAAATCTTCCTTACCGTAGAAGCCGTAGACCTTCCGGATCTGTTCAACGACGAGTTTGTAAGCATCCGGCAGGAAGAGTGAATCTTCACTTGCACACCCAACAAGTAGCGGGCGAGGAGCGCAGAGCGCTCCGATCTCCGACATCTCACGCTGATACAAATTGTGGTAAAGCATGCAATCGCAGTGGCCGTTCACCGTCCGTTCGGCAATGTGGGAGGCCATCGTTGTGGTGCCACAAACCGGTGCGATTGCTTTGACCCGCTCGTCGGCCACACCTACCCACCAGGAGAGGGCTCCGCCGCCGGAAATCCCTGTCACACCGATGCGTTCTTCATCCACTTCAACGAGTGAGCAAAGATAATCGAGCACCCGGAGCGAATTCCAGAGTTCCCCTCCGGACGAGGCATAGCCTCGGCTGATCCAGTCCATCTCGGTCTGGTAATAAATTCCGTGATGGTCCCCACGGCTATCGCCCTGCTCCAGTGTGTCGAATGCAATAAACACGTAGCCGCGCCGGGCCCAGAGGTCGCCCTGTGCCTGGTAGTGCAGCGTCCCAATCATGCCGTGCCCACAGACATACAGGACCGCTGGTGCGGGACCCTCAAGCCCGTCCGGGATGTAGAGATTGCAATTCACATAAACGCCAGGCAGTGACTGAATCGACAACCGTCGTATTGAGTAACCGTCGCCTTGAGTCGTTCCAAAAACCTGGGGTAACAGATCGCTGACCTCGGGCATGTTGGCCAGCCCAACCATCTCAAAGAATTCGCGTTTTCGTTCGTCTCGGACGGCCTCCCAGCCTTCGAGTGAATGGATGTCAGAAAGGGCACGGTCGCTCATTCTTTCACCGAGTTCGCAGAGGTATTCCCACATATTCGGTTTCATGATGTTCTGATTGTTAGAATGATTTTGAAAGCGGACGGGAAAGTTGTTTTCCATACTCGAAAGGTCTCATAGCCTGCTTTTGGCCCACATTCTGTTTCAAATTACGCCGGAGGCGGATAGGCACGTAGCCGGTGGTTCAGGTCTTATAGCTGGGGTGAGCGTTTGAGTCATTTGCCGGAAACGTTTTTCAATCTCGATTGACACAGACAGATCAGTGCTCTCCCTGGATCTGCCCCGCACATGCCGCATGCGGATTTTGACCTTCCTCAAAATCCGCTGGCCGGGCGGGCTGGATGATTGTCGGAGATTCTCCCACAATTCCTTTCGGGTATTTTCCTGGCCTGTCTCTGGTTTACATGCTCTGGAGAGTGACCCACCGGACGGCACGCTGGATCAGCTCCGGGGCTCCGTTGACCATTAGCTTTTTCATAATTCGCGAACGGTGCGCTTCGATGGTTTTTACGCTGAGGTGTAGTTGCTCTGCGATCTCTCGGGTGCCTTTGCCTTCGCCAAGTAGTCTGAATACTTGCATCTCCCTGTCGGACAGAAGGTCAATTGGAGAATCGGTAAGAGTATCTCCTGCAAAGCCTTTCAGGATCAGCTCTGCCATCCTCTCGCTCGTGTAAAGACGGCCTGAGAGGACATGTCGGATGGCTTCGATGGTCTTTTCGTTTCCTTCCTTCTTCATGATGTAGCCCTTCGCACCTGCTTTGATCGCCCTGGCTCCATAGAGCACCTCATCATGCATGGAAAGCATCAGCACGCGGACTGCTGGCTGCTTGGCAAGGATTCTTCGGGTGAATTCGATACCGTCGATACCGGGTAGAGATTCATCAACAATAATGATGTCGGGGCTCAGATTTCTAAGCATTGAGAGCGCTTCTTCGCCGCTCCCTGCCTGACCGCAGACGGTCATATCGTCTTCGAGGTCGACCAGCGCAGCGATGCCGGTTCGAAGGAGGGGATGGTCATCGATAATGAAGACTTGCTGTACAGAAGCCATTGGATCCATACACGCCTGGAGTGAGTGCTAACTGTTTCCCCTCGAGTGGGGCGTGATTAAAGACAATGCCTAGGATTCTGCCTGCAAGATTGTGCATTTACTTAAACTTCACCCCGGCAGGGGCCTTAAGATTCACTGAAACAATGGTACCATGCCCATCCAGCGAAATGACTTCCAGCCGGGCAGAGATGAGATCTGCTCGGTAGGCCATGTTGCGCAAGCCCATCCCTTCCTCTTTGGTTTGTGCCTTAAATCCAATCCCGTTGTCTTTGATAACCATACTAAAATGTGATTCCTCACTCGTGGCCTTGATCTCAATTAAGGTGGCCTTACCATGACGGACGGCATTGTGTATGGCTTCCTGGGCGATTCGGTAAAGGTGGAACGCTGTTTCAGTCTCCAAAGGTAGATCCTCACTATCGGAGTTGAAACAACATTTGACTCCGAAACGCTCATCCACCTGTTTCGCCAGGTCAGCAAGGGCATGCACAAGGCCTGCTTTTTCGAGGCCGACAGGATACAGGCCCCGTGAGAGACACGTTGTTTCCTTAATCGCCTCATTCAAACCTGTGGCCAGTTCCTGTGCTTTCGCTGCGGCATTGGAGCCTTCCACCTCAAGCTGCTTACTCAGAGCCTTGGCGAAGAAGGCAAGCGCTGTCAGATTCTGGCCGAGTCCATCATGGAGTTCCTTGCCAACACGTTGCCGCTCCATCTCACTTGCATGGAGAACATCCTTCTCGGCTGCGCGTCGCAGGGTAATATCACGAATCGAAGCGAGGAAAACCTTTTCCCCATCCCATTCGGTTCCGACTGTTCTGACCTGGAGGATACGGAGGTCACCCCTGGCCACCTCAAATTCGATTTCGCGCATTTTTTCATCCTCAAAAGAGAGGACGCCTGCCGGAAGATTGGAGGATACCTCGCGAAATACATCCCTGGCCGCAGGATTCATATAGAGAATCCTTCCCGTTTGATCGGTGACGACCATCAGATCTGCGTTGTTGGCGATGATCTGCCTGAACCGGTGTTCACTCTCAATAAGCTGGAGCGCATAGGAACGAATCTCCTCCATGAACATCTGGCGGCCGACCGCATACCGAATGGCACGCTTCAGCAACTCGGAAGTGAACTGTCCCTTGACCAGGCAATCCTGCGCGCCCTCCTGCATCGCCTCGTTCGCAAGGTCGGCGTCATCCAGGCCGGTGAGCACCACTATCGGTATGTTTGAACGCTTCTTGTAGACGCTGAGAAGCGTGCCAATACCCGTGCTGTCCGGCAGGCCGAGGTCGAGAAGAATGACATCAAAAGTTTCCTCATCGAGAAGAGCAAGACCGCCGGCAAGGCGACTTTCGGTCCGTACCTGGAATGTTTCTTCAACCTGAAATTCGAAAAGCAGCCGGATGTATTCCGCATCTTCCAGGTTGTCTTCAATTAGCAGTACACGGATTTTCTCTGGCATCTCGGATTTTCTCTGGCATTGGGTCATGATGTTAACTCAACACTGTTGAGTTAATTTATCCGCAAATTCCGTCTCTTTTCTTGAGACATCCAACTCCCTGCCCGGGTTGACGAGCCCTTACAATCAATTTTCACTCCAGAGGCTAGGGGAATCCCCCCAGGAAATCTGGGGAGATCTTCTGACAAAACCTCTGATGACGGCCGTGTGATCCTCCTATATAAGAGCCCTCCCCACATACACACCAGATGGAAACAACCGAGAGCGCGACGATACCCCTTTCTGTCCGGTAGGGAAAGAAGTTTGAGCCTTGCCTACCTGGAAGATGTGGACACGGGTATGGAATCACACTTGGCATCGAGACACTAATCGCTACAAACAGTTTTGAATAACTGACTCTTTCGAATGCTGAAAGACTTTTTACGAGAGCATCTTTCCGGATGCTTCAAATCTGACTGAAAGGATTCAGAAATGACTGGTTTTGGAGATGAATACGTCACCATCTGTGTGCCGGGTAAGGCGACCTTTATGAAGGCGATACGCGAGATGATCGAGCAGGCGGCCATGGATTTCGGCTTTGAGGAAGATTCGCGCGAGCAGATTGTCATGGCTGTTGACGAGGCATGCACCAATATCGTCAAGCACGGATATCAAGCTCAAAAGACGGCAGGAAAAATCTATCTCAAGGTTTCAGTGTGTCGGACGCATCTGATCGTCGAGGTCATGGATGAAGCCAGCAGATTTTCTTCCGCTGATGAGAAAGGCATGAATCCGTCGGAATTCCTCACGAGCGGCGAGTCCCACGGCTTTGGTCTGTACATCATGCATAGTTTCATGGACGGGGTTGAGCATGAGTACGAAGAAGGAAAAGGCAACAGGCTGCGGCTGATCAAGCGATTACCGGTTCATACCCAAGAGTAACAAGTACAACATGGATAGATACACCTTCCAGTCAGAAACCACAGGCGAGGACGGCAAATTTTTGGTTATCAGCGTCTCAGGCCACATTGATGCCAGCAGTGTCGATGATTTCTCTCAGTCGATGGATGCAGCCATTCAGAAGTACCCGGATTGCAGCATCATCATCCATCTAAGCAAACTCGATTACATCAACAGTTCCGGTCTGGGCGTCCTCATCCAGGCGAGCCAGACCCTCGGAAACCTGGCCCTCGTCGCGGTGCCGACAAAGATTCAAAGAATCATACAACTGCTTGGGCTGGCCGCGTTGGTAACTGGGTACGACACACTTGAAGAGGCAGTGCTGGCTCTCTCGCACTGACCGCTATATCGTTCCTACCGGGGAATGCCGTACATGGCCCGCGTGATAATCCCCTCATGCTTTCGCCTCGACTGTAGGCAACTAACTGATAGGCTTTTCGGCCTTTACGAAAGTTTACTGATAGCAGTTTTTCAAAAAATTGGCGGGGCACGCTGTCAGTTCAGGCTTTAGTACTAATAGAGTTAGTTCTCTATTTTTATCGGTCCGCCACGGGCACAAAGGGAGGCATGACTGATGCCTATCAAGACGATTGAAATCCTCCTGGTTGAGGATAGTAAGTCCGATGTAGAACTGATACGGTCGATACTTGGCGCTTGCAGAGACGTGCTGTATTCAATTCAAGTGGCGTCGCGACTGCAGGCCGCGTTAGAGGTGGTGGCTACGCTGCGCATTAAAGCGGTTTTACTGGACTTGAATCTACCAGACAGCAGAGGGCTGGAGACGTTGCTTAGCTTGCGCGCGCGAGCTCCCGAAGTGGCCATCGTCATCCTGACGGGGCAGGACGATCAGGGACTGGCGGTGAAAGCATTGGAGAATGGAGCGCAGGACTACATTGTGAAGGACCGGATGGATAGCTTTTCGCTGTCCCATTCCATCCGATTCGGACTTCTGAGGCACGAACTGAATTCTGGGCCCCGCGAGGACATTATACGCACGAAACCGGCGACCCGAGAGACGCATTCGCTGCCAGCCTTGTTAAAGGCAACCTCGGACGCCGCAGATTTCGGTGACTGTACTCTGACTGAGATGGAAAGTGGAATGATGGCGACACGCTTCGGAATGGCCATGGCTGCTGCAATTCGATCCAAAGGATCGGAAAAGCTTCCGGGTAACGATGATCGCCTCAAAAGCCTGGCCCGCGACCTTGCTAATAAGCGCGCCTCTTCGCATGACGTGTTTGAGATTTTTGACCTGATGATTAACAAGCATGTGGAAGACACAGATCAGGCCAATCGTAGAACCTTTGGGCGTGAAAGCCGCGGCGCCCTCATCAAACTCCTTGGCCTGCTCCTCGAGATTTACCGGCAACCAAACGGTCAAATTGACCAAACCTGAAGTGATGGAGGGTCTCCTGACTCTTGGGGCATTTGAATGGCACTGCGGGGGGAAGGCAGTGAACTGCCGTCTTTGCTCCCCACAGTCAGTCAGGATGCCCCTCCATCACTTTGGGTTTCGTTCCAGATCGCGAGTCCGGCTTTCAAGTTAGTAGAGAGCACAAGTGACAGAGGAACTCCATCAGACCGTGTCCTCGATGGTTCCTCGGCCAACGGCGCCGAAAGCCACCTGTGCAAAAGATGTCAGTTATTGAGATAGCTCTGAGTGTGCGACCTGTTTACGGGGTAAAGAAACCTTGAATCGGTCTTCTTCCCCCGAAGCAGAACTCCGGACATCAACCTTATCAAAAATGTTACATTACCTGTCCGTTTCTTCGGCCCCGGAGGCGTAATCTGAAACAGAATGTGGGCAAAGCTCAGGGCTTGCGCCCTGCCCTTTACCCACATTTCTGATTCTTGAACACCAACGGTGTTCTTGCCTCCAGCCCAGGGTTCGCG
>JAQBXN010000065.1 GCA_027625095.1 Planctomycetota bacterium | reverse complement strand
CAGGTCATCGCATCACCTCGTGGCTTCGTTAAGGAGCTGAACAATCAGGATAAGCGTCAGCCGGTCGGTCTTTTCCGAGACCGCTTCCGCGTCTTTGCCGGCCTTGGAAAGCAATGCTTTCGTCCAGCTCAGCCCGTCGCCGCCCTGGCGGAAGCCCAGGCCGTTCCGCCAGGAGAGGTCGCGGAGATTGTTGAGCAACTGGTTGGCCACTTCCTTCTGCCCCTGCTGCTCGCACCAGAGCAGCCAGCAGACCAGGTGACTGGACATTTCGAGAGCTTCCGCCTGCGTCCACTGGTAGCCGGGCAGGTAGAGCGGCCCGCCTTTCCACGGAACGCCCTGAAGTGCTTTTTCGCCGGAATAACTCAGGGCCGAAGTCAGGACTTTGCGGACGATACCCCCGCCGAGCCGGCCATCGAGTGTGCCGAGCCAGGCGGTGGCCTGCTGCCGGTCCTCCTGCGTCTCGCCGGAAACGGCCAGCTCGACGAGCGGACGAACGACACTGGCGCGAATGCCCAGAAGAACCGAGGCGACCATAGTCTGCTTCGAGGGGTCTTTGGCCTGATCGCGCAGCAGGTCGCGGATGGCCTCGGCGCCACGGATGCGGGTGAGCGCGGCCCCGGCCCACATCTTCACCAAATCGGCAGCGCTGCCATCGTCGACGATGAGTTGAAGGGTCTTGACGGCCCGCTTATCCCCGATATCGGCCAGACAGACGATGGCCCAGCCCCGGCGGTTATAGTCCTGGCCTTCGACCGCCTCGCCTTGCAGCGCCGGAACGGCCTCGCCTCCCAGGGCAATGAGGCTCGCGGCCGCTTCTTCCGCCTTGGTGGAATCACTCAACGCCTTCAACAGATCGTCCATGCTGGCCTTTTCCGCGCCGAAGGCCTTCATGGAACCTCCAAACGCAAATCCCAAGGCAAGGATCAGGGCAACACTTTTTCTTCCTCGAGGTGTCCTGACTCTGGCCAGTCCAAACGCCAGACCCAGGAAGCCCAGCCCCAGCAGAGACGAAAATGCTCCCCGTGACAAATTTCCATCCGCCGGTTTTGCCGGTACTGGGACCGCCGCCCCGCGCTCGTCTTGAGGCTTTCCTTTGAAGACGGCCAGGGTCAGGTTCTTAGCTGCGATCACCTCCCGGGGAAAGTCTCCTTCGATTACCGTCAGTGTCATTTTGCTGAATTCCTTTCTGATCTCTTCGAGACCTTTCGTGCGTTCGATGCGGATCACTTTCCCGATCTGTTCGTCCACTTCCTGACCACGCAGACCGAGCCGCTCGCCAATTTTCAGCAGTTCTTTCTCCCGCTCCTCGAACGGATGCGAGAGTTGGTTCTGCGCGACAGAAAGCAGGTCGGCGGAAAAGAGGTCAAGAGCGTGGCCATTGTGCGGGGACGGGTCACGGCTGTACTCCGGCCGTTTGAGGTAGCCCATTTTCTCGGCCTGCTCGAGGGTGCCCCCATTGACCTTTACCTTCAGAGGCTCGGTCATGTTCTTTAGAAGCTCATCTCCGGAGACCTGTTGCTTCACGAATTTTGCCGGCAGTTGCTCAAACTGCATAGGCTGCTCGCTCAGCACGTAAACGATGTTGTGCAGTTCGCCCTCGTTAAAGGCCGATAGGCGCATCGGTACGACCGGCCGGTCGATACGGAACCTGAATCCCATGGCCTGAACGGCACCCTCGAAACCTGAATCGGCCGGAAGGCTCGGATCGGCCTCCCTCATGCCGGGCTTTGGCTCAACGGCCGCCTTGCTGCCGATATTGGCCTTCACCGCAACGAAGCACCAGCCCTCTTTGATGTAGTCCATGCACGGCGCTTCCATCCCTCTCGGGTAGATATACCCATGGGTCTCCATCCAGAATTGCAGAGCCCTGGGATTCGATGCCTCGAGCACCGCGATCTGGTACATCCCGACCGCCTCTTCCTTGAGGACCTTGACGGCGCCGAAGTAGGCCAGTTCCTCTTCTTTCAGCGAACGAAGACTGTCCTTGGCCATATTTTGCTTCTCAGATTCCAGATTGATGACGACTTCCGGTGGATCGATGGCCTTCCGGACGTGGGCGAAGATCTCGTCCGAAACTTTGCGCAGTTCCGGCGGAACCGGGAACGGGATCAACATGCCGAACTGGGTGACCTTGCCCTTAAATCCGGGCCGCAGCACGATGTCCTGAATGCCATTCCGAAAGAACACGAAGGTGAGCTGGTCCCCGATGCGCGTGAGTTCCGGGTCGCCGGCGGTAAGAGCCACCGGCGGCACCATCCCGCATGGATCCGCGGAAATCCTGTCACCAACTTGAAGGACGAGCGTCAAAGCTCCGAACAGGGCGAGAGTCAGATTCGGATTCATGGCCGGGTCTCCTTGTTCATTCAAATTTTGAAAGCTGAACCGGAATTCCATCGATGTTGGGGGCGGCAAAATCCAGCCGGACTTCCAGCCTTGCCCAGATGCTCCGGCTGCCGTTGCTCATGAGAAACTTCCCGAGATTTTTCCATTCCTGCTCTTTCTGGACCGTGAACCACGGCCCGACGCCGAAGTGGCGGCCCTCCACTCACAATCGGGTCCAGAGGTGATGGAGGCCGACTCGCCGAACAGTGAAGCTGAACTCCGGCGGGGTGACATCAATCGCGGCCGCCGGGTGCAAGTGTTGCTTCTCTCCGATGGGCACTTCTGCCTCGAGTTCGATCCGGCATGCGCCCTCCGAATCTACAATGCGGAAATGGACCCTGGCCCGCATCCCGCGTTCGAGTTCCTTTTTCAGGAATTCCGCCCGCGCTTCGTCCAGAGGTGTCGTCCCATGAACCCCGACCCAGTTCACGACCTCTTTGCGGTAGAAGAGCAGTGTTTCCATGGAGGGGGTGGCCGATCCAGTTTCTTCGCCGGCGAGCCTGGTGAGGTGAGCGACAATTTCCGTATCGGAGATGGTTCGCCCGGCACTCGGAGCCGCGGCACAGCCAGCAGAACACTGCGGCCCACCCGCGTCAACGGCCTCTGCCGAAAATTTCCCGGAATTCTCCGAGGAGGCAACTTTACCTGATTCCGCCTGGCCAGTTGCCTTTGAAGGAGCTTCCTGTGGTGACGCCTTGGGTGGTCCCGAATCTGCCGACAGCATTGTCCAGCAAGACAGGATGCACGCGCCAGAAACGGTGAACAGAAGCCACTGAAATGGATAACGCATCAGCCAGACCTCCGCAGGGGGATTTCGGATCGCAAAGTATTCACTTGAGCCCGACAAGTATAGTAAAGACGCACGGGTTAGAGAATGGTTTCTTCGAAAGTAAAAGGATGCAGGGCGGCTCACGAGTCCCTCCCGGGCCAGTCCTGTCCTTTCCCTTTCCGATTGTCCACGATCAATTTGTCATTTCGTTTTTCTTGCCTGGGCTTGTGCCATCATGGGTGCAGGCGCACCACCAGACCCAGGCGATCAAAACCAATTGCAGAGGCAAACGGTACCAGAGCAGGGAGTCCGGGACATGCAGGCCGGGCAGTTGTATCGCATGGACTGCCATGTGGACGTTTGCGGGGAACACCGCCGCCAAGAGTGCGATCAGGCCATATCCCGCCAGGCGTCGGGTACGGGGTATAAGCACTCCCACGCCGCCCAAAATCTCAAAAAAACCGCTGATCAGGACCAGCGCAAGGGGATACGGCAAGTACGGGGGGACGATGGCCACGAATGGCTCACTCCGAGCGAAATGCAGGGAGCCGGCAAAGATGAAGAAGGCGCCCAGCAGATATCGCAGACCGATTTGAAGATGGCTCAGAGACACGGGCCGATCAGTCCTTTCCTTTCAATCGCTGGAAAAGCATTCCTTCTCAGTCCGTGTAAAACACATCGACCATCCTCTCGAAGACTTCTTTTCGGGCGGGGTCCGATCCTTCCAATTTCTGCCATTCGAATCTGATCCAATCCAGGTCAAGGGTGCCGGGGCTGGATGCGAGGATGCCCTGAATGTCCTCCTGGTCACGAGGTCGAAACGAGATCAACTTCAGGAGGATGAGTCCCTCAGCATCTGCTGCCCGGATGGCGTGTCCGTCCACGACTTCCCACTTTGCCCGCTTGAGGACGGCCTGAAAGACCGGGAGTGACGCCTTTAACAAATCGATCCGAACTGCCCCTAAATTGAAATCGGTTAGGTTATCTTGGTTCCACTGCCGGATGCATTCGGCCACATCCAAATGGAATCCAACGTCCCTGAATCCCTCTAAAAGGGGCGGCAGCTTTAACTGGGGAATTGCCAGGAGGATATCAACGTCTCTCGTGGTGCGAATAGCGCCCCGGATAGCGCTGCCCAGACCGCCTATCAAGGCATAATCTGCGCCTCTATCATTGAGCACCTCGGTCAGTCGCTGGAGAGCGATGAAGAGTTCACCTGAGAGTGGATTTTCAGGATTCGACATGCCTGGCGATAAACTCCTTCATCATTTGTTGCCACTCTTCCTCGCAACGCTGGTGGTAGGCCAATTGGTGGCTTCGCTGGCCCCCGGACAGAGAGAGTCTCTCTGCCGCATCCAGGGCATCACAAACCGCACGTATTCGCTGCCCCGGAGTCAGATGCTTCTCCTCAGCGACTCGCCGGCAGAGCTGTTCGGCTTCGCTAGGAAACTTAATTTGCAGGTCTGGGGTCATGGCGGAAGCTCGAGGGGATAACTGTGGTCACCGATAGTATAGAGTTTTCCGTTTCCAGCACTTGACGCAAGTTCATGCAACCACAACTCCTTCTCCAGATCAACGACGAGGTCTTCGACGTCCTTGACCTTGTCGGGCCAGGTGTTTATGGGGAGGAAGTTCCCGATGGGCTCAACCAGCGGATTCCTTCTTGACGCATTACTGCCGCGTCCACGTCAGCGCAAGGGTCTCGCTGCCAACCCAATGTCCGCATATGGGGCCCCCCTTCTAATGCGTCCGAGGGTGACGTGGTCTTGAAACGGCCACCAGACTTATTCTTCGGAAGACACGGTGACCTTGACATCTTCCACCTGCCCGCGGCTGATCAATTTCATTTGTTCAGTGTTTTTCATTAACTCGCCATTGATGCGGATATTCTCGAAGGTGAGGCCGGATATTTTTTCCTTGTCGCCGCAGATGCCGGAGTAGAGCGGGCCGTGGGTGGTCACCTGGATGTCCTTGTAGACGACGTTGCTTACCGGCCCGCAATTCGGGTCGGCGGTAACGTACGTGGGATGAACGCGAATTGAGAAGAGCGTCTGACAGCGCGGGTCTTCGATGCGGATGTCTTCGTAACGGATGTTGCTGATCTCGGCGGAGTCGCTGCTGTAAATACCCAGCACGTCTACACTGAGCGCGTGGATGATGTCGATACCGCGGTAAAGCACATTCGTAATTGCGGACGTTCGAGTCTCCGGGCCGATCATCAGGGCGTGGGCTCGGTCGTTCCATACCACGCAGTTAGTGAACCGTATATTGCGCGCAGGCTTCCTGACCCCGGCGGGGCTCCAACTTCCATCCGCATTGGCCGGGTAGCAAAGGTCGGTGAGGCCCTTCACGTTCAGGGAGTCGTCGTGCGTTCGGACAAAGCAGTCGTCGACCGCCACATTTTCGGAACTGCACACATCAATCGCATCGCACGCCCCGCGCCAGGTAATAATCTTCACATTGCGGACCGTGACGTCGTCGCAGTGAGTCAGTTCGATTCCCCACGATGGCGAGTCAAGCATGACGATTCCTTCGATGAAGATGTCCTTCGATTTGAAGAACCGTATCTGCCGCCGGTTCATCCCGAACTCGTTGCGGGCGTCCCATGCTGACCCTTCACCCGGTGATCGGCTGCAATCGAGGACGCCTCTGCCAAGGATTCTTACATTCTTCACCCCATCGCCCCAGAGGTGTCCGTAAACCACGGCGCCGCCCGCGATATAGAAAGTGGTATTGGATTCGACCTTGTCGTGAAAACCGAGGGTATGCACTCCCGGTGAAAAATACTTCACATTGGGGTCATCCGGTTTCGGACAATCCGTCTCGAGGGAATTGGCAAAGATGAACAGTGGAGCCACAACCGATCCATTGGGTTCGACAGATAGTTTGCAAGGACTCGCCAGTCGGAATCGGATGGTGTTGTCTTCGAGTTCCGGAGCAATCTTCTGGCGGAGCGGACGGACAATCGCTGACTTCAGAGGCAGGTGCAACTGCGGCCCATGAACCGTTGCGGCTACATCCACTTCTCCTTTGAAATCGAAAACACAAAATGCGGCAGACTCCGCCTTTTTGACTGCGTGTCGATTCGGAAGAAGCTCGCCCTTGTCATCCGCAATCGTCCCCACCGTGCACGGATAAACGAAGACAGGCTTGCCATTTACCGTGACCGTATAGAGTGTCGATGCCTTGATGCCTTTCGGGCCTTCGTAGGTGATGAGTGGTGATTCTGCCTCTGCGAATGATGAGGCGATCATCAGTGCAGGAAGCAATGTAAATATTGTGTTCGTGATGCGGTGTTTCATGTCAGAATGAATCCAAACGCAGTAAGGGTGTAGCCACAAGCAGCCTGCCTGCTTGTGAGCAGACATACTGGCAGCATGTCGCTACGAAATTTTTCCAAACTCACTTACCTAACTCCTCTTCGATAAAATCGTGCTTCAGACTGATCTCTTTCAGACCAGCATCGAAGGGTTTTCCTGCTCTTACACCCCGGAGCTTGAAACGGAGGATCCATTCACGGACGCCTGCATCGACGCTTTCGCTTAACTCGGCGAGATCGTCGTCCTCTTCCGGGGCGTCTTCGATTTTCAGATCAAGGGCCTGGCTGATTTTGGGTAGCTCGGTGAATGAAAGACTGCCCCACCCGAAGCCCTGCCAGGGATAGAGAGTCGTCTTGGCTAGCGATTGCTTGAGATTGCCCTTTGCAAAGACCTCGCACTCGACGGCCACAATCACACCGAAATTCTCATGCGACCGAAAGTTTGCCACCACCGAAATGTTCTGCGGATCTTTGATGAATCCCCAGGCGCCGAAATCGGTGAGGGTCGGGGGACGTTTTATTGGAGTCAAGGCGACAGCATCTTTGCGAGTCGCAAGGTCTCTCTCTGCCAGCCCCCAGTCGTAAACTATCACAGAGTCAATGCTGGCCTTGCCGGAGGTCTCACCTCGGCCGTCACCCAACCAAACACCAGAAGCAGGAGCGGTAGTGTCCCGGAGGCGCGGTCCGACCGCGCGGCTCAGTTCGCCAAGCATCTTGCCCTCCCAGTAGACTTGGTACTGACCCGATTGCCACGAAAGGGAAAGCATGTGCCACTTTCCGTTTACAAGTTCCGGAACAGGCAGCAGCTTTTCAAACGTCTGCCCCTGATTGCCGATGGCGTACGCCCATGCTGTGGGGTCAGCCTTCAGTGGCTGCTCGCGGGTGATGACAAGGACGGCTGGAGATCCGCCTTCAGTCCTTACCAGTGAGAGCGATGTTTCGAGGTGGTGACGCAGAACCACAAGTTGCAAGGGAGCTTCCCCGACTTCATCCACCCGGACGCGCATCTCCAACGAACCAGCAATCCAGGAGGGTACGACGGAATACCCTACGGCTTTTATGCCGGGTCCGATTGGAAGCGCGTGGCCGGTATGACCAGCAACAGGCTCAGGGTCGGCTTCGGCTCCGGAGAACTCGACTGCGCGAAATCCGCCCCCGAAATCGGCTTCGAGATTCTTGTCGAAAGACACTCCCAGGATAGCTCCATCAGGCCTCGGCTTTTGCGGGGCGTCGTGGCCTTCAATCCAGATGGCGCCGAAGTCATCAGGAACGTGGTCGAGAAACATTTTGTCTTCGATCCGTACTGAAACGCCGGTTTCCGCGTGCCAGGCGTGGTTGTTCGGCTTGCCGAGATCGAGTTTGTCGAACCGGCCTTTCACTTCGGTGCGCGCGGACTGATCCAGATTCGGATACGACAGGTAGAGCATCGCCCGGTTGCGCTTCCGATTCCGGACGAGGGTCGCGCCGTAAAACCAGGTTGAGAATCCCGTATCCGGCATGACCTGGCCAAAGTCGTTGACCCAATAGTCTTCGAGCCCTTCATCAAAAATGCCAAACGCCTCACGGATGTTGTTAGTGCGGTCGAGTTCGGCGTCGAAGGTCATCTTCATGGGCAGGATGCCGAACGGGAGCGTGACCGACAGATACTGGCGATTCTTGGTGTGAACTTTTTGAAAACTGTTCGGGCCTCTCGCATCGGAGGTGTGGTGGTACATCATCGTTCCGACCACGCCTGTAGACTGCCCGGCTATATAGCCGCGGCCAAACGTCCCGTTATACCAGACGTGATAGTTGTCCCACTGGGTGACCCAGAATTGCGGGTGTTCGCCATCCATGCCGATATCGGCAAACGTGTAAATCGGCAGGGGACGATAGGCGGTATTGTGCACCCAGATGGCGACCTCTTCGCCGAGTTCCGTAAAGAGCTGCTTGTAGCGACGCATGGTTTCGCGGGCTTCCATGTAGCGGTAGCCCATGCTGCGAGTGCCGTCGCTGTGGATGTACGCCGCGTCGCCAGCGAGCACGTTGTAGCTGAAGGGCTCGACATAAGGTTCGTCGATATAGACGCCGCGAATCCCAATTTCGCGATGGCAGCGATCCATCCAGTACATCATGTAATCCTGATGCGCCCGCGTGTTGTGGAGTTTCCATGAAAAAGGCAGCACCTTGTGTTCCTCGTTCCAGAAGGAGAACCCGCCTGGCGATCCGAAATTGATGAACGGGATGTGCCGAAGCGTGCCGCCCTTGAATTTGCCTTGCCAGCTTTCGTAGCTCGTCCCCTGAACGCCGCCCGGATAGGGATAAAAGTTCTGCGCATATTCGCCCCAGTGCCACCAGAATTGATGCTGCGTTCGGCGGCTGACCGCGTTTCTCTGCTGATAATCCGCGATATCCCAGGTGCGCCAATCCTTCGGCAGCGGTTTGAACGGATTGGCGAGCAGGTAGAAACGGAAGGTGATCGGCTTTCGCAACTCGGTCTCGCGCCCAACGAGATGGGCTCGAAGAAAAGTCTCGTCGCCCCGGGCGACAAACTCGACCGCTGGCGCGCCGCCGTGTATCCAGTTTCGGTCGTTGTCCACGAACCAGGAAAGTCCGCGGTGATGATTGCCGACGTGGAGGTAAGGAATGTAATTGAAGCGCGCCGGTGGCCGCCCCGGATGCCCCATGCTGGCGAAGTCATTCGAGTCAAAGAGTACACCTGGCCGGCGAATGAACCTCGTCTGCGAATAGCCGCCCCAGTGGATTGATTTGCAGTTCCACGTACCGTCCTCGGCGGGGCCGAGGGACATGAAATACCACGAGTAACCCAAGTGAGCGAGGCGCGCCAGTTCCGGCCGATAGGGAATCCGCAGCTCAATGCGGTCCGCCTTCAGCGCATCTTTCGGCGACAGGGTCACGTCAAAACGCACCACGCCGTCGTATTCCATGAAGGCATCGACGCTGAGCCGGTGGCCGTCCGCGGACTCGCTTTCTGATTGCCAGCTCGCCTGGTCTTCCTCATTCGTGATTGCCGAGAGGCCTTTGCCACCGGTGAATTCGAGCGATTGGCCTTCCGAGACCACATCGAGACGGATGGGAGCAGCAAGCAGTTCACTTCCTTTGACCGCGATGGATTTCGGGAGACCATTCTGGGCCAGGTGATAGGTGGCGGTGACCGTCGAGATTTCAGATTCGGCAGATCTAAGCGGCGTGTAAGGCGCCAGGATTCTGATTTTTCGATTCTTCTTGAGACCGCCCTCGAAACCGAACCAGACAAGATCGGGCTTGTCGACGTCGCGCGTGGTTGAACGAGCCTTAGCGAGTTGATTGCCACCCGCATCAAAGACCACGGCATCGAAGCAATACTTGCCGGCAGGGAAGGGCTCATCCTCGAAGACTTTGACCACCTGTTCCCCGATCCCGCCGGGGAACTCATACATAGCGGCCTTGTGGAGCACGTTGCCGTCACCAGCGTTCACGCAGGAAACGTCGACACGTCTGGCCGTGGGATAGTCGGAAACATTCGCATAGACGACGGTTCTCCCGATAGTTGGCGCCCAGTCCGCCCAAACTTCGAATCGAGGATCGACTTTGATATATTCGTTCGCCCTGGCAGAGGACAGAGTCTTGATTTCCTCATCACTCAAGGCGCGGCGATAGACGCGCAGGTCCGCGATATCCACGTCTTCGGTTCGAAGCTCCAGTCGCGCCTTGTCATCGATTATTTCGGCCATGCGGCTGAATGTCCTGTCACCGCCAGCGCCGCCTGCGGACAGCCCATCGAGATAAGTTCGATGATTTACAGAGCGCCAAGTGTAAGCCACGTGATGCCATTCGGTCTCTTCAAATAGCTGCCGATAACCGGGGGCTTCTCCACCAAGCCCGTTCTCCGGAAAGGGCCGAACAGTAGAGATGAAATTGAACGTGGAAAGCGGTGTTTTTTCTCCGCTGGCCTTCTTGAGTTCCTTAAGGAAATCCTTTTCTTCGACGATAAGTTCGCTGCCTTTTGCCTTGAGTGTCTCTTCCACGTCCGTGTCTTCAAGTTTCAGTTTCTCGGGCGGCTTTTCCCCCTTCGCCGGCGGTTCGTATTTGATCTCCTCGATCATGAAATGCCAGTGTCCACCCCCCGTACTCACCAGCCGGAACGGCACCGGCGCCTGCTTCCGCCCCCACATGTACATCGAGTGGATCGAAGGCGACACAGTTCGAAAGCGAATCCAGAAACTGATCGACCCCTGCGTATTGGAGATTATTTCCCGAGCCGGCCAGGCAAGCGCCACATCTGGCGTGCCAGGAGCCGCCTTCACCAGTCTCAGAAAGCGCCGCCCATCTTCCTCGACAAAGTTCAGGCCATCGATTTCGGATACGGGCTTTGGCCCGGTCTTGCTGGAGGAATCATGAAAGAGCGGCGCCTGCAGCGACAACGCATCCGGGGGTATCTCACCGTTCTCTGCGAACGCTGTCGGCGCAAGAACCAGAACGATGGGAGCTAGAATGAGAATTCTCGAAGAAATCATTCGCACGGGGGGTAGGACTGACGTAGAGACAAGGCAAACGACGGACTGATTTTCTGCGAATGGCCCCATTACAGCGAGCGACAAAATCCTACTGGTGTAGGACGTCTGCTGTCCCGGTATTGCACTTCGGCGAGATTCCGCAGCGACAAGCAGCCAAGTTAACTGCGATAGCCGAATCAGTGTGAATTTACTGCCGTGTCCACGTCAAAGCCGTGGCGTGACACGAATCCAACACGAACTCTACTGAAGTGCCGCCTTCGACAGTGCCGTCCCCTGACGTGGCATTGAAGGTGCTCCAATTGCTTTCACTTCGTTCCAGCTTGTACCGGCCCGGCGGAAGCTTTACCTTTACCTTGACGCTGGCCTGGCTGGACTTCTCCCGGCCATTGAAATAACCGGTATCGTAGTAGGCCACGAGAGTCACCGTTTTGCCGTCCCCGTTGCTGGAGGCGAGCACGCGGCAGTTCTCTCGGGCCTCCGCCGGCGTGATGGCGGCCTTTGTTTCGACCAGGCGGCCGCGGAGATTGCGGAATATCCAGAAGCCGTTGTAGTTGGCGGTGAACTCGCCGGCCGGTTTCACATGACCGGGCGCAGGATTCATCAAAACGCCGAACCAGTAGGTTCCTCCCTCGTATCGGGGACGCATGCAGTATTGGAAGCAGGCAATGATTTCCTTCATGGGAAGGAAAGTGAAGGCTCGGTCGAGGAGGTAGTTGAACTGGCTGTCACGGGTGTTCCAGGCATCGGCCTCGGTGAACATCACCTGCACCGGGCCCTTCGACCGGAGTTTTCCTTCCGCTTCCTTTGCCCAATACCGCACCACGTCACGGACGCTCGAAGGACACCGGGCATAGATATGCCAGTTGAGGACGTCCGTCTTGGCCCCGCATTTCTCGATGAACTCTCTCAGATCCTTTTCGTTGGCGCCGTGGCAGTTCCATGCGACGCCTGGACCGATGACTTTCATGTGCGGCGCTTCCTTCAGGACAGCATCGGAAATTCGATTGTGGAAATCGTAATAGCCCTGATTGCTTGGGGGCTCGTTGCCTGGCTGGAAGAATGAAAGAATGTCGGGGTATTTCTTCGCCGCCTCCACGTAACTGTTGACCTCTTTAGTCCAGGTCTCCTCGCTCCAGCCGCCGTAGCTGCCGTAGGAATTGTTGCCCATCATGATCCCGCGGATGTTGTACTGCCGGAACATCGCCGGCTTGTCCGGGAACTTTCCTTTGGTGCTGGGCAAAACTTCCTGGGTACGGCGGTCGAACCAGTCTTGTGGATTCAGTGCCAGGAATTCTTCTTCCCCTGCGCCGCCATCCTCGTTGTAGAGTTGTTGCAGAGCCACGATGCTGAAGTTGGCGGCCCGGACATCGTCGACCGTTTTGGTGGCGTCTATCTCCACGTTTGCCTCGCAGGGTACCTCTTTGATCAGCGCATCGATTTGCTCGCGGGACTTATCGAGTCCTGGACTTCCAGTTGACGCATATTGAAGCAGCTTCGTCCAAAGTTTTCCGAAACCCGGCCATGTGTCCCAACCGCCGGGCACATATTCGTGCTTTGCGTAGGAGATGTATTTGTAGCTCGCTCCGAAAGCGACGTAGAGAGCCATCACTTTGCCTTTACCGAGCGGCCGTTCCAGTGCCAGCGGCGGAAGGGGATCGGGCGCATTGCCGTTTTTGTCCGGCGCCACCAGAAGGGTCTTGCTGAAATCCAGACCATTGAAAAGCGCATCGGTGTGGTTCAGTGCCCTGGCATCGTCGTGCGCATCCTTAAGAGGATCGCTGTTCGGGTATTTGTAAGGCAGGACATCGGCGAGAGGCAGCGGCTCCGCCTCTCGCGACCCATAGAAGGGAACGAATGACTTGGCCCAGACTACGTAGATGAGCCCTCCCCCGCCCTTCGCAAACCGGATCAACGCCTGTTGCGCTCGGGTCGTGATCTGGCCGAGGGCAATGTCGCCGCACACGATGACATCAAAGCGTTCAGCAAACCCGGGCGCCTCCAGCTTCTTCACGAAGTTGAAGGACTGCTCGACTTCAAAGACCGCCTTTCCTTCCGCTGCCTTATGCACGGCCGCCTGGATGAGGGCCGCCCGATCCTGGGCCCACATTCCGTAATCGCCCGTGCAAAGAAGCACCTTGATCTCAACGGCCTCCAACGGTGGGGTTACTGCTGCCGCAGCCGCGACACAGAGAATTGCGGCGGTAATCAAATTCCGAAACTCAGATTTAAAATGTCTCACGAATCCCCTTTCTGACTTGCTCTAAACGATTTTGATGCCGACTCGATAGGTACGAGTTCAATCTGCATCCTGAGCAACCAACCGACTCCGGGCCCGGCCTGGCGTTCATTCAGGTGCGTCGCCCCAGTCTGGAATTTCCAGTGTCTCACCGTCGCGCAGGGCGGACTTGTGGGCCATGACGCCCATCACCATGTATCGGGACGCTTCCCAAATGTTTGTTGCGGGCTGACGGTTGTTGGCGACGGCTTCAACGAATTCGTGCACCATATACGGATGCGAACCACCGTGGCCCTGGGGATTAAAGTCAAGATTTTGAAGATCAGATTCATCAACGGTCTTGTTCATGGCTCGTTTGAACGCGTCCTGTACTTCCTGCGGGAGTGGGTCAAACATCTCGTTCCTCGTGGGACGGGCGCCCGTCGGCTTCGGCACGTTTGCCAGGTCCAGGTTGGCGTAATTCGGGCGTTCGATTTGAGTCCAGCGACCTTCGGAAAACGATCCCAGCGTGCCGAAGACGCGAAACGTTTCTGAATCGTTTCCAGGGCAGCCCGGGGTCTCACGCATCTCGGCAATGCGTACGCTGGCGCCGTTGCTCATCTGAAACAACGCTACTTCGTTGGTGAAGGCATCGTCAGAAAAAAACGGATCATTTTCCTGGTGGCGATAGCCATAGCCGGTCACCTTCACCGCGTGCGCATTCATCACCGAGACCGGTCCGCTGGTGGAATGAGTCGGGTAGTGCATCGGCCCGCCACGCATTCCTTCTGCGGCGTATTTATCACGCAACGCCGGCCAGCCTGCACCTGTGGTGCTGGAAGTTCGTGACTTCGCAACCTGGCGGAGATTGCAGTGCGAATCGACATCGTGGAAGTATTCGCCCTCCGCGTAAACAAACCGCCCAAACGCGCCTTCACGAGCTTTACGCCGGCAATACATCGCCTCGGGCCGATAGTAGGTAGTCTCGCCAAGCATGTAGTACTGCCCGGTCCGCTTACATACGGCCACCAGCTTGTCGCACCAATCGAGGATCGCATCGTCGTCTGGAATAGAAATGATCGGCACCGCGCTGTAAACGTGTTTGCCGGACTCCATCACCTGCAGGCATTGCGGAGCGTGAAGCCACGGCTGCGTGATCACTGCGATGGCATCGAAATCCGCCGCGCAGATTTCATCGAGCGAACTGTAAGCGTCCTTCGATGAGAACTTGTCCTGGAAAAATGGGGCGTCCGCAAACCTCGCCACACGATCCGCTTCGACGTCACACAAACCGATCCGATCTACAAGCGGGTGACTCTTGAAAAGGTCTGCGAAGCAGCTTCCAAAGCTACCGAGTCCGACCAGTCCGATACTGATGCCCATGATGATGTTCCCTGTGGATGAATTGGTGAGTAAGAGTCTGGTGAACTCGTTCGTAACGACTACCACTCAAGCGTAGGCCGGAGTTGCACTCCATTTCTGAGCCTGAGTGCAACTCCGGCCTACGCAGAAATTACAGGCTGACTTGTTTAACAGGTCACCAGTATGCCTTCAATTTCAGTTTTGTACGAGTAGGTTTGAGAAGTGAGGTGACTTTCGAAGCTCCACCGGAGTTCTTCGACTCGTCCCAGCACTCCAAGGGACGGAACGCCGTGGTCTCCACGCTCCGCGGGGAGTCTAAGGAGCCTTCACTGAGCGATGGCATCACTTCAAAAAGAAAAGATTGAGCGACCAGACTCGGAGTTGTTCGGCGAGACAGTTACCCCTGTGCAATCGTTTGAGGGATGTTTCAAGCTCACTTGAATTTCCTTGTCCCGGAAATCTGCTGTGACCTCAGGGACTGAGGTCTCCTCCGATGAGAACGCGCATAACGCCGTCAGGAAGAATGCTCTCGTCTGCTTTTCAGGATTCTTCAGGATGAGGGCCGGTATGTCATCGTCCCCGTGAGAGCTCTCGGTGGTGACTGCCTGAATGAAGGCAGATGCGGACACCGATTGCGGCATCAGAGACTGAAGCAGCAGCGAGCCGTGCTCGCAGGTCACTCTGAACGAGCGATCATCGATGGCCTCGAAAGGATTATCGGCATGAAAGTAAAGCTCGAAGGTGGAGGGCGAACCGGCTTCGAGTTCATCGGCAATCAGCCAGATGGACGGCTTAATGTAGAGGAAATGCCTGATGAACTTCTTGAGACCGGTCTCGGCACCGTAGGCACAAGTGGCGTCGGCAATGATTTCGTCATGCGATTCACTGCTTTCCGCACGCAAAATCATAGGGCCCCGCCTTTCACGACGCAGTTGCTGGCCTTCGAACCACATGGCGCCTTCGCCGGTCTGACCGTGACCGTTGATGAGCAGTGTGTTTTGAAAATTTGTCCACTTGGACTTATAGCCGTCGTCAACAATGAGCCGGTCGCCGTGTGAGTAAATCTGGAAGGCGGCTGCATCCGGGCACATGTGTCCGCCGCCTATGTCGTGCGGATAATGGCGTAGCGCATGGTGACCGAAATGCGGACCGCACTTGAATCCAAAGACCTCTGAATCCGGTTTCCAGCCTGTTCGGCAGAACACGATCTCTTTGTCCTGGAAGTGATGCATGGTCGGCAAGTTGTCGGGCAGCTCCGCTTTCACTTCGGGGTCAAACCAGAGCAGATTCAGGAAGGCAGCCTGGTCGAGGCCGTATCCGGTGGAAGTAAGAATGTCCGCATGCCATTGGGCGGCCGGATTTCGATAGACCGCAGCGAGCTTCCGTTGCTGGACGTCCAGCCCGTGCCAATGCCATCGAGCGCCGTCTCCAAAGTTGAAGTAGCTCGAACCGACCGGATGGCCTTCGCCAGGCAGAGAGCTGTAGAGAAAAAAGTTGCTCAAGTTGCGCAGCCAGTCGCATCTGTCGAACAAGTTTTCGCCGGTGAGTTCCATAACAAGAGTCGCCGCCTTGATCAAGTACAGGGCGTAAAAAGCGCCGTAACCGTGGCTTTCCTGTGAGGCCCCGTCATCTCCCAGGGCCATGGCCATCGTGCGCAGCTTCTCCGTGCTCATCCGAACCCAGGGCGCGATGTTGTCACAATCGCCATAGAGCGTTCCGGCGGATGCCATCAGCCCGGCCATGACAACCGCCAGATGATTGCAGGTGTAGACGTTCGCCAGCCAGCCCGAGTTTTGACCAATGTATTGATGCCGCTCCGAGCCATGCTTGTAAAGGGCATCTCTGACTTGCTCGAGTGTTTCGTCATCAAGAACACCATGCAGCCAGTCATAGGCTATGGCGAGTCCGAAGGAGGTCTCGCCATAGTCCAGGCTTTCTCCCCAGGTATCGAAGGAGACGGCGGCGAGCATGGACTCCTTCGCCGCATCCAGATACTTCTCATTCCCACTGATGAAAAAGGTGAGAGCAAGATTCGGCATGACAGTACCTCGCCCACGGCCAATGCCGGCGCCGCTTTCTGCACGGGAAAACCCGTTCTTGACGCCCGCATCAGCGAGCTGGACTACACGCCGATACATGCTTGTGTAAGGCTCTGAGGTGACTTGCCTTTTGAGTTCGTCAAGCTTTGCGGCATTCATGAACAGCCGCGGGCGTACCTTATCGAGCTGGTCTTCGAGCGGCGTGGAGCCGGTAATGATGTCCTGGGTATTCATATGTTTTATTTGGCTTAGAGATTCCGGGAAACAAACCGCACCTGATTTGGGAACAGTTCCATATCATCAGGCAAAAGGTCGTCTGTACTGTAGCTCAGCGCGGACGGCAATGGAATTTGTCCTCAGATTCGTGAAGAAAAATTTATTCTTCTCTGGTTTTCTCACTGGAATTCCCGCCAGACTCTTCTCTTTCATCAGGCAATTCTGGTAGACGAGTCCGGCTATGTAACACTTTTGATAAGGTCGATGTCCAGAGTTCTCCTGCGTTGACAACCGGGAGTCACTTCTTAGTATCCGCCCTCCAAATTTCAGCGGGCAGTTGACACATTTTTCTTGATGGTTGGAAGATGATGGTTTCAGGCGGCCATCTTTCCCAAACCATTATTAGTCAACCATTAACCAGCTTCGCATCATCCACTATCTGGAGCATGTCATGTCACAACAATGGGTTTACAACTTCGGCGGAGAAAAAGCGGAAGGCAAAAAGGAGATGAAGAATCTCCTCGGAGGCAAAGGCGCCAACCTTTGCGAAATGACCAACATCGGGCTGCCTGTCAGTGCCGGGTTCACCCTGACCACCGAGGTCTGCACTCACTACAATAATAATAATGGTAGCTACCCCGAAGAACTGAAGGGCCAGGTCGCCGCTGCCATCGCCCGGTCTGAAGAAATCATGGGTGCGAAGTATGGTGATGCCAAGAATCCGCTGCTGGTGTCCTGCCGTTCAGGTGCACGTGTCTCCATGCCCGGGATGATGGACACCATTCTCAATATCGGCCTCAATGATGAGACGGTCGAAGGCCTCATTGCCAAGTCGGGCAACGCCCGATTTGGTTGGGACAGCTACCGTCGCCTCGTCCAGATGTATGGCAACGTCGTCATGGGAATGAAGCCTGAGTCCAAGCACGAGCACGACCCGTTTGAAGAACTGATCGATGCCATTAAGGAAGAAAAGGGAGCGGAATACGATACCGACCTCAGCGCGGACGACCTGAAGGAACTTACCCAGCGCTTCAAGGCCAAAATCAAGGAACAGACTGGAAAGGAATTCCCGACCGATGTGCAGGAGCAGCTCTGGGGCTCGATCACTGCTGTATTTGATTCCTGGAACAGTGAACGAGCCATCTTCTACCGCCGTGAAAATGAGATCGACAGCAATTGGGGAACGGCCTGTAACATCTGCTCCATGGTGTTCGGTAACATGGGCCAGAATTCCGGAACGGGCGTCGCCTTCACTCGCGACCCGGCCAGCGGCGCGAACGTCTTCTACGGCGAATACCTCATCGATGCGCAGGGCGAAGACGTCGTCGCCGGTATCCGCCGCCCAAAGCACATCTCCGAAATGGGCGGCGACCTCCCGGAGGCATATGAGGAACTCAAACGCATTCGCGGCGTGCTCGAAAAGCATTACAAGGAAATGCAGGATATCGAGTTCACCATCCAGGACGGCAAGGTCTGGATGCTTCAGACTCGGAGCGGTAAACGCACCGGCTTCGCGGCCATCAACATCGCTTACGATTTCGTCCAGGAGGGCGTCATTGATGAGAAGACCGCGCTCAACCCGGGTCGCATCCCGCCGGACGACCTCAATCAGCTACTGCAGCCGATTTTTGATGGCGCAGACAAAGTCAAGGCTATCGAAGCCGGACGTCTCATTGCCTCGGGTATCAACGCCGGCCCAGGCGCTGCCGCAGGACGCATCGCTCTCCACTCCGACGATGCTGCTGAGATGGCCGCGAACGGCGACCGTGTCATCCTCGTCCGCCGCGAGACCAGTCCTGAAGACATCAAGGGAATGGCCGCGTCCGAAGGTATTCTGACCGCACTCGGCGGTGCTTCGAGCCACGCCGCAGTCGTCAGCCGCCAGATGGGACGCGTCTGCGTCGTCGGTTGCACCGACCTTGATATCGACCTCAAAGCCGGCACCGTCAGCGCCGGAGGCAAGACCCTCAACGCCGGCGATTTTATCAGCGTCGACGGCTTCACTGGTGAAGTCATCGAAGGCGAGATCGGCACAAAGCCAAGCGAAGTCATCCAGGTCTTGCTCGAGGGCACAATGAAAGCCGAGGATTCGGACACGTATCAGCGTTTCGCCTCAATTATGGAATGGGCAGACAAATACCGCACCCTCGGTGTTCGTACCAACGCCGACCAGCCCGACCAGTGCGAGAACGCCATCGCTTTTGGCGCCGAAGGCATCGGCCTCTGCCGCACCGAACACATGTTCTTCGGTGGCGATCGCATCGATGCCATGCGCGAAATGATTCTCGCTAAAACGCTCGATGCCCGCGAAGCAGCCCTGGCCAAATTGCTGCCGTACCAGCGTGAAGACTTCGAGGGCATCTTCCGTGTCATGGGCGAACGGCCGGTCACCATCCGTCTGCTCGATCCTCCCCTGCACGAATTCCTGCCGCACACCCAGGCCGAGCAGGAAGACCTCGCCAAGAAGATTGGCATCTCTGCCGAAGCCATCGCCGCCCGCGTCAAGGGCCTGCACGAGTTCAATCCGATGTTGGGGCACCGCGGCTGCCGCCTCGGCATCGTGTATCCGGAGATCACCAGGATGCAGGCACGCGCCATCATCGAAGCCGCGTGTAACATCAAGGCCGAAGGCATTGACGTGCATCCGGAGATCATGATCCCGCTCGTCGGACACCTCACCGAGTTGGCCTCCCAGGAAGCCATAGTGCGTGACATCGCCACGGAAGTGATCAAGGAGAAGGGCGCCGACCTGAAATACATGGTCGGCACAATGATCGAACTGCCGAGGGCCTGCATCGCGGCCGACGAAATCGCCGAAGTCGCCGAGTTCTTCAGCTTCGGCACAAACGACCTCACCCAGACCACCCTCGGTGTCAGCCGCGATGATTACGGTTCATTCATCAACAACTACATCGACCAGGAGATCATCACCCGCGACCCATTCCAGTCCATCGACACCAAAGGCGTCGGCGGGCTCATGGAAATCGGCGTCAAAGGCGGCCGCTCGACCAGACCCGACATCAAACTCGGCATCTGCGGCGAGCACGGAGGCGACCCGTCGTCGATCCACTTCTGCCAGAAAATCGGACTCAACTACGTGAGCTGCTCCCCATTCCGCGTCCCAATCGCAAGATTGGCCGCCGCACAGGCAGCCTTGTACGGAAAGTAGTCTTCTCGCTCCGCGAGAAGATCTGAAAGCAGTCACGACTGCACTACTACGAAAAATCAAAAGCCTCAGTCTCTAAAGGGACTGAGGCTTTTTCATTCGGAGATGACAGCGAATCACTCTGAGTTAAGATTGGACTTCCCATCAGGTGAGGAATTGTCATGCAGGCTTATGTCGAGAGAAACGGTAAAGGAACACTCACAGTCAAAGGAAGCCGAATAACACTGGGCTCCATAGTGAAGTTGTACCGAGAGGGCGAATCCGCTGAAACCATCAGAGAAGCCTATTCGACTTTGTCCCTGCCGGTTGTGTACGGAGCCATTGCTTACTACCTGGAAAATCAGGTTGAAATCGACAACGAGCTGGTATCCGAAGGAAAGAAGATGGAACGTCTAAGGCAGGATGGTGCTGACCGAAACCAGGACCTTCGTAGTCGATTGTTGGCGGCAAAAACTCCAGCCAGGTGAGCACTCTCAAGTACCTCTTTGACGAAGACGAGGATCAGCGCATTCTGCGCGGTCTCAAGCGGCGGGATCCATCAGTTGAAGTAATCACCGTTCAAGAGGCAGGTCTACGCACAGCCCACGATCCTGAGATTCTCGAATTGGCAGCTTCAGAGGGCTACGTCCTGGTTACACAGGACATCAACACCATGACCAGTCACCTCTACGAGCGTATGGATCAGGGAAAGACCAGCCATGGAGTCATCTTTATTCCCCACGACGTAGGGATAGGTGATTCAATCGAAGACCTGATCTTGATCTGGAGCAGTTCGACCGCTGAAGAGTGGCTGAACACGTACGACTTTCTTCCAATCTGATAACTGATAGCCGCGTGGCAAGGGGCGGCCATGACGCAAAACACCCTCTGTGTCAGCAGTGATGATTACGGTTCATTCATCGACGATTACATCGACCAGGAGATCATCACCCGCGACCCATTCCAGTCCATCGACGTCAAAGGCGTCGGCGGCCTCATGGAAACCGGCGTCAAACTCGGCATCTGCGGCGAGCAAGGAGGCGACCCGTCGTCGATCCACTTCTGCCAGAAGATCGGACTCAACTACGTGAGCTGCTCTCCATTCCGCGTCCCAATCGCAAGATTGGCCGCCGCACAGGCAGCCTTGTACGGAAAGTAGTCTTCTCGCTCCGCGAGAAGATCTGAAAGCAGTCACGGAGTGACTGCACTACTACAAAAAATCAAAAGCCTCAGTCTCTAAAGGGACTGAGGCTTTTTTCATGGCGCAGGCTTTCAACCTGCGATTGGCAGGATGAAATTCTGCCCACAATTCAGAACACGCTCCCTGCGTCGCGTGATGAAGCAAGTGAACTGAATGCCACCTTTGATAGAATCCAGCCCTCGAACAACTGAATCGGAGACATCAAATGTTAACAACACTGCCGCCGGAACTTCAGCAATATATTCAAAGCCAACTCGCAGAGGGTTACTTCAAGACGGAAGAAGAGGTCATCTCTGAGGGCTTGCGTCTTATGCAGCGCCGGGACCAGTTAAGCGAGATGGTGCGTGCGGGTCTTGAAGACATTGAGCAAGGCAATGTTACGAACATCAACAACGAAGAGGAGAGCCGGGCCTTCTTCGATAGCATCAAGAGTCGGGGCATGGATAACCTGCGACGCAAACGCGGATGAACGTGGTCTACACCGTATCTCGAAGTGCCGAGCAAGACCTTTTGGACATCTGGGAGTACATAGCGGAAGAAAGTATGACTGCAGCCAACCAACTGTTGGACCTTTGCGAAGAAAGGTTTCAGGGCATCGCCCAACGCCCGGGAATAGGCGTACTGAGAGAGGAGATCGGCGCAGGGCTGCGCTCCGTTCCTGTTGGAAATTACCTCATCCTCTATTCTGGTGACCTCGGCGATGTATCCATCGTAAGAGTGGTACACGCGGCCAGAGATATTGGGTCTCTTCTGTAACCACAACCACCGGTGCCGCACTTGCATCGCGGCCGACGAAATCGCCGAAGTCGCCGAGGTCTTCAGCTTTGGCACCAACGACCTCACCCAGACCGCCCTCGGTGTCAGCAGTGATGATTACGGTTCATTCATCAACGATTACATCGACCAGGAGATCATCACCCGCGATCCACTCCAGTCCATCGACGCCAAAGGCGTCGGCGGACTCATGGAAATCGGCGTCAAAGGTGGCATCTGCGGCGAGCAAGGAGGAGATTCGCCAGCATCGAGAAGAAGCTGAAAGCCAAGTCGTTGCTGCATGCTGCCAGCATGTAGAAAAGCCCTCGCGGAGCGAGGGCACCACGAAAAAAACCTCAGTCTCGGAGGTGCCTGTGGCTTTCTTGTTGGTCAATCGCTCAACCACCGCTCGATGGGCGATAGAAGAAACTCATCGATGGGAACGCCTCCGCCGCCGACGAGGATTTTTCGTTTCACAGAGTATTGCTTTGCGAATGCTTCCGTGCCGGAATGCGACCCCGGCGAACGGCCGCTCTTGACCTCGACCGGCACGACCGTCTTTCCCCGAGTAAGAACGAAGTCGACCTCGAAATTGCGGTGCCGCCAGTAGTAGACTTTCGCCGGTGTGCCTTTGCTACTGTTGAGTAGATGCGCTCCCACAGCCGATTCGGTAAGGCGTCCCCAGTAGTCGCGATCCTGTTGGGTTTCGGCAAATGTGCCGGGCGACTGAGCGATCATGAGCGCGTTATTGAGGACCTGCAACTTCGGACTTGATCCGCGCTTCCGAATGGAACTGCCCGAGTATTTCTCCATTCCTTCGATAAGCCCGGCCCCAGCGAGAAGCGCAAGATAGTGCGCCAGAGTTGTAGTATTTCCTGCATCCTGCAGTTGCCCGACCATCTTCTGATAGGCCACTATCTGACCCGAATAGTCGCAGCCGAGTTGAAAGAGCCGCCTCAACAGCGCGGGCTTGTTGACCTGTGTCATGAGGAGAACGTCCCGGGATACCGTGGTCTCGATCAATGAATCAATGATGTACCGCTTCCAGCGTGGTTCGTCTCCTATCAGCTCCGCAGCTCCCGGATATCCACCAAAGTAAACGAATTCATCCAGGGACAATCCAAAGGCATCTCTCATCTCCGAATACGACCAGTGTGTAAGCGTGATCATCTCGAACCGTCCAGCCAAGCTCTCGGACAGCCCCTGCTGTACCAGCAGCGGCGATGAGCCGAGCACGATTACTTTGAGCGGGACATTCCTGGCGGTGTCTTCATCCCAAAGCCGCTTAACGGTTTCCGACCATTGTGTGACTTTCTGAACTTCATCCAGCACCAGTAGCGCCACGCCGTCCTTAGCCTGTAAGCGCGCCAGATCCCATTGTTGCTCTACCCAGCTTTGATCACGAAGCGTGGGTTCGTCAGCCGACACGTAGTGGGCCTGGATCTCCAGAGCTTCAATACACTGTCGGACAAGTGTTGTCTTTCCCACCTGCCTGGGCCCGGCGACAACCTGTATAAATCGCCTCGGTTCCAGAATGCGGTCCTGAAGGACCCGAAATGCGTCTCTCTTAAATACTTCAATTAAAACCATTTAACAATTTACTCAATAGGATGAGTAAATTTACTCAGTTTAATGAGTAATTCAACGAGCGGCTGCAATTGAGTGATTTTCGGTGTTTTTCGGATCTCGCAATTCCGGATCAGACATCACTTTCTCAATGAGTGATTCGGACTCCCGAATGCCCTGGTCAATTGCATGTCGATGGGGCATAGGCACAGCCCTGCGCTCAGGGGAGCGAGGTCACTCAGTTACGACCTGGTTTGGCTTCACGAACAAGACGAATGATGATGTGAATGATGATGTGCCGGTTCAGTTTGCCGGCAATGCAGGCAAGGTGAGTTTTGGCCGGTCACCGAAATCAGGCAATTTGGGCGGGTTCTCTTTCAGATCTTTCATCAGTTCTTCGATGGTTCGATCCAGTTGAGGATCCTTGCCAGCTTTGTAGTCCTGGGGTGGGTAGTCCACTTCGATGTCGGGGTCGGTGCCATAGTTCTCGACTTTCCAGCCGACATCATTGAACCAGTAAGAATACTCCGGCTGGGTAGTAATCGTGCCATCAACGAGTGGCTGTCGCGGCATGATGCCGATGACGCCGCCCCAGGTGCGTTTGCCAACCAGTTTGCCGAGTTTCATCAGTTTGAATGCATGCGAAAAGATGTCGCCGTCAGAGCCTGCGGCTTCGTTGGTCAAGGCGATGAGTGGGCCATTCGGTGAGTTTTCCGGATAAGTGAATGGCGGCCCCCAGCGGCGTACATCGTAGCCGATACGTTTGCGGGCGAGCTTTTCCAGGATGAGCTGAGAGACGAAACCGCCTCCGTTGGTGCGGACATCGATGAGGAGGCCGTCGTATTCTATTTCTGCGAGGAATCCGCGATGGAATTCCGCATATCCGTCTCCGCCCATGTTCGGGATATGCACGTAACCAATCTTCCCTTTGGATTTCTTGTGTACGTACTCACGGTTCTTTGTGACCCATTCGCGGTAGCGTGCCTGGCGTTCATTATGAAGGGTTCGAACTGTCACATTCCGCTTCTTGCGACCACTGCGAATCAGTAATTCCACCTCTTCGCCGGCGAAGAAAACCAATAGCTTGTTTGGTGAACATTCACGAGTGACCTTCTGCCCGGAGACGGTGAGTATGACGTCTCCTTCCTTCACATTGATCCCCGGTTTGTTGAACGGTGAATCGGTGTCTTGATCCCAACAGTCACCTTTGATGATGTGCACGATGCGATAGCCTTTTGACCGGGCATCCCATTGGATGTCAGCGCCCAGGAAGCCCTGCGAATAGTAAGGGTGCCATCGATAGCTTCCCCCGATCTCGTAGCAGTGGGAAGTTCCAAGCTCGCCCTGCATCTCCCACATCAGGTCGGAAAACTCCGTGCGGGTCGAAACGCGCTTAAGCAGCGGCAGGTATCTATGATAGACCTTATGCCAATCGACGGAAGACATGTCCTCCGTCCAGAAATGGTCACGCTGCAGACGCCAGGCCTCGTTATACATCTGCAGCCACTCGTCCCGGGGACTGATGGAGACGTTTACCCGCATAAGATCGATCCAGCCGTTTTTGCGCGTAAAGCCTTCGTCGTCTTCTTTATCCGAGGGCTTCTCGCCCGACTTCAGCACGCGCAGATTCTCCCCCTTCCGATAGATCATGGTCTTCCTGTCCATGGAAAGCCGGAAGTGGCTGATGCCGGTGATAAGCGTCTCCTTCTTCTGTTCTTTGAGTTCATACGAGTACAGGATGCCCGACGTCTGGCTACCCGCGTCGCGGTAGCCAATCATTGGGAACGAGGTCAGCAGCACCTTGCCGCGGATACCGGCAATCTGCCCGTAGTTACCTTCGTCGAAGGGGAACGCCACCACGCGGCCCTCGATACCGTCGAGATCTATCTCGACCTTTACATCTTCTTTCTTGTCCTTGTCATCGTCTTCATCGTAATCCTCATCCTCATCATCATCCTCGTGGAAAGGGCGCGGCAGCGGAACGAACGGGTTGGGCTCATCCTTCTGCAACGTAAGCAGGTAAGGCCGGGTCGCCTGCGGAAAGCTCAGTTCGAAGTGATGCCTGTCAGCAACGGCACGGAAGTCACGGTTGGACAGAAAATACAGAAATTTGCCCGCTGGATCCCAGGCCGGGCGAAAATCACGAAACTCGTCACTCGTGACAAACCAGGATTCTGCGGTCTGAACGTTCATGACCTTGATACGTGATTTGTAGTCAGTGGTCGGGTACGAATACGCGATCCAGCGCCCATCGGAAGACCAGCTTACATCGCGAATCCAATCCTGTTCGCAGCGATCCAGCAGGTAGAACGTCTGCCTCTTGATATTGATGTAATGGAGCTCGTGGCGATGGTTGGTGAAGACGACCTCGTCTTTCTTGGGCGAGACCGCTACCTGAACGGGCCGCCCGATGTCGTATTTTTCCATGCGGATGAGGTCGGCCCTTCCATCGCGCTGGTGGATTTCAAATGCATCTTCACCGCTGGCATCGGAAACAACGATCAGACGTTCGCCATCCTTTAACCAGTCAGCCAATCGATGCCGGACCGGGCCGGATTCCCCATGCTGGAGGACACCCCCTTCCCAGTTGGCCATGCTGAACATCTGGCCGCGAACTGTCATCGCAAGCGCATGACCGTCCGGATGCAGGTTGTAGCTGTCGAGATAGTAGTAAGGGTCGGCAAACTTCCGATTACGCTGAACGCGCGGGCTGTGATACTCGACCTCGATTTTCTTGTTGGTGTCCAGCGCAATGTCATACACAAAGAGATCTGAGCCTGCGTGGTAGACGATACGTTTGCCATCGGTCTTGGGCGTACGCGCGTAATACTCGTCCTGGTGAGAATGGCGTTTAATGTCAGTGCCATCGATAAAGCAGGAGTAAAGATTTCCAAAGCCCTGGTGGTCGGAAATAAAATAAATGCGATCACCGATCCAGAGAGGCGCAGTGATGTTGCCTCCGATCGGTTCGAGCAGTTTGAATTCACCGTTACCTTCAGCATCCACCCAGAGGCTGCCGGACATGCCACCTCGATAGCGTTTCCATCTTGCCGGCTCTTCGGTGTTGCGGCCGATGACGGCTTGCCCCTTGTTCGGCCCAAACGAGATGTGGCTACCGGGGCCGCAATCGAACGACTCCGGGGGCCCGCCGTCGAGACCAACGGACCAGAGGGTCTTCTCGCGCGCGAAAGCCGTATGCGAGTTGTTCGAATAAACGATCTCACCTTTGGGTGTCCAGCCAGTGACCATTGCATTGCTGCCCTGCCAGGTCAGACGCCTCGCCTCGCCACCGATTGCGGGCATGCAATAGACTTCGGCAGGGCCTTCATCCCGGCCGGTGAAAGCCAGGTATTCCCCGTCCGGCGAAAAACACGGATTGCTTACGCTGCCCAGGTTAGAGGTGAGCCGGCGCGCCATTCCGCCGGTGACGGGGACTGTCCATAGATCGTCTTCAGAAACGAAAACGACGTTGTCTTCGTGAATGGTGGGGAATCTAAAGTAGCCTGACATTCATTGGTTGCCCGCGCTGATGATGGGTTGTCTAATCGCCTTCTTTTAAAGGCACGGAAGGCTACCGGCTTTTCGATAGTTCGCTGCACGCTTAATCCGGAACAGCTATGAGACTGCTCGTGTTGGATACGGATTTCGAACAGGTTTCCAACATGGAAGTTGAGAACTGATCCGTAACTGCAAAACATATCTGAGTCGGTCAAACCAGGAATCAGTCCCATGAGCACACAAAGCAAACCCAACGTACTCATTGTCATGAGCGACCAGCATCATCACCGGTTCATGGGCTGCGCCGGGCACGAACTCCTGCAGACACCTGTGATGGACCGAATGGCCTCGAATGGGCTACGCTTTTCAAATACTTACTGTCCGTTCCCTTTGTGCGGGCCGTCCCGGATGTCGTTCATGACCGGGCGCTATCCCAGTACGACCGGGTGTCTGACCAATCAGTGCCATTTGAACAGTGATGTACCGACCTATGCTCATGCGTTCGGGGCCGGCGGATACGACACTATCCTCTCTGGGCGGATGCACTTCGTCGGCCAGGACCAACGTCATGGTTTCGATAAACGCATCATCGCCGACTGCGGAGGAACGGCCTATATCAACCCGGTTACCGGTTGGAAACTCGAAGAGGTGCTGGGCCGGCTCATCGATACCCCAGGTATGGGCCGCACTCCTCTCAGGAAGAGCGGGCCGGGCCATACCGGCTATCACGCCTACGATCAAAAAGTAACCAGTACCACCGTTGAGTGGTTACTCGAAAGAGGGAAAGCCGTCGCAGCCGGCGAGTCGGTGCAACCTTTCATGATGACCACCGGTTTCGTCTCTCCACATTGCCCGTTTGTCGCGCCACCGGAAGACTACGCTCTGTATGATGACAAAATCACGGCGGACGATTTGCCTGACCCGCAGATCGATGGCATCCACGACGTTCACCGCACCATACGGTCACGCTGGAAGCTCAGTGATGAGCCAATCCCTGTAGAGTGGCAGCGACGCACTGCGGTCGCCTACCACGGGCTCTGCACGTTTGTTGATCGCCAGCTCGGTCGCATCCTCGACGCGCTCGAACAGAGCGGCCTGGCCGAAAATACCATCGTGGTCTACACCTCAGACCACGGCGAACAACTCGGGGAACACGGCCTCTGGTGGAAGAGCACTTTCTATGACGGGTCTATCGGAGTACCGATGCTGATGACCGTCCCCGGCCTCGAAAAACCCGGCCGCGTCGTATCGCAAAACGTCGGCCTGATCGATCTTGGTCAGACGCTCCTGGATATGGCAGGCGTGGACCCGCTCCCAAACATTGACGGGAGGAGTTTTCGATCACTCGTCGATGGCGATCCCGCTGACTGGTCGGATCAGACCATAGCCGAAGCGACAAGCCAGTCATCGTCCGATCAGGGAATGGTTCAGCGAATGATTCGAAAAGGGCCATGGAAACTCTGTTATTACCATGGATTGCGTGTTCAACTGTTCAACCTCGAAGAAGACCCGCTCGAACACAACGACCGCTGGGCTGACCCGGAATGTACAGCCGTCGTGAGAGATCTGACTGAGCGACTCCTGGAAGGATGGGATCAGGAGCGAATGATCCACACCTTCAGAGGCAGAGGAGCTGAACAGCGCCTTATCGGCCAATGGATCAAGAAGAACAAGCCCACAGAACCGGACTCCCGCTGGTATGACACTCCTCCCGAGAATTCGATTATCGATATGCCGGATTTGTAGTTCCGGGCGGGGGCGACCCGCAGGTTCGGGGCATTGGCATTCTTACTCGTAGTCCTAACCCCGGCGGAGCCATCAACCCATCGGAGCTAGGTAATACGTAATACGTAATACATATCGCAGCCGTAAGGCCGCAACCAAAGGGAAGAAAAGTGCTTCCAACGAATTCAAGGAAACAACGAATGGGGAAGCAAAAATCTTTCAAAGAAAACAAGAAACTCAACTGTAACCGTGTAATACGTAAGCTTGCAGGCACTTAGACTTCGACGACAGGCTGGCATCTCAAGCGCCTACCGAAAAGAGGTCGCCTGTTCGTCATTACGTCATTACGACGCTGCTACGGTAATACACGCACACCGCCCAGAATTTCCGAAGTAAATCTTACTCGTTATCCTCGCTCCTCTTCTTCTACTCTCTCGCTCTCTTTAACAGAGATGTTTACAAATGATCATTTTCCGGCTCTGTTCCCCCCATTTCCTTCTGTTATGACTTTTCGGTTGCAGCCGGAGGCAGCCCTGGGAGTAAGAGCCAAATTCGCCGCGCCGAAAGGACATTCACCCCAAAGGAGACCCCATGACTATTCAGGAGCAGCTCAGGTGGGATCAGGTAAACGATGAAGCGTTGAGTATCTACAAGGCGATAGGAGTCGACTACCTCACCATCTATCCGCCCCCCGCACTCAACGGTAAGAAGGAGTACACCGACTACTTCAAGCGAACTCGTAAACAGGCCGAGGCGCATGGTCTCAAACTGAATAATGTTGCTTTCGGTGGGGCGGACGAGTTCACATTGGGCCTGCCCAGTCGCGACGAGAAGATCAAAGAGTGGTGCGACATCATTCGAAGTCTTGGCGAAGCCGGCATCCCTACATTTGGCTACAACTTTAAACCGATTGGCAATTTCCGGACAAAGTCGGATATCGGCCGGGGCGGCGTAAGCTACAGCACGTTCGTCTACGATGAACTGATGGCCGATCCACCGGACGTTCCCCATAAGCACATCACCGAAGGGAAGCTCTGGACCAATCTCCAGCACTTTCTTCACAAGGTGATTCCCGTTGCAGAGGAGGCCGGGGTGCGGATGGCACTCCACCCGGACGACCCGCCGATTCCTGAACCGATCGGCGGCGCGGCCAGGATCGTCTCAACACTTGATCAGTATCAGCGCATCTTTGATGAAGTGCCGAGTGATTCCAATGCGATGCTGTTCTGTCAGGGATGCGTGGCTGAAATGGGTGAAAATATTCCCAATGCCATCCGCCGCATCGGCTCACAGAACAAGATCGTGTACGTCCATTTCAGAAACATCCGCGGCACCCCGAAAAATTTCAGGGAGGTCTTTCTCGATGAAGGGGACGTGGACATGCTGGAGGCCATGAAGACCTACAAAGAGACCGGCTTCAAGGGCCCATTCATGATGGATCACACGCCCACTTTTCCTCAGCCGAGCGCAACCTTTGTTGGCCGCGCCTTCGCTATCGGCTACATCCGGGCCACCATCCAGGCTGTTTACTGACCAGGCTCGTCCTGAGCACTTGACGCCGGTTGCTTAGCGGAGCTCACGCCTTGAACAGTGTCTTACCCGTGCTCCTGAGGGCGTCGCAAGCCTCTTTGGTTCGATTTGCCATGGCGGTTTCAGCGAGCTTCAGATAGGCGCGTGGGTCGTATAGTTTCTTGTTACCGACCTCACCGTCTATTTTGAGGACCCCTTCGTAATGGGTGAAGAAGTGGCCCGCGATCGCGCGTGAAAACGCGTACTGCATGTCTGTATCCACGTTCATCTTGACCACGCCGTAATTGAGGGTCTCGTGGATCTCCTCAAGGGATGAGCCCGAACCTCCGTGAAAGACGAGATCGAAGTGCGCATCCTTGCCAAAATCTTTCTTCAGTCTTGCCTGGCCGTCTCTGAGAATTCCCGGCTGGAGTTTGACCACACCTGGCTTGTAGCTCCCGTGAACGTTGCCGAAGGTGGCCGCAAACATGTAGCGCGCGCCGGCGACTTCGCTGAGGCGCTTGTAGACGTATGCCATGTCTTTCGGGGTGGTGTAGAGCTTGGCGGAAGGCGTGTCGTCGCTGCCTGCGGCGCCGTCTTCTTCCCCGCCGACCACTCCAGCTTCGACCTCGATGATCTGCCCGATTTTGCTCATGCGTTCCAGGAGCGGCACGGCCAGATCCATGTTCTTTTTGAGACCGGAACCGGTGATATGTTTTCCGTCTTTGTCTAATTCGTCTTCAATGCCTGAGCCATCGAACATGTGGCTGTTGAACAGCGGCATTCCGCCCGCAGCCACCCGGCGTTCGCTCTCTTCCACCAGGGGAACGAAGAACGAATTCAACTTCTCCGGCATGCAGTGATCCGTGTGAATGGCCACATAAATGTTGTAACGTCCGGCCACCCGATGAATGTGTTCAGCAATCGAGATCGCGCCCAGGACAGAGTCTTTGATGCCCTGGCCGCTGGCGAATTCTCCACCCCCGGTCGAGACCTGAACGATGCCGTCACTCTTCTGCTGGGCGAAGCCCCACAGCGCGGCGTTGGCGGTGACTTCAGAGGTAACGTTTGCCGCGGGATAGGCGTAATGGCCCCTCTGGGCGCTGTCCAGCATCTGGCAATATTGTTTGTAATTTGCTACTGGCATTTGCTTGTCTTCCTTTGTGGTACAGGTTAGGACGAGTGCGAAATATGTGGATGTTTGACTGGATTTCAACCGGGTGACTCATTGAAACAGATTTTGCCATTTCTGTTCGGGATGCAAGTACTGGCCGCATCAGTATTTGCGCAGGAGTTAATTCTTGAGCCCGTTCCATTCTGGAACGGAAAAATTCGAGAGGGCAGGTGGACTGGGGCTCACCTCTTCCTCACCAACCAAGGCAAGAAACCGAGAACCCTGATTGTTGACGCCTGGCTGTCGAAGACCACTTTCGATGATGTTCGATATCGAAAGTTCATCCAGTTGCCGGTCGGATCGATAAAGCGCGTGCCCTTCTATTTACGCAGCGGCTTCATGCCCGAAGAGATGAATTTCGAGTGCCGCGACGCGGAGACCGGGGAGAGAATCAATTCGGTTGCGCTCAAGGTATCTCCCATGGACAGCCCTGTTCACATGGCCGTCATGGGGAGGCCCATCCCGTTCTTTAGTGAAGCTCCATTTTCGTCTCTTCTCGGGGGCTCCGCTGAAAACACAAGTGATGCCCTTTCACTCACCCGCCTGGATATGCTCCCGGAAAGAAGTGAAGGTTTGGACAGCCTGGACATTCTGGTAATCGGGGAGCAACCCTTAGATGCACTGAATCCGAGACAGATAGAGGCGATCCTGGGATGGGTGGGAATGGGCGGGAATCTCGTGCTCGTTCCCGGGCGCTTCTGGCAGTCGCTGGAGAACAAATTTCCGCTGAGTCTGCTGCCGGCCCGGAACTTCAGGGCCGTGGATGACCTCACAGAAAAACAGGGCGCTCCGGCCGCGAACGAGGCCATCCGTTTCCAATTTGAGCCGGTGATTGAACCTGAAAGCAGAAGCGGGTCAGGCGGCGTGACTCTTTGCCGCTGGCTGAGAGGGCGTGGCGCGGTCTCACTGCTGACCTGTTCACCAGCACTGCTTGCCGAAATGCCGAGAGCGGACGTCAGGAAACTTTGGAAGGGCGTCGTCAGGCTGGCCAGCAAGAGCTCGGATGAACAATCTCAAAATTACGCATACCTGAAACCTGAGACCGCCCTGAGCTCTTTGCTCGCCAGCCGCGGCTCAGGTGGAAGCATCGGATTCGGCTGGGCTCTTCTCTTCGTGGTGGTGTATCTCTGCATTATCGGGCCGGGGGATATGCTGCTGGTGCGCAAGCTGAAACGGCCGGTGCTTACCTGGGTGACTTTTCCTTTGATGGTGGCAGTCTTTTCGGGTCTCTCCTACTGGCGCGCCTATTCCACCAAGGCCGGCCCCATGATGGCTCGGCAGCTTTCCATCGTGGATGTCTCGCCGCTCCGCAAAGTTCGGCACATTCGTACCTGGACGAATGTCTTCTCACAGCAGAATCGCTATTACCAACTCCGCACAAAAGTGGAAGGTGGTTTCTGGTGCGCTCCGGGGGATTTGCAGACTCAAGCTTCTGGAATTGGAGATCGAACCATCGCAGTGCAGGAGAACCAGGAAGCTTCGATAAAGACGAACATTCCGATTTGGACTTCCAGGCTGATGAGAGTGGATCATACGGTTGAAGGCGATTGGCTGAAGGCGACCGTGGACGAACACGAAGTGAACATCGAACTCAACGCCGAGCCTGAGATGACACTGACCCACTGCACTCTGATACATGGTGACGAGGTCGTCAGGCTTCCAGACAAATTAATCGGAGGCGGAAATCTGATCTTCCCGCGGAAATCAGATTCGAAATTGCAATCGTGGCTATCGGCACTCGCACAGAATGGTGGGCAATTGCCCCGCCTGGGTACGTATGGATATCAGCAATGGAACGAGGAGCAGGCTCAACGAATGCTCTACCTGCTTTCGTTCCGCTCTCAATGGGATCCGAACCTTGCCCAAATGCATGATCGAATGCAGAACGACTCGTATTTCGATCTCTCAGAAATCAATAAGGAAGGATACTGTTTTCTGGCCTGGGCAAACCGTGGAGCGATCAACGTCGATTACGTGGATGAAGCACCCAGGCTGATTGCGATGACACTTGTCCGGTTTTGTTTTGGACTTGACCCCACTGAGGAAAGTAAAGAATGACCTCAAGCAAACCTCGACTCATGGATCCGGAGACAGCCGTAAAGACGAACTCGCTGTCCCGTAAATTCGGCGATCTTCATGCTGTCAAGAGCCTTGATATCACCATCGAGCGTGGAGACATCTGCGGCTTCATCGGGCCCAACGGGGCGGGTAAAACAACCACTCTGAAAATGCTCTCCACGTTGCTCAAACCATCCTCCGGCAGTGCAAAGGTATTCGGCTACAACGTCGAGGCGAATCCAGCCGAAGTCCGGCGGCTTGTGGGGTACATGCCGGACCAGTTTGGCCTCTACAGGGATATGGTGGCCGGCGAATACCTGGATTTTTTCGCTGCGGCCTACGGCCTCGCCTCTGCCGAAAGACGGACCATTATCGGGGATGTCCTCGAACTGACGGACCTGAAAGACAAAAAGGAAGTGCCCATTACTGCGCTTTCACGCGGCATGCAGCAGCGATTGAGCCTGGCGCGCGTTCTTGTTCATGACCCGGAGCTGCTGTTGCTTGATGAACCGGCGTCCGGACTCGACCCGCGTGCTCGAATCGAAATTCGAGCCCTGCTCACCGAACTCAGCAATATGGAAAAAACAATCTTCATCTCTTCCCACATCCTGACCGAGCTGGCTCAGATGTGTAACAAAGTTGTGATTATCGAGCAGGGAGAAGTCCTCTTCGCCGGAACAGTTGAAGCGCTGTACGAAAAACTGGCCCCACAGATCGTCGTGCAAATCCAGGTAAAAGAAAACGCTGATCGTGCCGAGGAGGTCCTGAAGCAAACCGCACAGGTTGAGTCTACTGAACGTGACGAAGACTCCTTCACGGTGACCCTGGTCGCCGATGAGGAAGATGCCGCGTTTCTGGCCACCAGACTTATTGAGGCCGGGATACCCCTTCTGAGCTTCACGCCGGAGAAGGCCCACCTCGAGGACGCGTTCATGCGCATCACGGAAGGGAAGGTCTCATAGCATGGCCCTCGAAGTCGTCATCCTCAGAGAGCTTCAGGAATCCGCTCGAAAGAATCAGACCTACTGGCTTCGAATGGGTTACGGCGCGGTGCTGGCAACGCCCGTCTTCTTCACCGTACTCACATTGAGCATGGACCGAACGCCGGCGCAAGGGATTGGGCGGCAGCTCTTCACCATATTCTCTTACTGGCAATTCGGCCTGTTTGTGCTGCTATCGCCCGCTGCTGCCGCAAGCTCCATCGTGGAGGAAAGGGATTCAGGCACCCTGGGCCTGCTGATGCTGACACGCCTCACCCCAGTCAGCATCCTCCTGGGCAAACTCGGGGTGCAGTTCATTCGGAGCTCACTGCTCCTTCTATCCGGCCTGCCCCTGCTCTTTATGGCCACGATGTTCGGCGGAGTTGCCCCTGCTCAGATCCTGGGCGCGTTTGGTAGCACACTCCTGACAGTTTTCATGTTGACCGCGCTCGGTCTGGCTGTCTCCGCCCTGTCCGATCAGAATTATAAGGCAGTGGTCGCCACGTTTCTGATCATGCTCATCGGCGGTATTCTGCTGCCGATATGCCTTTACTTGATCGGGTGGGGAACGGACAACAGCACAATCGTTCACACCCTCCTGAGAGTCGTTCACCCGGCGTATGTCTTCGCAGACTCGGTTGCCGGGGTTCTGACCCTTGGCGCCGCTATTAAATTCGTGGTCTGTACGCTGCTCCTTTCCACTGTTTTTCTCATGATGGGAAGGGCTGGAATTCGCCGGACTTTCATTCCACGCGAAAGCGAACAAAAGAAACAAGATACATCCGGGCCCGGCAGCACCAGGGAAGCCCACAAGCCAGTACCATCAACCAGGAATGCGAAATCTCGGGGCGAGATAAAGGGTCGCCCGATTGTCTGGAGGGATGCGCGCCGGACCTTCGGTCTCAATGCCGCTGTAGGCGGATTTTACATCAGCCTTCTGGCGGTCGTTTTCGCTTGCTTTGCTTTCAGGACTCGGCTCTTTGGTTTTTCCTCCCAGGATCTCACCATTTTTGCCACGATCGTCAGTAGGGGATCGTGGTTGTTCATATATCTCGCCGTGTTCGTCCGTTCCTGCCTTCTGTTTGCCCAGGAGAAAGAGCCTGGTGTGATGGCTTCTCTCTTGATGACCCCTATGACAGACAGACAGATCATCCTCGATAAATTAAGAGTGCTTTGGAAGGAATATGGTTTGGTTCTGATCGGCCTGATTATTCTGTCAATTGGAATCAACTTTCCTGAATTGAGCTTGTCCATGGGGGGGAGGCTTGGTTTTACAGACCAGCGATACCCAATGGCGTCACTTATCGCGAATCTGATTGGATTGGTTTTCTACGCCTGTGTCGGAATGTTCTGGTCAATCATGGCCTCCACTCCTGGCAAAGCGCTCGCTTATTCCATCATCAGCCTGCTTCTTTATAAGATGGTCTCACTGTTTGTGATCCAGATAGGTTTCATGGCCTTGAGATTGGGGGTTGGCCGTGTATTTTTCATCATTCCTGCTGTTATCAACCTCATTATCGCGCTCGGCCTGTTTTCGTGGATGGCACGCAACCTGCGCAGACAGACACAGAAGGGCTGAGAACTGAGAGCAGTGAGATTCCCTGATCAAAAGTAGTCCATCGTTATTCCTGGACAGTTCTTCAGAATGAACAGAATTTTGATTCAACCCCTTATTGCATTTGCGTACCTCGCCTGCGGTTTGGCTGAAGAACCGGTGTCAACTGGCACTTCTTACGACATTGAAGCGGTTGCCGGACTTACCCTCTCGATTCCTGTCGGTGAAGTCCAGGCCCAAAACCTGTTTCGAACTCCAAAGGGTGAATGGAAGGAACTACCGAACGCCCAGGTCAAGGATGGCGTGCTGACCTTCAGGCTCGATGCGGAGCATCTCCATGAAGGACGTGTGGCCCTGCTCCTCGGAAGACCAGAGTGGCTTGACTTGAATGACGACTCCCCGCCGGAGGTCATACGCGTGCTCGTCAATGGCAATCCGGTGCAACCACAGTCCACCGACCTGGGGTGGGTGGATGAACTGCCAAAGACCTTTGAGGCGGTATTCGAAGATGCAAAGAATCCAATAGATCCTTCAAAGGCGAGATGCCTGGTGAATGGGCGCGAGATCCAGCCCGATTCGAAGTCCGTGGTTTTCAGAAAAGTGGAGGGTAACCCGAAGAGTGCATCGATCGTGTGTTCGATACCGGAAGTTCTGGGTAAGGAACGGTCCAGCAGGATCACCATTGTTTTGCTGTGCGATGATTATGCCCTGGATGAATCGGACGCCTCGGTATCCCTCAGCTTTCAGATAGCGCGGCCCCCGACCTCCTTTGAAAAACCGGCAGCGAAGTCTGCTGACGGCACGGCTATCTTCGTCGATTCAATATTCAAGGGATACGAAAACGTTGAGTGTCTTCTCGATGGAAAACTTCAAGCTCCGAACACATCCACGGCTGGAGTATCCTGGGCCTCGAAGGATTCGGACGAGGGGCATTGGGTCTGTTTTCAGTTTCCGAAACCGAGGGAGTTTTCGGGCCTGAAATTATTCTGGGCCAATTGGAAGGACACGAACTGGACGAGCCGCCGTTTTGAAGTGATGACCTGGACAGGCACCAAATGGCAACATGCAGTGCGGGTGCAGAACAACCAGCCGGCGAATTCAACGTCTCACAAATTCGAGACAGTGGAAACAGATCGAATCCTGATCTTCCAGCCATCCGGAGGCGGACACGAGGGATACCAGGGGATTTTCTGGATGACAGAAGTGGAGTTTTTGAAATAAGGGAAGTAGCTGTTCAGAGGTGGCGGACCTCGTCCTTACGGGCCGCTCCGCCGCGGTTGAGAACTCTTCGTTCGTAGTCGGCGAGTCATCGCCGCCCGGGGCGACTCCATCGCCCCAAAACGCCATGACTGGCGCATTACGAACAATCGCCCCAACGAGATCACTGAATATTTACCCCCAAAGTTTTGAACGATAGAAATAGACCTGACCCAAAATCCAAATTAGAGGTTCTGTTTCATCTGTCAGGAGGACCCATTACAGCTCACACGAGATACCTACGCACGGCGCGCCAGGCCGTTGACCGATGAAGTAGGAAACGTACGATACGTCGCCGAGAACGTAAACAGGACGCAAAGTTGCGCCTGTGCAACTACACAGGGGCAAACTCGCGTCTGTGCACACTGTAAAGCGTGAGTTGATGGACGTTTTCTAATCTCTTCGGATAACAAACAATGAATCGAGATTTCGACGTATTAATAGAACGTGACACTGAAGGAAACTATGTGGCTACTGTACCGGGTCTTCGTGGCTGTCATACGCAAGCAAAATCTCTTGACACTCTTATGAGAAGGGCAAAAGAGGCTATTGCAGTCTGTCTTGAAGATGATGATATTTCGCCGATTTCTGTTGAATTCGTCGGGGTCCAAAGAGTTACGGTTGAAGTATGAGCAGGACTCCCAGGATCACCGGGCGTGAACTCATCCGTGCCCTGAAGAAAGCGGGATTTGAAGTGATCCGTACAAGAGGCAGCCATCACCGATTGCGCCATGATGATGGACGCCATCGGGGCGAAACAATTGGGCCGGGACTTCTGGCGAGGATTCTAGCAGATTGCGATATGACTAATGAGGAATTGTCCGAGTTGCTGTAACCGTGCGCTTAACAAGAAAAATGCAGAGAACCGAAACGATGGTGCAATGTGAGCCTTCGAGAAGCCCTGAGTTTTCTACCGTCCTGAAGCTGGGCAGGCGCCCGTTTCAGTCTCTGATTTTTGACGTTAGCCCATCGGTCTCCCGTGGGTATCCTCACCACTGTGTAGGGGATTGTACGCATCCCTTCCTTTGAGGCGCTGGCTTTATGAAGACCTACAAGATTGAGGCTACAGTCCCGAGCAACGGCAAACTGACTATCACTGGGTTGCCGTTCGAGGTGGGTCATAAAGTTGAGGTCACCGTGCGCGACGCCTCGTCAAACGGGGAGCACGCCAATACTTACCCTTTGCGAGGTATGCCCATCCGGTATGAGGAACCCTTCAAGCCGGTTGCAGATACTGATTGGGAAGCATTGAAATGATCGTACTTGATACCCACATCTGGGTCTGGTGGGTACACGGCGACGAACATCTTGAAACGGCTCATTCGGAGGTCATCGAAGCGAACGAAGAATCGATGATCGGCGTTAGCGCCATATCGTGTTGGGAAGTCGCAAAGTTGGTCGAATCAGGGCGGCTTGATCTACCAATCCCAATCGACGAATGGATGCGGATGGCGCTTGGCTACCCAGGCGTCGTAATCATGGAGTTGAGTCCACGAATAGCGATAGAGTCCACTCGGCTTCCTGGCGGCTTCCACCGTGATCCCGATGACCAGATTATTGTCGCTACGGCACGAGTCCACGAATGCGCGCTCGTGACTTCCGACGACAAGATTCTCAACTATCCTCACGTTGAGACTGTGCGATAGTGTTCCGCTGCCCCCGGGCTAACGCCAAAAGACAGACGCACGTCGAGGATTGGCTGCCGATGGCAAGCGACGTCCAGCATTTGCAGTCGCTCGCAGTCACACCACAGCTCTACGCATTCACCTCGCTGTGGCATTTTCATCTCACCACAGCTCCCACTTACCAAGATTGCGATAGCCATTGTTCCATCACCGTCGTTTGGCATTGGCCCGACCGCGTCTTCCATATCGCGTTTGGTCGGCTTGCATACGGTTGGGTTGACGACCGACCACCAGAGCAGATTTGTGACGAGTCCACTTTCCCAGTCGTTGTCGAGCCGTTCATCCAACGGCTTTTGGCTTCATCACCACCAGCGAGCGAGACCCATGACGCCTAACCACCGGCTACTTCCCCATACGCCTCCGGCTTAATCTGAAACAGAATGTGGGCAAAGCTCAGGGCATGCGACCTGCTCTTTACCCACATTTTCAATTCTTGAACGCCAAAGGTGTTCTTTCTTCCAGCCCAGGGTTCGCGAGTCTTCGAGCAACCCTGGGACCCAAGTACAACACGGTTCCAACCCCAACGGAGTTGTTTCTATAAAATGAGGAATGGCCACCATTCAGGAATGGAAACAACACCTTCGGCGTTGATACACACACGGTTTGAATACCAGGGTTGGTCGCAAAGCCTCCCAACCCTGGGCGATAAGAAACAACCGCCTTCGGGGCTGAAGAAAATGTGGGCAAAGCTCAGGGCTTGCGACCCAGGCTATATGCTCCCGCCACCCCGTCGCCGAAAATGTGTACCATAAATTCTGGGACGTAAAACCTCGCAAAACCGACTATAGAGCTCGTTTACAAGCCGACATCCGGAGTTTTGCCGAAGGGGGTCGTCTCGATTTTGCCCTTCGGTATCTGAGAACTCGACGGCGCGTTGAGCACCAGCATTCCGCTGAGAGCTGGTACAAACAGGTGGTCGAACCGCTTTCGGCCCACGGACCACTGATAGCCGGCATGGAATACGTCGAAGAGCCTGGGCGACTCCGGTTCGGAAATGTCAAAACATTCGATCTGCCCGTAGTTGCCGATGAACAGGTAGCCTCCGTCTACGAGGAGATCCTGGTAGAAATCGCCCCAGATCGAACAGGGCGATTCCGGCAGCATCGGGTAAGGGTCATAGGTGCGGATCCATCGGGGCTTATCCAGATTTCGAACGTCCACAATGTGGAGGTACATCGCCTTCGAATCCGAACCCGGCCCCCGCGCCGTCAGATAGGCTATGCCCCTGCCGACGGCCAGACCGGATATGGTCTCCTGCATTTTCCCGGGACAGTATGGATTCAGATCGAGCGTCGACTTGAGCACCGGACTGGCAGATATCGAGACGTCGACTAATGAGAAAACCCCTTCTTTATTACCAAGGTAGACCGCGTTCCCCCCTGCACAAAGCGTGTCCGCCGGCCCCACCTCTACAGTCCCTGCCAGTTTCGGAACAGACGCGTCTTTCACATCGTAGACCAGCAGCGACTTGCCGTGGATCACATAGGCATGATCAGCCCAGACGTCGATGCAAGCCCCGTTAACCTGAATCGGCTTGCCCGCGGCATCGTTGAAAAGCCCAATCTCCTTTGGCTGCGAAGCATCGCGGGCATCTACAACGACCAGGCCTTTCTGCTGCCTGGGGACGTATATAAACCCATCTTTGCCGGCTATGGTCCGATTCCCTCGGCGAGAGTTTCCGTAAGGGAGCCAGGCGCCGTCCCAGCTTTCACTCAGTCGCTGTGGCTGTGAGGGGTCTTGTATGTCGATCAGGAAAACAGCCCCGCCAAATGTCTGCCACTGGTACGCCCGGTCGCCATCGATCCAGAGCGCGTCGGATTCACCGGCCGTAACCGCACCGCCAACCCGCGTTGGCTGCCGCGGATTTTCGAGATCGAACAGCCACATCCCGTAGTTGTAATCTGAGACATAGGCGGTCTTCTCGACGATGGTGATGTTCCCAAAGGCGCTCGGCCACGGGTGCTCGTAGAAACCGGCCTGCTCGACACGGCCATCGATAAGGTCATACACAAACCACCTGCTCTTGGGAGAGGTCGCGCCGAGGCTGTACTGTCCGGGGCCGTGCTTACCATCGATCAGATAAAAGAGGCCCTGATGGAATGTTCCGAACAAGTGCTGACCACACTCCTTGGGTATTTCGATGGTGCCTGCTGGTTCGGACCTGAGCGCATTCCCGGCCTCAACTTTCAGGAAGTCGATCTGTTTTCCGTGCCGCAAGGCAATCCAGCCGGCAGATGCAGCGAAGAGGCCGGTGATGGTTTTTCCCTTATCGTCCTTTTTCAGAGAAATGGCCCCGGGAAGGAGCTTGGGCTTGTCTAATCTGGCTCCTGCCCCGTCCTGATCTGGATTGGCACCCTGGGCTTGTCGCGCTCGAAGACCGATGGATCAGGCTTGACCCCGGTGGATCGCCTCCATCCCCATCCCCCCGCATTCGCTGGCCTTGGCCAGCGCAGACACAGCCACCATTGCAACAACAAAAAAGAGGGTGACACGCATGGGCAGGCCTCCAATCCCGGCAAAAGAAAAACGGTGCTGCTTCATCACCCCTTGTGACGCATGGCTGGGGGTGAGGTTACTGATAGGAATTTGCTTTCTGGACGCTCCGCGGTTCACCCATGCCCCATCGTGCGATTTGGTGGGTGTCAAAGAAGTTCAACGATTTTTCGCGAGATCGTTTCATGGTTTTCCTGTTCATGCCTTGGCCTATCGATCCTTTTTCCTATTCATACCACAGCTGGGCGGTGGCGGTGGTATCGGCATTGGCAAGAGTTCGGACCCAGTATGCATTGAAATGATCGGGGAATCGGTGGGTGAGGGGTTTGCCCGCAGGAATGTCAAAGGATCGATAGGTCTTCCAGTCTCCATAACCTGTGATGTCCACCTCAACAGTGATGATCACTTCGCTGTCACTTTCATGCGAGAGTCTCAGTGTTTTCTGATCATAGCCAGTCATGAGATACTGGTCGGAAGGCTCTCCTGATTTAACGGCGGAATCTCTCCATGGCCCGCCGATGCCGACGGCTTTGCCCATTTTCCAAAGGTCATCAAGTGCTCCGACCCAGACTGCGGCCTTGCGGTCATCCGAGCGCATGATGTGGGGATTGCTGGTTGTGCCGTCGATGCCTGAGATGACAAAGAGCCCACGCCAGGAACAGAAATCCTTGATCCGACGGTTGTGGGTGGTGACTGGACGAATGAGAGAGAAGCCACCCGCATTGCGATATGGCAGCTCATAGAACGTGCCGTGCGCGTTGAACAGATTGCGTTCACGGGACACCTCACGGTCCACGCGCTCAAAGCCGAGTGAGCTCTCCTGATCAAACGCCGCATCACCGCGCGGCAGGCGGTAGCGCTTGCCGCCCTCTTCGTCGATGTAAATCACGGAGGCGGCGTCGGCGGTGAGGCCACCGGGGCCTTCGATCTTGCCCGGGATTTCGGCGATCTGCCGAAGCGCTTCAGCGGCGGCTGGGTCATCCACGGAACGTAGCTTCATATCGGAGCCCATTTCGAAGTAGCCGTCGGCGGTGGCGAGAGCGAGCGGCGCGCCATCGGTGGCTTTGATGCGGACGAGGCCACCGGTCGCATGGTCCCCAGGGCGTGCGATGCCCTTGAACATGGGCGCAGCCTCGACGCTACGTTTGTCTTCGTTGGCGTAGTGGAATGTGGCGATCACATTTTCGGCATCGCGATCGGTTCGCAGCCGAATCCACTCGGCATCAGGAGCGTCGGCGAGGCTCACGGGCAGATAACTGCCGCCGGGAACTTCGACAGACTTCCATGTCTCCCATTTGCCATTGCCGGTCGAGCCAAATTCGATGGCAAACTGGACAGGCTGTTCGGATCCGTGGCTGAGGTGAAGCAGTCGGCGATCCCAGCCCCCAAACTGGAAGGCATCGGAGGGTTCCTCAGCCTCTACCGCGTCATACATCCAGACCGAGCCGCGACCGATCGGCACACCGAAACTGTCGATCTGCTCCGGCTCGACGAACCAGAGATTGGCATGTGAAATGGAGGGCGTCAGGTTGCCCCGGATCTTGCGCGGGTTGAGGCGGATCGCCTGTTTTTCGTCTGAGAGATCGTTGCACGCGAAGACAATTCGATCTCCCCATTTCGTAGAGTCGCTCACCATCTTGAGGTAGGTCGAACGCGGTCTCAGCCCGGCGGTTTTGGTGGTCGAGAACACCGTCGGCATGCGCCAGAACATGCCGTGGACGTAGATGAGCCGCTCGGTGTCGCTGCCGATCTCGCCAATGCGTGGCCACTCGGTGTTGAAACCGTGATGACCGTCCATGGTGTGGCTGGCTTTGGGCAGGCGGTAGGTGTGCCACGTCCCGGCGTCGAGCACTTTCAGAATGACGGATCGATAATCCCAACCGATCGCCCATACGGGATCTTTGCCAGGATTGGCGTTGCCGCGAATACCGCCTGGGCCGGTGATGTCGAGGAAGCCGGTGCGGTGAACTTCCCTCCACTTCGTCCCATCCCATTCGTTGAGCGAGCCAACTTGCTCGGGGACGACATTCAATCTCCGCGTGTCACCGTGTCCACTCCCTCCGTTGTTTGAATAGATCACTCGTCCCTGTCCAGAATACAAACCCTTGCCGTGGTTGCCGTGGGCGAAGTTGCTTCGATCTCTGTGGATAGTTCTGACTGCGAGCGTGTGGACATCGACTTCATAGAAGCCCTCCTCCATGGTGGCGTAGTAGACCTTGTTCGCTGGGTCGGTGAGGTGCCTTGCTGTCCCGGTATGTCGGCCGTGCATGATGCTCGGCGGGATTACGCGGACATTGCGATCTTTGTCGATGAAGTAGGGCCCGATGATCAACTGCTCGGACTCTTCGTGGATCATCCGATTCGCAGGCGTCCCGCCGACGCTCTCCGGGTGCACAAAGATGTGGTGTTGCTCATCGATCTGGAACAGCTTGTCCGGTGAGCCTCCAGCGTGATATGGGCTGTAGGTCACCGCCCAAAGTCGGCCGGCCCAGTTCACGACGGCACCGATGCCGCACTCACCTGGACGCACGGTGTTGAACATGGCCAGGTGCGGGTAGATGCCCGAATACTGTGCGTAGGGTTCCTTCTTCGCTGTTGGTGTTTGAGCGATGGCACTCGTTGCAGTCGAATCAGTCCAGCGGCCACGGATCTCGTATCGATTGACCACTTCCGAGGGTGAGTTCCACGAAGCAGGATCGCCTCTTCCGATTCCGAAGAATTGACCGGAGTGACTGGCTATGCCGTCCTCGCGTTTCGGGATGGTGCCGGAGAGCCACAACATTCCGTCCTTTTCCGTATCGGTGGACAGCGCTAGCCGATACGCTACTCCAGGCGATAGAAGCAGCGGCTTTTCGGGCACGAAAACAAAGTCGTTCGCTTTCGCATGGTCGGAGTCGTTACGCAGTCGGAGGGTGGATGTGAGAGGACTATTCGGCTTCGCTGCGTCATCTAGCCCCGCTGCGTGGTTGAGCGGAACAGGCGAAAGTGGTCGGAGAGATGTTTTCTCGATGATCTGCAACTTCGGCCGCGAGTCTTCGGTCAGCTTCAGTTGCAAGGCCACTTCAGTCACCTCAAACGAGCGAGTGCCCCCAACGACGAAGTCCATGGCTTTGCCATTGCCTTGATGGAACGGTGAGGGCTGCTCGCCGTCCTTCGCTGGGTCGAGATTGGAGAGCAGTGTTTCACCCCATGCCGGATGAATGGCGACTACGACTAGCAACAGAAGTCCAATGGGTGTCGGACCAAACGCTGAGGGCGATAGGAGTGATCTTCTCATTTTTGTCCCGTTAGTTATTGCTAGGAATTTCCTTTTTTATCCCCTCGGCTCCCTTCCCGCCGAAGGCCCGGGGTCGGAGGGGGTTCGTTTTAAAATCTAACGCGGACGTTCCAGTTGTTCCAACCTGATGGTTTGCGCACAACGGACGACAAGTCCAATCTGCCGATTTCTGATATCTCCTTACCGAATTTAAAGATCTGGAGCTGCTCCCGTCCAACAGGCAATGAAACCGTAACCAGGTCTTCCCCAACGAAGCTGAACTTTACGGGGCTGCCGGGAATACGAAGCGGCAGACGGGACCGCCGTTTCGGAGAAAGCGGGTTCGCCAGGTCGTAAGTCAGCAGGTGATATATTCCATTTTCGAGTGAGACGGCAAAGAGCGAGTCTCCACTGATCTTGAATGCCGCGTCGACCAGATTCAGCCGGATCTCTTCCGCCAGCCGGATGGAGGAAGGCTCTGTGATGTCCAGGACTTTCAAACCATATTTCCACATGTGGACGTAAAGTGCGTTCCCCTTGCCCTGGTGATGTGAACGTGGGTTCCAGATGCCGTCCCAGTAGTGCGGCGCCCCGAAAGTTCTGACCCTTTTTTAGGCAATTCATTATTCCGGATTCCAGGCCATTTCTAAATTTCTAACCCACTGACCAACGGCTTCCTTGCAGGAGGAATGTTTACTGGTTT
>JAQBXN010000208.1 GCA_027625095.1 Planctomycetota bacterium | reverse complement strand
CCCCCTGTTTGAGTTGAATCTCCTCTGCAATTAGAAATTCAACTCACAACATTACCCTCAGAAGCAAAGCAGGGATGGATTTAGACCAGATTCTGAAAGACAACTTTGGACTCGAACAGTTCCGGCCCGGTCAGGAGGAGGCTATCCGGGCTATTCTGGCCGGACGTGACGTACTGCTTGTCTTGCCCACCGGCGGGGGCAAATCACTCTGTTATCAATTGCCTGCCCTGGTATCGGATGGACTCGTCCTGGTCATCTCGCCACTTATTGCGCTGATGAAAGACCAGGTGGACAGCCTCAGCAAACTCGGCATTCCGGCCACATTCATCAACAGTTCCATTTCGCAGGCTGAGCAGCGAAGCAGAATAGATGGCCTCCGCCTCGGCCAGTTTCGGCTTGTTTATGTGGCCCCCGAACGCTTTCGAAGTCCGATCTTCAGAAAGGCTGTAGCCGAGGCTTCGCTCAGCCTGGTGGCCGTGGATGAATCACATTGCGTCAGCCAGTGGGGACACGATTTCCGCCCTGACTTCCTGCGCATCAAAGGCGCAATCGAAGACCTTGGCCGGCCGCCAACCATGGCCCTGACCGCCACCGCGACTCCCGAAGTACGCCAGGACATCGAGCTTCAACTTGGTCTCCGCGATCCGCTGGTAAAGGTCACCGGCTTTGACCGGCCCAATCTTCATTTCGCGGTCCGCCGCATTGGCTCGCAGGAGGCCAAGATGGAAATGCTGCTGAATCACTTTTCCAAAAATTCAGCGTCCGGCATTGTTTACTGCTCGGCCATCAAGCGAGTGAACGAGGTCGCCGATTACCTGCACAAGAACAAGATCCGTGCGCTGCCCTACCACTCGCAAATCGATCTCGCCTTGCGGCATCGGTACCAGGAACAGTTCATGAACGGCGAGATTCAGGTGATGGTGGCGACCAATGCTTTCGGGCTCGGTATCGACAAGCAAAACCTCCGCTCTGTCATCCACCTCAACATACCAGCCACGCTCGAAGCCTATTACCAGGAAGCCGGCCGCGCTGGCCGCGATGGCGTCGACAGTGATGCCATTCTTCTCTACACGTACAATGATCGCTTCACGCAGGAATTCCTCATCAACAGCAGTTACCCGCCCCGTGAAGACATCGAAAAGGTCTACCGCTATCTCGACAAGCAAGTGGAAGAGACCATTCAGAAAACCGCTTCCACGATGGAAGAAGAACTGGGCGGTCGCGTCACCGACAAAGCCATCTATTCCACTCTGATAATCCTCGAGCAGGCCGGGGTTCTCGAACGCCTTTCCGGTCGCGACACCCTGGCGTGGATTACATTCCTGAAAGAGCCGTCCTCCGCCGCGGCCAAAGAAGGCACCATCCGGCACCGGCTCATCGAGCACATGCTCGAATGGGGTTCATGCGAGTCTGGCGAACGTATGGGCTTCAGCCTCGACGGCCTCTCTGAAGCGGCCGGGCTGCAAGAGCCGCAAGTCCGCCGCACCCTCCATGAAATGGAACATGAAGGATTAGTCGAATACATACCGCCTTTCCGCGGCCGGGGCCTCAGAATGCTGTCCAAAGGGCTTTCCGATCTTTCCAAAATGGTGGACTTCGACCTCGTCGACACCCGCCGTCAGCACGAACTCGACAAACTCGAGACCCTCCTGAAATTCTGCCAGGCAAAAAGCTGCCGCCGCGCCTGGCTGCTCAGATATTTCGGCGAGAAGACATCGATGAAATATTGCGGCAATTGCGACTGGTGCCATCAGCAGAAGAAAGGCAAGCCGGACATCTCAGCCGAGGCAATCCAACCACCTGCGATTTCAGATGACGACCAGGAAGGACTCCGGCCGGACGAATTAACCGTCGTCAAAAAACTTTTGAGTTGCGTGGCCCGAATGCAAGGCCGATTCGGCCGCGACATGGTGCTGAATGTAAGTCGGGGATCCAAGTCAAAACGTCTGCAGGAATTCAAGCTGAACAAGCTGTCGACTTACGGCCTTCTGAGTGACCTTTCCAAGAATGATGTCGGCCAGGTCTTTGACCTTCTCGACACCGATGGCTGTATCAAGACCGCCCGCGAGTTCAGGCAGGTGAGCCTCACAACCCGCGGTATCGGCGTGATGAAGGGGGAAATTCAGCCGAGCTTCAAATCGCTCGGCCTGAAATCACCGGAGCCCAAATCCACCCGGGAGACAAAGTCCGTTAAACCAGAGGAGGACTCCCTCGGATTTGATGAAGATCTCTATCGTGCCCTGCGCGAGCTCCGGTACGGTCTCTCCGTAGAAGAAGGCGTCCCGCCCTACATGGTCTTTAACGACCGCACCCTGCGTGAGATGTCACGAACCTATCCGACGGAAGAAGAGGCCATGCTTACAGTAACTGGCGTCGGCCCGCGCACGATGGCAAGGTGGGGCGGCCCGTTCCTCAGCGCCATTAACAACTACGTGGAACAGAATGGAACGCCTCTGCTTGAACAACCCCATACGCCGGCAGCAGTCGTTCAGATGCAAACAGAGCCGGAAGAGCCAGCAATGGCAACTTCCCCCGTCGACCTCACCGAAGCGGACATTTCGTTATACGAACAGAACGGTTTCTGGACCGGCCCGAAGATTCTCGACGATGATGTGATTGCCGAGCTCCGAAAAGAGTTCGAGCGAGTTTTCTCCGATGACCGCGACTTTCCTAACTATGGCTGGCAGGGCCAGCGAGTCTACGAGTTGGATTCCCCACGCATCCGCCAATACACGAACGGCTGGTGGATTAACGAAACCATCCGTCGCGTCATTCACACACCAGCCATCGGCTACATCGGCTCTCGACTGATGGGCACCACCGAAGCACGCGTCTGGCACGACCAGGTTCTCTGGAAGCCGGGGGCTGCGGAAACGGAGGAAGATTACAACGAAGGGAACGTCGGCTGGCACCAGGACTACGCGCACTGGCAGTGCTCCAATACGACCAACATGTGCACTGCGTGGATCGCCCTGCAGGACATTGAAATGTCCATGGGCCCCATGCGATTTGTAAAAGGCTCACACAAGTGGGGATTGTTCGAAGACGCCAACACCTTCGGCCACAAAGATCTCGAAGCCCTGAAAGCAAAATACTCAGAGGGTAAGCGCGACTGGCAGGAAGAACCCATCCTCCTCAAAGCCGGCCACGCCAGCTTCCATCACGCGCTCACCTTTCACGGGTCTGGCCGAAACTGTTCCAGCGATCCGCGCCTATCCCTGATCGTGCACATGATGCCCAAAGGGTGCGGATTCAAGAGCGACGGCCGTCACCACCTTTGCGCCACTCTCCTCGGTCCGGACATTGCCGAAGGGACACCCTACGAAGGGAAGTTCTTCCCAAGGATCTGGCCAGGCTAAAGTGGCGATCAGCTTTAAGAAATGAACCACATCAACTCCATGAAAAACTGGACTTTCCTTCACGCCTGTGACATGCAGCCCGGCTCGCCACGCTCGTTTCGTTTTAACCCAAGGTTCATGGAGAACTGGCAGACGGCGTTCAGCCAGCTCAAGAATATGGAAGCAGATCTCCTGCTGGTTGGCGGCGACCTTACACGCGATGGCACTCTTCACGATTTTGAATTCGAAGCCATCCGGAACGAGCTCACTCAACTGCCTTACCCCACCCATTGCATCCCCGGCAACATGGATGTTGGGAACAAGTTTTCCGATATAGAAGGATTCACCGAGCGTGACGATCCCTCTCTGAACGCAACTGCCGATGCCCTCGATAGATTCACCAGATTCTTCGGTGAATTCCCTTGGTCATTCACCCACAAGAACGTGCGTTTCAGCGGTTTCTACGCCGCCTTGGCCGGCTCCGAACTGCCGCATGAGGAGAGGATGTGGACCTGGCTGGAGCAGGAACTGCCTTCACTGCCGAAAGCCGAGCATCACGTCATGACCATGCACTACCCGCTCTTCATCGACCGACCAGACGAGCCGACATGGGACATCACGAAGAAAGAAGAATACACGCACTGGTATTTCAGCATCGACGAGCCGCACCGTTCGAGAATCTTTAATGCTTTCAAGTCAACCGATGTCGGGATCGTATTCAGCGGCCACATCCATTGCCGACGGCCCGTCCAGATTTTTGATGGCATTCGCTTCTACAAATGCGCAGGTATCGGCTTCCCACAATGGGGTAATCAGTGGGAAGACGGCGATCCGACGTTGGGCTTTTATAAATGCGATGTAAGCCAGGCGGGGATCAAAGAGACTTTCATTCCCCTGGAGTCAGAATCCACCGCAGAAGGCGCCTACGGTCCTGGAGGGCATCCCAAACCTGAAGAGCGCGATTATTCTTTGGCCTGGAAGTAGAAATTCTCTTGAGCTTTCGTTCCGAAGGGACGAACTGGCCGTATCGCGGCCCGGCCCAATATCGCCGACCTCTACCTCCGTTTTGCAGACAGGACATGCGCAGGTCCCCCCTTGCTTTCTTTTCCGACACACTGAAAAGCTGCCGGCACTCCTGGTTGGTACATTCGACCATTACTGGCATTTGATCTTTTCCACGGAGCAGAACGGAATGGCGGGAATCAGTCCGGGTTATAGAAAAGTTTATCGGAGTTGCCGGGCTGCCGCAGAGACGGATTTCAGCTTGTTGTATGCTTCGTCCAACGAAATGGGATTGTCGTAACCAGGAGCGAACCCGCAGTCTGGGTTGAGTATCAGGCGTTCACGGTCGATGAATCGTTCCATCGACTTTACTCGCTCAATTAATACGGAGGGCGGATCAATTTCACGGCTGAGAACATCGATAACGCCCATCCCCAGCATCTTGTCTTCTGGAAAGTTTTCGAGTGCATCGAGGGTGCCCGCGTCGTCCGCCGCAAGCTCCAGCGCCAGGATGTCCACATTGGCTCGGTAGAGGTAAGGGACAAGCGGCTCGAACCCTCCATGCGCGACGTGCATCCTCCCCCGGTGTCCGCGGCAAACGTGCAATGCGGTGGTGACGCCGTCGATCCCTTCCGTAACGCGGTTGAGACTCGATATGGCCATTTCCAATTCACGGTCGCGGTCCGCCATAGTGATTTTCACCTTCGGGTTGGTCCCGCTGGGGTTGTATTCATCGCCGATAAACCGGCCGATCATGGCATCGTCAAATTGAATGAGATCGACGCCCAGGTCGCGCAGGGCAAGCACCTCCTGCCGCAAGACATCCGCAGCATCCTGCAGGACTTCTTCCCTGCTGGCGTACGCGCTGCTGCTCGCCTCCGGGTCGTAGAACCAGCGGTCGATCATGTATGGGCTGGGCAGAGTTGCTTTGACCATCCGCGACGTACAGCTCTTGACGAAGCGCACTTCTTCCACGGCGATTGGCCCCACGTGCTTCAGCTTCCCGACGATCCCCGGCCACTTCTTGGTTCGGCCATCGAGTACCTGGACAACGATCACGTCCTTCTCGAATCCTTCCGTAGCCTGAGCGAATCCGGTGAAATACGTGCGGCGCCGCCATTCGCCGTCCGTAATGATGTCGATGCCGGCCCGTTCCTGCATCTCGATGGCGAACTGCACCGCGCGGTCCAGCCCTCTGTCGAAATCATCCTGGCTGATCGTCTCGCGTTCCCGTTCGTCAATCAGGTCAATGACCCATTGGGGCCTCGGCAGGCTGCCAATCACCATCGTTGGAAACAGTATATTTCGAAGCATCCGGATATTTCTTTATGGAGGCGGTTGGGTTTGTGGAGACATCCAACTGTGTATGAGATGAACGCGCAGTCAAATCAAATTCGACCTGAAGAGCCTCGGTCCATTTGAGGGATGAGACTGAAAGGGCCGGGACCCGCTGCGAGATGCTGTCACGCAGCAGAACTCCAGACATCGACCTTATCCAAAATGTTACATTACCTGTCCGTTTCTTCGGCCCCGGAGGGGCCTGGGCAAGGATCAGGAGGAGAGAGATTCTTTTAGCCCCGGAGTGGCGCAGGCTACCTTCTCCTCTTTCAGCCACGCATCCGCAGCCCTTACGGACTCGCTTTCGAACGTCTTTCCACGTTCCAGTTCCTTGTAAATTCAACCAGCTTCAAAAGACCTGAATGCCTGGATAGCATGTCCCCGGCGCCATTCTCAACCAGACTTACATCAAAATGATACAGACAACGATCGCCCTCTCTGATTGGGCTCGACTCTATGAACTGGCTGCTTCTGTAAAGAAACTCGCTCCCTGGAAATACATGTGGGAAAATGACGTCTTTTTGGTCGAAGAGCCCCAGTCCGGTCTCCTGGGCCTTGTCAGCGTCATGGGAGGGCGGGGTGAGCACTTCGCTGTTTCCATCTATTGGGGGCAGGCAGGGATATCGGGATTTCAGAGGCTTCAAGAGTTCGACCCGATACAAGAGCCTACTTCGGTCTATGAAGTGCCGCAGGTTCAGCTTTCGTTTGAAGATCGTGATCTGATGGAGCCCGAAGACAGAAAGGTGATGAAAGACCTGGGGCTGAAATTCAGAGGCAGAAATTCCTGGCCATTATTCCGATGCATCGACCCTGGGTTCCTGCCCTGGTTTTTTGATGAAGTAAACGTCCCCATCATGATAGCCGGGCTGGAGCAAGTCCTGGAAGTAGCCCCTCGGTTCAAAGAAAATACCGGCCTGCTCGATCCTGATGAACTGGGCGGCTACCTGTTGAGAACGCTTGATCAGAACAAATCGGTCTGGGTGGATCAGCGTTACCGTCCATCGCCTCCACTATTGGAAATGAAGGCGAGTGAAGAATTCGATGAATTGGTGGGTTCCCTGGGTCAATTGCCCACGGTGACTGATCGCATCGAAATTGACATGTTTCCGATAATGAGCCCGGCCCAGGATGGCGAGGATGAACCGCCTTATTTTCCGTATTGTTTGCTGTTTGTGGACGGAGAGAGCGGGTTTGTCATCGCACAGGAAATCTTCTCTCCACATCCATCCCTTGAGGCATTGCGTGGCAGCACCCCTGTCGCTATTTTCAAAAAGCTCATCGATTTGGATGTCTTCCCAACAACTTTTTATGTGCGATCCGGCTGGCTTCCTCAAAGACTGAAACCATACCTCGACAGATTTGATGTTGGTATTGAAGAATACGATCAGTTACCTGCGTTGGATGAGGCCAGATTGAATCTGATTCAGCATTTTAGAAAGAGAGGCAGGTTGTAGATTGGTACTCCGATTCACCCCTGTTCCACAATGCCTTCTAATGCTCCCAGAAACTCGCGCGCTGCCTGGAATGCTCATGTCGCTTCGGCTCTGCTAAGTTTGTCGATGAACCAGAGGGTTCGGACCGAAGCCATGACCGAACAAAACGTGGTGACTCCGATAATGCGTTCGTATTTGCGGCACCGATTCTTTGAAATGCCGTAAAACTCATGGTCGTCTCGGATATCGATCTCGATGTCCTACCCTTACTGGATCGGGCGTTTTCCAATCACCAATGCTCCGTTCGATCTATTCGCCCGTGCGAGTGGTAACGAGAGGCGATCGTGGGGCTACGGTGAACCCTTCGATTTGCCCAATCATCCGGTCGTGGGCGTTACCTGGTACGAATGTCTGGCATTCTCCCGCTGGCTTACAGATGAATGGCGAGAAAAACATGGTCTATCCGGAGACTGGGCGTTCCGATTGCCGACCGAACCGGAATGGGAAAAGGCCGCGCGGGGTGGGATCGAGATCCCCGGAAACAATCCCATAAGGAATGCATCCCAGGTCGCCCTGCTGATGTCGCCCGGAGACCTGGCCGATTGCGAGCCGTTCGCCAATCCGAATCGCACACGCACTTATCCGTGGGGCCACTCGCCAACAGAGGATGCCCTCAGTTCGGAACTCCTCAACTACGGCGAGACTCAGATTGGAAGCACCAATGCGGTTGGGGTTTTTCCGCGCGGCAAATCCGTTTACGGCTGCGAAGAAATGTCAGGCGGCGTGTGGGAATGGACCCGCAACAAATTCGCTGACTACGAATACAATCCCACCGACGGAAGAGAAGAAATCGACGAAAAAATGGATAGCCGCGTGTTTCGCGGCGGGTCGTTTGCTTCTCGCGTTTCTGTGCGTTGCGCCTCCCGCTACTGGTTCGCTCCCGGTTACCGGGTCGACTTCATCGGTTTTCGTTTGTGTCTGTCCCCCATTTCTTCACTCTGAACTCTGATCTTCTCTGATCTCTGATCTTCTCTGATCTTCTGATCTTCGTTTTTCCGGGCGAAGCCCCGCGAAATTTTCTTGGAATCTGGGTATTAGGATCCCAAACAGCGCATACACCACAGGAGGACACCACATGCATCCGGAAATGCCCATTTTTTCACGTACCTTTATCCTTGCTTCCCTGGGCGCGCCGGCACCCCTGCCGGCTTCAACGCCGAAGGCGTTCAAGAAAAAAAGAGCCGCCAAGGTGCCGGCGCGCCCAGGGGAAGAAAAAGAGCCGGCAAGGTGCCGGCGAGTCTGTGTCCATCGGCTTCGATGAAAAAAGAAGACTCCCGTGCATTTGCTAGTGTCGCGGCCTAGAAGTTCTTGCCCATTTCTCGGCAGTTTGAGTTCCTCGATCTTGCCTGTCCGTGCCTATGTGGTTTCT
>JAQBXN010000064.1 GCA_027625095.1 Planctomycetota bacterium | reverse complement strand
CCCGGTCACTTCCGAGGGCCATCCGGTCTCTTCACGCGCGAGTGACGAGGAGCACGCCTTCCATCTTCCAGTGTTTCTCAACGCATTTCTGATTCTTACCCTACTGTGACCCTCTGACAGGTCCCGCAACTTGACATGAAGCGATCCCAGCATAAAGTTTTTGCATGAAACTGGCGAAAGGTGACAGTATCGAACAATGAAAAAGGTAACGGAGGTTGCCCTTGAACGGTCGAAACACGGCGTATTCACGGGCCCCGAAGTCAACTGTTGGGTCGGAGGCAGCCCCGGGCGCCAGCATAGCATGCTCAAGCGCGCCCTGGCGGCCGGCGAAGTCCTGCGTATCCATCGCGGTCTTTACTGCCTGGCAAACCGTTTTCTATCGAACAAGCCCAATCCGTTTGTGTTGGCCCAGCGAATATATGGGCCGAGCTATGTCAGTCTGGAATCGGCACTGTCCTATCACGGATGGATTCCCGAGGCCACCTATGCGGTCACCAGCACGTCATTCAGCCGGGCTCGCGAGTTCGATACGCCCCTGGGCATCTTCAGTTTTGCCCGAGTACCCCAGAAAACCTTGTTTGCAGGCGTCACGCGGGTGGAGGCCGGAGAGAGCCGTGAGGCTTTTTTCCTGGCGTCCCCGGCAAAGGCCCTCGCCGACTACGTATACGTTCATAAATGTGATTGGCAGTCCACGCGTCCACTCATTGAAAGTCTGCGCATTGAAGAAGAATCTCTGGCCTCGTTGGATCAAGAGTCACTCGTTCTCCTTTCGGCTAACTACAGCTCAAAGCGCGTTAAGAGGTTTCTCGATGGGTTGTGTGCGGAGTTAAAATTATGAGCGTTGAAGTGATTCAAAACCGGCTGGACCAGTATTCATGTCGCTCAACGCTTGAGGAAGAACACGTGTTGCGAGAGATCTCCCAGGAGATCGTATTGGCCGGGCTGGGCCGAACAGATTTCTTCAAGAAGGCCGGATTCCAGGGAGGGACCTGTCTGCGCGTATTCCACGGGGTGAACCGGTTTTCTGAAGACCTGGACTTTGCACTGTTGGCCACAGACGAAACGTTTATCCTGGCGCCGTATCTCGAGACGCTGGCACGGGAACTGAGTGCGTACGGGTACGAATTTGAAATTGATGACCGCCACAAAGCCGACGAATCTGTGCGAAAGGCGTTTCTGAAAGACGACTCAGTCGGAAGCCTGTTGCAACTCAACTATCGTCCGGCAACTGGACCGATGCGTAAGTTGCGAATAAAGCTGGAGGTGGACACGCACCCGCCGAACGGAGCGATGGTCGAAACACGGATTCTGGATTTCCCCTTTCCTTCCGCGGTATGTCTTTTTGATCTTGCCAGTCTGTTTGCCGGCAAGGTTCATGCGCTGCTCTGCCGTGCATATGTGAAGGGACGCGACTGGTATGATTTCGTTTGGTACACGGCGCGTGGTACTCCAATCAACCATGAACTGCTCAGTGACTCTATCCAACAGACAGGGCCCTGGCGGGGACAGCATATCAAGACCGACCGCGCGTGGTGCGTGGAGCGCCTGAGCGAAAAAATTAATTCCATGGACTGGGAACGGGCGCGGCAGGATGTCCTTCGCTTCGTAAAACCCCTGGAACGCCCTTCACTCGATCTCTGGTCGGACGCGTTTTTCCTGGGGCAATGCGAGAAGCTCTGAACGCACCGCCCAATGCCGGGCAGATGGGTCGTGCCGTCGACTTCGACAATCTCGAACGATCCGCCCATAGCCAGATTCCGGTATCTATTCGCCAGCGTCCCGAAGTCAAAATAGTAAATGCTCGACCAGATCGCGATAGCCCTGACCTCGGCATTCCGTCCACGAACAACACCATGGCGGAAGGTCTGTCCTGGAACACCAATTTGACCGGCCTCAAACCCTTGGACTTGCAGGGAGCTTCGTAGACTGTCTTTTTGCGGTCTGATCCGAATCATCAATGTGGTGATAGATTTCAGGCTTCAAGCATCGGGGCACAAAACAGGCGCCACGGCGGCGTTTGGCAATCTCTTCCGGATCCAGTTCAGCCACGACCATCGCCCCACCGTTACCTCTTTGACGAGTGAAGGACACCACGCTTCCGTCCGGACCAAAGACTCCAGCCCAACCTGGAAACTTATTTCCATTCGGTTCCCATTTGTTTTTTTTTGCGGGTACCAGCGTTGTTGCTGACGATGCCATAGCAGCCATTGGAATAGCTCGTCGTGCGGTAGCAGAGACCGGTGATGTCTTCCTCCGGAAACTTGCTGCGCGGGATCGATGTGTTGTATGCGAAGGGCATGATGAGGACTTCCGCACCTTTGAAATAGAGTGATCGTGCTAACTCGGTGAACAGCGAGTCGTAGCAGATCATGATCCCGACGCGGGCCTTCCCGATATCGAAGGTCTCGATCTCAAATCCGCTCCTCCAATAAAGGTACTCGACGTGAGGCATATGAATCTTTCGCTGCTTTCCGATGATGCCGCAGCCATTCACCAGCACCTGGGTGTTGTAGGCGATGTCCGCATCCCGCTCGAGCATGCCGAAACAGATGACAGAGCCGACCTCTTCTGCAATGCGAATGATCTTGTCCGTCGTCGGGCCAGGTATCTCTTCGGCCAAGTCCCATGCCACCTGGTGATGGACATAGCCGTTGATGCCCAGCTCCGGAAAAACTATCAGGTCTACATTTTCCTCAGCAGCCTTCCTGGCCCAGCGGGCGAGATCCCGGATGCTGCGATCAGTCTCGCCGATGTAGTTCCGTGTGGATATGGATGCGGCCTTCATTTTCTGCATACGACAACTCCATTGATGTCGGAAAAACTCGCATTTCCCGTCGTGCGGAGACCCTGTTTAACTTTCAACCAATTCGCGCATCCGAGTGAGATTCCGAACTACGAGGTCGCATTCTCTGGTTTCCTCTGCGGTGTGCGTTCAAGCGGCACCTGCGGGCAAACAATCTGACGACGCCGCGGCGTGAGGCGCGCCAGTAACTCGGGCGAAACGGTGTAGCCGTGTCGAAAGTTGCCCCAGGAAGGGCCGTAGCGATAGACGATCACGCGGCGTTCACCCTCGTTCACGCGATTAGCAGAACCGTGGGTACAGCAGTCGACAAACATCAGGACGTCACCGGCCTCCATAAAGACCTCCCTGGCGCCTTCCATCTGCGAAGGGCAATTGCCCTTCGCGCCCATGGAATATTTTGAAAAATCCGGATGCTGAAAGTTTCCCTTGTGCGCGCCGGGCACGATCACCGTACCGCCATCTCCTGGGCCGATGTCGGTCAGTGCCATGAGCACGTTAATCTGGTTGCAGTGAAACTTGCCATTGTGGTAGCGGAACTGGCAGCGGCTGATTCCGAGATGCCCTCCGTTATGCAGGCCAATGCCTTCGCCCGGACTGCGAAAATTGGCGAAATCTTCATCGATAAACATTGGCCCGTGTTTTTCATCGAAGGATCCTTCGCCGCCCATGAAGTGGCGTACCTTATCGAACCAGGAAGGGTGATCTATGAGTTTTTCGAACGGTTCACCGGCTTCATAAATCTGCTGGTAGTTCCGACCGTCCCGATCTCCGTATGTGTGGGAATGTACGTGGCCATACCACTCTCCAGGCTTAAGCCGGGGAATGGAATCGAGGCCGTCGTTGAGGTCTTTGACTTCATCTTTGGTGAGCGCCCCTTTCAAATGCAGGAAGCCCTGGAGGTCAAAAAAGAAAATATCGTGGTCAGTAACCATCGGTTGTTCTCCTGAAACAGATTTCGCGGTTCGTGCTGTGCAGGCGGGATTCTATCTTTATTGAGCTTCTGTCATCAATTCGATCAATTCTTGCCGCAATTCGGGAATGCGAAGAAGCAGGCGGTGGGCGCCATCGAGATAAACCGTCTTCTTCAAGATGGCCCGCTCGTCATCGGGCAGAAAATCCTGGCTGTCGACCGTCATATATTCGTCCCCGGGCTTTTTGTAGCGCTCTGCATTGGGCAAATTGAATCGTCTGTTCTGCACAACCTTGAAGACTGGCTGCCAGGTCTTGCCGTATCGTCTGACGGGCATATCGGAGAGGGTCGGTTTTGAGCGGGAGTGAAAAGCAAAATACTCCAGATGATAGGGGGCTTGCCCGATTTGCCGGAGCGCGGTGTGGAAGGCTGAAGCCCTCTTCAGTGATTCCTCAAAGAAGCGATCCTCGTGCTTTCTGAATTCCCCAGCTTCTTTCCGGCTGCGTTTTGACTGCCACATTCGAAGTCTGCCTGGGCGACGTGGATTGAAGATACCCCACTCGTTATCTCGCCAGGTGCTTACCTCGTAAACATCGAGATCCGACCGGACGCCATCTTCCGTGACAAAAGGCTTGGGTTTGTAGAAAGGAAGTTCGCAGTAAAGGCCCGGCATGGACGCAATCAGGCCTGCATCGAACAAACGTCCGAACGGGGCTCTGCGCAGGCCCCGGATAAATGCAGGCAGGCTGTTCAGGCTACCTCCAATCGCGTTCGCAATCAGAATGACTCGATGGATATAAGCCGCGCCGGAATAGTCTGGCGAGGCTTTGCTTCCCTGCACGAGTTCGCCCACAACATCCCGTCGTCCGTATTTCACCAGGTAGCGCGCAATGTGGCCGCCATTGCTGTGGCAAACCAGATTGAAACGTAAATCAGCTTTGCCGTGAGCCGAGCGAATGCCATCCAGCATCGTGAGAAGAGCTGAAGCATGGAGCACGTTGTCTTTTCGCCAGTCGTAATCAAAAACGTAAAGCGTTTCGCCTGGCATCGGATGGCGGATGTCCCCAACGACGAGCCCAGCGTCCTTGAGGAATTTCATCAAGCCACCGTAGACATCGTAGGTGTAGATTCCGGGTATGACCTTAATGCCATCCAGCAGGCCGAACGGCCGCAGTGTGTCGTTAGCTTCCAGAGGATGTCCCGTCACCGGTAAATTGAGATCGTCATTCTTATCGGTCTTAAAGAAAAGATCCGAGAGTCGGCCCCAGACCATCTTTCCGGAAGACGGTTGGAAGATCCGGGAGCCCTGAGTTCCTGGAATGAAGATTGAGACAGCCTTCGTTTCATCACTTCTGGCCTCCGTGTTCAAGATGAGCCCGGCGACGACCACTGCACAGCGCAGGAGAAACTGAGGTCCCGAAGGGCCTTTCAAATGGCCAGGGTTTCCAGTCATTGGAGAAATGTTATTCCTGATTTGCACTGTCACAGCCCTGCTGGAAAAGTGGTCTGATTGCCCGCTTCCCACCCCAAAGACCCCCGGGAAAAGTCTGAAACCAGCACTTTAATTGCAGGCCTGGATCGGGTTGTTATACTCCCGTGCGCTTTTTTTGGGGCTCTGGGGAGATATAAGAGCAGCACACTATTCATAGAATTTTGTTCCTGACAAACGGATGATTCGGGGACAGTTTTGGTGCTCGCTTATTCCGGAAAAAGTAGCGATTAGAGATGTGGTACAGACCAGACGTCTTGTACCAATTTTTCCCTTTCGGTTGTGGAGCGCCTCTTGGCAGGGCACATCCCCGAGCACATTATTGCTCAGGTTGCGCAAGCGACAGATATCGTTGGCGTCATCGGTCAGTATGTAGAGTTGAAGAGAGCCGGCAGAGACTTCAAAGGTCTTTGCCCTTTTCATCAGGAGAAGACGCCGTCCTTCACTGTCAGCCCAGAGAAACAGGTTTTTCACTGCTTTGGATGCAAAGCCGGTGGAAACGTCTTCAGGTTTCTCGTGCAGTTTGAGCGAATGGAGTTTCCGGAAGCCGTTCGATACCTAGCGGATCGCAACGGCGTCCATATTCCGGAAGAGACCGGGGTTGATCCCAGAGAAAGAGCCGCTCAAAAGAGCGAAAGGGAGGGAATGTTGGAAGCCTTGACCAAGGCCACCGCATTCTTTGCAAACCAATTGCGATCCGAGGCAGGCACGAAGGCCCGAAACTATATGCAGGAACGCCGACTCGGCCAAAGCATTATCGACCTCTGGGAGCTCGGCTACTCTCCAAACTCCTGGGACAGTCTCACCCGATACCTGGGCAATCAGGGCCTTAACACAGATATTCTTACCAAGGCCGGTGTCATCTCACCGGCGCAGGACGGCAGCCGTCATTACGACCGCTTTCGCGATCGGCTCATGTTTCCGATTCGAGACGTACGCGAGCGGGTGATCGGCTTCGGTGCGCGGATGCTCGGCCAGGACGATGGCCCCAAGTACCTGAATTCGCCGGAATCGCCCCTCTTCAACAAGAGCGCATGCCTGTACGGACTCCATCGGGCAAAGAAGGCCATCTCTGAGAAGGGATATGCGGTGGTTGTCGAGGGATACACGGACGTCCTTATGGCCCATCAGATGGGCGTCGAAAATGTCATCGCGACGCTGGGCACAGCGCTTACCAGAGAACACATCAACCTCCTGCGTCGATTCTCGCCCCGGGTCGTGCTCGTCTTTGATGCGGATGCTGCCGGTGAAAAAGCAAGCGACCGAAGTGTTGACCTTTTTCTTGAAGCAGAAGTGGACGTAAGTGTTGCAACCCTCGAAGCCGGACTTGACCCGTGCGATTTTATTCAGAAGCGTGGGCCCCAGGCATTCGAGGAAGCAATTCTCCAGGCACGGGAAATTCTGGATTACAAACTGCACCTGGCTCGTAGTCGTTACGACTTCAACAGCATCGATCAGAAGACCCGCGCGATTGAAGAGATCCTGCAGCTCATTACCAAGATTCCGAACACCGTAAAACAGGGTCTGTTCATCCAGCGCGCCGCGGATGAGCTGCGTGTGCCTGAGCAGACGCTGCGTTCGCAGGTGGTATCACTGGCTCGGAAGAGCTACCACAAACGGGCTGATGAGCCCGCAGCTACGCCGATGGCTTCTGCAGCCTTCAAAGCACAGCGCGATTTGATCGCCTGCCTGCTGCACTTCCCGGAGAATGGCGAAGCGCTTTTTCATGAGATAGCTGTAGACGATTTTATGGATGGAACTTTTCGCACCATTTACCAGGTCATCCGTGATATTTACGACCTGGAGGGCGCCCTGGATTCAGGCGTTACGCTGAGTACGCTCGAGGCCCGTTGGCCCGGGCAGGAAATCAGCCGCCTGACCGTAGAAATTCTCGCTGAGAATGTATCGGAGGATCTTCCCAAACGTGTGGAAGGTTCAATTGCCTGGTTCAAAGAACAAAGATCTAGAAAGGAGCTAGAAGGCCTTAAGGCTGAAATGAAGAATGCCGGCTCTCAGGGCGATTCAGATCTGGAGAGTCAACTGCTCAAAAAGGCCCAAGAACGTTTCAGGAAGCGCCGAGCTTAACCTGGCGAGGGCGAATTCATCCCACGAGCCGTTGACCCTGCCTGCTGAATAAGCGGAGACAAAGCATCTGCATAGACGCCTCAACACATCTATATCCATCGTTTTGGCATAATTTTTTCATGCACACACACCAGGAGTAATCAGATGGAAGTGTTGGACCCTGCACTAAAAGCACTCATTGAAAAAGGTAAGAATCACGGTTCTGTTTCATATCAGGATGTTACCGATTTGTTGCCGGATGATAACTCCGAGCCTGAACGAGTCGATGACGTCCTCACCGCCATCCGGCGTTATGACATCAAGCTGGTAGATGACACCCCCGAGTACGTGGGCAGCAAATATACAGAGATGCGCCCCCTCGAGTCATACTCAGATGATGGCATGCGCCTGCACAAGATCGAAGAAGAAGAGGTTAGCCAGGTCAGCGACCCCGTCCGGATGTATCTGTCTCAGATGGGTCAGATTCCGCTCCTCAGCCGCGGGGAAGAGATCATGCTCGCCAAGCAGATAGAGGTCACCCGGAAACGTTTCCGAACCCGAGTACTTGAATCGGATTTCGCTCAGGTCAAAGCCATTGAGATTTTCGATAAAATCGTCAAGGAAGAAACGCCGGTCGAAAGAGCACTCAAAGTGGATTCTGCTGTAGACATCAGTACCAAAAACGTGCTGAAGCGGATACCTTTTAACCTGACCACCGTGGCCGAGCTCATGAAGCGAACCAGGACTGATTTTGGCCTCCTTCAGAAGGACAACATCAAGGCCCGCGATAAGGAAGAGATTCTCGAACGTATCGAGACCCGCAGGCGCAAATGTGCCGTTCTTATCGAAGAGCTCGCCATGCAGACCCATAAGATTCAGCCCATCTTCTTCCAACTCGAAGAACACCTCAATGAGATGAAGAGGGTCCAGGCCGAACTCCGAGATCATAAGAAGCTACCAAGCCGCAACCGGGAGAAAATTGAGGCGCTTGAGATCGAATTCTTTAACCTGCGCGAACATGTCCTTGAAGAGCCGAAAGATCTTGAGGTCAGACTCGACATCGCCCGCGCTCGCCTGCGCGACTACGAACGCGCCAAGAGAAAACTCTCTAACGGAAACCTGCGCCTCGTGGTCAGCATCGCCAAGAAATACCGCAACCGCGGACTCAGCTTTCTCGACTTGATTCAGGAAGGTAACACCGGACTGATGAAGGCAGTCGAAAAATATGAATATCGCCGCGGGTTCAAATTCAGCACCTATGCCACATGGTGGATTCGCCAGGCAATCACACGTTCTATTGCCGACCAGGCGCGAACCATCCGTATTCCGGTCCACATGATTGAGACCATCACCCGCCTCCGCAAGGTGCGTCGTGACCTCTTTCAGGAAACCGGACGTGAGCCCGCCATCGAAGAAGTCGCCGAACTGGCCGGGGTCCCGCTCGACGAAGCGCAGCGCGTGCTGAAGATTTCCAAACATCCCGCATCCATCGACCGGACCATCGGGGAAGGTGATGATGCGACGCTCGGCGGTTTCATCGAAGACGAATCCGCTGAACGGCCCGAACAGACAGCCACGACGATGATGCTAAAGGAGCGAATTAACGAGGTACTCAAGACCCTGACCTACAGGGAACAAGAGATCCTGAAGCTCCGTTTCGGCATCGGAAACGGCTCCACATACACCCTCGAGGAAGTCGGCAAACGCTTCAAGATTACACGCGAGCGCGTACGACAGATTGAAGCCAAGGCCGTTCGCAAACTGCAGCATCCGATTCGAAGCCGCCAACTCGAAGGATTCCTTGACCATCCAACAGATTAGATTAGCCCATGAACCCATTGATAGACGGCCTGCTCAAACTGCAGGTGATCGACCGGAAGCTGATTCGGGTCAAGAGTCGGATTGAAAGAAGCCCCAAAGTCCTTGCCGCTGCTCGATCAGAGATCGAGCGGCGGCAGGCTGTCCTTAACGCCAAGCTTGCGGAGATAAAATCCCAAGAGGTATCAATGGGCCTCAAGGAGTCAGAGCTCAAGGAGCACGAGACTCGTATTGAGAAACTCAAGCAGCAGCAATACAGCCGCGGATTAAAGAACAAGGAATTTCAGGCCCTGAGTCACGAAATTCAGGGCGAAAAGGCAAATTCATCTTTCATCCAGGACGATATCCTGAAATCAATGGAGCAGGTTGAAACCCAGAAGGCAGAGGCAGAAGTACTGCAGAAAGAGGTATCCACCGCCAAGGAAGCCTTCAAAGCAGAAGAAGCCAAAGTAGAATCTGAGCTCTCCGACCTTCGAGAACAGCTCGGCGGCCTTCAGGAACGGCGCGACGACGCAGCGAGGGGTATCGATGAGGGAATAATCTCCCGTTACGAACGCATCATGAACGCTAAAGAAGATGCTGCCCTCAGCGAAGTCGTCGACAAAGTCTGCCAGGGATGCTTCATGTCGCTTACCTCACAGATGCTCCTCAACCTGCGAAGTAGTTCTGAACTGGTGGTGTGTCCGACCTGCGCCAGGATGCTTTATCTCGCAAGCTGAAAGTCAGTGGTGCTTCGCTCAGGTGGATCAAAAACCTTTGGTCGTCGAAAGGGAACTGCTTCGGATGGCGATCCATCAGATAAGAGCTCTGACAAGTTGGAACACTCCAAAGTACGCACCTTTGGAGCTCGGGAATCAAACTTGGATAGTTACAACCTCTTATCGTCGCCGCATTGTGCCTGCAATCCTCCTGCCTTCGCCCGCTGGGCCGGCACGAGGTATTTGGCAATCTGTTCGGCGAATTTCACTTCTGAATCGTCTTCAGGTTCGTAGCCGATCGCGTCTCTTGCGCGCTGCAGACTCCAGAAAGCCCGGGCGTTTCCTGAAATACCGTAAAGGATCTGGTAGGGGCGGCCGTGTTCGTTCATTAGATCTTCAGCTTCCAGAGACTTCACAAAAAGCTGCTGGATATCGCGCACGCTGAGGTATACAGCAAGTTGGCGAATCATACTTTTCAAATCGCCGCCGGTCTGGGAAAGGTCGGCCTCTCTCGGCCCACCAATGCGGATGAATACGACCTCCATCTGCGAGCCGAGCGAACCGCTCGAATACACGAATCCGAGATGTTCCATCGCCTGACGAGACCAGCCGTAAAGGTTATCTGAAAGCGGGGGAAGGTTTTCATCGATGTGCTCGATCTTCTTTTCCCAGTAAAGACGTTCATAGAAATCGGCTGAATGGTTCGAACTGGCGCTTACGAACCGAGGGACGGATTCCTGCCGTGCGACCTCCAACAGGTTGCGGGCGATGTCGACATTCTTTCGCTCAGCGAAATAGCCGTCCGGCCCCTTGTAATTGGGATAAATGTAGGTGAAGTTCACCACTCCATCGGCATCCACAAAATGTTCACGATAGTTGTCAAGCTGAATGTCTGACAAGTCTACAAGGTGTACGCCATCGACCTTTGAGCCATCCCGGCGTTCAGCTTTCTGGTCGAGTAAGACGCATTCAAAACGTTCCTGCAGGGCGGGCAAAACCTGTGATGCGATGTAGCCGGTGGCGCCGGCAACGACGATTTTTTTCATTCGTTTCACTCCTCTCTTCGTTTGGTTCGGCCTGAGGTTTGTTAACTTTTAACTATCTTTGCAGAGGCCACGCTGAGACAGGGATAGGACAGAAAAATTTTGGACGGAATCCTAAATTACCTTAACGGCAGCGCCGAGATACCGTGAGAATATCAGCGGTCATTATCTTGAGTCTTTTTACAAATGCTTCGGGTGAAAATCAGGAATGGGTGAACTGTGACAGTACTGATTTCCTGCGCCTTTTCCCCCGGTTTCTCCGATAGGATAGTCCCCGTCGCACTGGGTTTTATGCGGTCCGCCTTCACTTCCGCGGACGCATTGAATCCAGCAGTGCTGCCGGGACGACTGATACGCCCTTCAGGTCTGGGGCTTTTTTTGTTGCGAGAATCTCTTTGATGAACGCGCAGATATCGTCCTCGCCTTTGACATCATGTGGAAACATTACGTGGACGGTTTTTCGATCTAGTTCACGAACGTACTGTCGCCCCAGTTGAATGTCTTTTGCGGCCTTTGAAGCGTTAGGTGCTCTGAATTCGACGCGGTCTCCAAGCACTCGGATGTGGGTGAACTCCCAAGGTTGCGCAAGGATGCGGATCTCGGCCTGAGTGAGCATCATCTGCACCGGTTTGGGGATTTTGCCGAAACGGTCTACCAGCGTTTCTTTCAGATCGTTCAGATCATTGATGGTGTAACTGCGAGAGATGCGGCGATAAACCTCCATTTTCTGTTTGTCCGTCTGAACGTAATCATTGGGTAGATAAGCGGTGAAACCAAGCTCCACACGGACGTCTACCGTCACGACCATGGGCTCGTCTTTGAGCTGGAGAACGGTCATTTCAAGAAGCTTGCAATAGAGTTCATATCCGACAGCTCCGATGTGCCCGGACTGTTCGGGGCCGATGATGTTGCCTGCGCCGCGGATTTCGAGGTCGCGCATGGCTATCTTGAAACCGGAGCCCAGCTCCGCGAATTCTTCAATGGCCTTGAGGCGGCGAAGACCTTTCTGAGTGATGGGGCGCTCTTCCGGGATGAGGAAGTATGCGTAGGCGCGGTGCTTGTATCTTCCGACGCGACCTCTGAGCTGATGCAGTTCGGCCAGGCCGAAGCGGTCTGCGTCGTTTACGAAGATGGTGTTTACGTTGGGGATGTCGACGCCGCTGCCGATGATCGTGGTGCAGACAAGGATGTCATAGACCTTGTTGATGAAATCGCGCATGGCCGACTCAAGCTCGCCCTCGGCCATCTGTCCGTGGCCGACGACGATCCTGGCCTCGGGGACAATCTCTGACAGCCGGGCGGCCATCTCGGTGATGTTGTGAACGCGGTTGTGCAGGAAAAAGACTTGCCCGCCGCGGTTCATCTCGCGCTCTATCGAATCGCGAATCAGGCGTTCATCGAAGCGAACCACCTCCGAACGGATACTTTGCCGATCCTGTGGCGGGGTGTTCAACGCGCTGATGTCCCGGATGCCGACCAGTGACATATGAAGTGTTCGAGGGATGGGGGTCGCCGTCATCGTCAAAACGTTTACCGTCTGCCGCATCCATTTCAGGAATTCTTTGTGCTCGACACCGAACCGTTGCTCTTCGTCAACGACAATGAGTCCGAGGTCGCGAAAGTTCACGTCTTTCTGGACGATGCGGTGCGTGCCGATCAGGATATCCACGCTGCCGTTGGCCGCGGCTTCGAGAATCTCCTTCTGTTCCTTCTTATTTCTGAAACGGCTGATGACTTCGATGCGGACGGGGAAGGTGCCCATACGTTCGGTGAAGGTGTGGTAATGCTGCTCGGCTAGCACGGTGGTCGGTACAAGCACGGCAACCTGCTTGTTGCTCATCACCGTTTTGAAGGCGGTCCGCATTGCCACTTCGGTCTTGCCGTACCCGACGTCCCCGCAGAGCAGGCGGTCCATCGGCCGGGCTTTTTGCATGTCTGCTTTGATAGATGCGGTAGCGGTTACCTGGTCTTCGGTCGCTTCGAACGGGAACGCAGCCTCGAATTCCATCTGCCATTTGTCGTCGGGGGGATATTCGTGGCCTGGCATGGATTCGCGGGCGGCCTGCAATCGCAGCAATTCGACGGCGAGGTCTTCGACTGCTTCCTGCACATCTTCCTTTTTCTTTGCCCAACGCTTGCCGCCGATCTTGCTCAGGTTCGGTTTCGTTTTGGCCGGGCCGAGGTATTTCTGAACCAGCTCCACATGGGTGGTCGGTACGTAGACTCGCGAACCGCCCGCGAATTCGAGGACAAGGAACTCACCCATTTCGCCGTTGCGTTCGAAAGCCTCCATCCCGTGATAACGCGCGATACCGTGGACGAGGTGCACGACCAGGTCGCCTGCTTCAAGCTCGAGCCAGTCTTCAACGGGTGAGCTGGCGTGCCGGACTCGCGCAGGGCGCATGGGCCCGGTATAGTGATGAAAGAGCTCATGGTGTGTAATGAATACCATGCGGAAGTCATCAATCTCAAAGCCGCTCGTGAGATCGCCGATGAGGTATTCGAGCTTGGGATCGCCGGCCAGCGGGCTACCTTCAAGAAGCTCTTGCAGGCGATCCTTTTCGCCGGTGTTGTGGCAGGAAATGTAAAGCTTGTCGTTGGGCACGGCAGCAGCCATGAGCTCGGCGGCTACGGTATCGATCTCCCCGGCGAACCGTTCGGTCGAACGCACTCGAAAGTCCGCATGGTTATCCCCTCGAGATTGCGGCATCTCGCTGAGGTAAAGTGTAGGCCGATTCCGCCACGCCTTCTGCAAGGTGCCATAGCTGTAGAGTTCCTGTTTCAGGAATTCGCTTTGGCCGGCAGATTGTGCTTTTTCCTGGACGGCCGCCGGCTCTCGGATGAAGACCCAGGTATCGCCGGGCAGATAATCCATGAGCAGGAGGCCGCTCTCTTTGGGTTTCAGATGGTGCAGTTTTGTTTCGTCGACGGCGAGCATTTTGAATTCCGTCAGCTTCTGGGTTGAACGCTGATTGCCGGGATCGAAGCGACGGATGCTGTCGATGGTATCGCCGAAGTACTCGATTCGGATGGGCCAGGCACCTCCGATTGGGTAGATATCCATGATGCCACCACGAATGCTGAACTCGCCCGGAGCATCGACCTGGGGCAGGCGGGCGAAGGCCCGTTCGATCAGCCAGTCCGCCAACTCGGCGGGGGGCAGATCCTGATCGAGTTTTATCGTGCGATAGCTTTCTTCGATGACTTCCGGTTTCACTACCGGCTGCTGGATGGCCCGGATGGGGGCTACAATAATTTTCGGGTTGGGCTGTGCCGGATTGGCGAGCAGGCTCAGCAGCTCAAAACGCTCGGCGAGGATCTCTTTGTTGGGCGGTACTTCCGGGGTGGGAAGGGATTCCCATTGGGGGAACTGCTCGACCGTTGCAGCCTCGAGAAAGAATCTGAAATCCACCACCGCATCGTCTGCTGCGTCTCCATCAGTTGTAATCAGCAGAACGCTGCCCGGCGCTTCCGCGGCGAGCGTGGAACCGACCATGACATACGACGGCCCGACCAGTCCTGTTCCGTGACAAATTTCCCCTGAGCGGAGACCGGTCAGGAGTGTTTCAAGCTTCGGATGCTGCGGCAGTGGTCTGCCCTCCCGCTTCTTCCCCAAGGATGAGAAGGGTCTGTTCCGCAGCGCGCTGCTCAGCCTCCTTCTTACTCCGTCCCCAGCCTGAGATGTATTCCCTGCCACCGATCACCGCGACTACCTGAAACTGTTTCGAATGATCGGGCCCTTTTTGCGAAACGACTTTGTAGGTCGGCGTCGAAGCCATCTCCTTTTGAGTGTACTGCTGAAGAATAGACTTGTAGTTCTTCTCGTGCTCGTCCTGGATAACGCTGTGGATCTGATTCTTGAGGCTACCGAGGATGAATTTCCTGGCTTCCTCGAGCCCGCTATCCTCGTAAATCGCGCAGATAATGGCTTCGAAGACATTGGCAAGCACCGAGCGAGGGAGCTTGCGCTGACCCAAGCCGCGGCCGACACGGATGTAGGCATCCAGGCCAATCTCCTTGAGACTCATGGCCAGGACTGGACGACTGACCACGACGGACTTGATGCGAGTGAGATCGCCTTCATCGTAATCTGGAAACTGGCGGTAAAGTTGTTCCGATATCACCATGCCAAGAATGGCATCGCCCAGAAATTCCTGGCGTTCATTGCAAACTCCGTCCGGCGATTTGCTGGAGGAATGGGTGAGAGCCAGGTCAAGTTTTGACTCGTCTTTGAACGAATATTGGAGGAGGCTTTCGATTTCGGTGCGTTCTGATTCAGTCACTTAAGGGCCTGGACTAGCTGATTGTAAAGAGGTTAATCAACGCGTCGTGTAGGACACGATTCTCCAGGTTGTCTGATGTTGTGAATGACAGCGCAAAGGGGGGAAGTGTGCGCTCGCAGCAGGAAGGCTCAAACATTGGGGCATTTCTATCAATGGCCCGAATGCCTGAGACTGAACAGCCCAGAGATGCGGCGGATTCTAGCAAGTGGGGTATGCCGCGCAATCGTGTGGAGGGGGCTCTGCATGTCCCGGAATGGTGAATCTTGATTACACTCCTGGGACAGCCTTTATCCGCAACCAGGCCATTGCTTCCAGCAGTTGGCAAACCGATATAGCGGATGGAGGAGCACGGGATTCAATTACATCCCGTGCTGGAGAGGCATTGATATCTTTAGCGAAATCCTGCATGCTCGCGACGTAAGAGTGGGCACTCATGATCCTCGATCCCCTTCGATTATGTTTAAGAACACGGCACTGCTGACAGTCTTGTTTCTGTTTCGAGTCCAGGCGGAAGACTCTGCTGGTGTGATAGTCGATGAGCAGCAATTGAGGGAAATTCACCGCGCCTTGCAACAATACATTGCCCGTAAGGGGGACGGCCGCTTTTACCCCAATCAACTTACCGATCTTGTCAAAGAAAAAATTCTCGGTAAGAACGATCTCCGGTCAAAATACGATGGCGCTCCGGCAAAAGTGGACGAGATATATGTCAGTTATTATTCGGCGTTCGATATGGCGAAGACGCAGCTCGACAACGCGCTTTCTTCTAACATCCCGCTGGTCTGGACAAAGCCGACAACGCATCAGGGCATCAATCTGCTGCTGCTTAAGGATGGCCGGATCATCAAGGTTGATTCGTCCAAGCAGTATCAGGACCTGATTTCTGGCTGGAAGGACCGGAGCTACCTGAAATCCCAAGGCATAGATCGGGTCAAGTCTGAGGAGATAATCCGGCGCATTCGTGAAGAGCCTGAAAACCAGGATATGGAGGCCACGGTCGCCGAGCTCGCAAAGAGGGGCGTCTCCGTCTTGCCATCAGTCTTCACTGAATTGTCCTGGTTTGTCCCTGAGCAGAAGAGCATCATCGTTTCCCTGGTTCGTGAGCTTGGTGAAAAGGTCGAACCGAACCTGATGGCCGATCTGAACTCACGGGAGGTCGATGTGCGTGAGAGAGCCTTGGAACTGCTTGCTGAAATCAGATCAAAGAAGGCTGAAGAGCGGTTCAGAAAGATGCTTTCGCTCGAGTACAAGAGTGTTCGAATACAGGCGATTGAAGCGTTTTCTGTCCTCAAGTTTCCGTCCAGCATTCCCCCTCTTATTGAGTTGGCGACCAGTAAGGACGCTTCCGATGAGAAAGATGCCGCTCTTATATCACTCTCAAAGTTTTCCGGTGAAGAAGCCAGCTCACTTTTCATCGATGGACTCAAACATGAAAACATGAACGTACGGCTGGCCTGCGCCCATGGCCTGGCTCGCCTGGGAGACCCCCGCGTGCTGAAACCGCTCTTATCCATGTTGGACCAGAGCAAGGGGGAGGAAAAGGGTGAGATTCTGGCATCGTTGATTCAGTTGGGCTCAAAAGATGCCCTGAGGGTACTTCACCAGGAACTGAATCCACGCCTGGTCCCGTTAGATCGGTTAAAGGCTGCTCTGGAAACCGTTCGGCAGAAGAAGCTGATGTCCTTTTTCCCGTATGTCGTGGCATTGCTTGAGGAGGCCGACCCCCAGATTCAACTTGCTGCCGTTCGCACTCTGGCCGGTCTCGGCAACCGAAATGTCATACCCATACTCAAGAAAAAGATTGAGGAGAAAGGTTTTCTGACCAAGAGGGCCGCTCACGCCGCTATCGCTGAGCTCGAACAATACGGCCCGATCGAGGTGGTGGAAGAGGTTCTTCGTCCTGGCGATTTTGCAATAGTCACCCAGGCAGACACACCGGTATACCAGGGCCAGAAAGTTTTTCGTCACCTGGACGCGGGCACGGTCCTTCAGGTATTCGACTTGAAGGGCAGTTGGTTTGCGGCAGATTTCGGGACCGGCGACAAAGCGCTGCGGGGATGGGTGAACAGCGCCGCCCTAAAGAAGCACTCTTCCGAAGGGATCTTCCCTTACGTTGCAGTGGCAAGCACAGAAAATGCGAAAGTGATGCGGGGCCAGTTTGAGCTGACGAAACTTGCGATTGGATCGCCGGTGATGGTTTTTGAAACCAGAGGCGGATGGTGCAGTGTTTTCGCCCCTCAAGGACGTTGGCAATACAAAGGATGGATGGCCACTCCCGATCTGCGTCCGGCGACCCTGCAATACAAAGACCTGTCAAGCTACAAGCTCAAGATGAAGCACGTGGCCGGCCTGCCCCAAAATAATGAACCCGGGATTTCCCATATGGTCATTACGCCGGATGGGGAGCAATTGCTCACGATTAACTCTAAGGGAAGGCTGGAACTCTGGCCCGTGCGAGGGCTTCAGAAAACAACTTCACTGAAGCTTGATGTAGACGTCATTGACATGGCCTTTCGCACCTCAGACAAGGCGATACTTATATCGACGCATAAAGACATCCATGAGATCAAGTTGGGTGAAGAATTGAAGAAGAACGCCCTTTACCAGTGGATTCGCAAAGACCTGCAGCATGTAGTCCTTTTCCCGGAGCAGGGCCGCGGTCTCTTTCCCTTCCAGAAGATCGGCAAGGTGGCCAGTGGCGAGGAGGAGAAATTCTGGAGACTGGCACTCGAAATTTTTATTGACACCAAGGAAGAAAACTCTCCCAGCACACCGATTGGAGGAGATGCGGTGAATCCGGATGTACCTGCGGTGAATCCGGATGTACCTGCGGTGAATCCGGATGTACCTGCGGTGAATCCGGCTATACCAGTGAATGGAGAGGTGGTCGATCCACGAGGAAAACCCACCTATGCTGACGATCTGCCCACAGGGGTCATAAAAGTGCAGGATTCCACACGCCCTGTGGACGGAATTTTTGCAGACGAGAACGGATTCATTGGCCTTGTTCGACGCACCACAATGGTAGACGTGGTGGATCTGACCCAAATGGTCACGCTCGGCTCCCTCACCACTGGTGCAAAAGGCAATCAGACCATGACACTTTCATCTAACGGATTGTTTGCCGCAACCGGCGGAAAGGATCGTTACATCCGCATCTGGAACACGAAAGATCAAAAAATGGTAAAGATCTTTCAAACAGGGGCCGGTGTCATCTCGTTGCTCAGGTTTTCACCCGACAGCCAGATACTTGCGTCCTACACACTGGCCGGCCGCCTGCAGTTCTGGGATCTCAGCACAGATACAATGCTCCAGGAAATCAAGCATAACGACAGCGCAACCGTGCTGAGGTTCACACCTGACCAGTTGTATTTCCTGGTGGGGAATGCAAACAGCACCATCACCGCTTACGAGAGGATGCAGTAACTCCTCTTGCAGCCTTCCGTTTCTTCACTTGTCCCCGATAAACCCACCGACTCAGAGTCGATTCCCCAGCAGCCATGCGGCCACGGCTGCCGCAAATGCAGCGCAAGGCAGGGTTAGCAGCCAGGAGAGAAGGATGTGCACCATCACCTTCTTATCTCCCTCACCTGTCGTCAGGCCGATGCCAAACAAGGAGCCGCAGGAAACATGAGTGGTGGAGACAGGCATTCCAAAGCGACTGGCAACAATGACCAGAAATGCCGTGACAACATTGGCGGTAAAGCCCTGGCCATGATTGAGGGGCGAAATCCGCTCGCTCATAGTACGGGCGACCTTACGGGCGCTCAGTAAACCGCCGGCGGACATACCGGCCCCGACGGCCAGCAGGCCCCATTCAATCCGCAGCGCAGAAACGGCGAGGAGGATGGCTGCTATTTTTGGTGTGTCATTCAATCCGCGGGCGAAGCTCACCAAACCAGCGCTCACGAAATGCAGCGCGTCCAGAACCGTCTGAGTATTAACGCCCCAAAGATGTCCGCTGTAACGCTCGATACATTCCGCTTCCGACGCCACCAAAGCAGAGAAGCGCCCCTCGGCTACTGCTTCCGCCGTATTGGCGGAAAGCTGGGCCACCGGCACCAGTTTCCGAGATTCGCCCACGCAAACACACATTTCTTTTGTGACCCCAAGTCGCAGGCGGACCGATCGAAATATCATGTAAAGGATCGCTGCAAGACCCAAAGCCACAAGCGGGCTGACAAGCAGAGGGAGAACAAACGATTTGCCCAATGCGGAGAGTTGCAGTTCCGATCCCCCTGCAACGAGGCCCGCCCCTACAAGTGCCCCGGTGAGACTATGAGTTGTCGAAATGGGGAAGCCGGTAATTGTTGCCAGCAGCACGGTCAGCCCGGCACCCGTGGCGACACTCATCAAGAAAGACGCGGAGCCAGCAATCGAATCGGGAACAAGCCCTTTGCCGGAAAAGCTCAAGACCATTTGCTTTGCCAGCAGAACTGAACAGACGGAACCGAGAAAGGTAGCAACCGTGGCCAGCCAAAGGGCCAAAGAATAGCTTGTGGTACGACTTCCAAAGAGCGTGGCTACGCCTTTGAAGTTGTCGTTCGCTCCGTTGGTGTATGCAAGAAAACAGGTTCCGGCGAGAAGGATCAGTGCTGTCAAAAGATTAGTGGAGTCTGAGGTAGTCAGGTCCGCAATGAGCAGTCGTCATAGAAAAGAACTCGTTACAGTCTCATGGATACGGTAGTCTTCATCAGCAGGGATTCAAATGCAGACTCGTTAAGGCGGTGCTATTCGGAAGGAGCGATGATGTGTTCACTTCCACGAGACCGTGCCTCACGCGCCCGGTATTACCGATGCTGAAAAAGTTGAAACAGACTGCAGGAATTTTCAAGAAAGAACTCCTTGTATACCGGCTCTGCCTGAAGGATGAGCGAACCGGAATCCTTCCGAAAATCCTGCTTGGCCTCGCTGTCGGTTATGCGCTTCTTCCCTTCGACTTGATTCCCGACTTTATTCCTGTTCTCGGCCATCTGGATGATATGGTCATCATCCCGCTCCTCGTCATTGCGGCGCGAAAGATGATTCCAACCGATGTCATTGAAGATGCCCGCGCAAAGGCTGCCTGAATCTGTTTCGGAAGGGCATTTCAATGACACCGAGATCCGAGCCCTTACGGGGCTTGAATCACCTGGACATTCTTCAAATTCTGTTTCATCACCGACAAGTAATCGATTCCTGCTTTCCGGTCGGCCTCTGACAGGAGTTCGCAGGTCGAGAACTCGATACTCTCGAGGCCCAGTTCCGTTTTCATCTTTCTGGCGATTTCATCCAAAGGCGCGGACTCCCAGAGGATGTGCCTGGCGGGGTGTTTCTTCTGAATCTCTGCGATCTCTTTCATCTGGGCTTCCGAAGGCACTTTTGTTGGTTCCAAATTGAGATTCGTGACGTTCCAGCCGTAGCGCCGGGCGATGTAATTGTACGCCGGGTGTGAGGCCAGGAGTGGCAGACCTTTGAGGTTCTTCTCAGATTCTTTGAAACCAGCATTTAGCAAATCAAGGTCTTTGGCAAGGTTTTCAAAGCCCTCTCTGAAATCTGTCCCAAATTCGGGGAACGCCTTCAACAATGCTTTGAGGATTTCATTGGCCTGAATCTTTGCCTGAACAGGGTCAAGCCAGGTATGGCCGTCGATGCCTTCATGAGAATGCTCGCCGGCCTTCCCATGGCTGTGGGTAACCGCGTCCTCAAATCGGACGAACTGATCCTTGAACGGCCGGGCCGTGTCGACCAGGCGGCTCTCAGGGAGGCTGACTTTCATTACCCATTTCTCGAATCCTGCACCGTTTACAATGATGAGCGCGGCAGCCTGATAAGCTTGAATGGCCTTGGCATCCGGCATCCAGAAAATCGCATCCTCATCCTCGGGAACCGGGCAGACCACTTTGATGTGCACTCCCCCGATCCTTTCGGCGAAGTACTGGGTGGGATAGAAGGTGGTGTAGACCGTTCGATTTCTTGATGAGGTAGATCCCATCGCTGGTGTCGAGGCATTCGGCTCAGCCTGCGTCTGTTTTTCAGCGGCAGAACTGCCAGGCTTCTGCCCACCGCAGCCCGCTGCCAGCAGCAGGAGAGGCCACATGCTGAAAAGAATACGTCGTCTCATTTGACAGCTCTGAAACGGTGGATTCAGAAAGTCTTTTGTAATTCCCCTCGCATAAAGAGACCGAGGGGAGTGTCGTAAATGCCGCAGTGTGTTGAAGCGCTTGCCAGCGAGTGAACGCGTCTGCGACCCTTACAATCTTAGCCCCTCGCACAACTTCCGCGCCGCATCGACGATCGTGTCCGCGTAAGGCAGAAATGCCTTTTCCAGCACATACGATTGAGGTGAAATGCCATCGGCCGCGCCAAGACGGCTGATGGGTGCGTCCAGATAATCGAACGCTGCCTCCTGGATTTGTGCGGCGACCTCGCCGGTGTAGCTTCCAGTCTTGCATGCCTGCGATACCACCAGGAGTCGGCCGGTCTTGCGGACCGATTCCACGATTGTTTCGAGGTCGAGCGGGATTAATGTGCGGGGGTCGATGACCTCTGCCTCGATGCCTTCTTCGGCGAGCGTCTTTGCGGCCTTCAATGCCTCATGCAGCAGGAATGACCAGGCGACGATTGTGAGGTGTTTGCCTGCACGCTTGATGTCAGCTTCGCCGAAGGGAATGAAGTATTCCTCCTCCGGCACAACCCACTTTTCGTTATAGAGGTTCTGGTTTTCGACGAACACGACTGGATCGTTGTCGCGGATAGCTGTCTTGAGCAGCCCCTTGGCATCGTAGGCCGTCGATGGAATGACGACCTTCAGACCGGGTGTGTGGGTGGAGTGGGATTCCATCGCCTGCGAATGCTGCCCACCATATCCTTTGCCCGCGCCCTGGGAGGTGCGAAGCACAAACGGCACGGCAGTTTTTCCGCCGGACATGAAACTCCACTTGGCGGCCTGATTGCATAGCTGGTCGCTGGCCTGGAATTCAAAATCGGAATACATGAGTTCGACAACTGGGCGGAGCTCGGTCATCGCACAGCCGACGCCGGTACCGATAATGCCCGCCTCTGAAATTGAGGTATTAAAAACACGGTCGCGGCCAAAGGCGTCGAGGAGCCCCTTGGTTACTTTGAATGCGCCTCCGTAATCGGCGACGTCTTCACCGTAAAAGATGACGCGCTTATCGCGCACCATCTCTTCGATCAGGGCCTCACGAATGGCTTCCTTGAATGAAATTTTTCCATCTGCGTCGCGCATCGTTCGTTCCGGCTTCTTGAGATTCCTCGGATTCTGCGCCCATTCGGGAACGGTATTGTCGGTCAGTTCGGTAAACACGTAGCGCGTCAATTCGCTCACTTCCGGGTCTGGTGCCTCGACGGCGCGCTTCGCTGCCCGGTCGTGTCGGGCCTGCACCTTCTCCCTGAGAGCCTTCAATTCATCTGCGCTGGCGATGCCAGCCTCAACGAGGCGGCCCTCGAAGTTGAAGATAGGGTCGATATCACGCCATGCCTTTTCTTCTTCTTTCTTGCGATACTCCAGTCCCTGATCGCTCAATGAGTGCCCGTAGTAACGATAGGTGATCAGTTCACGCAGAACTGGGCCGTCGCCGTTTCTGCAGAGAGTGGCTGCGTTGTGGATGCTTCCGAGAACGCTCAGCAAATCCATACCGTTGACTACCTCGGCGTGCATGCAGTCCATATCAAAAGCTGCCGCGCGGCGGGCAAGATATTCAACGCCGCTGATCTCGCCCTGCTGCTGGCCGGTCATCGCATACATATTATTGATGATGGTAAAAATCGTCGGGATACCGAAAGGCTTTGCCGCTAGCTGCGGGTTACTGAACTGCGCCATGCATGCCAGATTCATCGACTCAAGAGTGATGCCGTTGGCGTAAGCCCCGTCCCCCACAAATGACAAAGCTACCTGTCCGGAATCACGATAACGTGAGCTGATTCCGGCCCCAACGGCGATACCGGTGCTGCCTCCTACGATCGCATTTGCACCGAGGTGACCAATCGAAAAATCTGCGATGTGCATTCCGCCGCCGCGCCCCTTGCAATAACCATCTTCCTTACCAAACAGTTCGGCGATGGTTCGGAAGATGTGGTCTTCGATAGTTTCTTCCAGCAGGTCTTCATGGCCGGTTTGATCGTCTCGCGCTTTTCCAAGCCTTGTCTTGAGCTGTTCGTCTGACATGGCAAGGATCGCGGAAAACCCTTTGGCGATTCCGTCGCCATGCCCTCGGTGAGTGCTGGTGATGTAGTCGTAAGGGCCGATAGCGGCGCACCCGCCGACGGACGTGGCTTCCTGCCCGATGGAAAGGTGGGTCGGGCCGCGATACTCAAAACCTCGGAGAGGTTCATAAGCGCCCAGTCGGAGGGCATAGATCATCTCTTCGAAAACACGTATAGCGAGCATCTGCTCCAACAGTTGCATACACCTGGATGTATTCAGAACGCCCTGTTCGAAAAGTTCGTCAAGCGTCGGCTTCGTCTGAAAAACTGGAATGGATTTGAAGCTAAGTTCGCCGGGTTCGAAGACCGGCATGCTGTCAATAGCAACAGGCATTTATGGCTCCCGCATTAGAAAATCTGCTGACGCAAGTTTGTTATTACACCCGCGTTATCTGTAAGGCGGCGGATTCTAAATGCCATGCCTAGAACCGCCACCGAGGGCTAGTGCTGCGTATTTGAGCTTCTGTGACTGGCGTGTGCCGGAGAGACAAAAGTGTCCAATTTTTTCTTCTGCTGATCGGAGTTTTTTCGCCAAACCTCCGGATGAACCGGAATCTCTCTCCTCCTGAGCAGCCGTCTTTGCAGCAGGAGCAGACGGCGCGATGCAGACCGTCTTGCACTATGGGCACTTGACCTTCTTCTCCGCCAGGGACTCATCTACTCTGAGCAGTTTCCGGCATTCCGGATAGGAGCAGTGAAATGCGATGGCCATAGCATCTGGTAGCAGGGGTGAATCGAGAAAGCATTTTGAGCCTTACAATTCAGGGCTGGGCGTCAGGCAGGTGTGTCGTGATAATTTCTCGAATTTGATCCGCCTTCTCAAGTGCCTGGCTTGCGTCTGATTGGGTAGGCCAGGCATCCAGGTCGTAGCGGATTTGAACGGCGAAGTCTGTGATTTGTGCCAGGTGATAAATGGGCAGCTCCAGTGTGGGTTCCACCCGCTGGCACAGCAGGGCCAGTTCCTCCAGATCGTGTGTTCTTGGTATCGCCTGTTAATGGTAGGCCAGAAAAGCCTTCAGCCATTTCTCGATGGCCTGCTGTACGTGAAAGCATCCGGTGTCGTAAGGCCCCTCGCTTTCCGCGGTTCAACGGGCATTGGCCAGGTCACTGTCGCCCTTGATAAACCATCCTCGCGCCAGACTAAGATGGTCGTTCATAAAGAACTTTTCCTTCGGCAAGGATCGTGGTGATGAAGGCATTGGGGACATTTTTCCAGGACTCTACTTCTTCCGACGTCCACACAACGACGTCTTTAGCGGGGAAGAGGCCCAGTAGTGCTATCCGATAATTTTTTGAGCGCCGATACCGCGGCAGGCTGGATTCTTCAATGATCAGAAAGTCCAAATCGCTATCAGGATGCGGGTTTCCCCGTGCATGAGAGCCGAAGAGCACGATCTTTTCGGGGTCTCCGGCGGTGAGTATTCGGCGCACGGCTTCCTGAAGGAGGTCTTCGGTGACGCGTGGGAATTCAAGTGTCTGATTCATAGGTTCCATTTACGGCTTGGGAGCGGGGCTGGCCGGAAGCTCCTACTCCCTTTTCAAGCGACTGCTGCAAAAGTGATGAAGATTATCTTACCCTAATGAGGCATAGGGTTTCAGCTACTCTCTGGGCATCAAAGGGCGAGGGAGCCCCGGGTCAGGGCCTGCCATTCGTTTCCGATGCATTCTGTGCTGCCGAGAGGATTTCTCGCAATCGCCTGGCGATGATTTCCGCTTCACCGGCCTGCAGTGTTTGCGGCTGGAAGCCAATTGACTCTTTCGATGCCCCGGCCTCTATCGAAGGGCTACCCTCCTTAAGATGTTTCTGGACTTCCAATCCAGTGATGAACGCCCTATCCGTAAACCGTAATTGTTGCATCGGTGAAACCGGCGGGAACTTGCATACCCCCGGCGGCGAGTAGACTGAATCGACCCCTTCAAAATCATCAGCGACCGCACCGATGGTCAGACAACGCTGGGTCCAATCCGCAATCACGGCCTCTTCGTCCTGTTCCATGAAAAGCTCGATGGCCGCGAGCAGGCCCATGATTTCTTCCTTGCCAACCTTCATGCTGCGCCCGACTCCCGAATGGGGATTGCTGTTCAGCGCGCATGCTTGGATGAGGTCCGCCCGTCCAATGATGAGCCCGGACGATTGTGGGCCACAAAGGCCTTTTCCGCCGCTGAACACCACCAGGTCGGCCCCCATACCTGTCAGGTCTGTGAGATATGATCGGGGTGGAAGTTGAGCAGCCGCATCTACGATCACCGGTAATTCATGCGCATGAGCAACAGCAATGATCCCAGGCAATTGATCCAGGGGCTGGCTGCCGAGGAAGAAAATCACACCGGCGGTTCGGTCACAGATCCCTCCGGCATAATCTTCATCAGTCACCTTCTCACGATTGCCGACTTTAACCAGCTTGCCCCCGCCGAGTTCAAAGCCCTGGTGAATAAAGTAATGAGGATCAACCAGGGAGATGACGAATTCATTGGCCAGGCCGGCGGTGTCCGGCAGTCTTTGAATGGCTTCGACGTTATCTTTTGTCATGCAGGCAGCGCCCGCCAGGGTCATCCCACTGGCAGCCCCGGCGCAGACGTAGGCGCCTTCATTTTTCGTCAGGCTGGCAATACGCTGGCCGACTCGTTCGTGGAGTTCGATAAGAGGGATGAATTGTCTGGACGCCTCAACCATCGCCTCGACAACCTGCGGCGGCATGATTGATCCGCCTAATGTAGTAATCGTTCCGCGGGCATTGATGAAAGGTCGGATGCCCAGACTTTCGTAAGTTGAGATTTGTGCTGTCATGGCTGTTTGGGGTTGGGGATTCAGGATTCAAGATTCATTCATTGGCCCTGTCAGGCTGCATGGCCGAGGCTCAGAATTCAACATAAAATCCAGAGGAATTCATAGAAAGAGAAGGCGGAAACAATTTGTCGCCCGTTAAATCTCCTCTGATTCGCTTAACCATTCCTATAGCCTTTTTAACATGAAGCCAAAGGTATTCACTCTCGAAAAAGCCAAGGCGGCATTACCCCTGGTTTCCAGGATTGTGGGGGACGTGAAGCATACCTGGGCTGAAATCCTGACAAAGAAGGAGGAGTTCACTAAGAGAACCCAGGTGGACCCGTCACTGTCCGAAGATGTCCTCAAATTCAAAGAAGAAATCCAGGATCTCGCCGACAGGATGAATGAATATGACCAGGAGCTCTCACAGCTTGGCATCGAGCTGAAAGACCCTGCAACCGGACTGATCGATTTTTATTGCCGGCACGAAGACCGCCTGGTCTACCTCTGCTGGCGCTATGGTGAAGATGAGATCAAATTCTGGCACGAACTGGATGCCGGTTTTGCGGGACGCCAGCCCCTCAACTGCCTCCATGAGACGGAGTGATTCAGGAGCGAATCCCAAGGATTCGGAAAGACGAGGAGAAAAAAGAACAAACAGAAAGGGGCCCAAGGATTCGGAAAGACGAGGAGAAGAAAGGAGCCCAAGGATTCGGAAAGACGAGGAGAAGAAAGAACAAACAGAAAGGGGCCCAAGGATTCGGAAAGACGAGGAGAAGAAAGAACAAACAGAAAGGGGCCCAAGGATTCGGAGAGAAGAGAAAGGGATGGTTTTGAGATTTGGATGGAAAAGGAGGATAAGGAAGGCGATGGCTTGGGGCTTAGATCGGGACTCAGTAAAGAACGACGAAGCCATATGGCGAAAAGTTAGCCGACCGTCGGCAAGGGGTGTCTCGCCTCCCGAATGAATTCCCTGATAGTTTAAGTTACTTTACCGGCATCCTCTGAATCTTCGGCCCATCTCAACGTGCCAGAATTTATAAACCCGGCCTTCCTTACCGGCACTGCGCTGGTTGCCTCGCCGATCATAATTCACCTGATCAACCGCATGCGTTTTCGGCGGGTACGCTGGGCCACCATGGAATTCCTTCTCGAATCGCAGCGCAAGAACCGGCGGCGAGTACTGCTCAAGCAGCTTCTGCTGTTGCTGATGCGAATCCTTATTATTCTGCTGTTCGTGTTCCTTGTTGCCCGTCCTTACGTGGGCACGAATATGCTGCTCGGCGACGAGCAAACCCACGACGTGATTATTCTCGACGATTCCTGTTCGATGAACGATCGCTGGGCGGATACGAGCTCGTTCGCGCAGGCCAGAAACACCGTTCTACAGCTCGCGCAGGCTGCCGCGTCCAAACCTGGGACTCATAAATTTACCCTTCTGAGGCTGTCCAGAATCGGGCAACCTGACCTTCTGAGAGAATCCATCGACCACGGCGCTCTCGCCAGGATCAATGGAATCATGGAGTCGATGGAAGCGACCCATGGAGTGCACAAACTGCTCAAGGGTATCAAGGAGGCCGAAAGGCTGTTCACGCAGGACAAGGGGCTGAATAAATCTCTGCACATCGTTTCCGATTTTCGGGCCCACGACTGGCTGACGGAAGACGCTCTTGCCAAGGAACTCACGCTGATCCAGGAAGGCGACGTCACGCTTAATTTCATCCGAACGGTAAACGAGCAGCATCAGAATCAATCACTCATGGAATTGCAGGTGCTGTCGCGAAATGTGGCCGCAGACGTGCCTGTCCAATTTGTGGCTACGATCAAAAACCATGGCCCTGGCTCGACAGAAGCATTCGAGATGGGAATTGAAGTGAGCGGCCAAAAACTTCCCGGGGCCAGGCTCGATCCCCTGCCACCGGGACAGAGCGTGAAGCATCCGTTTGAAGTCCGGTTCAGTTCGCCTGGAAATCATGTGCTCAAGGTTTCACTTCCTCATGATGCACTGCCGCCTGACGACGAGCGATTCATGGTCATTAACATCCGCGACCGGATTCCGGTATTAGTGTTGAAGGGCGAGGCCGAGCAGCAGGTAGACTACATCTCGTACGCGCTCTCCCCGGGCGGGGAATCCCGGACGGGGATCGAGCCGGTGATTCGCAGCCCTCAGGCTTTGAATTCAGAGCCTCTCAACGAATACCCGATGATTTTTGTTGCCAACGTCCCCAAACTGCAGGAGGCCGGTGCGAAGGCGCTGGATACTTTTGTCAAGGAAGGGGGAGGTCTCGCCATCTTTCTCGGCAACCAGGTCGAGGCCGCCTATTACAACGAAACTCTTTACGCAGATGGCAGGGGTCTTCTTCCCGCACCGCTCGCCAGCCCAAGAAATATTGAACAGGATTTCTTCGGCAGTACAGGCCGACTTCAGTTCGACACGCATCCGGTTTTCAAGGTCTTTGAAGGCGAGCGTAATCCTTTCATTCAGGCCGTGCGTGTCACAAGGATTTTTTCACTTCCACAGGAATGGAGGCCTGGGAAAGAGGTCTCTGTGGTAGCACAGCTCAGCACCGGAGAACCGTATGTCCTCGAAAAACGTTACGGTGAAGGCCGCGTGATCCTATTCCTATCCGGCCTTGGCGAAGAATGGACAAACTGGCCGAAGAACCCGAGCTTTGTGATTACCATGCTGCAACTTCAGGCATCACTCTCCCGGCAGGGCTTGAGCGGGGCGTCGAGCGATGTCGGTCTGCCGCTTGAGGTAAACCTGGAAGCCCAGAAATACGGTAAGGACGTGACAATCATGCTCCCGGCCGCGGCAGGCGAACGCGCCGCCGTTCGCTTGATTGCAGCCCCATCGCCGGACGCCCCGGCCAATCTGCAAGTCGTCTTCAGTGAGACTGATTTTGCCGGCCTCTATTACACGCTCTTGAGCCCGGTAGCCACGCTACCGGAAAAACATCCCTACGCCTTCAATGTGAATGCGGTGGAAGGCGAATTGGAACTGATCACCCAAGCCGAATTCGGCGAACGTCTCAGAGGCATTGATTTCCATCTTCAGAACGCGTCCGACCTTCGGTGGATTGACGCGGAATCCGACCAGCATGAACTGTTGAATTTGATTGTCGCCACGCTTGTCGTCCTTCTGCTCGGCGAACAGTTGCTCGCGTACCACCTAAGCTACCATAGGAGGTAATGAGTAATACGTAATACGTAATGCGTAATGCGTAAGTGTGAGCTTGGACTGCCGGTTTTGTTGGGACTACGGTTTGAGGTGTGATCGGAACGGAAACGGAACTGCAGCAATCCAGGATCATTAATCTCCCACATGAATGCTCCCTATCACAAAACACCGGCACTCCCCATTCGGCACCTTACTCATTACGCATTACATGGTTACAGTTGAGTTTCTTGTTTTCTTTGGAAGATTTTGGCTTCCCCATTCGTTGTTTCCTTGAATTCGTTGGAAGCACTTCTCTTCCCTTTGGTTGCGGCCTTACGGCTGCATTACGCATTACGCATTACGCATTACTCATTACTCCCACTATGAACCAGCAAACTTATTTCAAGTTCGCAAAGATTGATGAGCCTCAGACTTGGCTGATTGTAGGCCTGGTCATGGTGGTAATCGCGATCTTTGTGCGGCTGGTTTACCGGCGGGATGGGGCGGAGATGCCCGGTTGGATGAGTTGGTTCAATACTTTGCTGCGTGTTGGAGCACTTGTTCTGCTGTGCTGGGTCTTTCTCGAGCCAGAACGCAGAGTCGAGGAGACGATTGTCAGGCAGGCCAGGACACTGATGCTGTTCGATGTTTCCCAGAGCATGAACATCCGGGATCGCAAGGGAACTGAGAGCGCGGGGGAGACAGGGCCGTCAAGGTATGAACAGTTGGTAGAGGCATTGGGCAAGACGGATCTCACAGCCGGCCTGAGTATGAGGAACGACGTTTCTGTCTATCGATTCGGGCGTTCGCTGGAATCTCTGGCGACATTGGCGCGTGAGGCGAAGCCGGAAACGAAAACGGAAAATCAGAAGATCGATTGGAAGCATTCGCTGGATCCTTCTGCGGATGAGACCCGGCTGGGAGAGGTTCTTTCAAACCTGCTTCAACGTGAAACTACCGCACCGATTGCCGGCGTTGCCGTCTTTTCTGACGGCCGCTTGAACGCTGGGATTACGACCGAGTCAGCCATCGAACTTGCACGCAAACGCGGCATCCCCATCCATGTCATTCCGCTTGGCGGACTTGAGCGTCCCCGCAACTTGCGGATGAATCGTCTGCAGTCGCCGACGCATACTTACCCCAAGGATTCTTTTTCGCTTCAGGCATACTTGCAGGGTACCGGTTTCAGCGGCAAAACGATAAATGTCGAACTGCTCCGAAAGCCCGATGCGGAAGGCACGGAAGCTCAGAGCCTGGAAGTCCGGGAAGTGATTATCGAGAAAGATAACGAACCAGTGGCCGTCACCTTCACTCAGACCCTCGAAGACGCGGGCCGATTCCTCTACACGATTCGCATCGAACAGCAGGAGGGTGAGCTGGTGAAGGAAGACAATGAACAGAGTGCGTGGGTGCAGGTGGTGGATCGCAAGGCGAAGGTGCTGATCCTCGCGGGCGGCCCGACTCGTGAGTATCGATATGCAAGGATGGTTCTGCACCGGGACAAGTCGATCAATCTCAGCGTGTTCCTTCAAAATATGGAGGAGGGCGGAAACCAGGAATCGGACGAACAACTGATGGAATTTCCCGAGCCCGAGAAGCTGTACGAGTTTGATGCCCTGATAGCTTTCGACGCGGATTTCGGTGCTCTTACAGAAGATCACCGTGAATCGCTCAACCAATGGTTGTTCAAGGAAGGGGGCGGGCTTGTTTTTTTTGCCGGTCTGCATAACACCCCAAGGCTCGCCCGCGAAAAAGAGTTCTCCAAAATCAGAGAACTCCTCCCGGTCATCTTCGGCAGCGATCTCGAACTCGTCGAAATGATCGATCGTGAAGCCACCGACGCGTGGCCGCTCGAGTTTACCGAGGAGGGCAAGTCATCAGAGGCCATCCGTCTGAGTGACGAAGCTGTCCTGTCCCAAACTGCCTGGGAAACATTTAAAGGCGTGTACCGATGCTTTCCTGTCAGCGGCGAGAAACCCGGCGCAACCGCACTGGCAAACTTCTCCGATCCGCGGGCACAGTTTATTTCCGGTAAAGCGGTCTATATGGCCGAACAATTTTTCGGAAGCGGACGCAGCCTCTATTTCGGCAGCGGCGAACTGTGGCGTCTTCGCAAACTTGATCCGCAATTCTACGAGCGATTCTGGGTAGGAATGATCCGCCACATCAGCCAGGGTCGACTGCTCCGCGGCAGCCAGAAGGGTTTCTTGATGGTCGACAGAGATACTTTCACAGTAGGCTCTTCGGTGCGCGTCCGGGCCCAGCTCCGAGACAGCCAACTGAAACCGCTGCTGGCTCAGCAGGTGCCTTTGAACGTAGTCTCACCGAACGGCACCATTACAGAAGTCATTCTGGCGCCGGAAGAGGGGCGCCCAGGCTGGTTTCGCTCAGAGTGGCGCGTCCGGGAGACCGGCATTTACAGGATGCAGCTGCTCGTACCCGGCACCAAGGATCGGGTGGATAAATCTATCACCGCCATCGCCCCGAATCTGGAATTCGAAGATCCCAGGCGCAACGATCCCCTCCTGGATGAACTCGCAGAAAAGACCGGTGGCCAGCGATTCGAGCTTGACCACCTGGAAGAACTGATCAGAGCCATCCCAAACCGCAGTGAAGAAGAGATAGTGAGCCGCGTCCCCATCAAACTCTGGGATAAAGAGTGGGTGATGTACCTGGCCGCCATACTTCTCAGCCTGGAATGGCTGATCAGAAAACTGAAGAATCTGGCATAGCCAGATTTTCTTCCTTGTCAGGCAAATGTCACAGATTCCCGGACTTTTGCCCATCCTTCAGCCTTTGGGATTCGTTGGACAGTTTTCAACTCCTCGCATTGCCCGGCTGAGATTCCAATTAATCGCCGGAATCCTTTGGGCTTCGTAGAGCCTTTAGTCGTAACTTGAGCTTCGCCTCCAAATCGGAAAGCCTTTCGGCCTCTTCAGGGCAGTATGCGAGGAGCCTGGCACCCCTTCTTCGGTAGTGGCCAACATGCCTCGTTATTGGGTTCAAGAATTTGTGGAGACCCTCTATCCATCGTTGACGCCCTCCAGACTGTGTGATAAAAACTGCGTCCCTACCCGTTTCGTTAAGACCAACCTTAACGTCAGCCCTTCATTTATTTTCAGACGCCTCTGACCATTTAGTGCCACCGGTACACCTGTTCCGGCTGGTTGACCGTTCCTTTATTTCCTGGCGTGAGCCAATCGGGAGGTGTACCCATGGGATCGGCTGATTTCTACGAAGCATTCAAGCGACACAGAGAATCTGAAAAAGCCCGAGCTAATTCAGACGAGTCCATCGTTCGGCCGGATGATACCGATTCGTATTCGGAAGACACAGACGACTATCAGGAAGACTATCCTTCTGGAGAAGTCGACAATTTCCCGGACTACGAAGATGATTCCAATCTGCTCGAGGCAATCTCAGAGCCAAGCACGGAGGCGACGGTTTCCTCCATCCATATGCATTCGGATGAGGTGTACTCTCAGGCTCGGTATTCCGGTCATCTTCCGTCCCATCCGGAACCGCGGCCTTCAAACCTCATTTCCATGAAGAATAGCACCCTATTCTTTTCACTAATCGTAATTGGCCTCGGGATTGTGCTCTCTTACATGATTGGCCAGGAACAGGGCCGGGGAAATCCTCTCCTGGATACCAGCGGAGATCGCCAGACCCTCTCCATTGTCAGGCCTGGGAATACGACAACCGTCAGAAATTCGGAGGACGTTCAACAGCCGCAAGAGCAGGAGGTACAGAAACAATACATCCTTGTCCTCTGCACCTATGACATCAACAAAAGTGAAATCGCCCGTCTCACACTAAAGAGATTGCAGGAAGGTGGATTCCCAAAGCTTGACCTTGCCAAGGACAGTAAGCACATCTACCTCTACAGCGGACCTTACGAGGGCCTGGCCGACGCTGCCCTGGTCGATTATCAGAATCACTTTAAGAGCCAGCCGGATTTCTCGAAGTGTTTTGTGAAGACGGTCATCATGCGCTGAAAGCCGATTGAGCAGGTGCGGACCGCCAGCTCATCAATGACGTGGATTCAAACGATGGCCACGTTCACAGTCCGCGGATGGGTATTTTGTTTTCCATTTTGGTAATTCTCATCGCCAGCGAAGGCCCCTTTGCCTGCGGGCGATTTCATACCGCGGCCCTGGATGGCGAATTCGCCAGGGACATTCAGTTTCGGCCAAACGGGGCGTCTGGCAAGGGCGGAAGCATGTAGCCCCGGTCGCAAGACCTGAGCTTTGCCCACACTTTTCTTGAAGTGCTTTGGCTTCGAATGGTCCGCCGATTTTGAGAAAACTTCAAACCTCTGAACCCGGGCGACAGAGGCTGAATTCTGCATTCTTGACCTGGCGAACATAGACCAACAATCCTACCACTGGCAGCCCTGGAAGAATCAGATAAAAGCCATCTCCCCACCAACAGCACTTGGACTTCAGATGCGCATACCCCCCATTCTCGTTGCCCTCCTCGCTTTCCTTCAATCGCTCCAGGCAGACTTCATCCCTGCCTTCAAATCAGACGCCCTGGATCTCGAGCACTGCATCGCCTGGCAGGAGGACATCCCGCTCAAGGCGAACGAACGAACGCTGCGAAGCATCCTGGGCCTCGGGAATGAAAATGAACGCGAGTTTCAGAGGTGGGTGGGGCCGGTGGATGTATCGGGCGACACTCGCGGGAGCGTCGAAGGCAACGACCATCGAACGTTTTATTTTCAGCTTTCATTTAATCAGCCGGTCGAAATCGGCTCGGCCCTCAGCGAGGCGGCGGGGCTGCTCTATCTGAAATCAGACGCGGCTTATCCTGCGAAGCCGGGCGAAACCAATAAATGGGAAGAGGCGCCTGCCTGGCCGAACCAGTCGGGTCTTTTTGCATCGGTCTTCCCGGCCGGGGTAAAGACGCGCTCCGTATGTCTGCCGATGACGATGTATTGGCATAGGCATCCGCGATCTCTTGAGACCTGGCTGTTCTTCAAAGAGCGGCTGCTCAATCTGAGTCCGGCCGGGCATGCCAATGCCAGCGAAGAATACGTCCCGCCTCCGCCGCACCTCGGGCCGAGACAGCCCAGGAATGCGGCACGGGTTCTGGCCACCGGCAGAGGGCCTGCCTGGCAGAATACGGGTAAGGACAGAGAAGGCATGATTCGGAGGCCGGCTATCGACAAGACCAGCCCTGTCTGGGTCATGTTGTCCTGGCGAACCCCGCAGTCCATCTCAGCGCTTTTACCGATAGGTGAAATAGGCAGCTTTGACCTCAGCTACTACGACGGCCCACCTGCCATTCCTCCCAAGGTGGGGACTCGGCGGGAGTGGAGATCGCTCAATTTTGAGAGGACGTACGGCGGCCTCCTCAAGTTTTCGAAAACCGTGCTGACCCGAGGTCTTCGCCTTAACATCACCACGGGCAGCGGCCGTGAACCAGCTATCGCCAGGTTGATTGGTCTGCACGCCTACTCTGAACTCGGAATCTCCGCCCTGCCGGAGTTCGTGAAACAGGAAAAGCAGACCTCCCCTCTACAGATCGATTATGAGCTTCCACATGCTGCTCTGGCGACAATGGTGGTCGATAACCCAGAGGGCAGACGGGTCAGCAATCTGTTCTCGGTTAACGAAAAAGCCCAGGGCAAACAGCAGGTGGAGTGGAACGGCAAGGACCTGGACGGCCGTTACGTCCTGCCGGGTAAATACAAGTGGAAAGCGATTTATCACAAGCCTCTCGAACTGCAATACCAGTTCACCGCCTATCCAAACATTACGGAAAACACGCCGTGGCAGATTGGACATCACGGCCCTGGCGGCTGGATGGCCGACCACACCCCGCCGATGGCGTGCACCACGTTCGGCGACCGCATCTGGTTCGGCTCGCCGGTAGCCGAGAGCGGCGTGTCGTTTATCGAATGCGATCTGGACGGGAAGAAGATCACCGGGTGGCATTCATTCGAGGCCTGGACGGGCCCCAAGCTCCTGGCGACGGACGGCAAGACCGTCTTTATCTGTCATCCAAAAGAGAATGAAGATCCCATCTGGGGATACGACATCAAGGAGCACCAGGTGTCGACGGTTTTGCGCCAGCCCTCCACTGAGACCCGGCGAACAGGCGTCAGGGGTATGGCCGCCGCTGATGGCCAACTCTATCTGTCCATCCGGGCTACCCATTCGTGGGTGGTCATGCCGTTCGGCGCGCCCAGTGTTGATGGTGACAACTGTCTGCCTCGATACCGTCCTGCCCGAAAACCGCGCAAGCCGCACGAGGTCGTCCCCGATCCGGGCCTCGATACCCTCAGGCTTTTTCGCCTCGCAGGCACTCCTCCCGGCCAGGGGAGTGTCGGGCTCACTTATCTCGAAACAGAAGATGAGGCCGGACGTCGGCATCATATCGTGCTTGCTTTGAAGAAGTCCCAGGCTATTGGCAGTGCTGTTTTTCCTTTTCCAGAGCTCAAGGAGGACACCCGGTTTTACATCAGCGTCTTGAAGCCGGACGGCAAATACCCACCTGACCCCAATGATAAATCTCAGTGGATTCGCGTGAATGAGTCCGGCAAGCGCGGGTGGGAAGTCGCTGCGTTTCCGCCCAACACGGTAACCCGGGCAGTGCGCCTGACCTGGGAACTCGCCGGAGACGATCCGCTTGCTGATCTTGAGGAAGATTTTAATGCCAAAGGAAAAAGTGACCTCGGGCTGGACGCGCTTGGCGTAGACGGCGGGAAGAAATCCGGGCCCAAGTGGCAGGGACGGCTGGAGGGCATGACCTTTTTGCGACGGCGTTATGAGAACCTGCTGTCAAGTGCGACCGTCAGGGTTAGCTCCGGTGAAGTCCGCGACAACGGCGAATGGTGGGGCGCTCCGAAGACCCCGATCAGCAGTGAGTATCCCGGCATCTACCTGATGGAATGGCAGAAACCAGCAAAGGTACGAGGTCTGGCTATCAAAGAGATCGATGGCCAGACCACCGAGATTGATGTCTTTACGGGCCCGCCCGGAGCAAAGGTTGATCTGGCCGGCGAACAGCACTGGACGCAGGTGGGCACGTACAAACAGAAGAGGCGCAATTTCTACCAGCCGGATGACACCCACAACAGCCGTGCACGCTACCTGGATGGCTCGGTCGACTTTGGTGACATTTACGAAACCCGCGCAGTGCGGCTGCGTGTCATTGAGAATTTCCAGCCTGTTGAAGGCCGCCCATGGGGCGTGCGTGAAGACCGTGGCGGCACCGAAATCGATCCGATGCGCGTGCGAGTGTATGGCGTCGCACCACTGGGGTACATAGGCGGTGAAGCTCCTGTTGATGCCCGCCAGACTGAACGAATCGTTGTCTACGATTTGGCAGCAAAGAAATACACCCGGGAATTGAATGTCGAGAAACCCGGGCAGATAGCCCTTGGTAAGACGGGTGACTCACCCGACGACAATCTGTTTGCCCTCAGTGACAACAACGTCATCAGGGTCGATCTGAAAAACGAAGCACCCGAACATGAGGTCATCCTCCGTGATCTCGAAGCCCCAGGCGCTCTGGCGGTTGGCCCGGACGGCCGTTTCTACGTTTCCAATTCAACACAGCAGGTGGTGCACGTGTTCAACGCTGATGGCACGCCACTCCGCACGATAGGCACACCCGGCGGTCGCGAGGCCGGGCCGTGGGACATACATCGTTTTCAAAACATCTCGTCCCTCACCGTAGACAAAGACAACAATTTCTGGGTGGTCGAGCACAGTTATCGTCCAAAACGTATCACCAAGTGGACGGCTGATGGCGAATTCATTCGTGAGCATCTCGGACCCACCCAATACGGCGGGGGCGGGGTGTTGGATCCTTACGATAAAAATAAGCTCTACTATCAGGGCATGGAATTCGAGCTTGACTGGGAGAAGCGCACTTCGCGACTCAGCAAGTTGCTCTGGACCGGCCCATCCGAGCCCGGCGAAGTTCCGATCATGATCGGCGACCGCAAATACATGGTCACTCGTGACTGCTTCGGCGGACAGGAAGCGGCCATCGTTTACACTTACGAAAAAGATCGGCTCAAGCTGATCGGGGCGGTAGGACGCGCCTCCGGCTTCAAGGAATTACGAGATCCCAGGGTCTTGAGCGAACTCGGCGCGATCAGTCTTCCAGAATACAGATTCACCTGGTCTGACCGGAATGGCGACGGCAAAGTGCAGGCCAGTGAGGTCTGGCTGAAACAGCTCAAGCGTTACGACCGCGGCGGCATCGAGAGATTCAATGTCGGCAATTTCAATCGTGACCTGAGCATCAATGGCGGCACGTTCCACTATCGAGTCACGGAGATCCTGCCCAACGGCGCGCCTGTCTGGCAGGAAGTGGCTTACCCCCAGGTCGGAAAACTCGATGCATTCGGATCGCAATACAGCAAGCTTCCGGAAGGTGACTTTTTTCATTTCGGCCAATCGCACGCCCGAATCACTCCGGAGGGTGATGTTCGATGGCAGGTGGGTATAGCTGGCGTCGGCGTCCAGGCTTTGACTTCGGCCCCGCCTTTCTACCCCGGCCAGGCATGCGCGGAATTCACGGATATCACGCACCCTTGTTTTAACGATGCTCCTGATGCCGGCGAACTGGGAGGCTTCCGGGTGCATCACTCCAATCCCGGTGCCTGGAATATCTGGACTCGTGACGGGCTCTTCGCCGGTTACCTCTTCCGTGATCAGCGGCATGCCAATACGCCAATGTGGACCATGCCTGAACATCATCAGGGGTTGCGCCTCGACGGACATCATCCCGGGCAAGAGCACTTCCAAGGCTATTTCACGAGGGCGAACGACGGCAATTACTACATGGTCGCCGGCCACAACCACGCGAGCATCATCAAAGTGAAGGGCATCGAGACGTTCAAACGCCTCAGCGGCGAACTCGAGGTCACAGCCGACATGCTGCAGCGCCTGAAGGATTTCGAGATCGGTCAGGAGAGCGAAGAAGTCTATTCCCGCGCCAGGGTCTACGACCTTTACCGCATGAAAATCGCCCCGAAAATCGACGGCCAGACCAAAGACTGGGACGCCACCCCAAATGCAGAAATATCGAATGAGGACCCCGACGCCGAACCGCCGGCCTCTTTCAAAATGGGCTACGACGCGGATAATCTTTATCTGCTCTATGATGTCCGCCTCGGCCCCCTCAAGAACAGCGGCCGCGACTGGCGGGCACTCTTCAAGACCGGCGCCAGTGTCGACCTTCAGTGGAGCGTCAAGCCCGGAGCCGATGACACTCGCCAGGCGCCGGTCGAGGGAGACCAGCGCTTGCTCATCACCTACATCAACGGAAACGAACCTGCCGCGGTTCTTTACCGGCCGGTTGCGCCCGACGCGCCCGAGGGCAGTGAATACGAAGTCGTCTCGCCGGTTTTCAAGATCTCCTTCGATGAAGTTCGCCGCATCCACAACTTCCAGATCGCCAGGGGCGCCGACCGCGGTTACGTCCTCGAAATCGCCATCCCGCTAACAGAAATCGGCTTCAATCCCAAGCTAGGTGAGCGATACCGTTTCGACTGGGGCGTCCTCACTACCGACAACTCCGGAAACTCATGCACGAGCCGCCTCTACTGGTCAAACAAAGCCACTGGCATTCTGGCGGACGCGCCCAGCGAAGCGATCATGATGCCACACCTCTGGGGCCACATGCGCGTAAACGAACTCCGTAAAGGAGGCCCGGCAGACCTGGACAGCCTGTCTTCCTTCGGTGAAAAGGAAGCCGGCACGGATGACATCGATATCGAAAAGGAGTTCGAGGATTGAGGGGCAGGTGAATGGTTTGCCTTTGGCCCTCCGCTCCAGCGGCGAGAAGGCCGATCCGTTTCACTCTTCCACTCTTACGGCAGCCTCTGGCCGCAACCAATCGGAGCTACGTAATACGTAATACGTAATATTTATCGCAGCCGTGAGGCCGCAACCAAAGGGAAGAGAAGTGCTTCCAACGAATTCAAGGAAACAACGAATGGGGAAGCCAAAATCTTGCAAAGAAAAGAAGAAACTCAACTGTAACCGTGTAATACGTAATACGTAAGCTTGCAGGCACTTAGACTTCGACAGCAGGCTGGAATCTCAAGTGCCCACCGAAGGGAGGTCGCCTGTTCGTCATTATGACGCTGTTACGGTAGTACACGCACAGCACGCAGAAGTTTCAGAGGAAGTCTTTACTCCGCTCTCAACCCGTTTATCAGGATCGTCAAATCCGGGGGAATTGGTGCTTCGTAGGTAACCTGTTCACGAGTGGCTGGGTGGGCGAAGGACAGTCTCCAGGCATGGAGAGCCTGGCGGCCCAAGGCGAGATCGAGTTCGTTTTTCTTGTAGCGGCCGAGATAACGGTCTTCACCGAACAAGGGGTGACCGATGGATTCGAGATGCACACGCAACTGGTGGGTTCGGCCGGTCTTTGGCAAAAGGCTGACGAGGACGCCGCTCTTGTATCTTTCAAGGACCGTAAACCGGGTTACCGCCTCCCTTTTTCTCCTGGCGTCCATTCGCACACTCATCGTACTCTTGAGGTAGGGGTGGAAACCGATCGGGCTGTCGATCAGACCCGTGCTTGTCCGCGGCTGGCCCTTGACGACCGAAAGATATTCCTTCTGGGTCGTCCCACGGGCAAATTGGCGTGCTATCAAACGATGCATTTCCGGGGTCTTTGCCAGCACCATGACGCCGGTAGTATCTTTATCCAGGCGATGCACGATGCCTGGATTCTTTTTTCCTGCATCCACTGCCATACCGAACAAGTGATAGATCACTGCGTTGGCCAGAGTTCCTCCATGGTTTTTCTTACCCGCGTGGCAGGCGAGGTCACGGGGCTTGTTGATGACCAGGATGTGTTCGTCTTCGTGAAGGATGTCAAGCTTTACGTCCTCCGGCTTGATTACACGCTCCGGCAACTGGGGTAGACGCATGTGAATCCTGTCACCGATGTGAAGTTTCTTCGAAGGCCGGACCACTTGCTCATTGACAGTAATCTCGCCCCAGGTGATGAGCTTCTGGATGAAGGTGCGAGATAGATAACCGAATCGGCCGAAGACTTGATTGTCCAGCCGCTCCTGAGCGGGCTGGGCACTAATGACCAGATCGAATTCCTTGTATTCCAGATTTTCGAAAAGATGGACGGGGATCTTGCCCATAGTGTTCCTTAGTCCTTACTGCTTCGTGCCTGCCGAATCATTCCATCAAATCGCTCACCAGTTTCATGGGCTACCTCGAGGAACTCTGTCTCGTCTTCCATGCCACTGTTTCGCTGAATGACCTCCATGCTCGTCACTTTCGTGTAGGAAGAACTGGCGATGATTTCGGCCAGACGATCCCAATTAACATTCCCGTGGAAGATTGGCTGGTGTAGATCGCCTGTTGCATCGTTATCGTGCAAATGCAGAGAAATCAGACGATGCTTGACTTTTTCCAACTGCTCAAGGCCGTTCCCACAAATGTTGCCGTGCCCGGAGTCGTAACACACCCCAAGGAAGTCCGGCGGATACGAATCTAGTAGCGACGCCAACCTGGGAAAATTATCGGCAACCAGATTCTCTACTGCAATCCTGACATCTTGCTCACGTGCGAAGGGTTCAAGGGAATCGAATGCCGCGCGAAGATGGTCTCGGAGAAAGCACTCTCGATCTTTATCCTCATGAATCGCCGGGACGTGAAGGATGATTACGTCGCCACCAAGCCTGGAAGTCATGCCGATCCGATTTCTGATAAGTTCCAGGCCGGCCTTCCGCTCATATTCGTGATCTGACAGCCAGTGTTTCTCGCGGCCAATGGAAGCGTGAAGGTCATTGAGCTCGATGCCGAAATTGTTGAGCCAGACGGATATCTGCTGAATCTCATCTTCAGAATAAAGAAAGTCTGTGTTCCAGTGGTGGCACCAGTGCAGATGGGTGAAGCCGGCCTCCGCTATCGCACGTAGATAGGGCTCTGGGCAGTCGCGATCTTTTACGTAGTCGGTTGTGATGGAAAGTTGGGTTTTCATTCTGGAAATATCTTGTCCGGTGCGCCGAATTCAGTTGGGATTACACCGGGCGGGTTGTTCCTGTATTCATCCACCCCCCGCACCAGGTAGGCCCGATAAGTGGGCCAGATGGAGAGGTCGCACTTCACGTCGGTGCTCGAGTATCTGAAAGTCAGACCCACCCTCAGGCGATCGGAATGGTTCGGGCCTGAGCCGTGGATGAGCGCGTCGTCATGCAACGAGACCTCGCCGGCTTTCAGCTCAATGCCCACGGCCTCCGACGGATCGAATTCGGATTCGGGAATCTCATCCTTGAGGTCGTATTCCTCTTTATCGGCTCTTCTGTGAGGCCGGATAGTTTTCCCCCGGTGAGAGCCGGGAATGACCTTCATGCATGAATTCTCAGAATCACAATCGGTAAAGGCAATATAGATGGTCGTCGCATTCATGGGCGTGAGCGGCCAGTACTGTGCATCCTGATGCCAGGGCACAACGCTGTTGTCTCGCGGGTCTTTCACGAAAAAGTGTGAGCCCCAGAGGATGATGTTTGGCCCAAGAATGCTCTCGACGTAATCGAGGATACCGGGATTCGTTGCGAGGCCATAGATGTAGTTGTTTCGTTTGTGCCACCAGTTCACCCGGCTGACGTCGGCATGGCCGGGCAGCAGGCCTTGCATTCGATTGTACTGTGGCAGGAACTCCGCAATCTCGCTCTCCTCGAACGCGGCCAGGGGGAATACATATCCGCGCTCACGATATCGGGAGAGTTGAGTTTCTGTCAGGGCCAGTCTTTGAGTGTTCATTGAAAATTCGGGTCAGGACTCAGGATTCAGAGGTCTACAATCGTGGTCTCCACGCTCCGCGGGGAGTCTTCTTTCTTCTTCTTTCTAAGGTCTAAAGTCTTCCTTCAGGACTCTGGAATTGCCGTTTAAGGTCTTGGAGGTCTGAAGCGGGGATAGTTTCGGGAGCGATGAACTGGATCCAGGGCAGTCAATTTCGACTCTGAGCATCTCTATTCTTCGTCCCTTCCGCGTATCCGGCAGATCTTAAGACTACCGAAAACTACGACAAAGAATTTCTGCTGGGTCGTTCAACCCGATTCGCACAAAATAAAAAATTGACGGCCTACTGGGACGGCAGCAGAATCTGACCCGACCCCATGCGGCTCGTCCGGATGGTGAAGAAGGTCCTTGGGCTAAGCGGCGTGAAATTGGGCTTTTAGTGTCCTTCGTCGGAACTTTAGCTTGTAACCTCATTCCCCATCCAGGCAAGCCGGATGGGGGCTTAACTGAACGGTATTGCGAATAATGCCCTTACTCCAACTCCGGATTTGAGTCACCGGATTTCCCTCTGAGCAGTTACGATTCAACCATTCTTTAATCCAAGGACACCACCATGGCCAAGACACGAAAATTGCATCTGTCACCTTCCATTCAGCATACACACTTGATGAAACAGACGACGCGCTCCCTTGCTTACTCAGGAGGTGACGTGAAATCGTGGCAGCGAAAACTCCGCAAGAAGGTGCAGGAACTCCTTGGGAATTATCCGAAGGAACGCGTCCCACTGAGAGTGGCATCGCTTTGGAAGCGTGAGCATGAGCTGGGTTCCATCGAAAAAATTGCCTTCACGAGCGAGCCCTATTCCGATGTCCTTGCTTATGTTTGCCTGCCGGCGAACATCAAACCTCCTTACACTTTCATGATCTGCGTCCAGGGCCACACGTCCGGCATGCATCACTCGATTGCAGTCGAGCGGGAGGACGAAACAAAACCGATGGATGTGCCGGGAGATCGTGATTTTGCGCTTGGTTGCATGAAACGTGGAATCGCGGCGCTCTGCATCGAGCAGCGTTCTTTTGGGGAGCGTCGGGAGCTCGTTCAAGAGCGAGTCTCCACTCATGGGTGCCACGATGCTTCCATGCACGCGTTGATGCTGGGCCGCACCTTGATTGGGGAACGCGTCTTTGATGTCGATCGCGGAATTGATTATCTGGAGACCCGTGACGACTACGATCCGAATCGTGTGGGCATCATGGGCAACTCGGGCGGCGGAACCATCAGCCTCTTCTCGGCCGCCGTTCTGCCACGGCTGAAATTCGCCATCCCCTCATGCTACTTCTGTACGTTTGCTGGTTCGATCATGTCCATTTATCACTGTATGGATAACTACGTACCGCACCTTTTGAATTATGCGGAAATGCCGGATGTGATGGGATTGTTCGCGCCCAGGCCGGTAGTTCTTGTCGCTGGAAAGGAGGACGAGATCTTTCCAATAAAGGAGGTTCGCAAGGCCTTCAAACACTTGAAAGAGATCTATAAGGCGGCAGGCGCAGAAGATAGATGTCAATTAGTCGTAGGCCCGGAGGGACACCGGTTCTATGCAGACCTTGCATGGCCGAAGATGCTCAAGGAGATTGGTGCGTAACTCAGACGCCTTAGCCCGCCTGCACCCGTAACTGTCTCGAATGAATCTGACAGTTCAGGATTTCACCCCTGCCGAGGCAAACACACGCAGGAATGAACTCGGTGGGCCCGGTAGGACTCGCTCGCTCCTGGAACAAATCCGTATCGGGGAGGTTGGCATGGCTGGATTTATAAGTAATCATCAGCTCTCAAGTGGGACTAAGCTGTCTCACGGTCGCCCTAAAACAGTCTAGACATCCCTATAGAACACCACTCATCTCCAGGAGGATAATATGAGATTCTGCCTATCAACCGGGTTGGTTATACCCATCGCTCTGACCGCTCTTCTGAGCCTGTCTACCTGTTTTGGCGGAGGCGACGGATGGACTCATGACGTCGATGCCGCATTGAAGCAGGCCAAGGCAGAAGGCAAGGACATCCTGATAGATTTCACCGGTTCAGACTGGTGTGGCTGGTGCATCCGTTTAAATGAGGAAGTCTTCAGCCAGAAGGAATTCCTCCCAGCCGTGACAAAGAGCTTCGTGCTGGTCGAGCTGGATTTTCCACGCGGCAAACAGCAGTCAGCGGAAATCAAGAAACAGAATCAGGAATGGCAGGCGAAATTCCAGGTGCAGGGCTTTCCAACCATCCTGCTGATGGATGCGGATGGGCGCCCTTTCGCGCAGACAGGCTACCAGGCCGGTGGTGCTGAAAAATACCTCGCGCACCTGTCTGAATTGAAGGGCATCCGAGAGAAACGCGACGAGGCACTTGCCGATGCCGAGAAGGCAAAGGGGGCCGAACGAGCCAGGCTTCTTGATACAGCATTGACCGCGCTTTCCGGTTCAAATCTTCAGCCTGGTGTTATCCTGGCCGCCTACGGCAATTTGACTGAGGAGATTTTAAAGGCGGATGCGAATGATGAAGCCGGTTTGAAAAGCAAGTACGCCAGCATCAGCCGGCAGACCAAGATTCGCTCGCTTCTTGAAAAGAAAGACTTCAAAGGTGCGATTGCGGCCTGCGATGAAACGTTGAAGGATGACAAGCCCAGTGGTCAATTAGCTCAAGACACCTATCTGCTTCGCTCAGAATGCAATTTTTACGCAGGCCAGAAGGAGGCGGCTCGCTCAGATTTGGACCTTGCCCTCAAGGCCGCACCCGAAGGAGAAAAAGTGAAACTGATCCAGACAATTATCACCCGCGTCTTTGATGCAAAGTAGCCGGACGCGAAGACTGGTATCAGGACGCGGTGACCTGTCACCGCATTCATCTTTGACGTGCTCCGAGCAGAGAAAATCAAGATTGCGGAGGCATGTTCTCCCCGGGGGAAGACGCCGATCTCCGCTCGTGCAACCTACCAGAAGTGAAGATGAACAAGGCGATCAACAAGGTGGCTCTTGACGCGGCTTTCTCCATGTCGGGGGACACCATAAAAACTGGGATGAAGAGCATCGACCTGAGCAATCGCACCAGATTAAGAAAGAGATTCCGCTGAAAAACCTAACGGAATTTAGAAGCGATCTGACGGGAGCGTAACTGGCACTCCGCTTATGCGGCATGTAACCGATCCTGGCAGGGATATAGTTTTTCGGTCTCGTGATTGACCCTGAATTCGCAGAATCCCTCCCATTGGTCGTTAATCCAGGCGTCCCTCAGGTCTGACATTGCCTGTGCCTCTTGAATGTCCCATCGCATACCTGTGCTGTCCAAACGGTCGCAGATGAGATTGCCGCATGCACCTTCAACGACTCCGGAGCCAATGGGATAGCCCGGACGTGGATCGGTGCTTCAGCACTACCCTGTAATCCACCGATGGCGTATGCGCTATCCCGGCCCCGATCCGGGTTCCTGTAAATGCCACCACCCCCGAAATCGCCGCGCACGGCCACGTCCTCACGCCCGGCACTACGTCGGCGCCGAGGAAGTCGAGGACGACGGCGACCCTTTCGAGGAAAAGATGCCGCGCTTAGTCGGTGAACTGCACGCCCAATTCGCTGGGTCCGCCATACTTGAGCAGGCTATCAAAGCAATTCTACGAGGGCTTGGTTATGGCGGGTGATTTTCAGCACCAACGTATCCATCCGCACTCGGGCGGCGGTTTTCAGCGCCAACGGCGCGGCACATACCAGCCCAGGGCAACGCCCTGGGTATGCGTCCCCATTTCATCGAGCCCTGAAGGGGCGCGTGAACCGTGAGACTGACATGCCAAGTCTAAAACGACTCGATTTCTTGTAACTTCGACGAGTAAACGGTGCG
>JAQBXN010000207.1 GCA_027625095.1 Planctomycetota bacterium | reverse complement strand
CGTATGTGGAACAAATGTCACGTGAAATCGATTTCTTTTGCGATCAGTCACTCTCTCTGCTCGACAAAGCCACAGTTGTCCCAGACATCGGATGGAACACACCGGACGGCACGCTCTTTCTGCCGGCGCCGGAAACCTACGGGCGAGACAAGCAGATTATGGTGCTCGGATATCGATACGCGGTCAGCGGCACATTCTTCCAATCCGCTTTCGACAAGAAGCTGCTCGATATCGTCGAGGAAATTATTGGGGCCGACATCGAATTGTTCGCTGGTGGCCAGTGCCTCGTGAAGGAGCCGGTCGGAGGCCACCCCAAACATCTGCACCAGGACTCCGCTTACTTTGAGCACAAGTATGAAGGCCCGGTGGGCATACTTTCGTATGTCGTTGATACCGATCTGGTTAACGGAGCACTTCACGTCGTGCCCGGCTCGAAGAATCTAGGGCAGTTGAAGCACATCGACACTTTCAGTCACCTGGGCTTGGACCCGAATGACTGGCCCTGGGAGAGGGCTTTGCCCATCTGCGGCAGTGCGGGAGATTCCATTTTCTTTCATGTCCGTACGATTCACGGCTCGAAGCAGAACCATTCGGACAAACGTCGACCTGTGTTCATTCATCGATATCGCCGGCCGGACGATTTCACCGTCATCAGTGCAGCCACGACGGCAAAGCGCGAGGAAGCAGAGAAACTCAAAGAGAAGGTGAAAGCCGAAAATCAGCAGGGCCTGATGGTACGCGGCCTGCGCAAGTATCAGGGCTGAAAACAGGTGAAGTATTTCTTGATCAGGCTGCCAGGCCAGGCCTGCCCTGCGTTCACTACTTCACGGCATTCAGCCAGATAATTACTCGCGCCTTTTTGCGAAGTTCGTTGATGCTGTTTTTTGCAAGGTCATTGAACGCAATCGCCTTCGCCTCCCGCTCTTCAGCCAGTGCAGCACCTTCTGTATCGACTAATCCGGGCGTGGCTTCGGCTGAAGGCTCCGCGTCAGTAACCTCTTCTTCGTTGGTATCAAACAGACCTTTCTTACTCAAGATCTTTTCAGCTTCTTTGTCGGTCTTACGGATACCGAGAATCCTTTCCTTATCTCCCTCCTTCAACTCTTCTTCATCTCCATCTGCGCCCGTCTTTTTCATCATTCCGTTCTCTACTTTCATTTCCGCCATCTTCGGTTTGTCTGCCATCTCCGGTTTGTCCGCCATTTCTTTTTTCATTTCAGGTTCTGATTCTGTTTCAGCAGTTTCCTCCTTGGCAGCGTCCTCTTTATCAGCTTCTTCTTTCTTTTCAGATGCTTCACCCTCTTCACCGTCCTCCTTTGATTCCTCCGTGGTTGGTTTCTCTTCATCTTTGCCAGACTCTGCCTCTTTCAAGAGCATGCTGGAAAGATCCTTGCCGCCTGCCTGAATAAAGGCGAGACCAGCTTTCGCGGCCGCGTGCTCATCCTCAATCTGAAGGACGTCCCGGAAGAAGCCCCGGGCGTCTTCGGCTCGGCCTGCGCCAAGCAAGGCGTATCCGATTCCGAACATCAAAGTGGTATCCGGTTTGGCGCCGGTCTTTGTGTGCAGCTCTCTCGCCTTTACAAGTTCATCCGCCGCTTCCTCAAATTTTGAAAGATCCAGGTGGGCGATCCCCTGCACAGCCTGGGCCGGCCAGAAATCCGGATTCATTCGAAGGACGCGGGGCAGGATCTGTAATGCGTTGTCTACCTTGCCTGCGTTGACCAGTGAACGCGCCAGGCCCAATTGTGCGAAATACAATTCGGGGTTGTCCTCGATGACCTTCTCGTAAACAGTCATGGCCCGTTCTGCCGCGTCCGCGTCTTTCAGGTTTTCGTAGATGAACGCCTGAACCAGCTTGTTCTGGCTCTCCGAAAACTTTTCGGCCGCCTTCTTCATGAGTTCTTCGGCTTTTACGGTTTGTCCGAGCGCCGCCTCGGCGAATGCGGAATGCAACCATGCATGCGATGCGAGATTCGATTCTTCAGGGACCTCCTTCAGACTTTCGGCAGCGCTCGCTGGATCACCGGCAGCCAGATGTACAAGACCGAGGTGGAAGCGGGCGGGAATGAATTTCGGATTGGATTTGATGGCTTTCTCGAAAAGCGCCCTCGCCTGCGTGTAGCGGCCCCTGTCAAAGGCAAGACGGCCTTTGCCGACCAGCGCTTCGGGTGAACGGGGTTTCTTTTCTAGCACCTCCTCATAGATCTGAAGCGCTTCATTCGGTTTGCCGATCATCCGATAGAGATCGGCCATATCGAGCATTGCCTCTGTGTGTGAAGGCTTATTGTCGAGCACCTTCTTAAGCTCACGGTATGCCCACTGGCCGAGGCCGAGCTCTTTGTAGATCTGGCCCATGCGTAACACCATATCGAGAGATTCCAGCTCGTGTTCACGCATCTTGAGGCATGTATCGAGTTCGCCTTCCATATCTTTCACCTCGTTGTAATGCGCCAGCAGATCCAGATATGCCTTGAGGTGGGTCTCATCGAGCTCGACGACGCGCTTTAGCTGCTGTGCATATTCACCGGGCAGTTTTGAGCGCTTACACTTGTGGGCCAGTTCGTAGTTCTTTTCGACATCTTCGCCGACGCTTTCGAGCTCCTTCAGGAACGAATCGCGGCGTGAAAATCTGTAACGGATGGCCTTGATATTCTCGGGCTCATCGCCTTTCCGAAACCGGTTCTCCAGAGGGGAGTTCTTCAATTTGAGCACCACTTCCGTTTCGGTTTCGTTCTGGATGATTCCGTGAAACGAAGTGCCTATGCGCAAAATCACTTCATCGAATTCCTGGTCCGGGAAGATGTCGCCCTCTTCAGTCTCCTTTTTGTCCTGGGCAAGCACGAGGCCGTGAAAGAGAATGGAGAGACTGCAGAAAAGTGAAAGTGAACGCATGGGAATATGGTGAATGGTGAATGGTTGATGGTCGATACACGACCAACTTGACGTGTATATCGTATGCGGGATGAAGATGATTGCATGCTGGGCGTAATACGTATTACGTATTACGTATTACGTCCTTCAAGCACCTGCAGAATCTCCCGAGCAATAGGAGCGCTCCGAAACATATACACCTCGCCTGGCAGGTCTTTGTAATCTTCCTCGCCGGTGAAGAGATCTTTGGAGAGAGCGAGGATGAAGTTTTCAGGCCCATGTTCTTGAAGGAGCTCCAGGCGTGACTGTGCGACGGTACGGCGCCAGAAACCGAATGCTTCCATATAGACCCGGCGGCCATCGACGTGCTCGAAAACGTAATCAGGGATCATGATGCCGCGGCCGCCGAGGTCGAGGATTTCGGCGTCGTTGGAGATGGTCCAATCGGATTCGAGCTTGGGGAACTGGTCGAGCAGCCAGGTCATCTCTTCCGGCTGCCACTGGCCTGTGAGCCGGGTATGCGGGCGAAGATTCTGCTGCGGGGCCAACCGAAATTGCCTCTCAACTTTCTTCTTGCCCCAAAGGAGATGTGCGGAGAGTTGCCATTTTTCGCAATGCAGAAGCGTGGGTAGAAAGTTGGCCATCTGCATTCCATATTTTTGGGACGACTTGAACAGCGAGAGCGGGCCATTAAGTCGAATCGTGTATCCGGTGGCCGAAGTTCCTTCGACCTGATGCATTAATTGAAAGAATTTGATTTTTCGAAAGACCTCCCGGTACTTCCCGACCGGCTGTTTATCAAGGGTGACCTCCATCGAAGTCGCACGCAAGAGAACGGCCTGGGCAAGTGAGACGTTGTAGCGTTGAAGCAACCAGGCGGGCGTGCAGGAGCGGAATGTTTGCAATATCTGCTGGTCCTTGAGATCCGCATACATCTGTTGATCGATGCCTTCTGCATCAGAAGGGTGTTCGTCGAGAATCATCTGAATGACCTCGGTACGATTAAACGCTTTGCCAATAGATTCGCGGTGGAATCTTGCCGAGGCTTCCCAAATCCGGCGTCGGAGTTCGATGGGTTCGATTTTGGATTCCGTTTCAAACTCGCACCGATCGAGCAGGAGTTTTGCCAGGCCCCGATGAAAGATGAAATCCGTGCCGGTGCCGAGATAGTCTTCGAGGTCGGCACTCAGTTCCTCTCTGCTCCTTCCAACACTCTCGTTGTAGATGCGAATGAGGGACTTAGCGATGGCGAAGAACTCCTCGTTTTCGGGATCGATGTATCGCGGGCAGACCTCGCCTCTCCGAATGGAAATCTGCAGTAGATCAAGTGTAAGCACTGTGCTGTCTCCGGCGGCTGCTGACGTATTCCTCAGAGGTGTCCTCGGCCACAACTTCATACAGCAGCGCGTGTTTGTTTTTTGCGCGGCGCAGGATTCTGCCGAGACGCTGCACGTGCTCGCGGACACTTCCGCTGCCGGAAAGGATAACCGCTACGTTGGCAGCCGGGACATCAACTCCTTCGTTGAGGACTTTCGAGGTGACCAGAAAAGGATACTCGCCTGCGTTGAATCGTTGCAGGATTTCATGCCGCTCTTTCACCTTGGTCTGATGAGTGATAGCCGGAATCAAGAACTTCCGGGAAATCTTGTAAACCGTCTTATTGTCGTTGGTAAAGATGATCACGCGGTCGAACCGATGTTTGGCGAGCAGGTCTTCCAGTTCACGAATCTTTGCTCCGGACGCATGAGCAATGGCCTTCTGATTTCGATAGGCGAGGAACGCGCGGCGACCCTGCTCGCTTCGTGAGGTGGCCATGAGAAAACGCGTCCATCCGTTTGGGCCGCTGAGACTGATGTTTTCCGTACGCACAAAATCGCGGTAAATGGCGCGCTCACTCGCATACTCCGCTCGCTCCGCATCGGAGAGCTTTACATAGACGCGAACTGTTTCGTAATCGGAAAGGTAATCGCCCGCGAGTTCCTTGATCTCTTTGCGGTAGACAACGGGGCCGATGGCATCCTGCAGTCGCCACTCCTCACCGTCGTCGCGATCCGGGGTGGCCGTCAGGCCGAGCCGAAACGGCGCGATACATGAATCCGCCGCCATCAAGTAAGTGGGGCCGGGCAAGTGGTGGCACTCATCAAAGACAATGAGGCCGAACCGGTTACCGATACGTTCCATGTGAATGTATGCGGAGTCGTAGGTTGTCACCGTTACTTGCCGAGGCTCATAGTAACCGCCCCCGATGAGGCCGACTTCGATATCGAAACCGGTGCCAAGGACACCATACCACTGTTGCATCAGATCGATTGTGGGGGTGACGACGAGGGTGTTCCGCTGCATCCTTTCCATGATCATCTGTGCAACGAATGTCTTCCCCGCGCCGGTTGGCAGGACGATCACTCCACGCTTGCCGGACTTCACCCAGGTATCGACGGCCTCCTGCTGGTAGGGGAATGGCTTTCGCTCGAGACTCGAGATCAGTTGGAGCTCTTCATAATCACGCGCGTTATCCTCGAACGCTAATTCGCTGCGAGTAAGAACGGTCACAATCTCGCGATAGAAGCGAGCGGGGGCGCGCCAGAGGTTGACCCGCTCGTCAAAGACGCAGCCGGGAAGTGCTAGATCCCCCGGCAGGGCTTCCGAATGAACGAGCAGCGTCCCCCTGTCGAATTCAAGTTTGATCATGTCGCCAGGTAATAATTGCGATTGGTGTAGACTCGGCACACTCCCGGGACATCCTCAATGCGTGTGTCCCTGAGCAGGCACTCCTCGACGAATGCATCGCCTTCGGAGAGTGTGCGTTCGAAATCAATCGCGTAATCCACCGCCTCATCCGGGTCATGTGCAAGCACATTGAATCCAACCAGGTAGCCACCCGCGTTTTCGCCATCGAGATCCGCCGCCGGAGCAGGCTTGTAAAGCCGGACGTCCAGCAGAATCCACCAGAGGCAGAGGTTGTCAGTTTGGGCCGCGGAGAGAGAGTTGTAATGAACGAGGAGGTTTTCGGAGAGAATGTTTGAACGGGCACATTCCCAGAAAATGGCTTCGGCTGCCTCCGGCTTGCCCACTTCGATCATGGTCTCGAAATAGGATTCGTAGCACCAGCAAACCATATCGTCGTCCGCGGGCTTTCGTCGCTGGATGAATTTCATTGCTCGGCCCATGGTCTTCAGTGCGCTTTCTTCATTACCGAGCGCCAACTGCAGCCGGCCAAGCAGCATCCATCCAAGCGGGAACGACGAATTAATCTGGAGGCACTCACGAATGCGAAGGACAGCCTTATTCAGATCCCCTGAACGCCAAAGGCTGACTGACCAGTTGTAATAAGTATAGACGTATTCCCGATTCACTTTGGCGGCACGCTCGTAATATTCGAATGCCTCTTCGAAGCGTTCGAGGTCTGAGAGACAGATAGAGGCTTCAACAAGGATTACGTGGTCCTCGGGATTATGATGAAGATAGTTGTGGTAGCTGAGATATGCCTGCTCGTAATCCTCTCTTGAGCAGTAGATCTCGCCGAGGTATCGAATCGCGTCCGCGCATTTCGGGTCGATGGTCAGAGCGTCATTGAACCGCTCAATCGCTTCGTCATCGCGCTCAAGTTTATAGAGTGCGAACCCCCATTCGTACGCCGTGGTGCTGTCATCGGGCATCAACTCACTGGCCTTGGCAAAGTAGATCAGGCTCTCGTTTTCACGCCCTGCTTCGGAAAGCAGTAGTCCCAGGGAACGGAAAAACCGGCCTTCGTTCTGGTATTCGCGGATGCCATCACGCAGTACGCTTTCGGCTTCTTCAAAACGATGAAGATTCGAAAGTGCGTAAGACCGCCAGTAAAGAAACTCAACTCTCACACCACTTTGTAAGTCATCGACTGTCACCTGGTCCAGGCAAGTGAGTGCCTCCTCACACTGGCCGGCCAATATCAAATCCAGAGCTTCTTGGATAAGGTGTTCCATCCGTATTCCTTGAAAGCGTCTCAGGGCAACTTTCGCCAAACGAACGGTCAGGAATTATAGAACCAGTCAAGGCGCCTGCCATAGTGGTCTGAAGGAAAACAACAATTCCAGCGGCAGATCACTGAATTGGGATCAAGACGAGGTTGCGATACTCGCCAGAGCCAGCACGGAGTGCAATCTTGCCTTGAACGACTGGTGAATCTGCATCGGTGGCAACTCCATTGATCTTATAACTGGTCTTGCCGTTGATGACACTGACTTCGTGCGCGCTCCAGCCCTTGACGGTTTTGAAGATGCCGTCGGCAGCACCGTCGTTCTTCTGAAAGCGAAGAATGAATTGATCACTCGCGTTCGCCGGGCTGGCGGTTCCTTCGCCACCTGTAGTTTTCAGACTTCCGTTGATATTGATCTCCTGATTACCTGCACCGCGACGGCGCTTCGAAGCAGGGCCTTCATACTCAACGATGCTGAATGCCTGTTTCGCTGCTACAGGGGAGAATGTCCAGCCTTCCAGGCTGTCTGTGTTCGCGAGGCGTATCGCCTCGCCGTAACTTTCGGTGAGCTCATGGACTTCAATGTCCTTGAAATCAACGGTCATTGGTGAACCGCCGTGCACCTGGAGCGCGAGGATGCCTTCCATGCATCGGTTTGCTGTTTCGTGATCGATGAGCTCGATTGTCTGATATCCGTTTAGATAGTGGATGACGTGGTTGCCGCGGCAGATAAAGTGGTAGGCGTTCCAATCCTTGTCAGTGTGATAAGGGGCTTTCATGATCGTATCCCAATCTGATACCTCGCCGACAATCCGCTTCTTGCTGTCCGCAGCGATTTCCATGAAGTCGCCGACATCCACGAGCCAGCCACGGCCCCTTTCGTGGTAAAGGAAACCAGTCTTACCGAGGCGGTTTTCAACTTCGGCCTGGTAACCGCTGACGACCCACTTCTGGACCTCCTTACTGCGATACTGAACGCCGGAATTATTGCCCGAGTGGATGCGGTACTTGAGCTTGAGTTCGAAGTTCTTGAGCTTGCCATCACGCCACACGATGAAGGTGTTGCTCTTCGCGCGATTTTTTGTGGAGTCCCCGCGAATGACACCTTCCATCGCGGACCAATGAAGGGGATCGCCATCCCAGCCTGCGAGATCATTGCCATTGAAAATCGACTTGAATCCTTCATCAGCATGAAGAGGGAGACAGAGGAAAGCCGCGGCCATTGTGAATCGCAGAGGTAGAGAGAGCATGAAGTCCTCCGGTGGAGATGATCCTGGTTGTGATGGCTTCGAACACCGACGCCAGAGGATACAGATTAGTTGGTGTCACATGCTTGGCAATCGGTACGTACCCCAGACCAGAGCAACCCGACCTGCACAATGTGGTGAAGGCCAATTGTTCCTCAGAAAGCCGGGCTCCTATTCAAAGAGGAGGAAAAGCTGCACCCATGAAATCAGCAAGAAAGGGGAAAGGGAAAGTTATGTACGGGGTGTCATCCAACCTCTTCGAGGTAAAGAGAGATAGTATTGTCAAGTTAGTCCTCACTTTCTTCGGTTTTCTCATCTGTTCCTGGCTATTCTCTGCGGGAATCCCCATTCCACGCCGCTGCCTTCACATGCCACAAGAAAGAAGGATTCCGCCCTGAACAGTTACAATCTTTTTTAAGTTTGAGCCCCCTTAGCGCCTGATGGGTGCCCCATATATGCTCCCCTCGCTCAGAGCACAGGAGGAAATGCCTGGTCGGTCGCCTCCGCAGTCAGGGCT
>JAQBXN010000063.1 GCA_027625095.1 Planctomycetota bacterium | reverse complement strand
AAAGCTGTCAGGATGCCCGCAACTTCGAAACGTGAATCTCCACCGGGCAAGCCGGTGGCATCATTAAATCAACAGTCCCCGAGGCGGCAGGGGTCGAATTCAATCGTTTCCGGCCTCTTAGCCTATAGATCTCTGCTCACCGGCCAGACGAGCTGGCAGGGGGAGCTGCACGCGATTTGGGTAACGACAAGGTTAAAACCAAGGATTACTCACCAGCGTTCCTTCGGGACTGTGAACAATGGCAAGATCATTTTGGCCTGAGCCCTAAGCAAACAGGTCCCAGGCAACTTTCCCGTGAACGTTGGTGAGGCGGCGCTGGATGCCGTTGTGGTAGTAGGTCAGTTTTTCGTGGTCGAGTCCCAGCGCGGCGAGCACGGTGGCATGGAAGTCGTGCCAGGGCATTGGGTTTTCGACAGCCTTCCAGCCGATCTCATCGGTGTTGCCGAAGGCGAAGCCGCCACGTGTACCGGCACCGGCGAGCCAGCAGGAGAAGCCGTACTTATTGTGGTCTCGCCCGGGGCCGACCTCGTTTGCGTTGGATTGGGCGAACGGGGTGCGGCCGAACTCTGTGGTAAAGATTACCAGCGTATCGTCCAGCATTCCGCGCTGCTTGAGATCCTGGAGCAAGCCGGCAACAGGTTTGTCGATACGGCGCGCTTCGACGCTGTGGTTTTGCTTCACGTTTTCATGCGCATCCCAGCTCTTGCGCGGGCTTCCTGCGATGGGCCCGCCGGAAAACAACTGCACAAAACGCACACCGCGCTCCAACAATCGTCTGCCGAGCAAACAGCGCAGGGCCGTGCTCTGCGTCGCCAGGTCATCGAATCCGTAGAGTTCCCGGATGTCCTGCGACTCACCGGAAATATCAGCAACGCCCGGCACGGACATCTGCATGCGAGCGGCAAGTTCGTAGCTCTGCATGCGAGCCGAGAGCATGTCCTCGAATCCCGTTCGCTCCCGATGAATCTGATTGCTCCGCCGGAGCATGTCACGGACTGCAACCTCTTCCTCAGGCGGGATCGCTTTTGCGGGAAAGAGGTCGCGCACCGGGAGTTCGCCACTGGCAAATTTGACGCCCTGGCTGACAGCGGGGAGGAAGCCGTTCGTCCAACTGTTAGCCCCGCCGTTTGGATCGCCACGCTCGTCGGGGAGTACCACGTAGGCTGGCAGTTCATCCGTATCTTTTCCCAGGCCATAAGAAAGCCATGCCCCCAGCGTGGGAAAGCCATTGAATTGAAAACCACTGTTCGCGACAAAGAGCGCGGGGGTATGGTTGGCGGAATCTGAGGTCATCGAGCGAATGACGCACAGATCATCCGCCATCCTGGCGATATGCGGGAACAGATCCGAAACCCAAAGTCCGCTGCGTCCACGCTGTTCAAATTTGAAATCGCTCTGTCGCAGCAAGCCTACCTTTCCGAAGAAGATGTCTGGCTGTTCGTCCGATTGCAGTGATTTCCCATGTACGGTCTCAAGGTGCGGCTTGTAATCAAACGAATCGAGGTGGCTCAACCCTCCGACAAGGCAGATGTGAATGGCGCGTTTGGCCCTCGGTGCGAAATGCGCGAGAGAGGCAGCGCAGCTTTCTGTTGCCAACAGATTCGCGAAGGCAGTGGCGCCGAGACCTCGTACGCCCCAGTGAAAAAAATCACGGCGAGTGAGTGATGAAGAGGGATGGTTCATTCGATCACGATAAATTCATTGCTGTTAAAAAGGACGCGGGCGAGCGCGCCCGGCCCGTGGCCGGAGACGAGAGTGCTAGCGGCTTTCTGTTCCCGTTCATCGGGCAGTCGCCCGAAAGCGAGGCGGTAGGCGCGTTCGACCTGCGCTTCGGTCTTTTCCCCGGCCTCCCGTACTACCCTCGCCGCAAAATGTCCCCCGATGCGAAGGGAAAACGCGTTGTTCAATAATGCCAGGGCCTGAAGCGGAGTCGTGGTTACCGAGCGGCGAGGTGCGGCGTTCGCTGGATCTGGGCAGTCAAAAGTATCCAGGATGGCGCTGCGGGCACCGCGTGGAGAAAAGCGATACACCGTGCGGCGATGAAAGGCCCCATTCTCTTCGTCAAAGGGCGAATAGTAGGTTGTGCCGTCGAGATGCTTCACCCCGACATCCCGGAACCCGGGGCCGCCGCGTTGAGGATCTAATTTTCCGGAGACCACCAACATGGAGTCGCGCAGGGACTCCGCATCGAGCCGGGTTGGCGATTTACGCCAGAGCAGGCGGTTCCCCGCATCGGCGGCGAGGCCCTTTGCATTCGGGCGCGAGGACTGCCGGTAGGTAGCCGATGTGACGATCAGATGATGCATCTTTTTTAATGACCAGCCTTGCTCAGCCAACTCGGTCGCCAACCAGTCGAGGAGTTCCAGATGGCTGGGCAGCCCGCCACTTAAACCGAAGTCGTTGGGAGTCTCGATAAGCCCGCTTCCAAAGTGGTGATGCCAGAGCCGATTGGCAATGACACGGGCAAACAGAGGGTTGCCCTTGCTGGTAATCCAATCGGCCAGCCGCCCGCGTCGCGCAGAGTCCGGAGCATTGGCCGGCAGCCCGAAGTCCGGCGATACGCCCTGCACGGCAAGCACCGCGCCCGGCGTCACTTCTTCCCCCTCCTCCATGGCGTTTCCCCGTTTGAGCACCTTTGTCGACCCTGGGTTTCCCCGGGCAGCGACGGTGTAAATTTTGCCTCTGACGGCGGTGTCGATCTTCGACAGCTCGGTACGAGCGGCGTTCAAGTTTTCCAACAGCAGAGCGCGGGCCGCACGAGCTTCCCCGTCGAGTGCTGCGAGGATTTCTTCTTCGGATACGAAGGAGCTTTCAGAGCCGGCGGCAGCGGCGACTGCTCCGGGCGACAGGGCACTATCGTAGAGCCGCGCGTTGAAAATCCTGCCACTCAGGTGCTTGTTCCCTCCGGGCGGGAAGTGGCGGATTCCAAACCGCAAGACGGCCTGATTGCTCGCGAAGCTCTTCAGGGCCGCTTTGTAGGTTTCGCCATAGGGCTGGCCGTCTCGGTAGCGCTCGATCGTGCCATCCTCATGCCAGACGATCACTATATGGACGGGGCGGGTTACGGCTTCTTTCTCCTCAGCACCGCCAAACTTCTGCGAGCGTTTGAAATTGTCGCTGCCCGCCATCCAGCAACGCTCCTGCCTCTCGCCGAAGACGATCGCATCAAAGATGACGCCATTCTGGGTTTGCAGCGAAACCACTGCACCGCCCCTTTGCTGAAGGTTGGACAACTGTACAGTCGCCTCAAGCGTCTTCGCCCCGAAGGCCTCTGGAAGGAGCGGCGTTTCGACAAATGACTTCCCGTCGTCAATGACCAGCGCTCCCCCTTCAAGACGAGGAGAACCGATTCCCTTACCGGATATTTGTCCGCTGCTGTCATCGAAGCCGGTTTCAAATTCCCACGCATAGAGTGCCTTGGGCGGGGCAGGTTTCGTCACGCCCGAATTTTTCCGTTTTTCTAACACCTTTTCTCTGACAGGTTCGTCAAATGCCTCAAGCTGCTTCGCCAGTTCGGCGACCTTTCCACTGGCCAGGGCTGCCTTTCCATCCGCCGCTGGGTCGCTGTAAGTCATTTCGCCATGAAAGACTCCGCTGAGAGCTGAAACGAAGCGATAGTATTCCCTCTGGGTGACAGGGTCGAACTTGTGATCGTGACAACGCGCACAATTGATAGTCAGTCCGACGAAAGTCTGTCCGACAGCGCCTGCGATTTCCTCGAGTTCGTCCTGGCGCGCCGTCCTTTTCATGAACTCTGAACTGCCAACGGTCGTGTTGTGCACACCCGCTGTGAGAAACGCCACCGCGGCCAGCCCTTCCCTTCCCGGCTTGCGGATATCGCCATCGATTTGCAGGCGGGCAAATTCGTTGTAGGGCATATCTGCGTTGAGCGACTCGATCACCCAGTCACGAAAGTGCCATTGATTCTCGCGAACGTTATTGCGTTCGAAGCCGTCGCTTTCGCCAAAACGGGCGACGTCGAGCCAGTGGCGGCCCCATCGCTCGCCATAGTGAGGGCTGGCCAGGAGCTCATCGACGAGATCCCGGTAGGCGTCGTCATCGGGTTTTGCAACAAATGCCTCCACCTGCTCCGGGGACGGCGGCAGCCCGGTCAGGTCAAAGAACACACGCCGCATCAGAAGTCGTGCCTCGGCAGGAGATGAAGGAGAAAGTCCCTCCTGCCGCAGGCGACTAAGGACAAAGGCATCAATTGAATTGCGTACCTTTCCAAGGTCCGCTGGATGAACTTCAGGCACGGGTGGCCTCCGGATCGGCTGAAGGGACCACCAGTCTGATCCTGCCCGTTTTTCGGCCGCGACAGGCCCCGTGAAAACGAGACACGCAAGGGCGGCAGCGGGCAGCACTATGGCCCTCATGCAGCGGCTGTTCACTTTCGGGAGTTCCCGGTAAACCTTCATTGTGGACGGTCCTTACGAGTTGATTCTCTTGTCGCTCTGTTGTGGCAGACGGCGCGTTGAGGCCGCTTGGGATTCCAACTGCCGCATTGCCAGTAGCGTCGTAGATCAGGCTATGCCTTCAGTTCTGGGTCTGCACGGGTCTCTTGAATCTTAACTAAATCCGATTTTGAATGCTGCGAACCAGACTGTCACTCAAACATCGCGCCACCCGTCCAGCTATCTCACAGAGTGTCGGCGTCACCCCCCCAATTCACTCTCGAGCACGTCTGTGATTGAGTACATACCGGGAGGTTTGCCGTGCACAAATTTTGCCGCACGGAGCGCACCATTGGCGAAAGTGTCACGGCTGTGAGCACGGTGAACGAGCTCGATGCGTTCGCCATCTCCAGCAAACAAGACCGTATGATCGCCGACGATATCGCCACCCCTTACTGCATGGACGGCTACTTCTCCTTTCGGCCTGGCGCCGACGTTCCCCTCCCGGCCATAAATGACGCCTCCAGGATATTCACGCCCTAACGCCTCGCAGATCACCTCGGCCAACCGGACCGCGGTGCCGCTTGGCGCATCCACTTTCAGATTGTGATGCGCCTCAATAATGTCGATATCGAACGAGCCGCCAAGAATCTTGGCCACTTCACCTGCGATCCTGAAAAGTACATTTACACCCAGGCTCATGTTCGGCGCCAATAGTACCGGCACTTTCCTGCTGGCTGCCTTCAAGGCAGCTTTATGTTCGTCTTCAAGACCAGTTGTGCCTACGACAAGCGCGATGCCTTTATCAGAAGCCTGCCCCGCGCGCAGAACGGTCGATACCGGTGCGGTAAAATCGATCAACACATCCCCCTCTGAAGGATCGCTGCTGACCGCAATGCCGAGCTCGCCCCGGCCCAGAATCAGTCCGTAATCTTTGCCAAGATCAGGATGCTCGTTGCGTTCGAGCGCACCGGCCAACTGGATTGCGGAGTCGTTCATTGCTAATGAAGAAATGCGCTGTCCCATGCGTCCGCAGGCGCCGTTTACGATGATGCGTGTCATTTAAAACCTCGTTGTGAAATTTCCAGATCTGCCCACCAGTTGGGGGGATTGTGATGACTGCTGCGAAACTTGTCTAACAGGGCAGCAATCTACTAGACCAGGACGAAGGTGATTTTACGGATTCAGATGACTTATTCAGGGGCAAAGCTCCGACCGTTTGCCAACCCAGCGCGTTGGCCTGGGTATGACTCAGCCCCTTCTTTATGCCGAAGGCATTACGCCTTACAGCCCAGGGTTGCGAGGCCTTGCGAGCTACCCTGGGTTCCATGGCGGAGCCTCTTTTACCCCGAAGGGGTTGCGCCCATAGAATCTGTGGACGCAGACAAACCTGCATATGGGTGTAACCCCTTCGGGGTAAAAGGTACTCGGAGCCCATTGACCCAGGGCAGCTCGCTGAGGCTCGCGAACCCTGGGCTGTAAGACGCAACACCTTCGGTGTAAAGAAATGAATGTAAAGCTCAGGCATGGCCCCTGAATCCGTAAAATCACCTTCGTCTTGGTCTACTACTGCTTTTGAGCATTGCGCAAAACTTCCTGTTCATGGGTGTTCCACCAGGTACGCCATTTGGGTTTCGAGTAGTCGAAGTCTTGACCGGTGAGCCGTTTCAAGGCTTCCAGCGCGGCAGGGTTCTCCTCAAACTCTTCTTCAACGTTGGCCTTCGCACCACTGGTCAGGCCATCAGAGATGGATGTCTTTTCCACCTTTTCGCCGGTGAATTTCGTGATCACCGAATTCTCGCCCGCCACTTTGCTGGTGTTTTCCGACGCGGTCTGATCAGGACGTTGGAATGGATTCAGCCCCGAGACGATTTTTATCTTTACGAACAGAGCTTCTATGAGGTAGGGGATGACGCGGGGGTCGCCGATTTCGCCGAGAGCCTGAGCCGCTCGATAGCGGCGGCTTTTCTGGCGATTGCGTGTCAGATGTGGCGTGAGATGGTTCAGGGCAGCCACACTGCCAATAGCTTTCATGGCGAGGGTGGCCTGTCGGCGCACCATTTCACTGTCATCTTCGAGAGCACTGTTGGCCAGCGTAGGAATCACGGAAGCGTCTTTCAGCGCACCAAGCACCTGTGTCGCCGCTTCCCGAAGCTGGTCATGCGAATCATCGATGAAGCGGACGATGGCTGGCGCTGCATGAGCATTCTGGATCTTCAGGAGCTCCTGTATGAGCTTCTCCTGCTCGAAAGGCTCGGCCTTTTGCATCATTTTAAATATGGAATTGATGCGCCGGCGCGTCTGAATTCTGAGGACAGAATCACGTCGTTTTTCACGTTCCTGAGGGGTCATCCACTTGCCGCCGTAGCGGACAAGGCCCTTGCCCAGATTCGCGTCATCCCGGGTGACCCACTTTCCATTCATCTTCACGTAGCCGAGCTGCATGCGCGCGGTGCGATTCTCCGGATCAAGCAACAGAACCTGCTGGAGTTCAAGTTCCGCTTCTTCCTCCAGCCTGTGCTGCCTGGCCCAGGTAGCCAGTTCGAGTTTTGCATCGGGGTCTTCGTGGTCCGCCAGAATCCACATCTCCCGGTATACATCGAGAAAAGTTCTCCCTTTGAGAACTTCCTTCACCTCCGCCATCTCAAACTCGACCGTCGCCAGGCCCGTTTTGAATTTGATAAAAAATTCGCTCTGCTCAACGACGGTGCCCTCAAGCTCATTGCCATTCTTCAGATAGATGATGTCTCCATTAACGCTGCCGAGGACGAGTCCGGCTGCGATCCATTGGAGAGAAATTCTTCGTATCATCATGTCCTTGCCTGAAGGAACGCAGCCGCCGAAACCTATGCACAGGTTATTGCAATGCGCCCTCATTCGCCAAGGTAGGCATGCTTTACCTTCTCGTCCTGGAGCAGGTCCTTCGCTGCGCCGGAAAGGGTGATCTGCCCGGTCTCCATCACGTATCCTCGATGGGCGATTCGGAGCGCCATATTGGCATTCTGCTCGACAAGCAGGATGGTCGTTCCGTTCTCATTGAGTTGGACGATCACGTCGAAAATCTGACGAACGATCATCGGAGCGAGCCCAAGGGAGGGCTCATCAAGCAGGAGCACTGCTGGCCGCATCATCAGGGCGCGCGCAATGGCGCACATCTGCTGCTCGCCGCCGGAGAGGCTGCCCGCCATCTGGGATTGGCGCTCCCGTAACACTGGAAAGGCGTCGAAGCACTTTTGCATGTCTTCCCTGATACCTGCCTCATCTTTCCGAAGGAATGCGCCCATTTCGAGGTTTTCCCGGGCGGTCATGTCGGAGAACAGCCGTCTTCCTTCCGGCACTTGCGTGAGGCCGCGTTTGACGATCTCTACTGTAGCCGACTTATCGATACGTTCGTTGGAAAGCCGTATCTCCCCGGACCGCGTTTTTACGATGCCGCAGATGGTGTTCAGAGTCGTCGTTTTCCCCGCACCATTCGCGCCGATGATGGTGACTATCTCGCCCTGATTTACCTCGATGGAAATCCCTTTGAGGATCTCCATCCGGCCATAACCGGCGACCACATTTTCAAGTTGGAGGATTACTTCAGACATGAGAATAAAGATAGGTCTCCTGGCGATATCGAGTGTGAGCCCTTCGTCTTAATCTTCGTCATCAGGACGAATACGAATAACCAAGCCCCGAACGTTCAAATGGACAGACAGTAATTCCCCTTGTGCCTCTCAGCGCTTTAGCCTCCAAGATACGCTTCTATCACCTTGGGATCAGATTGAATTTCTTCCGGACGACCCTGGGCGATCAGTTCACCGTGATCGAGTACATAAATCGAGTCAGAGATTTTCATTACCAGGTTCATGTCATGTTCGATGAGCAGGATGGTGATGCCGTGGTCTCGAATGCGGCGAATCAGAGCCATCAGGTCATCGGTCTCCTGAGGATTCATCCCCGCGGCTGGTTCATCAAGCAGGAGCAGTTGGGGCCGCGTGGCGAGAGCGCGGGCAATTTCCAGACGCCGCTGCTCGCCGTATGAGAGGCTCGAGGCCGTTTCGTGAGAGCGTCCCTCCAGCCCGACAAATTCCAGGTATTTCCAGGAAGCAATGTTCACCTCTTCCTCTTCCATTCGAAATGAAGACAGCCGAAACAAAGCCCCCAGAACGCCGCTGTTTGTGTGACGGTGAAGGCCGAGCTTGACGTTGTCGAGGACGGTGAGGTCATCAAACAGCCGAATGTTCTGGAACGTACGAGCGATGCCGACATTACACACCTGGTCGGCACGAAGATTCGAAATCAGGGATTCCTGTCCAGCACAGTCGCAGCAAAATATCTGGCCTTCGGTGGGTGGGTAGAGGTTGGTAATGACGTTGAACACGGTTGTCTTGCCCGCACCATTGGGGCCGATGAGTGCCACAATCTGGCCTTTCTTGACAACCATACTCAGTCGCTTGACAGCCTGGACGCCTCCAAAGAAGCGATCCAGCCGCTGAACGCGCAGCAGGACTTTGGCAAGATGTTCCTGGTTCTGCTCAGGCATCATTCGCTCCCGCTGCATTGACCTCATAAAGGGCCGTATCGGATTGTCTGAGCCGAGCCACTTCGGAATCATCCAATGGTTCTTTGGCAAGCCGATCCGGCAGCACCCCCGCTGGCCTGAATCGCATCAAGACCACCAGGGTAATGCCATAAAAGAGATGACGTGCCTGCTGCGGCCAGGCATCCCAAAAGATCTCCCCGGTAGAAAAATTGATTTTCGGCAGAGGTTGCCGGAGCACTTCACCGAGTGCCACCAGAACGATGGCTCCGAGGATCGCACCACGTATCGAACCGAGGCCACCAAGCACAAGGCAACAGACCAGGAGAATAGACTCCCAGACTTCCATGCTGACGGCAGAGAAGCCTGTCTGCCAGACCATGTATAGTGAGCCGCCAACTCCTCCGATGAAACCGGAAATGGCGAAGGCAATCATCTTGTAATGGTTCACATTTACGCCGCACGACATCGCTGCGGTCGGGTCAAGACGAATCGCCGCCAGTGCCCTCCCGGTACGCGAATCTCGAAGATGGCGGGCTGCGACAATGGTCATCAGTAAGAACACTGTGACCGTATAGTAAAACCACGGAGTGTCGTAGTAGAGTTCCCTGCCGAACAGCGTAGGCATATCCGGCCTGTTGCATGAGAGCGATTTCGGGCCGCCGGTCCACTCAGCGACGCGATAATAGATATACAAAATCTCTGCCAACCCGAGGGTAACAATCGCATAGTAATCGCCTGTCAGTCGCATAGTCGGAATGCCCCGCAGGATGCCGAGTATCGCACAGACAATTCCACAGAACAGGACGATGAGCGGGTAGGCGCCTGGGAAATGGAAAAGGTGTTCCGCTTCCTTGACCGAGCGTCCGCCTACGGGGATTAACCACGCACCTGTGGACGGATCTGCCACAGCAACCGAAGCCACTGCGGTCAGCACCGCGCCCGTCGCCATGAACGAGACGTATCCCAAATCGAGCAGCCCGGTAAAGCCCATCACAATGTTGAGTCCGATGGCCATGATCGCGTATATGCAAATCCTCTCGATATTGCTCGGGATCTGCCCGCGAAAGCCAATCGGTTGCACGACCACGGTCTTCTCGCCGTTCTCGGCAATCTTCTGTTTAGGAGCGGGAATGAACGGGGTGGCCACAGTGAGAACCAGAATCAGAGGCAGAAAAAACCACTCCGGCATCCTGAAGATTTTAAATACTTCCTTCATTACGCCCTCTTAGCGTCCGGTTTCCCCAGCAGGCCGTGCGGCCGAATGAGAATGGCCACAATCATCACTGCAAAGGCGTACGCAAAATCGTAGCGGGAGTCGATGTATCCGGTGCCAAGAGCCTGGGTGGCGCCGAGGATCATTCCACCAAGCATGGCCCCGCGAATGTTTCCGATGCCGCCGAGCACCGCTGCGGCAAATGCGATCAGGCCCGGGTAGTAGCCCATGCGGGGTTCGATATTTCCGCCCACCTTGAGCGAGTACAAGACCCCGGCAACCGCCGCGAACGCCGACCCGATCATAAACGTAAATGTGATGACGCGATTGACATCAACCCCCATCAAAGCCGCAGTGGTCTGATCCATGGAACAGGCACGCATTGCTTTACCGGTCTTTGTTTTTCTCACCAGGTAATCCAGCGCAACCATGCTGAACGCGGCGGCAATCCACAAGGCCAGATCCTTGCCAAAGAAGAGGGGCGTTTGGCCATTTATTCCATCGTAAAAAATATAACCCGTCTTGAAGAAGGCGGGTATGGCCTCCTCGGGGATTGCATGCGGCCTCGCACCGAAAACGAGCTGTGCAATCGTTTGAAGTGAAAGCGATACACCAATCGCGGTAATCAGCGCCGCGAGCCGCGAAGAATTTCGCAGGGGACGGTAGGCCAGGTAATCGATAGCCGCACCGAGTATCGCGCAGGCAATCATGGACAGAAAGAGGGCGAGCACGAGAGGCACCTTCATTTCCTCGATGGCCCACCAAGTAAGAATCGCCCCGGACATGTACACCTCACCATGGGCGAAATTGATCAGCTTGATGATGCCGTAGACCATGGTGTAGCCCACGGCTATCAGGGCGTAAATCGCGCCCAGTGTGATGGCATTGAGGATGTGGCCGACGAATTCTTCCATGGGGGCGTCATAAGTAATGAATAATGAGTAAGTACCAGACTGGAACTTCCGGTCATGTTCTAATGATGGTTCACGAAAGCGTATGATCCCGGGAACTCATCATTACTTATTTCTCGTTACGATCTCAGTGCCGCCGGATGGGTGGATAAATCGTCTTTTCAACTCCGCAAATGAATATTGAGAATTCCACTTGCCGGCGAATTCCCCCCGATTGGCACTTACTCATTACTCTCTTCGCTCCCTACTCAAGCAACTGCTTGGGAGACACACCAAACTTGAGCGCTCCGCCTTCAGCATCTTTTACCACCTGTGTGACGTAGATCGGCTTGCCTGGGCAGTCTCCATTCTCATCGAAGAAAGTCAGCCCGGTTACGCCGTCATAGCCCTTCTCCTTCGTATTCTGCGCGGCGAGATGATCCCGTATTGCTTTGCGATCGGTGCCGACAGCCTGGACAGCCTGGATGACCTGGCCGCACGCGTCATAAGTGAGAGCGGCCCAAGTGTCAGGTTCTACCTTGTGCATTGCCTGAAATGCCTTCAGAAAATTACTGGCCTTTTCAGTTTCCTGCTTGGTGCCGAAGAGGAAAGGGGTGGTCACATAACAGCCTTCAGTAGCCGCTCCACCAAGCTTGAGAAGGTCCGGGCTGACCAAGCCGTCGCCGCCGAAGAAGGGAACGGACATGCCAAGGTCATTCCTGGCTGTCTTGATAATCAGCGCTGCCTCGTTGTAAAGACCTGAGATAAAAACCCCGTCCGCTCCGGCCGACTTGATCTTCGTCATGTGCGGCTTGAAATCCTGGGTGCGGCCGCGGGAATAAGTTTCCATGGCCACGAGCTCGAGTCCGATTTCGTTGGCTTCTGCTTCGAAGGCTTCTTTGAGTCCGGTACCGTAGTTGTCCTGTTCAAAGATGACTGCCACCTTCTCCAACTCGAGTGCCTTCAGAGCAAAGTTAGCCAGAAACTTCCCCTGAAAATCGTCCCGGTAAAGGTTTCGGAACGTCCAATCTCCACCTTTGCATACATCGACGTTCGTCGAACCTGGGGACAGTTGAAGGATGCCGACCCGATTGTATTCGGGCTTCGCAGCCAGTGAACAATCGCTGTTAAAGTGGCCTATCACGGCAACTATGGTCTCGTCAGAGGTGAGCTTTCGAGAAACACTCGTTGCTTCGCCGGCTGCCCCTTTGTCATCTTCAACCTGGAACTTGACTGGCCTGCCATTGATGCCACCCATGTCATTAACTTCCTTGCCCTTGAGTTCGGCTGCTTTGCGAATCATTTCTCCGAAGGCAGCCCCTCCTCCTGTCATGGGGCCGGCGATTGCAATGACGACAGGCTCACCGGCAGGCGTTGCGACGACGGCCCCGCCTTCAGTTTTGGGGGTTGAATCAACTTTGGGTTTGACCGGTTCTACAGGCCTGGGTTCGGAGTCGCCCCCGCAGCCAGAAAGCCAGCCCAGAGACAGGATGGCCAGGGACAGTGAAGCCAGGCGAATGAAGTTGCAATTCTTCATGGAATTCAGTTCCTGATTGGTTTCGAAGATTGAGTGAGGCAAAGAGAAGAATCAGGAATTTTCGAACTCCCCGTGTCTTTTCTCTCTTTAATTGTGTTGGCAGGCAACAGGGCAGATGATCCCGAAACTGGCGCGATTAGTCAACTACCGCGCCCGGGGACTTTCGATCTATGACCAGACCATATTCCGCGATTTCGAGGGCTTGGGCCACATCGAGCGCCATGACGACTTTTTCGTAGGGACAGCGCCGGTCGCCTTTAATGATAAGAGTCTTGATGGGTTCTTTTTTGTGATGCTCGGAGAGCTTTCGCCAGAGTTGATCGTCTGGAACGTAATGCTTGCCAATGGCAAATTGGCCGCTCTTTGATATCGAGAGCACGACCGCTTCGGCAACATCGTACACTTCAGCCTTTGAGGCTTTGGGCAGCTCGATTTTGAAGAGGCTCTCTTCAGTAAAGGATGAGGTAACAATGAAGAAAAGGAGCAGCAGGAACACGCAATCGATCATGGGTGTCAGGTCTGCCTGATCGCTCTGATCTTCGAGTTGGTCGGATAGCCCTTGCATGCACTACTCCTCTGCCTCTTCGGTGTCTTCAGGAGAGCCGCCTGATTCACCATTTTTCTCATCGGACAGGGCGTGACTGTGCCGGTAGTTCATTCGGTTGATGGCTGCCTCTGCCTCCTCCGCGTGAGCAAGGAGCTTTGTAGAAAAGAACCGCCCGAACACAATAGCTGGAATGGCAATAATCAGCCCGCCGGCAGTAGTGAAAAGTGCGATGGCGATTCCATAAGCGAGCTTTTCCTTTTCCGCACCGCCGGTCGCCGCAATCTGACCGAATGTGATGATCATGCCGACCACCGTTCCAAGCAGCCCGAAGAGCGGTGCTACTACACCAAGCGTGGAGATCGCCTGAAGGTTGCGCTTAAGCGGTTTGAACGCCAGCAGCGTCGAATTGGTCAGAGCGTCGGAAAGTGTCACCCCTCCAAGCATGAATTCGTGCAATGCCTGGCCCCAGGCGCGGCCGACGACAGTGTCCGATTTCTCCGCCTCTTCCTTTGCTTCTTTGATTTTCAGTTGGCTTACGAAATCGATGGTTCGCGCCACCATCTGAGGGTTGCTGATATTGTTTGGTCTCAGCGCTTTCCAGCGCTCGAAGATCAGTGCAATCAGGATGAGCGAGCCGAGCCATAGCGGCCACATGAGCGGGCCAAAAATCTGACCGGACCAGTCCTGAGCGTTCTGCTCCTGTTCGGTCTGAAGAAGGGCGGAGACTCGGTCGGAATCCGGCGAAGCAGCCTGCTCAGCAGACAGGAGATGAAAGCAAAGAATGAAGACAGCAATCGACGCTGATAGAGAAACGCGTAGCCACTGCATAGCAATTTGGATGAATGAGAGAGGCACCGCAAAGGGCGGCGGCAATGTAACAGTTGACTTCGGGTTCACCACTGACGAGAGGGGAGAGGGAATGGTGAATCCTGAATCCTGAATCCTGACTTCGCACTCCACGATCACTCGCCCGCATTCAGTGTCACCAGTTGGTCTTCCGGATTCTCGGTGATCACCAGCCCTCGAAAGAAAAACTCCTGTGGCTGCCCATTCGCGTGGAGCTGAAGTCCTACCGGCGAAGCCCTCAGCATCTCCGGGCTGTCAGTGAAATCGAAAACAAGTTCTCCGTTGTTCACAAATCGGATTCGATTCTCAATAGCCACGATTTCGACGCGATTCCAATCACCGACATTCTCCGTTTTGATTTTCAGTTGTCCTCCGTGCCCCTTCGGCTCGATCCGGTTGCGGCGGTACGCATCCCAGATTCCCCAGTCGTTACAGAACATCAGGAGATGACCACGGAATCCGTAATCATTGCCACCCTTGTCACTTTTCACCTCACCGAGCGCGGCGATGGCCGAGTGCATGGTCGAATGTTTTTTCGAACGAGTCTGTTTGACCTCAAGCAGCAGTCTGAAATTCCGAAATGACGGTTTACTGAAGAGGTAAGTACTCGACGGCACGGCCTCTTCGTTGGCACCCCTGATAGTTCCCTCGACGACCGTCCAGTATTTGTCCCACCCCTGCCATCCTGTCAGATCTTTGCCATTGAAAAGGTGGACGGGCTTCTCCGATTTCGGCAGATTTACGAGTTGGGATCCCGTCCAGTCCTGTTCGGCGGAGATAGCAGGAATCAGCAGTAGAAGGGCCTGAAAAAACTTGGCTGTGTAATTCATTGAATAGTGTCCTGTCTCAAGTAGCGGGTTTCCGTAGGCCGGACGTATAAGGGCTGATGGCTGCGGATTCAATGAAGCATGTTCTCGATACCGGACACCGGCTCTTCATGCCGGCTCGTCCTCCGTCGAATTTCAACAGACTTCGCGTTACCTTTTCAGAATGGAACAAAGCCCTCCTCCATCTCCTGTTCGCCACCTCGGACTAGCCGGGCTTGGCGCCTTCATCATTCTTGTGCTGTTGTTGAGCTTCGCGAACATGGGGGAACTGTTTCAGCAGTCCCCGGTGGCAGGCGGGTTCTTGCGGTATGCACTCATCAGCATGTTTGCACTCTTCCCCACTCTGGTCGCGCTGGTGACGGGCAGCATGATTCTCAAGGCGATCGGCCCGGTGTTGGTGGGACTGGAACGTCTCGTGATCGCTGCCAGCATCGGGTTCGGAGTACTCGCGCTGTTTACCTTCCTGACGGGCTGGCTGATTGGGTTGAGTCAGTATTTTTTTCTGCTCGTCACGATTACGGTCTGCGTGCTTGGCTATCGGGTTCTGATCGAGTGCTGGGCAGATCTCACATCGGCCTTTCGTCAGGAGCGGGAGTCCAGAATCTATACAGCAGCGGTTCTGTTCATGCTTATGCTGGCATACTTTTCGTGCTTCGTTCCGCCGATGGATTATGACGTCCTGGAATATCACCTCGGCGCGCCGGCCTACTGGCTGCGCGAAGGCAGGATTGGTTTCATCGAGCACATCGTCTATTCCAATTTCCCATTCAATACCGAGATGCTCTACCTGTTCCCGATGGTGCTGCTCGGAGACACTCTCATCGGCGCGTTTGCTGCCAAACTCATCAACTTTCAGCTTGGCGTTCTGTGCATTCTCGCCATCGGGACCGCCGCTCGGAGATTCTCTGGCGACACGGCTGGCCGGGTCGCCGCACTGGCCTTTGCCTTTAACCCCTGGTTCATGCGGAGTGTTGTTCGAGCCTACGACACGCTGGCGTTGAGTCTTTACACCTTTCTCGCACTCTATTGTCTGATTCAGTATGTGTCGGAAGAGGAAGGTGAATCCCGGAAGTGGTGCCTTCTGGGGGCCGTCTTCGCCGGGCTTTCGATGGGGACGAAGTATCCGTCATTTCTGTTTGTCTGGGTGCCAGCGGTGGTACTGGTGGGAATTGTCTCCATTCGACGAAAAAAGCGGGCAAAAAATTGGCAAAAACCTGAGTTGCTGATGATTGGCCTGATCCCTCTGGCGATAGCGGCGCCCTGGCTGATCAAGAATTTGCTTTACACCCACAATCCTGTGTTCCCGCTTCTGGGTAGCTGGTTTGGTGGGCCTGAATGGGATGCAATTCGGGATGCCCGGTTTGTCGCGGCTCACCAGTCTCATCCAATAGGGCCCGCCGGTTTTGTTACCGAAGCCTGGAAGCAATATGTGGCCGGAATAGGCAGCAGTCCGTTGCTTTTCCTGTTTCTCCCGTTCGCTTTTAAGAGTACTTGCGCTAATCGAAAGGCATGTCTCACACTCGCCGGATATGCCGCGCTGTATTTGCTGTTGTGGGTCTATTGCACACATCGAATAGATCGTTTTCTCGTGCCCTCATTTCCTGCATTGTGCGTGCTGTGCGGCATCGGCTTTTCTATGAGCAGGGGAATGATGAGGTATGGCTGCCGCGTCATCCTGGTTTTCTTCTGTTGTCTGCACGGGTTTCATGCTGTGATTATCAGCAGTGAAATCGGGTGTTGGAGCATGAATGTCATTGATGGAAATGCTACGGCTGTTCTGAAAGAAAAGCAGGGGCCGGCGTTTGAAGCCCTCACGTACATGAACGAACAGGTCAAGCCGGATGAAAAAGTTCTCTTTGTGGGTGAGGCTCAGACCTTTTATTGCAATCGCAATTATTTTCGAGTGGCGACGGTGTTTGACGCCCAGTTAATGGATCAGGCATTTGGCGTGAGTGGAATTCAGCCGACTCAGGACGACATCTCACGAGGAATTCAAATACTGAAGGATGCCGGGATTACCCACATCTATGTGCATTGGTTTGAGACGTTCCGTCTGCAATCCACTTATGAGTTTCGTCATCAGGGCAAACGTCATAAAGGGTACCTTGAGTGCCTCCCGGCCGTATCCGATTTTTATGCAGTTCCGGAGAATGCTCGATTTAGTTTTCTCCATATGGCTGCCTATAGAGAAAACGGGCTCTTTCACCAGTCTTTCCTCGGAGACCGACTGGAGCTTGTCGAAGATTTCGGAGAAAAGGCGGAGGGACGTCCACCCCTGTTTCCTCTGTATCGGATAAAATAGGAAATCACGGTGCCAGGCGTCTTTATTTGGGAATGTGCTCTGAAATAGCGCAATGGTGAAGTATCTTTCACTTTTTTGTAACACCCCCGTGCAAGCGCGCCGTTTTGGGCTTAAATTCTTGTCCCCTCGGCCACACCAACCTTAATTGACCCCAACAAGGGGTAAATCATGAAATCCAGAACCACCAGCAGGCTCGGCCTGAATGGAAAGAGAGAAACAGCCCGTCGGCCGAGGTCTCATGAGCCATTACCATCGAATGTCCCTTCTCTACCGATTTCACTTCGCGCCCACGGCAAGTCTTACAATCTAACTGAAAAGGGCGTAAGGACTTATTGCGAGGAATACGGCCTCAGCGATGAAATTGAATTCAATTTCAGTGAGTGCATCAGTCATATTGGAGGCGAGCTCGAAGAAGCATTGGCGAATCCCCCGGTGCCCATTTCAGGTAGAGAAAAGGCCAACAGGTTTCATTCCAGAAACCTCGTCTTCGCCATTCATGACAAAGATATTGTTGGCATCCGAATCAGCTTGAAGTACAGTTCTCGCCTAAAAGCCAAGAGCCAGTCCTCTTAGCACCCCACTCGATATATGGCAAACGCCTCATTGATGGTCAGGCTTTCGCCCCGGTATGTGGCTTCACCACAAGGTACCACATGATCGGAAGCCAATTTATGACTTCAATCCCAGGACATCATAATAATGCCCGCGAATGTGCTTATAGTTGAAGACGAACAGGTGATCTGCGAGCTCTACTCAGCGGCCCTTGAAGGGCTTGGTGATTTTACTATTACCAAATTAATGCGTGCGGATGATGCAGTGGACTTCCTGAGGAGTGGTGCAATTCCAAACCTTGTCATTACCGATATGAATATGCCTGGCGGCAGCGGCATGGATGTTTTGAAAGCAGCCAAAGAAGCAAGTGCAGATATCCTTTGCATGGTCTGCTCTGGAAGCATCCACGACCGAGCCAGACTGGAAGAAATCGCCGACGCCGTGATGGAAAAACCGATCTTGATCGGCGAGTTTGTCCGCCGTGTGCAGTCCCTTCTCCAAAAGAGTGGCGCCCGTCCATAAAGTCTTGCCAGTCCACAGATTGATAAGCTTTTTCAAACTTGGGACTCCAAAGTAAGGCGAGTCAACGAAAATGTTGAACCGGACGCCGGAGGAGTCACCTCCGGCTTCAAACTGCGTCTTTAAGACACTTTGAGATGATTCATACAGGCTTCCTTAGAATATGGACGATCAGGTAATCAAACACCTCCGTCTAGCTGGGCTGGATACCAGCATTTCAGATTCACTGATAACCATCCGCCTCAAGCGTGATGAATCGAGACACGTAAAGCCTTACGCTCCAGACGCCCCAGTCCTGGTTGGAAACCGTTTGATTCAGACACTCGTTCCCCTGAAACCGATCACCGAATTATTTGCGGGTTCCGGGCAACCACAGGACTTCCGAGATGGGCCAACACCGGATTACCTCTTTTTCTTTCTCACCATCGAGTACGCAGCGTTTGCCTGCTCACGGGCTGCGGCAGCACCGGAAAAAGACCTGGAGTTCAACCGCATCTACCGAAAGTTGAAACGTTCACCTGAAGACACAGACGGCAACCCGATCTTTTCATATCTTCAGGCAGCGTGCAGGCTTTACATGTCTCTGAAAGATATAAGCCGCGCAGAATTCGAAGCGGTCCTCTCCCGCCTGGCGAAATCGGCAAAGACCTTTTCTCGCGGACCGAGCAGCACTAATTACATAGTCACAGTTGCAACGATGCCTTGGGAACGGCACGTCGGCATGCCGGAGTAACCTGGCATGCTGGATGCCGCGGCGTCACTCGCCTTTTCTGGCCACAATAACAAAACCGTTCGCCCTGAGTGCTCTGAACATTATCGGAGGGAGTTCGCCGGATCGGTCAGCATTCAGGTAGCCAAAGTATTCGAGCTGAAAACCAGCCGCAGTGACCATGCGGCGTATCTCAGATGGCCGAAAGGTATGCAGATACATGTCTTTTATTGTCCGATATTCATCTAGGATCTTGTCCCCCACTTCATACCCGCGAAAGGTGAGTAAATAGGAACGAAACCACTCATGCCAAGTGTCAATACTCAGCCCGCGAAACAGGAAATTGTGACAGTGAAAAATGAAAATTCCTTTCGGCTTTAACACCCGAAACACCTCGTGCATGCAAGCCATCCGATTCTTGTGTCCGCGCACCATGCCCAGCGTGCTGAACATGCAGATAGCCGCATCAAAGGTTTCATCCCCCAGGTGCGGGATATCGCAGATATCACTCTTGAGGAGCGAGGCAGAGAGCTGCGCTTCGCCCAGCTTCTCTTCGACAATCCGAAGCATGGCATCCGAAAGATCAACTCCGGTGACCTCAAAACCCTTCTTTACAAAATGCACAAGGTGCCGCCCTGTCCCGCAGCCAACGTCCAGGAGCTTACCCGGTTGGCGGAGCATTCGGTCCAGGAAGCCGGTATCGAACTGAAAAAGAGCATTCAGGGCGAAGTAATCATCGTAGTCCTCGGCGACCCAGAGAGATTGAATGTATTGTTGTGTACTTGGGTCCATTCCAGTGTCGTTCAGTAGCAGCCGCCGCCGGGAAGGAGTCAGAAGTTGTAACCTCTCCGCGTGACGCGGAGAACTTTCCTGGGAGAAGAAGCGCCTCGCTTCCGTGCGGAGGCAAGACGCCTCCGTTCCCAGATTTCGTTGCGGCCAAAGGCCGCATTAGCAATCAGCAGGGAATCCGGAAACAGAAACGCTGTATCGGAGTTCCTGAATCTAAGCCCGCCTGTTGCACAGATGCACCTGAAACATGCACCATTCAATTGAAGAAATCCAGCATATCCTGAACGGGTTGAGACCTGAAGACGAGCCGCGAGTCGAACTGACTGGTAAGACACCCGTATGCAAAAAGCTGGGTGTCCTGGATTCTTCATTCAACCCCCCCACTCACGCGCATCTGCGGATGCTGGAACTGGCAAGACAGAGGCACCGTTTCGATCTCAACCTTCTCTTGCTGTCCAAAAAAAACGTCGACAAGAAGGTCTTCGGTGAGAGCCTCGAACATCGCGTTCAGATGATGGAATGCCTTGCCGCATCCATTCCGGATACCGCCGTGGGTCTGACCGCGCACGGCAGATTTGTCGACAAGGCGAAAGCGCTCAAAGACTTGTTCGGCCACGATTGCGAAATCCATTTTATCCTGGGTTTTGATACCGTGGTCAGGCTCTTTGATCCGAAGTATTACGACGACATGAACGCCGCTCTGGAAGAACTCTTCGCGCTCGCATCTGTCAGTTTTTTTAACAGGCAAGGATACTCGGCATCGGAGACCAGGGCGTTTCTTCAAACCCCGCATGTTCGAGGATTTGCCAGGTCCCTGATCTTCCTGGAATTGGAAGACCAATACGCAGAAATGTCTTCGACCGCGGCCCGGCACGCCCTTGAATCGCAGCAACCATCAGAGGCATTCATTCCGAAAGACGTCCTCAAGATAATCAGAGACCGAGGTTTCTACAGATGTTCTTAGTTCTTTGTTCTCAGTTCGCTCGTCTGTGGTCTGTAGCCCTCGCTCCGCAAGGGTTCTGAAGACTCCCCGCAGAGCGTGGAGACCACGCAGCTTCTGAGGAGAGGTCGGAAACATCGTGGCGCCCTCGCCTATCCTGAATCCCCGGATCTCTTGATGCTGAACAGGCTTTCCCTTTTACTGGTGGCCACGATATTTTCCAGCGACAGAGCCATGTCATCCAGTCCATTCAAGCCCATCGTTGTTTTTGGTGATAGCCACCTCGCGGTTGGCGTGCCTGCCCGAACGAAGCTGGTCATGGATTTCCTGGAGGGACTGCCAGGTTACACAGACCACATCATCATACTTGGAGATCTTTTCGATTTCTGGCTGGGCGCCAAGCATCTGCTGCTGCCTGATTTTGCCGAGGTGCTTGACAAGCTTCGGGCACTCACGGACCAGGGGGTCAGGATAAGCCTGATTCCCGGCAATCGCGATTTCCTTCTGGACGATCATTTCGTAAGGCGGACCGGCGTAGACCTGATGGATGACTATCAGGACATCGACCTGGCCGGCAAAACCATCCGGCTCAGTCACGGCGATTTGCTCTGCACCAGTGACTGGCGTTATCGAATCTGGCGAACCGTCGTGCGCAATCCCCTCGTCAAAGCCTTCATCGCTTGCACTCCCCTCTTCTTTACCAGATGGATGGCCGTCCAGATGCGCCGCGTGAGCCAAAGCGAGGTGAAGCAGAAGAACCTTCAGGGGCTCGGATTTCAGGAAGCGGCCGCCTCTGAAGTGATGCAGGATAATGCCGCCGCGCTTATCGTCGGCCATGCACATTTTCCCCATACCAAAACAATTCATGTCAAAGACGATGAAAAGACTTTTTATGTCTGTGGGGACTGGGCAGAAATTGGCATTTACATGACCCTCGAAGTGGATGGAATTTTTTATCATGTATTCCCTTCGTCAGATAGAGAGGTCATCGATGTCCAGCACTTCACGGAATGGATTGCCCTGGATGATCGCCATAGAATCGACCCTGCTCCTTACCTGGAAAAATTTCAGGCTGCCAGCGGGTCCTAAATCAGCGGTCGCCATTTATGGGAATAGATCTTACTGACGTCTTCGAACTTGCGGTTGAAAAGGTCGCCTCTGACGTGCTTATCACGGTCGGTTCGCCACCGTGCGTGCGGGTGAACGGCTCACTCGCCTTCGCTAAGTCTCCGCCGCTCAGCGCTGACGAGACGCAGAAGATGATTTACGGGGTGCTGACCAGCGCTCAGATATCGGAATTCGAAGCCCGCAAGGAACTTGATTTTTCGATCACGGTGAAGGGCGCCCATCGCTTTCGCGGCAACGTCTATTACCAGCGACACTCGGTTGCCGCTGCATTCCGGCTCATCAATGACAACATACCCAGTATCGACAGCCTGGGCCTTCCGCCGCTTCTCTGCGACCTGGCCCAATATCACCAGGGCCTGGTTCTGATCACCGGCCCTACAGGCCACGGGAAGTCCACCTCTCTGGCTGCGATGCTGGATCTCATCAATGCCACGCGCCGTTCGCATATCATCACCATTGAAGACCCCATCGAATACCTGCATAAGAACAAAAAAAGCATCGTCGATCAGAGAGAAGTCGGCACTGACACGAACAGTTTTTCCGAAGCCCTGAAACGGGTGTTAAGACAGGATCCGGACGTCATTCTGGTAGGCGAGATGCGAGACCTGGAGACTGTGTCCGCCGCCCTCACTGCGGCCGAGACCGGCCATCTGGTGCTATCGACGCTTCATACAAATGACGCGGTTCAGGCCATCGACCGCTTGATCGATATATTCCCGCCGCACTCCCAGGGACAGGTGCGGGCACAGCTTGCGTTGTCACTCCTTGCGGTGATTGCACAACGTCTCATCCGCAGGACAGACCAGAACAGCCGCGTCGTCGCCGCTGAAATCATGGTCAACACGCCCGCGGTCGGAAATCTGATCCGAGAAGGCAAAGTCCATCAGATTTACAGCATCATGGAAACTCATGCCCGCGAAGGCATGACCACCATGGACAACGCGCTCAAGAGTCTTTATCTGCGTGGAATTATCACGCAGGAAGAAGCGAAATCACGTATGCGCAATCCGTCCAACCTGGAAAAATTTGTGGTATAGGCGGCCATGCTCCCACTGGGAATCGTATTTATCACCGGATGCATTTTCAGTTACGTTCGCTGGAATGAGACTTTCAGCGAAAGCAAGCTGTTCTACATGGGAGGGCTGTGTGTTTTTTTCGCGGAAGCCGTGTGGTCAATCTCAAATTACCGGGTGAATATGCCCGGCTCCGTTGGCGCGATCATGACGGTAATGCCAGTCGTGGTCTGTACGTTCAGTTGGGTATTCTTTTTTCATGGACTGATGACGTCCTGCCTGTTTGGTGTAGCGAAAGAGATAATGGGTGACGGTCGCCTCAGCGAACATATATCTTGCGACAAGGCCGAAGCTGCGGTGAAAAAACATAACTATGCTGAAGCCGAAGCGCATTACCTTGAAGCTGTTCAGCACTTTCGAAACCGTGCGGAGCCACGAATCATGCTTGCAGAATTCTATGCGGATCGAGGCAGACATGAGGACGCGGCGACGCAACTCGACTCAGCTCTAAACTTTGTGAAAGACATGGAGGCCCGGGCAAGGTTTACTTTCCGCCTTGCGGAGATGCTTCAGAAAGCCGGGAAGAAGGAGCAGGCGAGAGCCGCCTTGAAGAAGTTTCAAGAGTCCGCAGCAAACACCAGGTTCGCCGAATTCGCGGCCCTGAGGTTGGCCGAGATGTAACTGGTTCCGGCTAATGCTACAGCGCTAGATTTTGCTGAAGAAGGGGGGCGGCCACTTCCTCCGTCGCTACGGGCAGAAGTGTTGGAATACCGCAGAACGGTGACCTCTCGCCCCAGTTGACGGCCCCCAGAACTCCCCCACTGCCGGACGCCATCGCGAGGTATATCTTTCTTTACAAAATAGTTAAAAGAAAAACCAGGCTGTAGAACTAAAACGGATCCTTCACACACCGGAATCCGAAGGTCTCGCCCTTCTCCGTCATCTTCTTATCGCGAGCCTGGGTGGTCTTCACGAATCTTCCGCTGGTCCAGGCACCTCCTGCCAGGGCTCTTTCTGCCCCATACATTCCGCTTCTTGAATCGGCGCACCATTCCTCCGCGTTGCCAGACATTTGTACGCACCCAAATGGGCTCTGACCACCGGGATAGAAACTCACTGTGACCGGCCGATTATTGGGATTCACTTTTCCCTCGACCCATTCGTTGCCCCACGGATACTGGTTGCCCTGCTGGGCGCCCGCAGCTTTGCGCCATTCCTGGAGCGTCGGCAATCGTTTGCTCATCCAGGCCGCGTAGGCGTACGCGTCAAACCAGTCAATCCCGTGAACCGGCAGGCCGCGCCCACCACGGCTGTTGGGCCCGATCCGGCTCTGTGGCGTGTGATCTTTATCCTTCGGCTCGGCGGGATGGCACTTACTGTGATCTCGTGAGCGCTGGATTGCTGTCCAGAATTTGAAGTAGTCAGCAATCATCACCTCATGCCGATCAATAAAAAATGTGGGCAGCTTTTCATGCTCGGCATTGTCGGACTGAATCGCGCTGGATACTTCGACCATCTCCGGGTGGCGTTTCAACAGATCCTGAATCCGTTTCGATTCTTCCCGGTTTTCCTGAAGCCTGATCAGGCGCTCTGCAGCACGCGCCTTCAAACTGACTGCGTAAGTTTGAACTTCCTGGTCCCCAGCAAATTCCAGCATCCAGCAACCTTGGGAGTAAGCCGAGTGGCAGTCCTGCTCAAGGAGGCTGTCCAATCTTTTCTTCTGATCAGAGAACCAGTGGGTGACGTGGAGGTTGCGCACAGCAATTTGTTCTTCCATACGATTGGGATTACAGACAAGGCTGCCCAGAGTGCCCGAGGTCAAAACCGGCAGGCATTGCACTTTTCGGGCCTTGCCATCAATCGTAAGAGATTCCGTGCCAGCGCCGTACTCCACTCGAATCTGATGCCAATTGCCGTCTGCCATGGTCTGTGTGCCGGAACTCAGCTTCAACTGACGCCCGGTCTGAGCCGCCCTTTCGACAAGGAGAATGCCGGTTTTCTGCAAGCTTACTTCAAAACCAGTCTCCAGAACTTTGAAAATCAGATAATCCTGCGCAGGCAGTTTCTTGCCAAACTGGAGCTCAAATTCCAAAACACCCACCCGGGGAACGAGACGACCGAACTGAAAAGATTTCCCCTTAAAAAGCAGAACGGTATTTGTGGGCACCTGTTCTGGTTTGCGTTCGTCAGGGCCATCTATTGGCTTGATGACTGGCCCCTGCGTTATCGTCGGCCGGAAGTTCCCCCCCGCACGCCCGTTGATGCCCGAATCGATGACAGGCGTATCTGAGGCTACCTGAGGAGGTGGTGGTGACATCCCCTGCCTGACTGGCGCGGCGGGCAGCGGGGGACCCTGCTCAGCCGAAGGAGAGCGCTCCTCTTCCGCGGCGCCACCAAACTCGAATGGCAACTCATCTGTCTCGGTTATTTCGATATCCCTGATGCCAGCCAACTCATTCGGACGAACCGCGTCCCCCGGAAGGGAGACCGGTGCTGAGCCCGAATGGCTGCCATGAGGAGTGGCTGATAACACGCTACCGAAGTTCCACCCGTCACGGTGCTGGCTTTGACTCCAGCGGACCAATCCCACGGATACGCCCATGGCAAGCGCCAGGACTGCAGCCACTACCCAGATGGGTGTTCGCCGGGCCTTCTGGGTGACGCGTTCTTTGAGCCCGGCAAGGGACGCCCAGACCGAGCGGTGCTGACGGCTGGGGTGCAGGGCTTCAAGATCAGCAAGCAGGGACGAGTAAGTTTGATGCCTGCGCTGGGGCACCTTTTCACACATTTTCTGAATAAGTTTGTCGATGCCTTGAGGAAGCTGCGGGTTGAGCTTGCACACGGAGGGAATCGCATACTTTTCATGAGCGAGCATGATGTCGAGCGGCGATTTACCGCTGAAAGGACGCATCCCGGTCACCATCACAAACAGTGTGATTCCAAGTGAATAAATATCGGCCTGACATCCGAGATCCTTCTCTCCCTTTCCCTGCTCGGGGGCCATGTAATGGGGCGAGCCGAGGCCCGCACCGGTGGCCGTCAGTCCAATCTCATCCGTCAGGCTCTTTGCCAGGCCCAGATCGGCAACTTTGACAGAGCCGTCTTTCCCCAGCAGGATGTTGTCCGGTTTGATGTCACGATGAATGATGCCTTTGTCAAAGGCGTACGAGAGGCCCCGAACGACCGCCGTTAAAGTGTCCAACGCCTCGGCAAGTTTCATCATCCCGCCGTGCCGCACATGATCCAGCAGAGTCACTCCATCCACATATTGCATTGAAAAAAACAAACGCCCCTTGTCATGGGCAATCTCATAGACCTGGACGATACCGGGATGCTCCAGCACAGCCGCGGCCTTGGCCTCCTGCTTGAAACGTATGATGAACGGCTTGTCGTGACAAAGTTTCGCTGACAGCACTTTGAGGGCGACTCTTCGCTCCAACCCCTGTTGGATCGCTTCGTACACAGTGCCCATCCCGCCCTGACCCACGCGTCGAAGGACACGATAGTTGCCCAGTTGCTGGCCAATAAGCTGATCGGTGCTCGTCTCGGCAACGGGAACCGGCTGATTCCAAGGATCAAAGACATTACGGCAGCCGGGGCAACGCACCTGGCTGCCTTCCGGTACCTCCTCCGTCTTGATCTTCATCTGACAGGACGGGCAGATAAAGAAATTCGATTTCATATTTTTCTAACCTGATGACCAAAAGGCTCAGTAAAGAGCGCTGAAACTGTCGCTTGAGAGGGTCATCTTCTTTCGGGGAGGCAACGATTAAACCAAAGGTCGTGTACCGAAACACGTCAGATTGCTTCTTGTCCTCGAGCAAGTAGCTAAGACGGTGTTTCCATATACAGCACTGGATTCATCTCGCTGGCTATGATCTCCCCCACTTCGATCCCAGGCGCAAAAGCGTTCCGGTCATTCTCCTGATTCTTGTTTTTCGGCTCGGCCAGTTTCATGTCGATGTCCATGTAGATGATGGTTTGCACTTCGCGCGGCCGCCCCGTCGTGTTGGGCCCGGCACGGTGCTGAGTCCATCCGGTGTGAAAACTCACTTCGCCGAAATCGAAAGGTTCCTGAACTTCCATAATGCCGTTCTCGCGGATCAGCTCACGGATGAGAGCCTCGCTTTCGTCGCTGATCGCGAGGTCTCGCCCTATTTTTTTTATGTGGCTGCCTTTTCCAAAACAGAGCGGGCCCATCTCAATCGGCACAGCCTGGAACGGCACCCACGCGGTGACTGATTTCGCCGTCGACAGCGGCCAATACTGCTGATCTGCGTGCCACGGCGTAAACCCGCCGTCCGCTTCCTTATATAAAGCCTGGTCGTGATACATGCGCGTGCCGCGAGTGCCCATGAGCTCGGCAGCAATACGGGCCAGCCGCTTACTGAAGGCGAATTCCCTGGCTGTTTCGTCCTTTCGCCACAGATTGCCGATTTGGATAAAAGCCTTCTGGTAGGTGGTACGCTCGGCCATAGGCAAGCCGGCCATACGATTTGCTTCATGCACCAGCCGAGTGATCGTTGAGGCGTACTTGTCGAACGTTTCTTTTGAGAACACGTTCTTGAGTTTGATAAACCCATCTTCGCGGAATTGCAGTATCTGGGCTTCTGTCAGTGGGTAATGTTTGTGGAGTTCGTTCATGCTTTTAACTGGGTTTGCAGAGAGGTTGATCATGGCACAAAGACAAATTCAGGACTGTTCACCAGGGCCCACACCACGTCCTCCATCCGAACGCGCCAGTCGGCATCGAGCATCTCCGTGGGCGGGTCGCCCTCACGGGCCGTTTTTTCGATCTCGAGTTTGATTTCGTTGGCCTCTTTGCTGAGGTGGTTCGACCAGGAGACTGCGTGCACTTTCCTGGCCCTGGTAGTCTTATTCCCAGCCTTCACTATCCGTATTTCAAATCCAGGCTTGAGGAACTCGACAATCGTCTGCCGTTCGCCGGAGTCTGGCTTGCGAGTCAGTATTCGCATGAAGATTCGATCTACCAGTTCCTCCGGGCTCTGTACACCGAGGCTGATTCTCGTAAAGGAACTTTCGTCAGACAGACCCGTAACGCGACGCGAAACGGTTCCGTTCGCCAGCATAGCCGGTTGCTGGACTGTGGGGTACTCCTCGCGGTCCGAAACCGGGTCTTGACGCGATTCCCGCCAGCCGAATGTTTTCAGAAAGTCGTTGATGCTCTGTGCGTAAGGCATGGCGAGCGATGGCCGGTCGCGTTCGTTTGAGAGCGAGGCGAACTCCCAGGCGCGGGTGGGCACTCCGAGGTTGAGAAAGGTGGTGACCGGCTGGCGACGATCAACATCGAGGGTCAGCATCTCGCTGTTGTACGGTTTCCCAGAAATCACGAAGAGCGAATCGAGGATCTGCTCTGCCCTCATGCGCTTACGGACGGGCGAGGCAAAGAGATGCAGTTTGTTTGATACGGGTTCGGCCTTCGCCGGATCGATGGCCCGCTGATAGGTATCTGAATTCAGAATGAGGCGGGCCAGGTGTTTAAGGTCGTAACCATTTGTGATCAGTTCGTATGCCAGAAAGTCGAGCAGCTCCGGGTGGGACGGTTTAGCCTTTTCCCAGTCGTCGACAGGTTCCACGATTCCCCAGCCGAGGTAACGTTTCCACATGCGGTTGGCGATGACCTGTGCGAATCGTTTGTTGCCTGGCGAGGTGATCAAAGCAGCGAGTCGCTGTCTTGCGTCACCTGTATTGCGAACGAAATCGGCAGGGATCTCTTTGACGAACTTATCAAACGCCCAGGTGGGGCCGACTTCTTCACCCGCTTTGAGTGTGATTTTCACGATCATCTGCTCAATCTCTTCCGGCGTGCGCTGAATCGTGCTGGTCTTCGGCACATTCACGGCCTTTCGCTGAAGCATGGCTGCAGTGCTGAACAGATCCTTCTGAGTGACATCGTGGTAGGGCGCATCGTGGCATCGGGCGCATTTCATCTGCACGGCGAGAAACGCCTGACCGATGATGTGCGCCTTGGCCGCCATGGGCAGGTCGTTTTGCGTGGCCATGGCAAAGCCGGCCGGGCCCCCGTAATACTTCGAACCATTCATCTCAATGAGCTCGGTTACGAACCGATCAAAGGGCTTGTTGTCGCTGAAAGATTCATGAATGAACCATCGGAACGGGCCCGTGTTATTGAGCATCGGTTTCAAAATGCCCGGATTTTCAGCAAGCACGTCCTGCCAGTAACCGACCCAGTTGTCCGCCCAGCGACCACTTTGGAGGCACTGCTCGATCGCCTGGGCACGTCTTGTCCCGGTAGTCAGTTTGAAAAACTTGGCCACCTCCTCTTCGGCCGGCACCACCCCGAGCACGTCCAGATACAGCCGCCGGAGAAAGGTGTAATCGTCGGACAGCGCCGCAGGTCCCACGTTTTCTTCCACAAGCCTTTTACCGATGAACCTGTCGATAACATTGCGGACGGAGGTCGACTCCGGCACCTCCGGTGGAGTCGGCGCCTGGTTTTCCGAAGCCAGACGGCGTGCGGTTTCGTGGCGGTCATCCCAATAGCGTCGCTCTTCCTGACCTGCTTCTTCGCGCCTGGCGGTATTGAAGTTTTCCACCCATTTCAGATTGCGCGCTGCAAACTGATCCCAGCCTTGATCGGTCAGTGGAAATGTCTGCTCGGGCTTCGGACTCAGCACACGAAACATCTCTTCGCCTCTTGCCAGACTGACGGAAAACTCACCGACCTCCGGCCGATTATTGTCACCGCCTACGAACAGTTCCGTCATGACAAGGTGCTCGCCGCCCGTGCTCTTGAAGGACGCAACAGTGCTGGCGTGGCCGATGGCCACTTCGCGCATGCCCGTAACCAGCGCCTCCGGCAATGGTGGAACCTTTCCATGTGCGTCGCCGGCACCGGGAATGAATCGATTGGTGATGAGTGGCCGGCCATCCAGGTAGAGCTTCGCGCCACTCAAGGATCGCATCAGCAAACGATATTCACCGGCCTCCAGCTTCACGATGGTCGCGGCCCGCACGAGAAACGAATCCGAGCGATCAATTCGGATTGCCTGGTTCGAGTACTTCTGCGGCAGTACGGAGAACGCCAGAACGTCCTGCGTAAAAGTCTCCGATGGATTTGGCCGAACGAAGCTCCAGTTCCTGCCTGGGACTTTTTCAAGCACCTGCACGAGCACCTTTCCTTCGGGGATGTCCTCCCGTGCGATTTCGGAATCAGTGGGCAGCTTTGCGGATGGGTCGATATTGCAACGGGCCTTGATGCGTTCCGGACTGAGGGCTTTTCTGTAGACCGCGATTTCGTCAATCGAGCCATCGAAAGTGCTGGAATGACCTCCACCAAGTGAAGATCCGATCCAGACTTCGTCGTTGTCGACAACCGGCGCTTCTTTCGTCGAACCGCCGTAATCCCATGTCCCTTGCACCTCCTTACCATCGACATAGCCGTGAATACTTTCTGGTGCGCCGAAAGTGTAAGACACGGCCACGTGGTGCCAGCCAGTCATCGCCGCAAAACCCGTCGAGCTGTTCCAGCGATGCCAATGCTCCTGGACCAGGCTGTTCTTTCCATTACGGAAAAGAAAGCTGATGACGCAGAGTCCTTTTTCCCCTCGCAGACGAAGCGCCCAGTTCTGATTGTTGGGCCTGAATCCATTGTTGCCGGTACGCCCTTTTCCAATGACGTATACCTGTTGACCTTCGGGCAAGCCGTTGGGATTGACCCAGGCTTCGAGCGTAATGGTGTCGCCGTTGTGAAAATCAAAGACGCTCTTGTCACCGGGATCTTTGATAGTGATAAAGGTCGACAACCCGGCCAACATTACACCCATGTTTTCTTTGTCGAAATCAGGATACCGCTCTGGCCGCGGCCCGGGCTGCTTCAGCTTTGCTTTACGATTCGCGGCGGCAAATTCCCCAACTTCGCTCGTCAGGCCATCGTCAAAGCGCCAGTAAGCGACCGGCTCATCTGACTTGATCGTTTCTGCGTACTCGGCGAAAAGGGCAGACGAAAAAAGAGAGGTAAAAAAGACAGATAAGAACATTACGACATGCCTTGGGAAACCTATGCAGTCATGAATGGGAGAACATGATATAGACTGGACTTCAACTCGAAACTCTCTGACTGAAAGACCGTAACGAAGAGTCAGGTTGCGGCCCATAGCCATTGATGGCCAAGCTTGCAAATCGACCCCATTGAGAGAGCCTTGTAAAACCCTTTTGTGGCTGATGTTATTCAAAGGGGCCTAACCACCGTCCGAGGTTTTAGCTTGTCACTCAACCGAGAGGGCCCGGACCTGTTACCCACCAGTATGAAACAGATTCATCTCTTAAGACAGGCATTTACCACCGCCCTCGACCTCGTTCTGCCAAACCATTGTCTAGCGTGTGAAGGGGCACTGATTGATAAGCCTTTCCTGTGCGAATTCTGTCGCGATCAACTGAGATTGATCGACGGCCCCCGTTGCAGTGAATGCGGTAAACCAGTCGGTAAGTTCAGCACTCGTGAAACCCGTTGTGCGGAGTGTAAAAGACATCCGCTTCAATTCTCGCAGGCTTCTGCGCCGCTCCAGTACTCGACCGTGACCCGCGATCTTCTGCTGAAACTCAAGTTTGAGCGTAAACCACTGATTGCCAGTTTTTTCGCGGACTTTCTGGCACAGCATTTCGCCAGCCTTTACTGGCTGGTCAAAGTAGACGTGGTAGTGCCGGCCCCCATGCACTGGTTCAAGCACTTTGCCCGCGGCTATAATCAAGCGGAGCTTCTGGCCAACGGCATGGCGTCACAGTTCGGTATGCCAATCTCGAACGCGCTGAAGAAGACCCGGCACACTCAGCCGCAGGTTCGCCTGGCCCGCAGCGAACGTCTGAAGAACATCGGCGATTCGATTGAGGTGAGGAGGCCGGAGGACATCCGTGGCAAGACAGTACTTCTGATCGATGATGTGATGACTACTGGTACAACATGCTCGGAATGCGCGCGGGTCATGTATGAGGCAGGCGCTGAAGAGGTGTTTGCGTTGACCGTGGCACGGGCGCTGATGCGAAATCCTTCCGCGGTCTCTAAACCTCCCACACACACTGTTGAGGATGAACTATCCCAGCAGGTCTGAGCCTTAATTCTGCCCGCATGGCTGTATGATTTGGATAGAGGGCTTATTCCGGCTTTGATATTGGGGGCCACCTGAAACAGGCATTACTCAAGGTGTAATTTGTATCTTGTTCCATTCGCTTCCCTGATTGGTCAGGTGTCGACCCGCAAAGCACCATATAATCACCTTCTTCCCCTCCAGGTAACGAGGATCTCTGATGGCGCGGCGTTTAAGGTCGAGGCGTGCGCTTCGGATGGCCGAGCCGCTGGCCGCAAGCAGATCTACTGCCATTCCCAACTCAGCGGCGAGCTGATCCGGGAGACCCGCGCCGACACCGTGTTCATCTTCCCCACCAGTATGAAACACCTTCCCGAAGCTGTCGGTCATCAGGAGAACCTTGCTGTTCCCATCAATGGGGATTGGGCGTGTGCCATCGGCAGTTCGGCTCCCAACCCACCGGATCGGCACGTTTTCTGGAGGAGGCGCGGGTCCATCGCCAGTGAGATATCGAAAGTCACCTACGATTTGTCGCGTCGAGAATTCAGTCTCGAAGGAATCTCTCTTGACGTGACCAAACCACTCCATCTTAACTATCTCGCTCGCTATCTTGCGGGCAACTTGAACGCAGGCAATGCTCGTCCAATGTGTATCGGTCTTACAATACATCTGACCTTGCGGGTCTCGACGGTGAGAGAGGAGTAGCGGTAGTGCATCAATGACCGTGACACCGTCTTGTTTCAGTCGTTCGTGAAATTCACGGTCATGTCTGTCGAGTCGCGGGATTGGTTCTCCCTGCTTGCCTCCGAAACTTGGCGATAGTTTGTCCGCATACACAAAAACCTTTAATGGTGCAGGCACCACAATCAGCCTGATTCCAATCGCTTTCAGTTGCTGGTGAAGGTCAGATATCGCGGCAACTGGATTTCTCTCTTCTTCGTCCTGCGTCGGGTGAATAAGCGCAAAGTTGGCGGGGGTTGAGAAAGCTCCATTTGTCACGTGCTTCAGTTCATGCGTGTAAAAGTGCCAACCATCAATTCCGAGCACAGTCGAGGTCTTGGCAGTCTCGAGTCTGGACTCGCATTCTTTGCGAAAGGCTTCTTCATCTGCTGGTAAGCACCGGATGAAGAATAAAATCGATAGAAATTGAAGCATGGTGTTGACTGAGGTCAGGGATACTATAGCTGTAGCGATTCTGTTCCGTACAGACGAGTAATACTCTATAAGGAAATCGAAGCTCCCTCGCCCTGCCCGTGAGCGGAAAATCGCACGAGCAGGCCACTGGTTCCGTACGGCCTGAATGAACCTCCGAAAGTCGAATCTGTGGAGGTAAAGACTATTCCATCGACATGTCTTGCACGAAGTTCGAGTGAGTTTCACTTCAATGGATGTATCCAACGGAACCGCCACACTGACAAGGCAGGGATTACCCAACAATTCATTCGCACAACCTGGATCCGCATCGTACGGTGGCGTACCTGGGAAGCCCGAACTGGCCAATCCCTTGACCTTTTTCCTGATCCTCGATTCATGTCTTATCCATGATTGTCGCACGACCTGAGTTTACGGTCCCATGCACCTCTCAATCCCTGGTGCTCGGTAAGAGGACCCTGCTGATGGGCATCGTCAATGTGACGCCCGATTCTTTTTCCGATGGCGGCAAATTCTTTGATTTAGATGCTGCGGTGAAGCAGGCACTGAGGCTCGAGGAGGAGGGCGCGGACATCCTGGACTTTGGTGCGGAATCCACACGGCCCGGTTCCGATGCTGTGAGCGCTGAAGAAGAGATCCGGCGCGTGGTGCCAGTGATCGAAGCTTTGCGGGCCCAGACTCATCTGCCAATCTCAATAGACACAAGTAAAGCGGACGTTGCCGATGCAGCCCTGAGGGCCGGCGCGAGTATGGTCAATGACGTGACTGGCTTTCAGGGCGACGGCGATATGGCCAGGGTTACCGCAGCTCACGGAGCGGCCGCGGTTCTCATGCATATTCGGGGTACACCGAAAACCATGAATGTGGATACGAGCTATAAAGACCTCGTCGGCGAGGTCTGCGAGTATCTTCAGGAAAGCATCGAAATCGGAATCAAGGCTGGTGTCCGGATTGAGGCCATGATCATTGACCCTGGTATTGGATTCGCGAAGAGGCATCGTCAAAACCTTGAGGTTCTTCATCACCTCGAAGAGTTTCAGAGGCTCAATCGCCCGATTCTGGTAGGACCATCCCGGAAGTCCTTCATCGGTCACATGACCGGTCTTCTACCCGAGGAACGTATATTTGGTACCGCAGCAACAGTGGCGCTCAGCGCTTGCAAAGGGGCTCACATTCTACGGGTGCATGATGTGAAAGAAATGCGACAAGTTCTCGATGTAACGGATGGGGTGAGATGTCCCGAACTGGCTGATGAGCTGAAGGGCTGATCGAGAAGTGGAATTGGAGTGAAGTCGTTAGTGGACTCTTCTCGATTCGCTCGACTCGCCCGACTGCCGTTAACGAGGTGCGCCCGTTTCACCACCACACAAAATCCATCACTCCATATCTATACACACCAACCGTCCGGCTGCGTTTCTGCAGTAAATCCTTCCATTCGCCAGGACCGGCATTGTCCAGCAACGGCCATCCAGAACTTCCTTCCGTGAAAGAGGAGAAAAGCCCTCGTGACTTGCGGTCGCAATAACCAGTTCGCCTGTCTCACTCAAAATAATCAGTTTGCCATCGGCCGACATCAGTGAGCCGACTTTGAGCGACTGTTCATGCCGCCAGATTTCTTTGCCGGTCGCGAAATTGAGGCAGACGAGATCTTTGGGGCCGGCCATATGGGTATTCCCATCGAAGCCGTAGAGGTAGCCATCATGGTGGACTGAGTTGTTCATGTGATTGCAGAAGTTTTGATTCGTGTAGATCTGTTTCAGCAGGGCGCCACCCAATTCGAAGAGAGCGCAACCGCGGTTGTATCCGGTCGAGATGAAGATCCGGCCATTAACGATGAGGGGAGTCGTCGAACTGGTTCTAAAACGGGTCAGCCATGGGGTGAAGGCCAAGGTCTTGCCGGTTTCGGCATTCAGGACAACCAAACCGTCCGTTTTCAGTGTTGCGACGAACGGTCTTCCGTCCTGTTCGAACGCCGCGGGAGACCCATAGGCCGGCTTGTGGCGTGCGCTCTTCCAAAGGATCTCCCCGGATGTTTTGTTCAGCGCGAAAGTGGAGCTGGCTTCGACAATGAGTTTGTCACCCAGCACGAGCGGTGAACCGGCGAAACCCCATTCCGGCACGGGCATGTCGTCATCAGTGAGCAAATTCCTGTTCCAGAACTGTTTGCCGGTGGCGGCTTCGTAACAGGTGAGCTTGCCGTCCTTGCTCAGCCCGTAGACCATTCCTCCATCCACAGTCGGCGACGCGGCCGGGCCACCTTCGTGCAGGTTGTTTACGAGCTGGGCAGGGTAGGTGTGCTTCCAGATTTCTTTGCCGGTTGCCGCTTCAAGACAAAAGAAGGTTTCGTTTCCGCCCTGGCGGCGTCCATCGTGTCCCAGAGTATAGAGGCGACTGTTGCTGACTGAAACAGCCGAGAATCCGATGCCGAGTTGTTTCTCCCAGAGCGTCTCGCCAATCTGTGTGCTCCAACCGGTTTCCTTTGAAACGCCGTTGTGGCTCGGCCCCAGCCAGTTTGGCCAGTCGTCGGAATGAAGGTCTGAATGTGCAAGGAGAGAAATGAAAACGGCAAGGAACATTTTCAAGCGGCGCCAGGGCTGGAAGATAGCAAGTAAATCGCTCCGATCGCCAGAACCACACCCCCCATCTTTTGAATGGTCGGCTCTTCGTTAAGAAACAGGATGCCCAGAATCACCGGGACAATGACATAGAGTCCGCTCAGCGGTGCCAAGACGCTTGCCTGGGCACCAGATTCACACAATTTGTAATAGGCCAAATTTGAGAGCACGAACAGAATGCCGACCAGAGTGGCCAGGCCGTGGTTCATAGTCCAGGCTAATTTCGCCCTTGGGACGAAGTAGATGTTTGCGATCAGGTAGCCAATCAAATTGCAGACAATGATGGTCTTCTGGTCAAGGGCCTTGCCTACTATGGTCATGATGAAGATGGCAAAACCCCAACCGAAGAAGCAGACAGCGAAGAGGAACAGGTTCATTGTTGTGTGTGTGGATTGGTTTGGTTGTATTTGTCGCTCGCATCTTTGTAGCACGGAGTTGCGCCACTTGGAAGTGCTGACAAGCCGATGTATCGATTCAGCCTGATTCTCCCATCGTTTTCTCAAGGAGTCTGTTCACTTCGCTGCCGGTAACGACTCTTGCCGTCTCGTTTGGAACGTAGAGGGCACACGGTTCGAAGTGCTCACCTCTCAGCGCCATGTGGAGCAGATCTTCAGCGGTCAGAGTCATGCGTCCGGCACGCCGGGTGAGTTTGAACTTGACCTTGCCCACTCCCTCGTAGCTGCGATACACGACCTCCGTGCAGACCATGCGGTCGGAGCGGGTGAAATCGAAATCAAAATCATATGCCTTGCCGTCGTGCGACACGCCGCGGGCAAGAGCCGTGGCCACTTCTTCACGCGCAAGCTTGGGCCGAATGATCGCCAGCGCATCGGCACCAAAAGGCGAGTGAACCGTGCGCAGCCAGACGCCATCCTTCAGAGCCTCGAGGACCCTGCCGTCTTCATTCTTGTCAAGACCTGCAAGCCTCTCCCATCGAGTTCTTACAGATTCGTGATTCTGAAGCTGCATGGATTCCAACTCTGCCATCCGGCCCATGTAGAGCGCTGCATGTGGCCAGTAGCCCGGCAGAAAGTAATTCGTCAGCGCGAAATCCCTGCGAGTCACCAGGACGTCGCCAGGCTGCATGATTTCACGGAATTCTGCGATGCGTGCCGCCGGCAACCCAGGCTCATGACTGGGATTCAGAGTCACGTGTGAAACCATCCTCGAAGCGAGTTCCTGAACGGTGTAAATCGCCTGGCCCACTGCGTCTCGGCGTACTGTCGAAAGTGCCTGGCGGGCCTTGGTCTTCAGTTTGGCCTTGACGTATTGCTGCCATGAAACGTGAACTCGGAGGATAAGATTATCGATGATGGCGAACACCGGTTTCAGTTCCGGCTCCAGCCGCTTCTTGAGCGCGGCTTGGTTGTCCCGATAAAACTGGGTTGCATGGTACAGACGCCAACTGTTCGTCAGCTTGGTGAGCGAACGCTGCACCGAATCATAAAAGCCGGGTGGTATCCCGAACAGCGGGGCACCTTCATTCAGCTTCTTTCTAATCACACTCCGATCATCGAACGTCTCGTGGATGAAACGCGCCGCATCGACCAATGTCAGGGCCGCGGCGTAGGCGATAACGAAGGCGTCCGTTGGCCAGCCTTCCGGCCCCTCATCTCTTCTGCCCAGCGAATGTATGAGCTCAAACAACGCATTCCTCGTCTGCCAGTAGGAAACCAGAAGGTGCAGCGCGTCATCTTCTTCGCTCGGCGTAAAATATCCTCGCTCGCTGGCGCTGAAATGGGCGGACATCTCCTGAGCGCGTGATTTCAGCCGCGAGAGATGTTCTGTCAGATCGATGACGGTTCGAGATTCTGCTGAAAAGCCCATAATGATGTAAAGCGTTTGTGATACAGCGGCGAATCTGGATCATCTGCGTCCAACTCACCAGGAAAGCATTTAATGAGCATCCATCTTATTCGAGATATCTACACTGCACACAAACAAATTCAGGGACCGGTCATTTCTTTCGAGTACTTCCCATTTAAGACCGAAGAGGGCCAGGCCAGTTTTTTTGACAAGACCCTTCCCCGCCTTCTGGACCTTGGTCCGGATTTCTGTTCCGTCACCTACGGGGCCGGCGGATCGACTCGGGACAAGTCGATCAAGATAGTCGATCGTATTCAACGAGAATTTGGGCTCACGACGATGCTGCACCTGACTTGCGTGAGCGCAACGCAGGACGAAATCGGAGGCGTGCTTTCAGAAGCCTCTGAACTCGGTATCCGCAACATCCTCGCTCTGCGTGGAGATCCGCCCCAAGGCACAAAGGTATGGGTAAAACCGGAAGGCGGGTTTGAATATTCCTATGAACTCGTAACTTACATCGCCAAGTCTGGTGGGTTCTCAATCGGCACGGCCGGATTCCCGGAAGGACACATCGATTGCAAGGAAGGCAAGCTCGTCGATTGGGGCCACCTGAAAAACAAAATCGACTGCGGAGCAGATTTTGTAATCACCCAGCTTTTCTTTGATAACGCTGACTACTTCGAAATGCGTGAACATCTGCGCAGTCAGGGAGTGACCGTGCCACTTGTAGCCGGCGTGTTGCCCATTCTCAGCGGCTCACAGATCAAACGCTTTACACAAATGTGCGGTGCCAGGCTTCCTGAAACGCTTCTCACAAAACTGGAGGAGATAGGCGACGATGATGAAGCCGCCGCCGAGTTCGGTATCAAATACGCTACCGAGCAATGCGAGGAACTTATCACGCGAGGCGTCGAGGGAATCCATTTCTACACTCTGAACAAATCGCGTTCGACGATCGCTATCATGGAGAATCTGGGATTGGCGTAGTCAGAATTGTGGCCGGCTGTCCTGACTTCAAGATGGCCCTGTAGATATACCTTCTCCTCTTCTTCTTCAGATTCGGCCAGGGCTGGATGGATTTCTGAAGGTCAAGGCCCCAGCCCTCGGTCTCCACAGCCCTGCGAACTACTTCGCTCAGCGGCTCCACCACGGACATCACATACACCGTGTCAGTGGTATTCAATTTTTTGAAGAACTGCGGTAGCTGTTCCGATTGCATTGGATGGACCTCGAGGGTCTTTCGACCGAGATAGAGATGCCCGCCAACATCTTCAAAACCACCGTTTGCAACCACAAGATGGTCTTTGAAATCGGATTGCTCACGCAGCCACAGTGCGGCTTCGATTGGCCCTTGATGAAAGTAAGCAAACGAAAGAAAAACAGCGAAGAGAATCTGGAGCCCCACAACCAGACGACGATGAATCCGCTGCACAGCGGAGGATGCCCCTTCCCGGAACATCCCCACCGCAAGCACGAAAAGCAGCAGGAGGAGCACAGGGAAAATAAATCTGGCCGCCTTGCGTGCGACCAAAGAGTGCAGCAGAAGATAAAGCACGGCACAGAAGAATGGCAGCGGAAACTCTTTAGCGCCTGCCCTTACCGCATCCCTGACCAGGCGGATAAACGGGGGAATGAAGAAGGTCAGCACAACCAGCAACGGCAGGTAATACCAGACCGGTTTCTGTCCGAACTTAGCCGCCGCGCCCTGAAAAACGTTCAACTCAACATACCGAAACGGTGAAACGAGAAATACACCATACGTGTAGTAATCAACAATTCCCTGCAAAGTGACCGTAACCGCTGCCCCCATCGCCAGCCCGGCCGACTCTCTCCATCGCTTTAGCCAGAGCCCACCAATAAAGAGCACCGGCCCGAAGAAGGCGTCCTGAAAACGGCAGGCGAATGCCAACCCGAGCGCCAGCCCGGCGCCAAACGGCCACCAGAACCCCGGCCCGTGGAACAAAAAGATTGCCGTGAGAGAGAAAGTCACCGCGACCGCCGTTCCGTTCGGCTGAACTCCGCTGAAGATCATCAGACCGCTCGAAGCCATGAGCAGTAGAACTGGATTGGGCCGCGGGATCTTCTTCCAGCGAACCACCAGCATCCACAATGCCCACATTGGCAGCAACGACAGCAATGCATGGACAAGCCGCGTCATGGTCAGCAGGGATGAGGGATGCGTCACTCCCAGCATACTCAGGACCTTGAACACTCCAGCCAACATTTCTGGATACAGCCACGACCGCATCCTTTCATCAAATTCCCACGTCTTCCACCACGAACCGCCAAAGGCCAGGTGATATGCCGGATCAACGGACTGGAACTGATGGTCCATGAATTCGTATCCCCGGCTGAACAGCACTGCCGGCAAACGAATGAGAAAGGCCAGCAGAAGGAAGCTCCGAAGGCTGGCAGGGCGTTCGCTTTCAAGAAAGTCTTGAAAGCGAGTACGAAGAGTTCCTTGTGCCGGGAGCTGGTCTGTGTCTGCCGATTCTTCCATGCGGGATTTTCGATGGTCGGTGTAACGAGTTGCTCGAAGATTCTTGTCCGAGGGCCGTCGTAGCTCTGGCCTCCAGGCCGGTGCAATTCTTCATACGAGGCTTCGCCTCGCAAAACGCCGCCCTGGAGGGCAGCGCTACGGAACGGGAAGGCGTCGTAGCTCTGGCCTCCAGGCCGGAGTTGATTTCATCTGGCAGACCGGCCTAAGAACTACACGACAGCATCGAGCAGCCGGCGCGGTGGCGGGCCCAGTCGGGGCGCTTCTCTGCGTGTTGTTCCTGTTCAGGCTGTTCGTCGTATGGATTGCGAAGGACTTCCAACAACGCGTTAACCATAGAGTTGTCTCCTCCCTCAGATTTATCGATCGCCAGTTGAGCGAGGTAGTTTCGGAGGACGTACTTGGGGTTGACTGAGTTCATCTGCTTCCGTCGGGCCTCGTCTAATGTGCCGTCCTTGCGGACCCGAGCGATGTAGCGGCGAATCCATTCCGAGATGCGCGAGGTGTTATCTTCGGTCAGTTGGTCAGGAACGTAATACGCGTCCAGGAGCGGCGACAAGATCTCTTCGGAGGATTTTTCATTCGCACCATTCTGTTCGGCGCTGACGTCCGACAGTTTGCGATAGAAAATAGTCATGTCGGTTTCGACCAGTTGCAGCACTTCTACTAAGTCAGCAAAAAGTTTCTCGTCGGCATCGCCTTCGAATCTCTCCAGGCCCAGCTTCTTCGCCATCATTGTTTGCCAGCCGGCCTCGAAGCCGCCTGAGTAGACGTCGAGCGCCTTCTGGAGTGGGTCGACTTCCTCGATAAGCGGGTAGATGGCGTTGGCGAACTGAACGAGATTCCAGAGAGCTATCTGGGCCTGGTTGCCGAAGCGGTAGCGTCGACCACCGGCGTCCGTCGTGTTCGGCGTCCAATTCGGATCGTAGTCTTCGAGCCAGCCGTAAGGGCCGTAATCGATGGTCAAGCCAAGGATGGACATGTTGTCGGTATTCATCACGCCGTGGACAAAACCGACCCTTATCCAGTGCAGGATCATCTCGGCTGTTCGGCGGCAGACTTCTTCGACCCATTCCAGGTAAACCTCTCTGGACGGCTCGCCCAGATCCGGAAAGTCAGTGCGGATAGTGTAGTCGACCAATTGCTTCAAGATGTCGATTTCGCCTCGGCGGGCGAATATCTGAAAGTTGCCGAATCGTGTAAATGATGGCGCGACTCGGCAGACAACGGCGCCAGGCTCGTACTCGGGGTTCCCGTCGTAAAACATGTCGCGCATGACTTGTTCGCCGGTCGTCACAAGGCTTAGCGCCCTTGTGGTAGGGACGCCAAGATGGTGCATCGCCTCGCTGCAAAGGAACTCTCGCACTGACGACCGCAGCACGGCGAGCCCATCGGCAGTGCGCGAATAAGGGGTCGGACCTGCGCCCTTGAGTTGCAGAGCCCACCGTTCACCATCGGCGTTCACGGTTTCGCCGAGATTGATAGCCCGGCCGTCGCCAAGTTGGCCGGCCCAGTTACCGAACTGATGTCCGCCATAGCAGGTAGCATAGGGGTCCATCTCGGTAAGCACCCGGTTGCCACCGAAGACTTCTTCGAATTCGTTCGATTCGCACGCGTCCGTTGGCAGGCCAAGCAGACCAGCAACCTCACGCGAGTAAGCGACGAGACTCGGTTGGGCCACTTTAGTCGGCAGGACGCGCGAGTAACAGGCCCGACTCACCTGTCGCCGAAAATTCGCAGGCTCCGGATCCGCGGGAAGGTCACGCGTAAAACGATTATCGAAATTCAGTGAATCGAGAGGTTGTTTCATTAATGAAGGCAGGAGTGAAATTCCCGAAGTCTTGAAAGAAAGCTGCCGGTACGGCCGCTCAGAGGTTGTCACCTGAAAGATACCGGGATCCACAGCGACCGCTTTGCCGATCACTCATTGAGATAAAGAGCAGCGTAAGCCTGGCGGAAAATCTTGCATTGGTTGACCCGGCAATTTTGCCGAGAAAGGTGCTCAACCCGGCAGCAGCAACTTAACCAATTCTTCTTCGGAGATCATTTCAATCCCGTATTCACGAGCTTTTTGGGCCTTACTGCTGGCCGAAGTTGGGTCGGCCGATACGAGAATGTTCAATTCCTTCGTAACCTGATCGACCAGTCGATAACCCGCCGCCTGCAAAGCTTCGGCATAATCTTTCTTCTTTTTCCCGCTCGGAAGTGTCCCGGTAATACAAACGGTCTTGAGATCCGTGGATTCACCAAACAGCGACAATTGAGTTTGCTGTACTCCCCTTGCTGAGTTCTGTGCCGATTCGCGTTTCCCCGTTTCAATCAATTCGTTGAGCTGTTCTTCGGAAATCAGTGCAGTCCCATACTCGCGTGCTTTCCGGGCTTTACTACTGTTTGAATTCGGATCAGCAATGACGAGGTAGTCCAGTTCTCTGGAGACCGTATCAACCAGTTCATAACCTGCCGAATTAAGCGGAGCGGCGAACTCTTCCTTCTTTTTGCCGCTCGGCAGTTTCCCGGTAATGCAAATGGTCTTGAGAGCAGCAGGTTCTTGGAACGCGGCCTGGGCCTCGGATACTTTGACGCCGGCCTCAAGCAGGGCGTCGATCAGGTCGGAGGCCGCGTCCAGTTTGTCCTGGATACTTTCGGCCATGGTTGGCACTCCCGCGGCCTCAGCGATTTCGGTTTTTCTGAGCCTGCCGTCCCGCCAGGAATCCAGGGCGTTCAGCTCACCCTTGGCGCCCTTGATCATGATCTCAACCCGCCTCTTGCCCAGGTGATCAATACCTATCGAACCGAGAAATTCGACCAGAGTCAGCACACGTTTCTGTTCGATCCCATACAGGATGACACTGGCGCGTTTTTCACCGAGCCGGATTTCTTTTTCGGTATTGATGATCAGGGATGGGAGCTCATCTGAACGCTCATGCAAGAGATAGAGACCGGCTGCATCCTCGAGTTCAAATTGGTCGACCAGCGCAGCAAGCACGCTGTCACCAATGCCCTGGATATCAAGGCTCTTGATCCAGCGTTTGATTTTTCCTGTCGAACGTATGGAACATTCGAGGTTTGTGCAGATGGTTACAGCGCCAAGTTCACCGGATGGATTTGTTCTGCGTTCGGCTTTCGATCCGCAGAAAGGGCATTTGGTGGGTTCCGGGATTGGTTCGCGGGTCGGTGGGCGTTCACGGACTTCGATGATTTTCGGGATGATGTCATTAGCCTTGATGACGTAGACGGTGTCCCCCACTGCCACGTCGAGTCGTTCGATCTCCTCCCAGTTATTCAGCAGCACATTGCTGACGGTCGTCCCGCCGATTTCGACCGGTTCGAGCTGGGCGTTCGGCACAAGCGAGCCGGTATGACCGCCGGAGATGGAGTATGAGTTGAGTGTCGTTTCCGCTCCTTCGGATTCGAACTTCCATGCGATCTGGCCTTTGGGCCGATGGTTGACGATGCCCAGCGATTCCTGTTGGGCGACCTCGTTTACTTTCATCACGACGCCATCGATCCAGAAAGGCTGTTCGTTACGGGTTTCCGTAATGTGAAGATAGTACTCGATGGCGGCGTCTGCATTCTTGCACAAGCGATACGGCATGACCTCAAAGCCGATTTCCTGCATCCGCTCTGTTTTCTCGATCTCAGTGCGAAAGAGGATCGACTGGCCGTTCTGCTCTTCTGAGATCTCGAATGCAAAGACAGAGAGAAACTCGGTCTGCAGGCCGTTTTTTCGCCCCATGATGCCTGAGCCAAGGTTACGCGGATTCTTGGCCATGGTCGGATCAATCATTTCCCAATCGGCGACCGAGAGCACTACTTCGAAACGGACGGCGCCATTAAAGATGCCTTCTTCTGTTTCGATAAACACAGGCAAGCCCTTGAATTTCACCGCATTGGCTGTGATGTCCTCGCCTACAAGTCCGTCCCCCCGGGAAATGACCTGGCTGACGTTACCATCGATGTAGTAGGCCGCGGCACTCGCACCGTCCGCCTTCAGGCCTGCAAGGATGCTGCCACCGTTTGCACTCTTCTCATACCACGCCAGAAACTCTTCGGCCGTATTGCATTTGTTCTGGCTGCCCATGTGGATGCTGTGCGTCGCCTTGCTGAGGATGCTGTCCGGCGGGACCGGCGCGCCGACGAGGGCCAGGACAGCATCTCCAGGATTAAGTCTGCGGAGTTCGTCTTCAAGAGCGTCGTATTCCACGTCGGACATGATGGCATTGCCGCCGTAGTAATACGCCTGTTTGGCTTTGAGTATCAGGTTGCGGAGCTCAGTGGTTCGATTCGCCATTATTCTTAAGAGACTAACTACAGAAGTAACTGACTTGTCAGTTAATCTATCGAACTGTCACAGGGTTGACTATCGTGCTCGGGCCGCTGACGGCTCAACGTTCCCGCGACATCATCGCTCGGTCTCGAACCAAACAGTATCTGTTACGGATACCTCTCCTCGCCTCCGCGGGGCCTGCCCCCAGGCCCAGCCCCTGTCAACACTACTGGCGTAACCGGATGTTGACGAAGCGGGTTAGTTCAACAGCCTGTGGTCAGGCGTCCATTTGCCATTTGGTTCTCTTCAATTTTACTCGGAGTTTTTTATCGTGTTGAAGCGCAGCCTCGCCCCTGATCCGTGCGTTCGTGATGCTGACAGGGATTTCTGGAGCCGATATTTCTGAAGCGTTTCTTAGACTGCCAGTCAAATAGCAAATGGACGCCTGCCCCCAGGCTCTGCCCCACCCCTGAACAGGCTGGGGACATCGGTCGTCTCCGGGTAAGACTGAGTGAATAAAAAAACTGTTCCCTCCACATAGTTATTACCCGCCTGGCCCCTTTTTGATCGAGACGACCCCGCCACCCATATGGGTGGTCACCGATCCAATGTTGGTCCCAATGTGAATTGTAATGGTGGGGGAGATGGGGCGATCGGGAATTGGATGATGGGCGCCAGTTCATAGTATACTCAGCGGGCATTTCACAGATAGTTACTGGAGACGATCAGCCATGCAAATGAATGAGTTGGAGAAAACCGTCAAATCGCTCTCGCGGACAGAGAAGCTGGAATTGATCCGCTTCATCTCTACAGTGCTCTTACAGGATGAAAGGCTCGAGCATTTCAAGCAAGGAGAGCCCCTGGAAGTGTGGAGCCCTTTTGACGAGGACGTTGCAGCAAAACAGTTGAATGATTTGCTCGAAAGGGAGGCATGACCGAGCCACAAAAATTTCCCTACTCAACATCAGAGTCAATTACCACGGGCGATCTGCCTTTCATTCCAGTGGCATTGCTTCTCGGAGACCGGAGGAAAGAGGTCAACGCGCTGGTGGATTCAGGGGCTACAGTAAACGTGCTCCCCTATGACATCGGTCTGGAACTTGGACTCGCATGGGAAGAGCAGGATTTTGCTTTAGATCTGGTTGGTTTACTGCGCGGTTCGCCGGCGTATGGTGTTGTTTGTTCAGTCGAAATTGGATCGTTTGCTCCTGTACGACTGGCGTTTGCATGGACGCGTAAGACCAGCCAGGAAGTCCCTGCCATCTTGGGGCAGATCAACTTCTTTCAGGAATTCAGAGTGTCGTTCGATGGAAGGGCTCAAACCCCTGAGATTGCGCGGTACCCTTTGACGTTAAATCCATAAGAGAGCGAGTCAGGTGGATGGCCAAAAAAACTTATGAAGGAATCGTTTCAAATAGCCAGATTCGACTCAGGAGCGATGTCCAACAAAAGGACAACACCAAGGAACAGCCTGGAAGGAACAGCCTGTGGTCAGGCGTCCATTTGGATACTGCTGAAAAACCCCAACGAACTACGCACGTATCCCTGTTTTAGTAACCACAGGCAGAGGGGGGAGAGCGAAATGTAGGCATCCAGCTCGGTTAATTGGGGGGCTCAAAAGGGGGGCAGCAGAATCCATTTTCCATTTGATTCTCTTCAATTTTACTCGGAGTTTTTTATCGTTTTGAAGCGCAGCCTCGCCCCTGATCCGTGCGTTCGAGATGCTGACAGGGATTTCTGGAGCCAATCCGATATTTCTGGAAGACTGCCAGTCAAATGGCAAATGGAGGAAGCTCGGCGAAATGAAAGATAGGAGTTCCAATCTCAGGAGGCCAGGAGGGCTGGCTTGCGGGGCTTGACTTGGACGGGCTGAAGCTGGCCGGTCTTCACCTTGTGCCATTTTAGTGCATTGGCTAACGGGATGGCTAGGCCGAGTTGGAGTTTGGCCATGGCGTGGCCCTTCCAGTTGGCGGTGCGGGCGCCCTTGTGTCCAGCGACGCCAACCCCTTCGACTACCTCACCGCCCTCCAGCAAAACGCCGCACAGGCAGCCACACACCCGA
>JAQBXN010000007.1 GCA_027625095.1 Planctomycetota bacterium | reverse complement strand
GAGTGGTGGATGCGCTGGATGGTCGGCGGCCAATGGCAGAAACTGCCGAAGTTTTTCAAGAACCAACTTGTCGAACGCTGGAATTCCTTTCTCAAAGTGAAGTATGGATCAGACACTGCGCTGCGTGCTGCTTGGAAGGGCCTGCTGCCCGGCGAGAAGCTCTCTGACGCCAGCATCGTCCTGGCGCCAATGGCCGGCAAGACCAACACCCAACTCAGCATCAACGACTCCAATCCTCACGCTCTCGCGGCGCTTGAGGGACTGAAACAGGAATACACACGCGCTGATTTCGACCCGTCGCGAGGCGCGGATGTGTTGGAGTTTTTCCTCTACCTTCAACTGCAGCACAAGCGGCGCGAAGCTGCGGCGCTCAAGTCGTGGGGAAAGAGCACTCGGCTGTCTCCGCTCATCTACGACACCGGTATCGGCTATGAGATTCACTCGCAATACATTCACCAGAGCGCGGATGCGGTGGCGCATGACGCCTACGTCAACGGCTGGGGAATGGAACCGCGTTCAGATCCGGACGATGCTCCAAACGAACACGAGAAGCGCCGACTGATCCAGGCCGCGGAACGCATGGGCGCCAACAGCGGACGCTGGAACAACTGGCTGCTCAAGCCGCCGGGCATCTCGCAGGGCGTGCCGTGGCTCGAACACAACCGCGTCGAAGGCAAGCCGTTCCTCTGTTACGAGACGCAGATTCAGCAGCCGGCAATGTACCGGTCCGACTTTCCGCTCCGATTGCTGGCTCTCGCATCCATACAGGACTGGGACGTCATCTGCTGGCATTACTGGGGCAGCGCGCCCGACCCGACCAGTGAACGAGCCTGGGAGAGACCGATGGACGTCACCACCGGCGGGCATCCTCAGGGCTATCACTTCACCTGGGACGAAGTGCAGTCAGCGATGATGCGGGCCGCGGGTCACATGTTTCGTGAAGGCGCATACAAGCCCGCGCCCAATCCAACGAAGTTCATCTACGGCAGCAAGAGCCTCTACGACCCCGCGGCCATGGATTACGGCGGATCGTATGGCCGCAAGGGCTTCGACATGCTCTACACGACCTATCAATACGGCGTGCGCGTCCAGATCGATCCGACCCAGCAGGAAGACAAAGTCATCGGCCCGGTGGTGTCGTATGACGACCGCCACAAACACAACCCCTATACACCGACGGACGAGATCGAGTTCGACTGGAAGAAGGGGATCGTCAGCATGGACGCGCCGAGTGGCGCAGCCTTCGCCGGATTGATGGCAAACGTCGGCGAGAGCATCGAATTCAAGAACGGGGTGAAGCTCTCGGCCGTGAAGATTCACAATCCCGAGGGCATCTACGATCCGGTCGGCGACGAGAAATACATTTCGTTCGCTCTCTACACAAAGGATGGCAAATCGCTTCGGGACACTGAATCCGCCGCGCTCTCGCTGGTTAGCACGAGCTTCAATACCGGTTTCAAAATGTGGGCGGAGAAACCGGAGCACCGCAATACTCCGGAAGGCAGGCCGCAAAAGGGAACACTTCCCGTCCTGGTCGCCCGCGTCAGCGGCACGGTCGAAGCGCCGATGCTCAGCGGCATGAAATACACGCTGCTCGACTGGCACATGGACAAGGTCGGTGAAGGCCTCGTGGTTGATGGGGAGATAAGAGTGCCGGCAGATAAACCGGTCTTCGTTATTGAGATCGAGAGTGTTGGATATTCGGAACGACTGGAGCGTGAACAGGATTCGGAACTGGCCTGGAACAGCGAGTACCGTTTTCCCACCAACGCGGGCATCGTGAATGTCAAAGATCACGGAGCCAAGGGCGACGGCACGACTGACGACACCGCTGCTTTACGGATGGCGATCAAACACGCCATTGAAAAGAGCAATCGCTATGCGAGCCCGAAGTTCATTTATCTGCCCAAAGGCATTTATCTGGTGAGCGGCCCGCTCGAAAGCCGCGTCGCTCCGGACGGTTGGTCGGGCGGATGGCGCGCCGGGATGCTGCTGGTCGGAGAGAGTCGCGAGCACTCCATCATCAGGCTGAAGGACAATTCAGAAGGCTACGGCGATGCCGAAAAGCCAAAGTGGGTCATCGCCACAGGCTCCGAATCCGACAAGCGCACCAAGGCCGGAGACAAGCCACTCAGCGGCGGGGGCAACCGGGCGTTCCGGCACTCGGTCATCAACCTCACCGTGGATGTGGGCAAAGGCAATCCGGGCGCTATCGGCATCGATTACGTGGCGAGCAACCGCGGCACGATTGAAAGCGTGAACATCCGTTCCAGCGATCCGCAGGGCATCGGACACACCGGACTCGCCCTCACCCGCAACTGGCCCGGCCCGTGCCTGATCAAGGATGTGCTCATCGAAGGGTTCGACCGCGGCATCGAGGCCAGTCACTACCAATACAGCGTCACCTTTGAAAACGTCACGCTTCGCAACCAGCGACAGGTCGGCGTGTTGAACAAACAGAACGTCCTCGCCTTCCGCAACCTGACCAGCGAGAACGCCGTGCCGGTCGTTCAGTCCACCAGCGAGCACGGCTCGATCATCATCGTCGAAGGGAAGTTCACTGGCGGGGATGCCGCTGCAACGGCCATCGAGAGTCAGGCCGAACTCTATCTGCGGGACATCGAGATTGAGGGATACGGTAAGGCGGTCAGCGCGCGGCAGAAAAAGAAGCCGACGAAGGAACTGCCAACCAAAGACGGCAAGGCAACGATTGAGTTCTTCACGACCGAAGGGATCGGCATGGGCGTCGAGAAGGTCGAACCGATGCGCCTGCCCATCAAGGATACGCCTACCTTCTGGACGAACGATCACAGCAAGTGGGTCTGCCCGCAGGATTACCTTGAGTCCCCCGACCAGAAACCTGCAGACTGGTCGGATGCGCTGCAGTCGGCCATGAACTCCGGCAAGCCGGTCGTCTATCTGCCGAACGGAAGCTATCCGATTTCCCGCACTCTCGAAGTTCCGCCGCACGTGCGTCTGATCGTCGGCTTTCAATCAGCAATCACCGTCGGGAAGGAGAACAAGGACAAGATCGATCCTGCGATCCGATTCGTCGGCGGAGGCGGCACCAGCACCGCCATCGAGCACATCTGGGTTACGGGACACGTCGAGCACGACGCGGGCCGAGCGGTCGCGTTCCGGCACTGCGATCTTCACGGCCGTTACCAGAACACGAAGCGCGGCACGGGCGACTTCTTTATTGAAGACACCATCGGCCCCAAACCGTTCCTCATCAGTCATCCTCAAGACGTCTGGTGTCGCCAGCTCAACATCGAGTTCGGCGAAGAGCCACTGATCGAAAACCACGGCGGCAATCTGTGACGTCACCCCTCACGGAGCAACGTCGCCCGATACAACTTGTTACGCAAAGTGCCCGCCGAAAAGTCAACAGCGCAGATCAGGAGGTCTGAGGCTATTCCACATGCTCAAATTTCAGCACCCGCAGCCGGTTGATTGCGGCACAGATCTGAAAGCGAGTGGGTCGACTTAAGAAATGCTTTCGAAAGGGATCGAGCAATAACAGCCCGGTCTGATCGAGTTCGGTCTCGAGCGCGTCCAGCATCTCGCACACCGAAATTGTTCCGTCCATCGATTCCTTCATCAGATGCGCTGCGGCGAGAGCCGCGGCAGTCAGGTGTCCGGGCTGTTTCACGCAAGGCAGACGGCTCAGGTCCAGTTCATGTCCCTCCAGAGTTACAAAACCCCTGAGATCGGTGTGGCAATCCACATATCGCCGCTTTCTGTAGAGATCCACTTCCGGTTCCAGCGGAATACGTCTGGACAGGCGAAGCGGTTCGGGAGGCGTAGGAATAACCGGATGCCACTTCTCCGCGATCTGCCGTGCTTCCCGGGTGACATCAAGGCACTGGTAATCCTCCATCTTCAGGACGTAATCCGCGATGGAAAAATACCTGCTCGATGAGCCGGCCACTATGATGCTGGAGACGCCGGCATGATCGAATAATTCTCGGGCACGCTCCAGGTAACTGGTCAGGGTGAGTTCATCGGACTTGAGGAGTTCACGCATGCCTTCATCGGCGAACATCAGATTTGTGGCTGCCCTGTCTTCATCGATGAGAAGCAACCGAACTCCTGCATTAAGGGCTTCGATAATGTTGGCAGCTTGAGAAGTGCTGCCGCTCGCATATTCGCTATTGAACTGGAACAGGTCGACGTGTGAGGGAAGGTTGTGGAGGAAAGGAGAAAGGTCGACCTGCTGGATGATACGGCCCTCCTCAGCCTCGGTGCGAATTGCGCACGGATCGCTCACGAGCAGTTCGCGTCCATCACCGGGAATATGATTCTTGATTCCCTCCTCGATGGCGCTCAACAGCGTGGATTTCCCGTGGTAGGGGCCGCCGGTAACGACGGTGACTCCTTGCGGAATTCCAAGTCCTTTCACAATGCCGAGCCCAGGTAGTTCGAACTCCAATGCCAGATGCTCTGGAGATTCAAAACTTCGCAGATGCTCTGCGTGCAGAGGCTTATCAGAACGGCCACCTGCGCGCGGCAAGACCGAGCCGTTCCCAACAAACGCGATCAGTTGTCTTTCCCTCAGCGCCGCGCGGAGGTGCTCCTGTCGCTCCACCGTCTGCAGATGTGTGTTCAATGCGTCTAACGCAGTTTTCTCCGGAAGAAAGGTCGCTCCTACTGTTTCCTCTAGCAGGTTGAACACCCCAGCAAGCTGATCCCCGAGAATGATCATGCCGGCGGAAGGGAGGCCTACTTTAAGACGCAGTTCAATGGCATCTCCGTCGAAGCAGCAGGCATTCCGTTCTTCCACCGTTTGCCCGGGCCGGTCGGTATCGATGAGGCCTCCTATACCTGAGCCACGGCAACCGGCGGGCTGCTCGCCGAGCTTCGAGAGAAAGCGACGCAGGTAAAAATCAGCAGCCGCGATCCTTCGGAGTCGTGTGTTCCAGAAATCCTCGGGTATTCCAATTTCGGTGGGATGAATCCACAGGACGAAGTCCGCGGGCGGGCCGTGATGATCTGACGGCAGATGTGTCACGAACACTTCAAAGTGTTCGAATCGCCAGCCGCCGACGATCTCTTTGAATGCTCCAAACCCCAGCCCATCGATAAATGCGATTCGCTGCGCTAACTGAAACTTGACACGAAATTCCTTACGCCGGCCGCGGGTCTGTTTGTAGAGGTTCAAATCCATGAGACCGAAAATGATGTCCAGAAGGTGGAAGGATGCCAACGGTTGGCTTTGTTAATGAGTAATGAGTAATTAAAGAATTGAGTAATAAGAGTCTACAGAACATAAATCTCGACTTCAGTAATGAAGTCCAACGAAGGATAAAGAACCGGGAACCCGAACCGCCAGCCGCAGTCACAACACAGCAGGCCCTTCAAGCCAGCACTTCTTCAACAATCCTTACGCCATGAAACCCAACATCGTATTTCTCTTCACCGACGATCAGCGTTTCGACACCATCCAGGCCCTGGGCCATTCCCAGATTAAGACCCCCAGCATAGATCGACTGGTCGCAATGGGAACAACCTTCACCCACGCGCACATTCCCTGCGGAACAAGTGGAGCAGTGTGTATGCCGAGCCGGGCCATGCTGCACAGCGGTCGAAGCCTCTTCCATCTCGAGGGCGCGGGCCAATCCATCCCCCGGGTGCATACAACGCTCGGTCAGTCGCTACGTGCCAACGGATATCGAACCTATGGATCTGGCAAGTGGCACAACGGTCGTGAAGCATTCAATCGCAGCTTCAGCGACGGCGCGGAGATTTTCTTCGGTGGGATGACCGACCACTGGAACATGCCGGCCTACAACTATGACCCGACCGGAGAATACTCTTCGAGGCTGAAAGAGACGCTCAACTGGTTTGGCTCCAATGAAATCCGTGAACGTCAGGCCGACCACATTCACGCGGGCCAGCACTCGACGGACATCCTTGGACGGGCGGCAGCGGAGTTCATCCGGTCGTATGAGGAGGAGGCGCCCTTCTTCCTGTATCTCTCGTTCCTTGCGCCGCACGACCCGCGTACTATGCCGGACGTATTTCTGAAGATGTACGATCCGGACGACATCGAGTTACCACCGAATTTCACGGGCGGTCATCCATTCGACAACGGCGCTCTGCACATCCGCGATGAAGAGCTCGCCGGCTTTCCGCGCACGACTACGGAAACCAGGCGACACCTCGCTGAGTATTACGCCATGATCACCCACCTCGACTCACAGGTTGGAGACATCCTTCACACACTCGAGGCTAAAGGCATCCTTAACGACACCATCCTGGTTTTCGCCGGTGATAACGGTCTCGCTGTTGGACAGCATGGTCTTTTTGGCAAACAGAGCTGCTACGAACACAGCGTCCGTGTGCCGCTGATATTTGCAGGCCCCGGTGTGCCACGCGGGCAGCAGTCTGACGCTTATGCCTATCTGTTCGACATCTTCCCAACTCTATGCGAACTGACGGACACCGAAAAACCGATAAGCGTCGAAGGAACAAGCCTTGTGAGTGCGATGACTGACAAGGAGCAAAAGGTGCGCGACACACTCTATTTCGCCTATACCAACTCCCAGCGAGCAGTGAAAGATCGCCAATACAAATTAATCGAGTATGTGGTCGGAGGCCGGCACAACATGACCCAGTTGTTCGATCTGCAGAATGACCCATGGGAGTTGAACAATCTCGCATGCGCCCCGGCCCATTCAGATAAGCTGGTGGAACTCCGTGCAGAACTCCGCCGATACAGCGAAGACTGGGACGACCGTTCCAGCGAGTGGGGCGAGGTCTTCTGGCCGGTATTTGAAGCGTCCGTGAATGCGTAATCGTCTGCGAAGATAGAACAGCAGATTAAGAAGGGCCACGGATGAAGAAAGGGGGGCATGCAAGTTAATGATTCTTTTACCCGTGGCCTTTTCCAGATGAAGGACTTGGAGTAGCGCTTTCAGGCGGGTCTAGATCCCGCCAGGATTATGATGTCGTTCCAATTTGCAACGGCATGCCAGACATCAGGCCCTTCGAATTGTCTTAATAGCTCAATCCCCCCACAATCCGACCACCTCTGGAGTACCAGCCTGAAGGCGGGTGCTCCAGACTCCTTCTGCGTCAGCCGGAAAACCATATTGAATTCGCTCGCCTCCATCGCCCTGCTCGCAATTTACTCTTCGCTCTCGTTATGCGCAGAAATCCAACTCGCAGAGAACGGCAAAGCACTCTGCACGATTTTTCATTCGGAAAACAAGGTCGAACAGAAAGCGGCCGCTCAGCTCGGCGAGTATCTGAAGAAGATTACAGGGGACCAATTCCAGGTCAGCCTGGTGGGTGACCAACTGCCCGAAGCCGGCATCTTTGTCGGTCGCCTTGACGGCACAGAATTAAACCTGAAAGAAGAAGACGGTTTCACCATACGAACCGAGGGTCGTCGACTATTCATCAGAGGCGGTTCACCCACTGGCACGATGTACGGCGTTTATGGATTCCTTGATGAAGTTCTCGGCTGTCGATGGTGGTCGCATACCGAAGAGGATGTGCCATCCAAGCCAAGCATCAAACTTGGTGACCTCAACATCAAGCGCGAGCCGGTGTTCGCCATGCACCACCTGATGAATCTCGAAGCGCAAAGCAATACGAATGACTTTCGATACAAAGGCCGCGGCACGGGCAGGCAAGGATTCACTGGCAGCCACAACATGTATAAACTCGTGGCCGCCTACGGGAAGGAGCACCCGGAGATCTATCCGCAGGACAAGGATGGCAAACGGAAGCCGAACAACCTGCATCTCTGCTACCTCGCCCCTAATCTTCCCGAAGCGCTGGCTGAAGTCCTCTCCGAACAGGTAGAGGCCCGAAAGGGCAATGTAAAGAATGCCATCTTTTTTGCCGGTATGGGCGACTGGTATGGTGGCCAGTGCCTTTGTGATGACTGCCAGGCTGTCTACAAAGAGGAGACCTGGACCGATCCCGACGGGCGACAGAAGCCGGGTTACACCGGTACGCTCCTTCGGATGATCAACAAGACCGGTGAAATTCTCGATGCAAAGTACCCGGGCATCCTGGTAGGCACCTTTGCCTACATGAGCCTGGAAGCGCCGCCATTGCAGATTCGGCCTGGCAAGAATGTCACTATCCGCGTGCCGCGCCTTCGTCACTGCACGGTGCACTCGGCACGCACCTGCCCCAAGAACGGCAGCTTCAAGCGCAATCTCGAACGGTGGTGCGAGATCGCGCCTGGCCGGGTTTATGTCTGGGATTACGGCACGAATTATAAGAGCTTCGTCTTTCCATTTCCGTGCGTCCGATCTATTTCAGACAACATCAAGCTCTATCACGAGATGGGCATCCGAGGGCTCATGATCCAGGGCAACTACGTCACTACCGGCAGCGACCTGGTTATTCTCAAAAATTTCGTCTGGTCCAAATTAATGTGGAATCCGGACCTCAAGACGGAGGATCTGACTCGTGAGTTTTGCGACGGCTATTACGGCCCCGCGTCCAGTACTTTGCAGGAATATATCAACGAGCTGGAAAACTCGGTTCGCGAGCCTGAACTAATCCATGCCGACGAATTCGCAGAAAATGCGTCCTATTTGAAGCAACCATATCGAGAACGGCTTGCTGCATTACGGATAAAGGCCATCGAGGCCACGCAGGGCCAGCAACCGTGGCGACAACGCATTGGCGAGGCCACAGTAGGCATCGAAGCACTCACGCTCGCGGGCCATGGTATGCGGAAGGTGGGCGGGAAGACGGTGCTTCAGGATGGAATGTATCTATGGTCAATCCTGCCGCAGTATTCCTTCCCCCGTGCGTTTTCGGTGGTCGAACATCTCCGCAGTTCGGGCGTCAACGAATGGACGACCGGGCTCTCTTACTGGCTTGCGTTTCTGAATACACATTCTGTTTTTGGGGCCAGTCTCTCAACACTCAAGAGCAAAGATCTCAGAATTGAGATCGCCCCGGAAGCAGGGGGCCAGCTCCGCCAGATTCATTGGAAAGGACAACCGGTATTTGCGGTGACGGACGCGAGCACGGACACTGCCGGGGGCAGTGTATTGAAATTTGGAAAGGGCTTCGGGAGCGCCACTGAATCGAATTCAGAAGCTGAAATCCATATGCTGGATGGCCTGCAGATACCGCAATGGCGATGGAGCTCGAAGTATGTGCCGACCGTCTGGAAAAAGATTTCATTAAGTGGGGACAGCGTCCTGATGACTGCCGGTACTAAACCGAAAGTGAATCCACAAAAGGGCTCAGTCGTAACCGTCTATTCGGCCGGGGACGAACCGGATCAACTGAGGATAGAACATCAAGCCCCTGGCAAGGCGGACTGGCAGTCTGTGGAGATTTCAGCAACGAGCAGCGAAACGGTCCTGCAGACAGTCGGTGCTCTGCGCGTGCATCTCAAAGCCCAGAAATGTGTGGTAGAGGATCAATATCTATCACCTCGGAACGAGGGCTGCAGGATTACATTCGACAAACTCCGAAAGCTGGTCACCATCACCGTCCTTACCATGCCCATCGGCAAGACAGAAGTCACCGAAGAAAGCGCGTTACTGGAATTGCCGGAGGAGAACGCCGCATTTTTGAGAGTTCTTAAGATCGTTCCAAAGTGAGAGAATTACACTGATGTTGCCTCAGGGACATCCATCTCCAGGCGGATCGGTTCGATGTTCAGACTCCGGAGATCCTCGACCGCTGACTGTATTGCCGATTCAAGACTTTCAGCCTCCCGGTCAAACGCTACGTAACTCTGACCGTCATTCTTACCCGCACTGGCATCTGAACACCGAGCGTAAAGCTGATCAATAATGGAAAGGTCCTGATCAGAAACAATAAGTGTGAATTCGTAGATTCTTTTCATGATTTGTACCTTAGCAGTGGCTACAAGAATCAACTGCCCTGATTATTCGCCTCGCATGAGCTTCAGGATTTCTGGGTGTTGAGTGGACGTTAAAAGAACAGCCCTCTCTTGTTTGCAGGGGGCAGAGCAAAGTACCCCAAACATGGGCGTGGCCTCCAGCTTTTTGAACTCTCCAGCCCCTGTCTTCTGCGTACTGAATAGCTTTTCGAATATGCTTGTTTGAATGGACTGGCACGCGGATTTCAGAACTCTGAAAATTTTATTTTACACAATCTCACCGCACATCTCACGGACAGATATCAATGAATAGCCTTGTTCTCTTAATTTTCGGGTTTATCCCCTTCACGCATGCCGAACCGCCGGCCCACCGCCTCTACGACGGCATCACCTCCTTTGTAAACAATCCGGACGGAAAATCTTTCAAGATCGAGCTTGATGTCCGCGACATAAATTTTCGAATGGAGGGCCCAAGCGAGCTCCTGGTGAAGGTGTATTTGCCTGACGGAAAACCGGCTGTCCGGGAAATCGTTTCTGATGACGGCGTGATAGATCGTTCATCGGATGCGTACGGGGCAGGCTGGGATCATGAGGCATGGTATTACGCGACTGTCTATTCAAGGGGATTAAGGCCGCTCATCCGGTGGAGCGCGTTTTCAATGCCGTCCAGATTGGAAAACATGCCCAAGCGAAGTTTTTCGTGGGAAGTGGAGGGCGGCCAGAAGGGCGTTTATCGAATCCTGCTCGTCGGCAATCCTGATCTTTACACCACTTTAAATCTCAATCCGCCCCTCAAATACGGGCTTGCTGGCAGCCCGGAATGGATGCACGGTCACCACGATCTTTTTAAGAGATCCTTTGTTTACGTGCCCAAGACTACAAGTCACATGAACGTTCACTTCTTGCAGTTTGACGAGCCGGGAAGTCGGACGTTCGTACTGAAAGCGCCTGATGGCACCGATTTGGCATCGGGCAGTGGCGCCAACGGACTGGTGCAAACGGTGGTAGAGGGTGCAGGCAAATACGCGGACCAGGTCCTGACCCTCGAAGTCTCTGACGGCCCGGGCGACTATCTCCTGAATGTCACGCACCAGCTCGAAAACGACTTCAAACCAGTTCGGGCAAAATTTCAGGCCGTAACAGGCGTGCTTGCTCCTGATGAAGCAACCGCCCGCGCCGTTCGTGGTGGTGCGATCTATCACGATGAAAAAGTCTTCTGGCAGATGAATCAGGTGCGGCTGTACGATTGGTTGAAGGAAGTGAAAGATGAGGAATTCGAATATCCCGCAGAGTTGGATAAGTCCGATGGGTTCATCTCGGTCGGTTCCCATAACTCGCCCACTCCAAAATCTGCCGACCGCATCATGCATGCGTGGTCGGCGCACAAAAATCCGAAAGCTCTCAATGCCGCCATCAAAGACATGCTCTTTGGCCTTCGGCTTATCGGGCACGGCGACCATGTGGCCATCGGCCCCAATCGCAATCTCGCTTATGAAATGGGGTGCTATACCTTCTTCTGGTATAGGCCGGCCTGGCGAATCATTCATCAAAGCAACGCGCCGCAAGAGGTGAAGGATATCCTTCGCGATTTCACCATCCTTTGTGGCGACCGCCTCGCCTTTTGCCGCACGGTGGCCTGTGGTAATGGAAATGCGTTCGGCAGCCTCATGGCCGGCGTCCGTTATTGTGCTGAGGCGGCGCAGGATCCAATGCTGACAAAAACGTTCGATACGATCTGGGAACGATTCATCGGCGGTGGTTACGGAGTGCGTGTCGGCATCGGTCCTTCCGGCGGCCTCCAGGAGAGCATGGGTTACGATTACCATTACGGCAGTTACGTGCTTCGTGGATGGCGCGCCATCAACCAGGATCTCAAAGATCCGCGGATGATTAAGGCTTACGACCGCATACTGAATCTGTTCAGCTATATCTATTTCCGCGGCCCAGGCGGCAACCCGTACGGCTCGCGCACCAGTATCGACAAGCTGGCGGGAGGCACCTATGACGCCTGGGATCCTAAATTCAGATGGAAGGGAGCCGGCGGCCCCGACTTCCTCACCGGCGTCAACGATCACAATGAATGGTTCGCCGCACGAAGGCCGACCTATTACATGCTGACCTATCACGGCAGGCTCACTCCGGTTTGGGAAGGGGAAGGCTTTCAAGGCCAGATCGGTCTGGGCGGAGGCACCCTTTGCCAACTCGAAATTATTGGGAAAGGTCAAGTCTTCAGTTCCAAACCGAACGGCTCATACGGCGGCGGGATGCACCTGTCTCAATGGCCCGGTTTTCACGTTCACGGCATCGTCGGGTACACCTCAGACAACAAGCCGCTGGTCGCGGCCAACAGTGAACATTTCAACGCACGTCTTGAAGGCAACACAGTCATCAGCTCCGGGCCGGTGCGCGAGTCGTCCGTAAACGTTGAGCGTCGCTACACGTACGGTCCGTCATCTATCATCTGCGAAGCCAGCCTGAGCGAGTCGGAGCGCGATAACGTATTTGGGCTCTGGGGCGGCCGCCCCGGGCATCGAGGCAAAATAAGTGAGGCATGGGAGATGATTCCATTTGTTGACGTGCCCGCGCCAAAGGGCAAACCGCGTCCTAAGGCAAATCGCACAAAGGTCACCATGCTTGGCGCAGATGGGAGCGACCTCGCGGTGCTTGAAGATACCAGCGTGGGCAAAGATCCGGTCGAATGTTCCGGAGTGAGATTCGAGATCCAGGACTACGGTGCCGTCATTTCTTTTGATGAGGTTCGCAAAATCAAGCGTGGCCAAAACGACACTGTCCTGGTCTATCTCGGTGGGGACAAGATCCCCGCCGGCCAGATAAAGATCCGCTATGTCATAGTTCCCTTCATCGGAGAAGCACCACGGCTCGGGTCAGTAGACGGAGGAATGCGGAAGGGAATCCATGCTTCCCGTATCGAAAAGCCGGCAGATCTGACAGCTATCCCCGCGGCTCTCGCCGAGACAACCCTTCATGAAGTAAAAGATGGTGGAAAGGTCATGGCAAGCGTTCGCTTCGCAATTGCTGGTGACCAGATGGTTGTGCATGCATCCGTTGTAGAGCCGCAGGTGGTACATCACGACACGGTCTGGAAAGGTTCAGACATCGAGATATTCGGCGCGATGCCGGATAAATTCGAAATCGGACAGATTTTTCTCGTTCCTGCGGACGGCAAGAAGAATGCCGGCGCTTACGTTCCTGACAAGACGACTCCGATCTCGACCGAAGAAATTCAAACCGAATCGAAACCGACGGAGACCGGATACGAGATTAGTGCCATCATCCCGCTGAAGCTCCTGAAGATCCCCGCAGACGCCAAACAATTCCTTATCGAATTCCAGGTCTCTCAGCAGCGCCCGAAGGGCCGTGCGTACCAGACGCTCTTCGGCAGCAAACTCGCCTATATGAATTGCTCGAAGTACGCGCTGTTTGATTTTGCGGAGGAGTAGGTCCCCGTGGCTCTGGCCTCCAGGCCGGAGTGTTTTCTGCGAGCCTTCGGCTCGCTCTCGCCCTGGAGGGGAGCGCTACGATGAGAATCGATGCCCCAGCTTCCTCTTCCTCCTTCTAACCAATCTGCGACATCAACAGCAAGTCCCGCTCGGTCATGTGCGGCTTCAGAGCTTTGAGGCAGGCATCTACCACTTCTCCTTCGTTCAAGTCGGAGGTATCAATCTTCACATTTTTTCGCAGCCATGAGCGCCCCACCTCCTTGTCGAACAGAGCGCAAACTTCCTCGATCTCATTCTCCTGCATCAGTTGATATTTTCTGGGTGCAGCCTTCATTCGCTCGATGATGACTTCCGGCCGGGCGGTCAGATGTACGATGGTGGTATCTTTCGGAATATCGGCCTCGAATTTTCGGCCGTAATCTTGCAGCATTCCTCTGCTCTTGTAGTAGCGCGGACCGAATACTGCCTCTTCGATGTGACAGCCGGTGATCAGGACGTTTTCATAATTTTGGAGAATGTGGATGTGGTAATAGATCTGGAATCGCTGAAAGCGTTCTTTAACGACCGGCCCCAGATTCCACATCCGTTCCTGTTCATCTTCATTGAGGTGTCTGCTGTCAGGAATGGTGAAATGATCATCCATGTGAAAATGAAAATTTGTGTCCTTTCCCCAAGTTTGCAAATTGTTGACAAGGGTTGTCTTTCCAGCGTATTCGCATCCAACGACTATAAGACGCATACGAGTCTCCTGTGTGATGGCAAAGTGTGTTGAGTTGTACAAATAAATATTCGGATGAAATCCTGATTACATGGTCCTCATTCCTTCCGCCTGCAGGACACTTTCTATCTGTTCCTGCAGTTTCATGGAAGGCGCTTTTCTGAAAATATTGTCCGTGCCTGGCATCAACCAGAGTTCCGAGTCCATATACCACATCACATCAAAAACACGCCGGGCGCCATAATCGTGCCCCAGTTTGTGGATGACGTTCTTGAAAGCCTTCAGTCGCTCCGTATACATCGGCGATCCAATGGGAAGGGCAAGCCGGATGTCTTTTGCCCCCCTGGAGTTCAGATGCTGGAGAATCACCTCGAGGTTGAGTCGCAGAAACTGCGGGGAAGTCTGGAGAGGAATATCTCGCGAGCCCAGATGGAGTGTCACACTCTCACTGGATTTGAATTCGGTGCATTTGGATACCCGAACGATAGCGTCCTCCAAAGGCGACATGGATTCCGGTCTGTCAGGATCTTGTCCGTGGAACTCCGAAATCACATGATTCTTTCTCGGCGCGGTGCCAGTTATGAAGAATCCCGCGGCCCAACGTATCGGCTGCCAACGGCGGTCAGGAGGCTTTGACTGAAACTCTGCGAGAAGCAGACAGGGGATCCCTTCGGCATCGTAAAAGTGTCCTCCTTTCGCATCGAGTTCAGGTAAGCCTTCGTTTGCGCGAAGCAGGCGAAATTGAAACATCGGGCCGCCCTTGAACAACACTCTTACCACGGAGGTATTCGCCAATGAGTTCGAGTCAAGTTTGAATGCGATCGCTCCCCGGTTATCTACCTTGAGCTCTTTCGTAGTCGGCTTTTCGCCAGCTTCTTCAAGCAATACAGGCAAGGCCGGTTTCTTGTTTAACTTGAGATGTACGTGTGCCGCATCTTTGGTGTAGTGAACAGAAGGGAAAAAATCGATTCTGAACTCTTCTCCTGCGCTGCGTTGCATCCACATCGAGCAGACCAACACTGCCGGGTAAAGATGTCTCAGGCTATATCTGTAAAAGGAATGAATACTCAATTGGTTACCGGAGTCATGTTTTGCCAGAATGGGAGCCATTCTGAATCGTCTGCGAGAAAAGAGCGAACCAATCCATGCCATTTTAGACACTGAAGACGCAACAGCCGTTCATCGTCAACAAGAATCTTGGCTCGTCGCTTCAAGTGCCGGTGGGACACCTGAATACTCACTAAATCAATTTACCCCGGAGAAGGCGGTCATGGCTCTGAGTGGCAAGTGAAGTTCCTCCAATTTCCTGGGAGCGATTTTGAGTTTCTTCCTGGCTGCCTCGATGATTTTTTTTGAATCTGGCTCACGCTTTATCGACCGAGATTGGAGTTGCTCATTGGATACGGCAGTTCCGACCTTGGTCTTCAGACTTTCAAAGGCTCTTTTCGCGCCCAGGTAAAGGCATTGCTAAATGCTTTCGAACAGGTTCTCCTCCTCTTCGATGCAGGTCTGTGCCTGCTTTCGGAAGTCGGCCTGGTCATTGTCGAAATAGCGAAGCAATTTGGTTCTCTGTAGCAGGGCTGGCACTTCCTTCCATAGCCCAAGCACGGATAGCTGCTCCAAGGGTAATCGACCAACCGGTCGACGATTCGAGCACGGAGCGGATTCCGATGGAGGTAGGACCAGTTGCTTGAGGTAATGTCCATCCTTAACGACGAAACTCTTGTAGGTTCCCTGAATGAGATGACCGGAGCGTCGGTGCTACCAGTTGTAGTAGCCGGCGTAACTGATATTCAGCCATTGGATCGCCCTGGAAAGATTCTCCTGTCGAGTCTTGACCAGCAGGTGGTCCTTCTTGCTTAACAGCAAGAAGGACCAGACATCCAACTGCAAGCGTTCCGAGCATTTCCCAGGCAGTTCGATGAACTTTTCAAAGTCCTGCGAATCATCAAAGATGACCCGCCGTTCGACGCCGCAATTCAGGACATGATAGAAGGTATTCTTCAGATTTACGCGCAAGGGTCAGGCTGTTAGACTCATCTCTCCCGTATCAAAAGAGATGAGTCTAACAGCCTGACCAAAATGACAATTAAAGGAAGCTCGGCGAAATGAAAGATAGGAGTTCCAATTTCAGGAGGCCAGGAGGGCTGGCTTGCGGGGCTTGAGTTGGACGGGCTGAAGCTGGCCGGTCTTCACCTTGTGCCATTTTGGTGCATTGCCTAACAGGATGGCCAGGCCGAGTTGGAGTTTGGCCATGGCGTGGCCCTTCCAGTTGGCGGTGCGGGCGCCCTGGTGATTCTTCAGATTGTTGACGGCCCCTTCAACGAGGGCTCGATGCCGGCCCATCAGGTCGCGTGTCTTTTCGGAGTCGGCCTTCATGCGTTCAGCCTGTTTGTTGAGGTCGTCGCGGTAGATGTGGACGCAGAGGATCTTCTGGCCTTTGCCTTTGGTGCACTGGGGACGCAGGCGGCAGACATCGCAATCGGTCTTCTTCGCCTGGTAACGGTGCTGCTTGTTGGTGCCTCGTTCGGCAACGCCTGGCTTACATTTCAGAATCTTTCCTGCCGGACAGATGGCGTGGTCCTCATAAATCTGGAAGTCCTTTTCAGTGAAAATGCCGAGATTCTCGGCCGGGATGTTGGCCCGCGGGCCATACTGGAGGATGGGCAGCTCACACTCGTGCCATTGGTGGAGCGCATCGCCGTTGGTGAATTCTTTGTCGCTGGTCAGTTTGATGGGGCCGAGGCCGTAGACCTCCTGAAAGTCGATGACGTAACCAGCGACATGGGGCTGGAAACTCTGGCCGGCCGGAAACACTGCGAACGACCACACCAATCCGTATTTCAGATCGCTGAGGAACTGCAGGCCGTAGCCGTGGACGGTCTTGCCATATTTCGTGCGAGCTCCGCTCTGAGTGTCGTAGAGGGTGCCCCAACCGAAATGCTTGCCGAACGCTTTGAGCTCTTCCTCGAATTGCCCGGCGACTTGCTGGACCAACTTGCTGAAGGTGGCCGCGGGAGCCCGCTCGGGCTCGGCCGGGACCGGCGGTGAGCGTGGGCCGGCTGGGGTCACGAAATGGCCATCCAATGCGTTACGGACCGCTCCCAGGATGGACGATTTGCTCTTGGAGGTGTTGCCCAACTCTGACCACTTGATCTGGCGCAGCGTATCGATCAGTTCCTGCTGCTCATTTTCGGTGAGCGATTCTCGGCCCTGCCCGCGCAGGTAAGGTTGAAGCATCACCAGCATCCCGGCAATGACCGGTGCGAGATGGACGCTGGCCGCATCGGACTTCATGCGGGCGTGGGCGTGCATTTCCATCCCGTCGGTCCCGAACTCGTCTGCCATCTCGATGCTCCCTTCTTCGAGCAGGTTCAGATTGAACCAAAGAACAATGAACTCGATGGCCGGGGCAAGTTTTTCTTCGAGGAATGCTTTGATGCGCCGCGGCGTGGGCAACTGGTCGGCCCGGAACACATCGAGGAAGAGACGGAGGTGAAGCGAGTCGTTGATCCGGCGATAGAACTCCTCCGGATTCGTCTGCCCCATCACCATCATGGCCAGGCAAACTTTGAAACAGAGCATCGGATGATAGGGCCGGCGGCCATGCAGACTGTAAGTCGTGGCAAACAGGTCCGGAATGAAATCGAAGAGCCCGCTCTCAAAAGCTTCCGCCAGCGCCGTGAGTCGTTCTGGCGGTTTATCCACCACGGCCGCCTCCAGAATCTGCTTTTGTTCCTCGTCCAATCCCGGCAGAGGCAAGTAGCGTCTGGGCACCGCTTCCGCAAGGTCGAACTGCCCCAGGGCAAAATCGATCCGGTCGCACAACTCCTTCCCCAGCTTGCCAGAGAGAGGTTTGTCCGCCTGGCGCAAGAAGCAGCCCCAGAATCCCCCCTGCATGACCACGCCGCCCTTCTCATCGACTTTCACTTTGCGGAGGAAGAGTTGCCGAATCGTTTGTCGGATCGAAGCCGAAGTGCGCGGTTGAGCCAGTTCGATGAGCAGACGCCCCACTTCCTCGCTGAGTGTTTTGACAAACAGCTTTCGCTCCATCCAATCGATACGGCAGCCCTCGGCAAGCGACTCCAGAGAGCGCACGCCAAGCCAGTCGAGCAATGCTTCCGGGATGCGCTTGAACTCGCCTTCTTCCAAATAGCGGTTCATGCGGCTGGAGTAGTCGGCCAGGAACTTTTCGTACCATTTCATTGCTTCCTTTGGCTGACCGTTCTTCTCGTATGCCGAAGCCAAGTATCTAGGCGCCGACAGCCAGGTCTCGCAAGGGAAGTCGATTTCCAGAATTTTTTGGTACGTCCCTATTGCCACCTCGTATTCTTCGGCCTCTATCGCCTTTTCACCGAGGAAGTCATAGAGCACGGTCAGATCAGCACGCTGCTCTGGAAACTCTTTATGAAGAAAGTTCGCATGAGCAACGGCGAGAGAGAGGTACTGGCCTTGTACGAAGAGCTCGGCAAGCTCAGCTTTGGCTATGAAGGAAGACAGAAATGTGGACGGATTGCCGATTGTCGAGCTAACTCAGAAGCAGAGAAATGACTTTGATCGCAACGGCAGGCGGCTCATTTAAAACCGTACACTTCGTGCAGGCGCTGCAAACTTCACGACCGCACGAGGAAAGTCGTCATGATCGGATACGGCTACGGCTGGTTGGTGCCAATGGACTATCGAATTCAGTCATCTGAGATTCTCGACGGTCTGAATGAATGGCTACGGTTTCTGATGGTGCGAGAACTCCTGGACAGCGATAAATTCCTTCAGGGAGGCCGAAGGAATCCACGGGCCGGATGGGCTGAAAAGAGTGGTTTGGATTACAGCCCGCCGGAATGAGTGGCTTCTCGATATTGCTTTCCAGGGGCTCCTGTTTCACACTTTCCATCCTGCTGTGTAACCTCCGCCGCGAATCTTTATTTTAAATTCACGCTGAATCGCCGATCACAGATCATGAAGATTCAGATTTTAACTCATTACTTGTTACTCATTACGCACCCATGCCAGCACTCAACAAATTCAGCTCGAGAGTCACCCAGGTAAAGTCCCAAGGCGCTTCGCAGGCCATGCTTTATGGCACAGGCATGACCGAAGAGGACATGATGAAACCGCAGGTTGGCATTTCCAGTGTCTGGTATGAAGGCAACACCTGTAACATGCACCTGCTCCACCTTGCCGAAAAGGTCAAGGAAGGCGTCACGGCTGCAGGGCTCGTCGGGATGCGATTCAACACGATTGGCGTGAGCGACGGAATTTCCATGGGCACGGACGGGATGAGCTATTCCCTGCAATCTCGTGACCTTATTGCCGATTCCATCGAAACGGTCATGGGTGGGCAGTGGTATGACGCGAACATCTCATTGCCCGGCTGCGATAAGAACATGCCCGGATGTGTCATTGCCATGGGCCGGCTGAACCGGCCTTCTCTTATGGTCTATGGCGGCACCATCAAGCCCGGCTGCAGCAGTAAGAATGAAAAACTCGATATCGTTTCTGCGTTTCAGAGCTATGGCCAGTTCCTCGCAGGTGCCATCGATGAGGAAACGCGAGTAGAAATAGTAAAGAAGAGCTGCCCGGGCGCTGGCGCCTGCGGCGGTATGTACACTGCCAACACCATGGCCAGCGCCATCGAGGCCCTTGGTATGTCGCTTCCCTACAGCTCGTCAATCCCGGCCGAGGATCCGGCCAAATTGGAGGAATGCCTCAAGTCTGGAGAGGCCATCCGCAATCTGCTGGAAAAGGACATCAAGCCACGTGATATCATGACCCGGGAAGCTTTTGAAAATGCGATGGTCGTCGTGATGGCTCTTGGAGGTTCAACGAACGCCGTTCTCCACCTGATCGCCATGGCCCGTTCGGTCGACGTGCCGCTCACTATTGATGACTTTCAAACAGTCAGCGATCGGGTGCCATTCCTGGCCGATCTCAAGCCTAGTGGAACATACGTTCAGGAGGACATGCACAACGTCGGAGGGACACCTGGCCTCATCAAGATGCTGCTGGCCGAAGGTCTCATGACCGGTGATTGCCTCACGGTCACTGGGCAGACCCTTGCCGAGAATGTTGCCAATCTTCCGGATCTAGACGAAGGGCAAGACGTGATTCATCCGATCTCCAATCCCATAAAGGCCACCGGTCATATCCAGATTCTCAGAGGCAATCTGGCGCCTGAGGGAGCAGTCGCCAAGATCACCGGTAAGGAGGGCCTCGTTTTCACAGGCCCGGCCAAGGTCTACGATTCTGAAGAGGACATGCTCGCCGCATTAGAGCGAGAAGAAATCGTCAAGGGGGACGTGATCGTGATTCGTTACGAAGGCCCGCAGGGTGGCCCCGGCATGCCGGAAATGTTGACGCCAACCTCCGCCATTGTGGGTGCAGGCCTGGGCAAAGACGTCGCACTGCTTACGGACGGCCGCTTCTCAGGGGGCTCGCACGGTTTCATCGTTGGCCACATCACACCCGAGGCCCAGACAGGTGGGCCTATCGCGTTGCTCCAAACGGGCGACAGGGTGACTATCGACGCGAACAGCAATCGCCTCGATGTAGACGTCAGCGACGAAGAGATGGACAAACGCCGTTCCGGCTGGACTGCGCCACCATTCAAGGCTACCCGTGGCACGCTTTACAAGTACATCAAGACTGTGAAGTCCGCGTCTGAGGGCTGCGTTACGGACGAGTGAGTGGGTTCTCAGAGGAAGGAGAACTCATGCCTGCCAGACCAAAATCTCCCCTTTGCCCATTTCCACAAGGTCCCCGCTGTAGCGTCGGAAGTTGCCGGAGCGGACGTGGTCAGGGAACTTGAATCCCCACCCTGCGAGTTGGTTCAGATAGAGAGTCAGGAATGGCGGCTCGTAATCGCAGTCATAGAAAAAGGTGGGCAGCAACTCCAAGGTGCGTTTTGGATCCTCCGGCTCTTCGCCGAAAACCGCGATGGTGCCGCGTTTCATACCCGCGCCTGACCGGATACCTGGCAGGCCGAAAACAAGAATGCTGCCGGCCAGCATGTCGGCTCCTGCGAAATCACCGGCATCTCCACCGATAACGATAAGACCCCTTCGCATGACGCATCCAACTTCGTTCTTCGCATTGCCATCGATAAGAATGACGCCGCCGGTCATTCCCCGATTACCGCCGCGATAAGTGCCGCCCACAAGGTGTCCCGCATCGCCGTGGATGTGTATATGCCCGCCCTTCATTTCTGCACCGACCCAATCCGTGGCATTCCCGAAGACCTCCAATCGGCCACCACTCATTTCTGCGCCGGTATGCATGCCAACGTTGCCATGGACGGTGATGCTGCCTTCGGACATTCCGGTGCCGATGAGTTTCACCTTGACGCAATTGCCTTCGATGACGATGTCACCGTCGGAAGGGTCACCCGAAACATCGAAGAACTCTGCAAACGGCAGATTCTGGTTTCCCTGAAGCACCTGTAACTTTTCGATTTCCGAAACCGAGAGTCCACGCAACTTGTCAGGCGTGATGCAATCGGCCTCGATTGGGATTTGCTCGATGGGTTTGGTTTTGAGGGTTAATGACATGGTCGTGAGGGTGAACTTGATGAGTAATGAGTAAGAAAGACCGTAGACCGTAGACCACAGACAGAAGACCGCAGACGGAAGACGGAAGACGGAAGACGGAAGACGGAAGACGGAAGACGGAAGACGGAAGACGGAAGACGGAAGACAGAAGAGCCAACCAAGAACCAAGAACTAAGAACATCAATCGCCAACCGGTATCCAGATAAAACCGCCCCTCCCAGCCAGCGCTTATTCTTTACTCTTTACTCATTACGTGCCTTAGCTTTATCAAATATTTCCCGAGCTTGCCGCCGTAGTTGCCTGCCGAAATCCTGACTACGCCTTCAGTGCAGGCGGCACGGATGCCGACACGCGTGGCTTCTTCAACAGCTCCAAGGGTCAGGCCGTCGATGACGATTTCGTAGACAGCATTCACCCCCTCAGGCAATTCGGTTGGCACCAGGCCACGGAGGGTAGGGCAATAGGCGTCATTCGTGCTGGCGACGAGCTTCTTGTATTTGCTGCCAACCTTACTGCCGCTACGGACGATGCCGCCCGGGAATGGCATGATTATGCCACTGACGTTGTTCATTGCTTCGACGGCCTTTTCCGCCGCGGTTAGAGCTGCTGCCTGAGTCTCACCGAGAATCAGGAAGTTTCCTCCGGCGACGCCTTTAGCCGTGCCGACTCTTTCCTCGCACGTGAATTCACCATCCATTACCGGCAGGCGCCAGTAGCGACGCCCCGCAATTAGTTTGCTGAATTGGAATCCGTCACCGAAATAACGCAGGGCTCCACCCACGGCGATGGTGTTTTCTGAGCCGGGCAGTCCGTCGTAGCACGCGGTGGTCGGGCAGGTCATGATGCACTGCCCGATGCGGTTAGCAACGGCCTTCTCCAGGGACTTGGTATTGAAGGCAAAAAACAACAGGCTCACGCCGGGTCGATTGTCCGGCGTCTCCTCTGCAGACAGCACGGACTCGATCCCGACTTCCGCGTCGCATGAGATAACGGAAGTCGCATAGCCGCTGGCCGTCTCGCCGGCGATCTTTGCCCATCGCTCGTTCGCAGCGGTAACGATACACCGGGCCCCGGTCATGCCGAAGGCTTCCGCGTAGGTATCCTGGATTTCGACGCCGTTGATGGTCATGGGAATCTTATGAGTAATGAGTAATACGTAAGCGCTGGCTTGGAGGGCCGGTTTTATCTGGATACCGGTTGGCGATTGATGTTCTTAGTTCCTGGTTGGCGCTCGACTCTTCCGTCTTCCGTCTTCCGTCTTCCGTCTTTCTTACTCATTGCTCATTACGCATTCCCTCTTAGGCATGTAATGTTCGTCCACCGGGTAATTCTCGAACTGAATCGTATACGTCCTCTCGAACCATTCTCTGATGTCTGTGATCAGTCCTTCATCGTAGCTCGGGGAAACGTAAAATGTCTTACCGGTGAAATCCTGTCGGATGTGTCCCTCTTCAACGAGCACTTCTCCGCTCTTGATAACAACACGCGGAATGGAAAACATCTCGGTGATGTCCTTCTGCGGGGTGTAAATCGTGATGTCTGCATCGGCGCCGGGGCCGAGATGCCCTTTATCTTTGAGACCCAGAATTTTTGCCGGGCCGGCTCGGGTAATGATGGCAATTTCGTATAGCGAGTACTCCCGGTTGATCTTTCCGAGCATTGAGCGCTCAAGGACTTTTTTGTGAATAGTCTTGCACATGTCCTTACGGTAACCGCTGTCCATGAGCAGGTGAATGATCTGGGGATAAGCCATGAACGAGCCACCATTGGGATGGTCGGTGCTCATGACCACCTGCCAGGGATCGTCGGCGAGGAGAAACCATTCGAGCCCAATGGCCCACTGCATCGCGTGAATGAAGCTCTTGTTCTTGTATTCGATGGGTACGATTCCGCAGCCAGACTCCTGTTCAGTATCCGAGCTGAACCATTTACGACCGGTCACCTGGTGGAGGTAGTACCCGAGGGGGCCGTCGCCCGTCATCGAAGTCGTCTGACCGAACACCACCTGCCCGACGTCCAGCGTTAGATTTGGGTGAGCGTTTACATATTCGACGAGTTTGGGAACGCGTGAACCGAAGGTTTCTTCGTCCGCATCTCCGCCCGCGTAACTGTGGAACTGGATGTGAGTGAGATGTGCTTTGCGGCCCTCGAGTGCCTGCATCGTGTCGAGCGTCGTAGTCCAGTTGCCAGGAAGGCCAAGATTGTTGCAGTGGACGTGCAGAGAATGCGGAAGCTTGAGCTGGGTCGCCGCATCCGCCAGCGCACAGAGAATCTTGCGAGGAGTGACTTCGAAGTAATCGACCGTGTCGTCAATGTTGGTGATCTTCGGGCCGCCACTCTTCCATTCCTCAACCCCCCCAGGATTGACTGCTTTGACGGCGTAGCCTTTGGCTGCGGCCAGCAGCCAAGCGACGTAGCCCTTGAGCTTTTCGGGTTCGTTCTCTTTGATTTGCTGCATCACAAAGTGGTTATTGCCCATCAGGACAAAAAAACCTTTGTCGATGACCGGCGTATCATGAAACTCTTCGTGTGCGTGCCGCGCCCCAAGCGGCGGGATGGCTGCATCGAATGCGGTGGTGTAACCAAGCCCGGCGTATTTGTAGCCCGTGGCGAAAGTACTCGGGACACTCCCCATCGTGCCTGAGCGGGTGTTCGGTGTGCGCATCACCTTGTCTGCAAGACGCTTGTCTTCCGGACGGAGCTTGCGGGCTACATTCACCTTGGGGCCGGCGATGTGGCAGTGCATATCGACGCCGCCAGGCATGACGACCAGGCCATTGGCATCAATTACTTTGTCTGCTTTTGTGCCTTCACTCGGTGCGGAAATTACCTTGCCATCGCGCACCCAGATATCACCCACGATGCCGTCTACCTGATTCAGTGGATCGTAAATTGTACCGCCCGAAATCTTAGTCAGGGACATGAAATGGTTTGCCTGTATGGAATGACCAGGATGTCCTGCAAATGAGGGGCGGCATTATTGCGAATCGGTTTGGGATGCGCTATCGGACGTAATGAGTAATGAGTAAGACCTTATACCTTAGATAGGAGACAGAAGAACAGTCTTTGCCCGATTTCTTCGGTCTAAGGTCTAAGGTCCTTCTTCCCCCTCCCGACTGCATAGCCCATCCCGGATCTGCCAAATCCGTTCCCCGTGTACCAGCATCTATATTCTTCCTGATGCCTGATCACGCAGGCATAGGAACGCTGGTGGTCATCAAATGCCCCTTTTGCGCCTATGCCGAACTCGCCATCGATCCCGCTTGGGTTCCAGTTCCAGTGGAGCCCATCAGTGCTTACGAGGCTTCGAATGCGGTAGGCTGTCCCGAATGTCGAAAGCCACATTCGATAGCCTGACTCTTCGCGGATGACACATGGTTTTGATGAAATGTATTCGTAGGGCTCAGTGCCGAATCCACGCGGCGCGACCATCAACTCGTCATAAGGTTTGTGCCACTCGATTCCATTTTCAGATTCAGCGTAACCGATCCCGATACGGGGGATGAAGTCCCCGTGCCCCGTTTGTACCCCAACGGGTTTCTCAAAGTATTCCCCGATAGCGGTGTAATACATTCTGAACAGGCCATCCTCATATAGCACGCTTACGCTCCCGGTGCCGCTGCAATCGTAATTCTGGTCAAGTGAAATGACTGGTTCGTCTTTTACATATTCCCAGGTCTTGCCACCGTCGTGTGAGGCCGCGGCTCCGGTTCGGTTCGGCAATTTGCCATCGTCACGTTTTCCACCCCAGGCACCGAAATAGAGTAGCCACTCATCGTCGTTCACCACGACGACCTCCGGAAAGCTTGGGCCGACGGAGTTGTAATCAATATCAGGTTGGGATTGCAGGATGCTGCCTCCGGGCTGCCAATCATTGGGTGAATCTACCGATGACATCGCCCGGCAGATCCGATACACACCGTCCGACCCGATGCCCCAATAAAAGAGGTGATATCTGCTGGCTGACTCGATGATGCTGCAGGCGCCCGCGTGCCGGGCGTCCAACTCGCCATTGAGTCCCGGAGCAACAGACGGATCGGGGTAGGGGAAGGACCAGGAGATGGCTGGCTCTGTCATTGTTCGCAGATCGTTCGAATCAGAGTTTGAAGTTGTTACTTCTCTCGCGTGGTGCGGAGATCTTGTGAAGCGTCGATGAAGAGGGCAGCATTAAGCTAAGTTCCAGGGTACATGACCACAACCGCAAATTCTGGGAAAGCCGCCCCGGCTGTCGTGAAAGGCCGGACTACTGTTCCAATCAGCACACGAACGACATGCAGACTTTCACGAGCAAAAACTCCAGGAAGTCCAAGTCATCCTCCGCATGCTGATTGTGCTCGCGCTGGCTGAGTTCGTGCATAGCCGTACCAAACGGAACGGCGCCATCCACCTCAGCACTCTTCCAGACTTCCACCATTCCAAGACTCCGCTGTGTTCCACCACTCCATTCCATCACTCAATCTTTTCAACGTTCTCCAGCAACTCCTCCAACTCTTTATCTTCCGCTCTTTCCTTCTCCTCGCCGGGGATTTTCATCTCCGGAACGAATTTCTTGGCGATGCCGAAGACTTGGAGTTCATGGATCGACCAGAACCAATGACTTGCCTGGCCGGTCTGAGTTATGCGGAGAAACGTGCTGGGAATGCGGGGAAGTTCGATGGTTGTAGTGGGATGCTGACCGCTTCCCTTGGCGAGCACTTCGCTCCACTCCTTGCCGTCATCCGAAACCTGGACTTCGTAGCCTCTTGGGTAGTCGTTCCTGGACCGTTCCGAGTTCAAGATAATGGACGATACTTTGGTCTTGCTTGGGAATTCGATCTGATACCACATGCCCGGCTTCATCGACTCTCTGGTGTCGTAACGAGTCTCTTGCTTGAGGTCGAATGCCAGGTGCGCGGTACTGCTGTTGTGACTGGCTGTCGCTTTCCAGAGCGGCTTGTTCTTGAGTTCGGGGGGATGAAATTCTTCGAGTTCTACCAAGGTCCAAGGCTGTTCCCTCAGGCCCACCTCCTTCTTTACCCGGGCAACATCCTTCTCAACGATAATGGTCGCCTGGTTTCCCCAACTGTTGCGTACAAACGTCATGGTCGCAGCGAGAATCTCGTCATCGATGCCCTGCATGGGCACCATGACTTCGGTGTATGTTTTGTCGTCAACTGGGCCTGTGAGGCCATTAAGCACGATGCGGGTAACGACGTCTTTATGTCCAAGAACTCTTGCCGATCCCTTGAGCGGGGGGCCTTTGATTTCCTTCGGCCGGTCATCATAAGGCATTCCTAAACCGTCAGGCCCGTGGCAGGTGATGCAGAGGCCCATGTAGATGGATTCGCCTTTTTCCATCAGTTCAGCGAGCAGTTGATTACGTATGGCTAGTTCACGCCGGCGTTTGGCCTCTTCCATTGCGCTACGACGCATGTCCCGGGCACGGTTTACTGCCTCGTTGTCAGGATTGGCCGTAACAATTTCGAGAGCCAGGTTCTCTGCCTCCTCTTCGTCCGAATAGGCGAGGCTCAATAGCAACTGACCGGGGACTTCGAAATCGGGGTCTGTTTTGAGCTTGGCCAATTCCTTCAGGAGCGTTTTGTCGCCCGGAAGGACCTGTTCGCTGATGCGTATGGAGGCGACTCTGACTCGTGGATCTTTATCTGAGTATTTTTCAATGAGGAGTTCCTTATCGAGAACAGCCATTCCTTCGAGAGTCCACAGGGCGTGCATGCGTCCCAGCGGATCGGCACCGTTGCGTGCGACTTCTTTGAGGAGTGGAATGACGGATTTGTCCCCGCGCAGAATAATCAGTTTTTGGGCAGTATCTCTCCACCAGCCGTTCGGGTGAGAGAGATGCTGTATGAGTTCGGGGGTCTTTTCGCCGAGCATTCCTGGCCTGGGGCCGGGCTGTAAAGACTCATGCGTGATTCGGTAGATGCGGCCATTACGGATGCGCTTGTCCAGTTCCATTCGCTGTACCACTGGCCGCAGAAATGAGCCGTTCCGCACCCACGAGCCTTCCTGAATGATCCCGCGATACATGTCGACGATATAGAGGCAGCCATCGGGCCCGGTCGCTGAATTCACCGGGCGGAAGAGCATGTCTGATGAGGCGATAAATTCGCGTTCCTCCTCATGATAAGGATGCTCAAGGATGAGTTTGCCCTTGTCGCTCTTTACCTTAGCACGTCGAACGATTCGTCCGACAGGTTCGCAGACGAAGTAGTCTCCCTGGACATCCGGCCCCAATCGATCCCCACGAAAAATGGTCTGGCCACAAGCGGCGGTGAAACTTCTGAGCCGCCCGTCTTCACGCATGGCGCCCAGACCCGGTTGAATGTCGGGGGTACGAGTAATGGGGAAAATCGTGTTGAAGTCTCCAGCCCTGTCTCCCTGGGACGCACCATACGACGGTGGCCACTGAAATCCCATCCCAGGATTACTGTTGGTCGAGTAAAAAACCCGCCCCATGTCGTCCGACGTCAGCCCCCACTGTGCACCGGTCATCCTGGAGTCCTCCTTGACGACCTTGCCGCTGGTGAACCGAAAACGCACGTTGTCCTTGCTCAGATAAATCCAGTTGTCGAGACACCAGATGAGACCGCTTGCCTGATGTTCCAGATTGCCGCCGCGATTGCCGCCCTCATACCACACCTCCTTTACGTCGGCCTGGCCGTCGCCGTCGGTATCACGATAGGCATGGAGCGTGGACGTATCTGTCTCACCAATCACGATGCGATCGTCGAGCGGCAATACCATGCGGGGAAGGACGAGGTTGTCCGCAAAGACGGTATGCCGATCCATCGTCCCATCGCCGTCCGAATCCTCGTGCATAGAGACCCGGCTGATGGGTCGCATCTGATCCTTTCCATCGATCTCCTGCATGTAAGTGCGCATCTCGGCAACATACATGCGGCCGTTGGCGTCCCACGCCACGACGACCGGTTCGTGAATATCCTCCTCGCCGACCATTACCTCGGCTTTGAAGCCCTCAGGAAGCTGCAGCATCTTCAGCGTCTCCTCCGGTTTGTGGTAAGGCGCAGGAGGATCGTTGAAAACCGTCTGTGGAGCAGGCGGATTTGGAACTGGGGTGGCGTCTGCTTTGAGGTCACTGAGTGCAAACTGAATCCCGTCCAGCCAATGCTTCACGATAAGCGGATTAGAATAAGTCGACTCGTTGCTGCCAAAGTAGGAGTAAAAAACGCGCCCTTTGCCCTGCTGTCGAATCCAGGCGACGGGGTTGTCCTGAGGTCCGTTAGAGTTGTTCAGGCGATTGTCGACTTTGAGTAGCACGCGACTTTCCTTCCGGGAGAAATCACGGAAGCGACGAAGTTCATCCTGAATACGAAAAGTACCAACGAATCGGATGCCTTTAGATTCATGATATAAATCCGCAAAGGCCGCATTTATGGGATGCTCTGCATCCTCAACAGCGACAGGCCATGTGCCGTTTGGGCTCCAGGAGTGATTGTCGAATTTGGCGCCGAGTAACTGTGAGTATGCCGGCCAATTGAGCTCGGTGTCCTGGTGCTTGAGGTTGAATCCGCCGTTGAGGGCCTGATGGATTCCTATGACGCCGCCGCCTTCATCAACGAACTTCAACAGATTCTCGCGATATTCCCTCTTCAAAATGTATCGCTCAATGTTGGCCGTGTTGTTGAAGAGAACCGCATCGAAGACGTTCAACCGATCCGTCTCAAACATCCGACTATCGTTGCTGACTACTGCTTCGAACGCTCCAGTTTTTTTTCCCATCTGGGAAAAAAGCGCGTTGGCGAGCTGGATGATTTTGACGTCGTCCTTGATGTAGTAGACCAGAAGGCGGCGTTGCCGTTCCGGTGTGGCGGAAGGCGTCTCGGGGATCGCCTTCGTAAGTGAAGTGAGATCGAGTTCGGCGCGCAGGCATGTGGTGAGAAGGGAGAAAAGGACGGCGGCGATCGTTGGAGTGCGCCGGCTTGTCGGCGCCTTCGTTTTCCGGTGCGTTCCGGAAAACGAAAGCGGCAACAAGTTTCCGTTATCCAAATGGCGCAATGGATTAGGATTTTCTTTTTTCACTTTTCGTAAAACCTTCAGGTACAGAAAAAATCAAGGAGGGCAGAATAGCTGTTACGCTCCGATTCGCCGCCGAATTGAAGTGGTGAAATGGCATGACACTCTTACCTGAATTGAGCAATTATCAAGGTCCCCGATGAGCTGGCCTCATTGGGGACTTATGTGTGGCCGGGTCCATGCATTGCAGGCGTTGATGCCCTGTCAGTTGGATCATGAGACGGGAGAGTTGGCGCGCACCGGCAATGTCGCTTACGAATTGTTGAAGCCAGTCGATCTCTACTTCTTTTGGTCCTGAATCCTGAATCTGCGGTTATGCGAAAGCACCGGCCCCATACAATCTCATCAGCAGCATGATTTTGAGGCTCCCAATACGGGTGACGTCAAGCCGATGATCGCGTTGCATGGTCGTGAGTCTCATGATACTGAATATCGTCGGCGAACTTCAGGTACATTGGTTTACTACCTCCTTTCAAATTGAATGGATGGCCATAGCGACAACCAGGAAGAAACTTATGAAATCAATATCGCGGGCCACTTTAATGGCTTGTCTGGCCCTCGTTTCACTTCATGCCGAAGACGCCCAAGCGCCCAAGCCGCTCCGTGCCCTCATGGTCACGGGTGGATGCTGCCATGATTACAACATGCAGAAATTCACCATCACGGAAGGTCTTGCCGCCCGCTGCAATTTCCCTGTCGAATGGACATTGGCGCACAGCCAGGACGCAAAGATTCCCATTTACGATCAGGGAAACCTCAGCGACAAATTTGACATTATCTTTCACAACGAATGTCACGCAGGCATGCGTGACGTGGAATGGATCGACAAGATCCTGCAGCCGCATCGTGAAGGCGTCCCGGCAGTTGTCATGCACTGTAATATGCACAGTTACGGGTTTGGGCGTGTCGAGCCCTATGTGCAATTCCTCGGGGTTCGCTCTCACCGTCACGGTTCGCACTTTCCTTACACGGTCGAGCCCATCAAGGATGGCCATCCCATTCTCGCCAAGATGGGCAAGGCATGGAAGACGCCCAAGGGCGAGCTCTACGCCGTTACGGAAATCATGAAGACAGCCACGCCGATCGCGCACGCGCTTCGTCTGGATGGCAACCAGAAGGATCTTTACGAGGTCTGCATGTGGACGAACGAGTACGAGAAGTGCCGCGTGTTCGGCACCACTGTCGGCCACCACAATGAGACGGTCGAAACCCAGGAGTGGCTGGACACAGTCGCCCGGGGATTCCTCTGGGCGCTAGGAAAACTTGACGAGACGAATTTCAAAACTGTGGCCAGGGATGATCACGAAAAGGTTCTCATCAGTGCACGAGCTAAAGCCTCCGACAGCACCCCTGCTCCTCAGGCGCAGCCAAAGAAGGACGTTGGCACGGTAGTACCCAATCTGGCCACGAACAAGAAGAGCATGGCATCCACCAACGAAACAGGAAAGGGAAACGTCTCGAAGAATGCGGTGGACGGTAATCTCGGCACTCGCTGGTGCGCTGCCGGTGCTGCCTACCCTCAGACGTGGCAGGTCGACCTCGACAAGACGGAACATGTGAAAGGTATTCGAATTCACTGGGAACGGATGGCGGGCAGCAAGTATGGATTCAAGGTTGAGGGGTCGAAGGATGAAAAGGAATGGACAGTGCTTATTGATGAATCCAAACCGGAGAAAAACAACGGTATCGCGACCCATGTCATTGATGCGCCAGATACCCGTTACTTGCGCGTTACTGGCCTGAGCTGTTCGTCAGGAGGCTGGTGCAGTTTCTGGGAGTTCGAGGCATTTACCGGGGTGATTCCGCCGACAGAGAAGGTGTTGATTAATCAAACCAAAGGAGGTGGCGGTTCGTCCAGCCCGGTAAGCGTTACGGTACCCGAGCAGTTCGTTTCCACTCAGTTCGCCGTGCCGCCGCAGGTCAGTTACCCCTCAGCCCTCTGCTGCGCGCCAGCAGGGGAGGTGTTCGTGGCCGTCGATCAGAATGGTTCGCTTGGTAAGGACCTGAACGTCCAGCAAAACATCCTTCGAATGCTGGACACCGATGGTGACGGCAAGGCCGACAAGGTCAATGTCTTTGCCGAAAAGGTCGAGGATACTACGGGGGGCAACAAGTGGATGGTGTTCAACGGTCGCGGGCTGTTTTACGACAACGGCAAGCTCTGGGTGCTGCATCCGCCTTTCATTCGAGTGTTTGAGGATGTGGACGGCGACGGCAAGGCAGACAAGAACGATTTGCTGGTCAGTGGTATATCCACCCAGCAGAGCCTGGCAGGCCGGGGCGGCGACCACACGACGAATGGTTTTCGTGTGAGTATTGATGGGTGGATGTATATCGCGGTGGGCGACTTTGGTTTTAACAACGCAGTGGACAAGGGCGGCAAAAAGGTTGTCCTGCAAGGCGGTGGAATCGCCAGAGTCAGACTCGACGGGACAGAACTTGAAATCTACGCCCAGGGCTTGCGAAATATCTATGACGTTGCGGTCAGCCCTCAGCTCGATCTCTTTACCCTTGACAATACCAACGATGGCGGAGGCTGGAACGTCAGGCTCAGTCACGTGATCGGCGGACAAGCCGAGTATGGCTACCCGCGCCAGTTCAAGAAATTCAAGGGTGAATTCATCGATTGCCTCGCTGACTACGGTGGCGGCTCGCCCTGTGGCTCAATCTTTCTTGATGAGCCTGGTCTCGGCGAAATTGGCCGCAGCCTGCTCACCTGCGATTGGGGTCGCAGCGTGGTGTATCAGCATCCGCTCACTCCGAATGGTGCCGGGTTCAAGCCTGAGCAGAAAGACTTCATCAAGATTTCTCGTCCCACAGATATTGACGTGGATGCCTCGGGCGCGATCTATGTTTCGAGTTGGCATGACGCCGGTTTCAAATACGGCAAACCTGATTCGGGATTTGTGGCCCGCATCGTACCCAGGGATTTCAAACCACTTAAATTTCCGGATTTGAAGGCGGCTACGGATGAAGAACTTGTCGGTCTCATGGCCACAGACAGCCAGGTATGGCGTCTGCACACACAACTGGAATTGCTGCGCCGCGGGGACAAGCCTGTCTTTGCAGAGGGGGTGACAAAACTGGCCAGGGACGCTCAGCAGAAAAGCAGTGTACGTATTGCTGCGATCTTCACGCTCAAACAACTTCAAGGCGAAAAATCGCATCTGACGCTCATCGAACTGGCCAGAGATGACACCGTCCGCGAATTTGCCTTGCGGGCTCTTGCCGACCGTTTGGGACAAATTACCGACGTCCCGGTGCAGCCGTTCATTGATGCCCTTATGGACAAAAATCCTCGAGTGCGTCTACAGGCTGTCATTGGACTCGGCCGTCTCGGTAAACCTGAAGCGGCATCTGCTCTGACAAAGCTGACTGCGGATAGTGATGTCCTCGTTGCCCACGCTGCTGTGAAGAGTCTGTCTAAACTGGAAGCTGTAGAGGCTTCATTTGCTGGAGTCGACGGAAGTGATGTCGCTGTTCGGAAAGGCTGTCTCAGAGTGCTTTACGCACTCCACAAACCGGAAGTGGTCACGGGTCTCATGCAACGACTGGAAAAGGCGTCGGACGTAGAGATCAGGAAAGACCTGCTGAGCGCTCTGGCTCGCCTTCATTTCAAAGAGGCCGAGTACGACGGCGGCTGGTGGGGAACACGCCCGGACAGCCGTGGCCCCTACTTCAAACCCACCAAATGGGAACAGAGCGATGCGATTCTTCAGCGGTTGATGGAATCTCTTTCCGATCCTGAACTCGTTCCATTCCTTCTGGTCGAGTTGCCGCACAATCGAATCGAAATACAGGAATCCCTCAACGTTCTGTTGAACCTGGCAAAAGAAAAAGCTTCATTCAGAGCCGCGGCGGCGACTATCTTCCTTGAGTCGTCAACGGTGCCTGGACAGGGTATTCCTCTACTTAAAGAGTTGGCTCTCGACCCAAAGGCAGACACCAGAATTCGAGTCCTAATCCTGGATGGCCTCATGCGGACTACGGACCCCAGGCAAGGCTTTGCGGCAGCCTGTGATATTGCCGCGAGTCTTAAGGAAACCACAGGTGAGATGGCCTACGCCCGTGAGGCATTCCTCCGCAACCCGGCACACACTCAGCATCTGAACCTTGTAAAAAATGCCGCCATCGGCAATGACGCATCACAACGTTCAATCGCTTTCGCTATCCTGAACAACATCGCTTCCAGCCAACTGGTCAAAGGCAAGGAGCGTGATGCTATCGTGGGACTTGTCGGTGAACTGCGCAGCCACGCGATTCCGGCAGTGAAAGAACTGGCCGAAAAGATTCGGCTCGAAACTCCAACTTCCGATCTTGAAGGCAAAACCATCGGCGAATTGAAACCGGAGGACCTTCCCGGAATAGTCGCCAGGGCTACGGGAACGCCTGCTCTCGGTCAGGAACTTTTTATGGCGCAGGGTTGCGTTGCCTGCCACACCGTCTCACCAAACGAGCCTCTCAAGGGCCCCAGCCTGATCGATATCACCAGGCGATACCAGCAGCACGAGATCATTGAGAGCATCCTGAAGCCGAGTGCCCTGATCGCTCCCGCGTTTGCAACCCATTGGTTTCAGATGAAAAAGGGGAACGGCCAGGAGGAAGGTTTTGTCGTGCGGGAAAGTGGCGACGAGATCGAGATTCGCAACATCGCCGGAGTCTCCACGACCCTCAAACAGTCAGAAATCAAGAGTCGCGGCAAGCGCGAAAACTCGATGATGCCTGAGGGGCTGGTGCAGATGCTCACGCCGGATCAGTTTGCTTCGCTTTTGGCATATTTGAAAACGCTGGAAACGAAGTAGCGCATATTACCCCCGGGTTGCAGTGCAATCACCCCATTGCACAGATGACATGCCAGTGCGAGATTTGACGGCAGATCAACCCCGCCATGCTGTCGTGCAACGACATGCTCAACATGGAATACGAAGTCCGGATACAAAGACTGAAGAATTTGGCAATATTCGCAGCGTCCTTCCGCCCTCGCTCGAACCAATACCTTGGTTCTCTCATCCATCAGTATTTAAGTTTGCCTTGGATCGGGCTTTAAGCCGCATCAGTGCGACAAAATCCATATAGTCGGAATATCGCTCATAGGTGGCCGCTTCTTCCTTGCTGAGCGCGCCCTCATTTGCCTTGGATGCCAGTTCGTCAATAAGTGCCTGAAATTTTGGATCTGCTTCAGGCAGTTCAGAGAAGTGGCGGGCCAATTCCGGTGTAAAACCATCAGTCAGGTGGTCCACGAAGTCTGCCAATGCTGTGTTCATGAATGCTCTCATTTCAATAAAATGGCAGATGCAACAACTTGAACTGAATATAACCGATAAACACGAATCCGACACACGCTGATGCCATATCAAGAAAAATCTCGCGAAACTCCGATCATCGAAGAGACAGACGTCATTGTCTGTGGCGGTGGGCCGGCTGGTGTTGCGGCGTCCATAGCTTCGGCAAGAACAGGGGCAAAAACAAGGCTCATCGAAACTCATGGCCAGTTAGGTGGGGTTTGGACGACTGGAATGCTGAGCTGGATTCTTGATTCAAAGAACAAGCCTGGCCTGATGGGTGAGATTATCCAGCGAATTGAAGGCATGGGTGGGCGCTCTCAGGCGTACCCGAAAAATAGTGGTGGAGTGGGCTATGACGTAGAGGTGATGAAGCTTGCTCTTGAAGAGATGTGCTTTGAAGAAGGAGTGGAGATTCGACTGCATACGAGGGTCGTCGCTGCGGCGCGGAGTGAGGAAAATCGGATCGCTTTTGCCATCACCGAAAGCAAATCCGGGCGCGAGGCATGGCAAGCCAAATGTTTTATCGATTGCACCGGGGATGGTGATCTTGCCGCGCAGGTTGGATGCGGATTTGATATTGGCCGACCGGCGGAGGGGGCGGGTTCAGAGGGGCGACAGCGGGCAGGAGAAACGCAACCATTCTCGCTGATGTGCCTGATTGCGGGTATCGATGCGGAGGCGACCAGTGAATATCACGATCGTACGGATCGGCCCTGGCATGTTCCCAAGGAGGCTCTTATGGCTGAGTTTCGCAGAGCGGGCCTGGAATCCAGCTACGGTAAGCCGACCATATTCAAGATTCATAAGAATCTCTTTGCCTGGATGATAAATCATGAATACGGATTCAGCGGGGTCGACGCGCAGCAAATTACGGATGCAACCATCCGCGCACGCTCCGAGCTGCACCGGCTGATCAGCGGGCTGCGTTCGCTGGGTGAGCCGTGGTCCGACATCCGCATCGTGGCTACAGGAGCACAGATTGGCGTCCGAGAAGGCCGGCGTATTCACGGTCGTTACACCGTGACCCTCGTTGACATGCTCGAGGGACGCCGTCATGAAGATGCCATCTGTGAGGTTACTTTCGGCATCGATGTCCATTCAACGAATAAGTCGCATGGCACCGGCATCGAAGGCAAACCAGTCAAGAAGAAAACCCAACCGTACGACATACCTCTGAGGGCTCTCATTGCCAGCGGGGTGGATGGCCTTCTAATGGCCGGCCGCTGCATCAGTGGGGATTTCCTCGCGCATTCCAGCTATCGCGTGACGGGCAATGCAGTGGCGATGGGGCAGGCTGCAGGGGTGACTGCCGCGCTCGCAGCGCTCTCGAATCGATTGCCCCACCAGGTGGGGTTCCAGGAAGTGTTGCCACTTATTTCTTCGCTTTCGGTTTAAATCGAATTCGATAAGCGTCCAGGTCTTCCCCGCTTCTGACCCAGGCGGTGTACCAGAGATTGAGCAGATACTGGCTGCCGCGTGCCATGTGCCGTTTGGTGAAGTCGATGACCTCCTTGTCGGCGCCTTCGAGTCGTCCTTTTTCATCGAACGTAAGGAGTTGATCCACATCTTTGTTTGACGCTATCAGGATATCCTTCGATGCCTCGAGGATATTTCCCAGGAGCTCCGGCTTGCCAATCAGGCCGTCAAAAACATTCCCGTCCGGGATGTGTTTATTAACATAGAAGACTTCGAATCGAATATGGACACCGGTCTTTTGGGGCTCGCCATTCTTATCGCGACCATCGTAGAGGATTGTGGAGTGAAGGGGCTGGCTGGAATCCCCCGCGTAATGCCCGAGGATGCCGGCGTAATGGACGCATACGCTCTCGATACTGTTCAGTGAGCCGAACGTTCGAGGTGCGCGGGAGTCCTTACCTTCCGGATCGTCGAGTGCCCAGCGGTATTCCATGAAGGCACCGCGAAGCCGTTGATAGTATTCAAGGGTCTGATATGGGAGCAGCCCGGCCTCATGTACTTTCTTGCCGGCCTCTCCCAGCTTGCTGATGAATTCAATTCGGTCGGGTGGTAGTTCGATTTTGGAAAAGTCCCTGTTAAGCACTTCCAGGTCGAGGTAGTGATTGGCCCGTTCGATAGTGTAGAGCGTGCCATCGAATGACTTCCAGCGATCCGGTTGCACCGCCAGAAAGCCAAGAGTATCCACAGCATTCCTGAAGAACTCGGGCATGTCCCCGGGCAGCTTCGTTGCTGCCGCCCTGTTGATCATCATGTGGCCTTCTTCACCCCAGGAGTAGCCGGGACGAGGAGAACTCGCGAGGATGACAAAGGGGATCAGCAGTAGGTGTTTCATAAATCGGCTCAGGAATTGGATGGTGGTGGATGTGTGGGACATTTGTAGCGGTTCTGGCAATCTGCAGGCGTGGTTTGTCAGCTGGACCCGACAGGATTTTTGGCGCCGGACGAATCGTGTCATCAGTTAATTTTTCAGGAATGGCAGAGCCACTATTTCAGCGGTGGTGTGTTGATCGTCCCATTCAACATTCACCTGCTGTCCCAGTGCGGCGAATTTAGCCCGCAGGATGGCAAGGCCGATCCCGCTTCCGACCGCGGGTGATTTTGCGGCGCTTGTAACGGTGCCGACGTCTCGTTCCTCTACTTTGACTCTTGCCCCAAGAGCGGGGAGTGTGCTCGAAAACTTCAGTCCGGAAAGCTGGCGATTGACGTGGCCCAGGTGATGGATTCGGGAAATGATTTCCTGCCCGATATAGCAGCCCTTGGTGACACTTGCCGCGTGCGCGAGTCCAGCTTCGTTCGGTATGGTGGTTTCGTCCATGTCGATGCCGAACAGGGGCACGCCGGCTTCGAGTCGTGCAAGCTCGAATGAGTCGTGGCCTGCCGGCCGGGCGTCGTGGCTGGGGCCCGTGCCCACGAGGGTGTCCCACAGCTCTTCCGCCAATTCGTTCGGCGCCCAGATTTCGTAGCCTTCCCCACCGGTGATGTGTTGAGAGGCCACGAGCAAATCTTCACCGGAGAAGAAGACCTCAAAGTGGCTGAAGTCCTCCATCGCGTTCATGTCGAGGCTGAATACCGATCTCAGGAGTTCGCCTGACCTGGGGCCATAGACGCCAAAGATGCAGTGCGTCTCGCTCATGTCTGTAATGGTGACATCATCCATGATGATGAATTTCTCGAGAGGCCCGAGGAGCGGCTGCCGTTGAAGACGGTCGAAATGAATTCGCAGGTAATCTTCACTTTTGAAAAGCCGAAAGTCTGCGACCAATTTGCCGCGATCGGTTAAGAGAGCGCCATGATTGCCAGCGCCCGGCTCAGTGCCGACGACCTCGTTCGAGGTCATCCGCTGGAGGTAATCGTTAGCGTCAGTCCCTGCGAACTGGAGCTTTGAGAGGTAGGACCGGTCAACGATGCCGGCGCCATTTCGGATCGCTGCGTATTCGGAGGAGGTGTTGCCGTAAGACCTGGGAACGTTCGCGCCCCTGAATTCTTTGAATTCGGCTCCTGCCGCCTGGTGTCTTACGTGAAGTAGAAGATTGGTTGAGTCGGACATTTTTGTAGGCCCGGAATGGACGGAGCGCGATTACATCGGGCCTTTACCCCAGGGGATTTTCCATTCGATGAGTTCGATCATGTTGCCATCGGGGTCACTCAAGTAGAAACGATCCGCACCTGGAATTGGGATTGTTTCGTCAATTTTCACGCCCTTGGCCTGGAGCTCCAGGCGTGCCTTGACGGCGTCTTCGACTTGCAGGGCCACATGGCGCGGCGAGGTTGTGTCGGGTTCGTCTTTTATCATCAGATGGATCTGCTGATCGCCGCATTCAAACCAGATCACAGGATTTGGAAATGTGGAGGGGTATTTCACTTCAGTCAGTCCCAGGATGCCGGAATAGAACGCACGAGCTGCGTCGGGCCTGGTGGTAATGACCGAATTATGATGGATGCCCTGCAGGCCGACGCGTGCAGGTGAGACCTCTTTGAGAGCGGCTTTGATATCATCCATCGCGGCAGAGACGGCCTCCTGGTCAACCGCGGCCGCGGCATCCGCAAAACCTGCGTGCTCGACCATTTCTTTCACCCTGGTATTGATCTGTTCCAGGCTCCATCCTACCGGACAAGGCACTTCTTCCTTATCGAGATGATGCATCTCGTTCGCGCCCGTCGGGGCGTAGTGGTAATGGGGATCGTCGAGGAAGCAGTCGAATCTCAATGCCTGAACAGCTTCTCCGTCAACGTCAGCAAACACGCGAATAGCCGGGCCGCGGTCGGCGCCGAAGAGGCGATATTCGATCTTGAATGTCAGACCACCGGCGGTAATTGATTTGGGTTCAGGCATGGGAGGAAGAATTGGAAGAGGTGAAGAGTAGGAATGATGGAGTGAACCACCTCTTAAGGCGGATGCTATGCCAACTGCTGGTAGGCGTCCCAGACGGCCTTGTAGTAATGCATGATGCGTTCAGGCTGTTCGCTTCCGGCGATTTCGGCGAGGCAGAATCCGTCGTAGCCAATACTTTTCAGGCAGCCGATGAATTCCAGATAAGGGTAGTCGGGATGACCAAGGTCGCGCATGTGGACGAGACCGATTTTGTCTTTCAACAGTTCGAAGTTCGGCTTGATAGAGCCGTCGATGGTTTCGCCGTTGTTGCCGTTCCAGCAGGCTTTGAAATTGGGATGATCCCCTGCGTCGAGAATCGTTTTCATGTTCGGGATTTCACAGGTGACCCGGCCGTGCACCTCCATCCGGATTTCAACTCCTTCATTGGCGGCGAACTCAGCACATTCTCTGGCCGCAAGGCCGATTTGCTTCAGCGTCTTTTCAAGAGGCACGCCTTTATCCACGTTTACTCCGTTGGGTCTTACTTTAACTCCAGCAACTCCGAGGTCGCGTGCGAGGAGGACATATTCGTTGGTGCCTTCGATATTCTTGCGTACCACGGCTTCATCGGTCGAGTGATATTCGAACGCGCTGCCAAGTCCGGCTATCGTTACCGGCGAGTCTTCAAACTTCTTGCGGATTTCTGAGCGCTCGCTCCGGCTGAGCGAGACCTCGACGCCGTGCGCGTGGGTGGTCCGGAATTCGACGCCTTCAAAGCCTGTGGCCGAACACTTCTTGATAATTTCGTCGCAAGACCAATCCATGGCGATGTTGTAAGTAACCAATCCCAGTTTCATTAGAGCTCCTGATTGTTGACCTGAATACAGCGCCGCTGATAATAAGCGCTCGGATAGCGGAATCAAACCTTCCTGGATCGGCTCCAACTTCAATGAAAATCGGCATCTGCACTTTCAGTTTCACAGGCGCCTGCCGGGAGGCTGGAATTACTCCTGACCCTTTGAATGCATTTCATCTGATCGAAATGGCGACTAAAAACGGCCTGGACGGGGTGGAGTTTCCGCTGGGAAACCTGGGAGAACGCTACGAGGAAAAACTCGATGAGTGTCGCTCGCTGTTGACGGAGAGAGGGCTCGAAGTGGCTATCGACAGCTCACCTCTCATGGGGGACGAGATCGAGCCGGCGTTGTTTCACGCGGGTGATCTCGGGGCACATTCCATGCGTTCGGTTATCAGCGGCATTCTTGAAGGGGATCGCAGCAAGCCTCCTGGACCGGACTGGGAGGCACATCTCGATACTGTGATCGCCAGACTAAGGGAATTGATGCCGGTGGCGGAGGAGGCTGGAGTCGCCATTGGAATTGAGAATCACCAGGATCTCACCTCGGCAGACCTTGTTCGTATTTGTGAAGAAGTAGAGAGCCCTTTTGTGGGAGTGAATCTTGATGTTGGAAATGCTCTTGCAGTTGGCGAGCATCCGGTGAGTTACGCCGAGGCAGTGGCGCCGTTCGTAAAGAATGTGCATCTCAAGGACTACTATGTTTACCTCACGGATCAGGGCTATCGATTGGTTCGCTGCGCGTTCGGCGATGGCGCTGTGCCTTTCGATGAAGTGCTTTCGGTCGTTTTGAAGGAATCGCCGGAAGCCACCCTGAACATTGAAAATGGCGCGACTGTGGGCAGGCACATCAGGCTGCGGGAGGAAAGTTTCTGGCAGTATTTTCCCTCTGGTCAGCGGGAGAAACTGCCGCCTGCCTTGGCGTTGGTAGAAGAGCATGCAAGACCTGCGGATGAAGAGTGGCGGACGCCTCATGAGTTGGGGAAGGGTGCGAAGGAGCGGGCCGAATATGAGCTCTCCCAGTTTGAGAAGAGCGTGGCCAATGCGAGAGCCTTTCAGGTGGGATAGGGCGTAGCTGAAAGCTGCTGTTGCCGACCGTTCTTGCTTTGCAGCGTGTGTCTGCCGGCCTGGAGCTGTCTAATGGGCGCGCCGGTGGAAGACGATCAGCGGCCCTTTTTCGTACGCTACTTCGAAGTCGTCGCTCTCCTGAAGATTCTTGATCGCATTCATGTCGCCACTGAAATCGATGCCATGGAAAGTGTATCCGTGGAACGACCGGTCATTGCGATTTACGACCACCCAGTTGACCTCAGCGATCCCTGCCGGAAATCGAAAGACATCCGAATGATGTGAGAACTTTTGGGTCAGGTAGCGTGTGGCTACAACTGACTCTGATTTCGGGATGAGGGCCTGAATTTCAGGAACCCACAGGGTCTCCTCTGGTGACAGGTATTTGGAATAGTGGCGGTAAAAATCAGCGGAGTCCCAGAACGATATGGTCAGCGGCCATTTCGAAATCATGACGCTCATCACAAACGAGCAGCAGACCACAAGGATGCCGAGAGCCCGGGTCAGCTCAGCCGGCTTTACGTTCAGCATCGCAAGTCTGGGCCACTTGATTTGCAGCCACCGCAGAAGAGAAGGCGCTCTTGAGGCGCCCATGATGGAGGCGATGAAGACAAGAGGGATGTGCACGATGTGATACCAGAACATGATCGAGACATTCGGCTCCCATCGTTCGTCAGCCAGCATACTCAGTGCGAACGCGGGTACAGCCATCAAGAGCGCTTCGGGAGCGAGCAGTGCCAGAAATCCAAACGGCAGAGCCAGATCGGTAAAAAATTGGATATCTCGATGCGAGGTGAGTCGCAGCAACATCCCCTTCGGCTCGGTCAGTGCGTACTTGACCATATGGCCGAACCCAAAATCTTTGCCTTCTTCCATCCCCATCTCGTCCCCCATGTGAGCAAAATACATGAACACATGCGGGTGAACGTGCTGCCCATGCCTGGCCCGGACAGATGGGATGACCACGACTAGACATAAGGCCAACCAGCCGATCCCCATCGAGGCGCTTCCCAGACCGGCCTTCCAATCTCGCTGAATAAAGGCGACATAGAGCCCTATCATGAACACCGACACACAGACGTCCTCTCGAGTCCACATGGCCAGAGCGCCCATGCCCAAATATAGCCACCATTTCTTCCGCAGAGCGCCATAAAACGACCACAGAATCAACGCTGCAGAAAAGGTATTCGGGTCAAAGATCGTATCCCGGATTTCCGAATTAGAATAATGAAGCGCCGGATTCAGCAGGTAGGCCACCGTAAAGCAGAAAGCGACAGGACGCCTCTTGAGTACCTCTCGAGCGATCAGGTATGCCGGTATGCCACCGATGCCGATCATGGCCGTCTGGAAGACCGAAACCAGCTCGAGGCATGGCCAAAGTGCATACAGCGGCAGCAGAAGATACATAGTGAGGGATACATGCTCCGCGGTGAAGTTTGTGCCGGTATCGATCATCGCGAAACGGCCGTGGAGAGTATTCCAATAGAGCCGTTCGAAAATCACACTGTCGATATGCGATACCGATAACGCTTGGCATTGCAGCACGCCCATGAGACCGAATATCAGGATATAAATGCCGCAGGAAATGTAGACGTAAAGCAGCCAGGGATCCTTGGGAGGCGTCGCTTCGTTCCTGGCTTCATCGGTTTGCTCCGATTTCTCTTCGCCGCGCTTGCTTAAAGAGCGCCACAGCGAGAAATGGAGGCAAAGCCAGATGGAGAAGGCAAAGATGAACAGATACTGGCTGAGGAAGCCCAGGGGGGCTCGTGGAACGGGGAATCCGAGGAGGCCATCAAGCAGGCCCCATATCAGCGTTAGAGGAATTTCAAGAACGAGAATTAAAAAAACGCTGTGCAACATGCCGAACCGGCTGAACCGAAGCACGAACGGCCCCGAATGTCTGCCTCTGGCTGAACAGGCAAACACAGAAGCTACGCAGGGCATTGTGATCAGAGCAATCAGTGTGCAGAGCCCGTAACCAGCTTCCGGCAATGTTGCGGCTACAGATTCATGAAAACCGTGGAACATGCGAATTTGTAATTCGGGAACCAGGCACAGGTCCCGCACGAAGGCCCCAAGTCCCAGAGCGCCGAGGGCCATACACAGACAGGCTTTCATAAGAAGTTCTTTATCGATCTGTCTCATCACAATCCTTCCAGTAATCCATTGATTGCCCGATGAGAGCCGCCAAGGGGGTCGAAACAGATCGTGAAAACCGCAGCTTGCACGATCTGCATCATCAGCAGAGCTATCTGAACTCCGGCCGGCCTCTTGATGCCCGCGGCCCTTTCAGAGGTGAGATAGAGAACCGGCATGAAAAACAACCACAGCCTCGGAACTTCCGACAGATTCATTCCGGTGAAATTTAGTACCAGAATGGTGCCCACCAATCCGACAAAACATGGATCCGTAATGAGTAATGAGTAATGAGTAAGGCCGATTTCGGCAGCAGATCCAGAAGATTGGTCTGCCCTCAATTGGTCTGGCCCTGATCGGTCTGGCCTCCTTCTGCGTATCTGACTCCAGCCGCCACAAATAATCGACGCCGCCACCGGCCCGCCGATAAAAAGAAGCAGATGAATAAGGTTGAGCCATACCCACGTGCCGTAAGGAGCGCCAAATTCTCGGTGATACTGTTGATGCCCCAGATAGGCAGACCACAACCCTGCCCATGTCTTGTATCCAAGTACGAGCCACGCCAACGCCACGCAAGAAAGGCATGAAATGATTGCCACGGCAACTACTTGCCATTCCTGTTTTTTGATTAAAGGCTTTTCATTTCGATGCCAGAGGTAGAGCAGACATATGACGCCACCCGTCGCATCCACTACGAGAAATGAAAGTGAGAACTGGACGCCTATGAAAAACAAAACACCGGTCAGCAGTGACCAGAAATCTGAATGTCTTTTCATCGCCTTCAGCAACGAAAACCAAAACCACAGAGCCAGAGATACCTGGTACGCATCTTTTGTGAAGTTAAAGACCAGGAGACTCGGAATAAACATGGCGCCCAGAACTGTGGGGACTGCCTTCTCTTCAGGTAAGAGCTCATTCGCGAGCCAGAAAAGTGGCGGCATACTGAGAGCGATCAAAAGCAGGCAGACATCCGCTCCGAACTGCGTGAGGGCTTGTGCAAGATAACCTCGTTTTTCAAGCGCACTCGCGGCTGGCTTCAGGGGCTCTCCCGAATAAAAGGTCTGTAAAACGGGTAAGGCCTCCAAAAGCTTTCGGCAGGTGTAGAACAGCATGGTCGCGCCAGGTGGATTCGAAATGACTCGAGTGCCACCAAATTCCCCCCAATGCCTGCCGCCGATGTTTGTGTCGAAGGTCTGAAGATACTTCAGACCGGTCTCGACCGGAGGCTCACCAATACTCAGCGCCTGCCCGACAAAGGCCCCCGGGCCGATGGGCGCGGCGAAGTAAAAGGAGTTGGATTCAACTCCAGCCATTCTCAATTGCACCGCACTTTTCTGACACCAGAAACAGATTGCAACCAGGGCGACCGGCATCGCTTTTCGGAAACATTGATATCCTGCTGTTGTCCTGTCGAGCTTTGTATTTGCAGCGGCCAATGCAATGACTGCCCCTGCGGGCCCGATGATGTACAGCACGGAAAACCACGCGGGCGACGACGCGTAGATCTCCTCCCACTGGCCCGCGGGTGAGAGCGGCCAGGCGTTGAGCACCCACAGGACGCTGATGAAAAATAAAGCCATTGACAGGATTAAGTGTGGCAACCAGGCCCGATGCAGATTCATGGTTACAGGATACCAGCGTGCCAGTGTCAGGTCTTGCCGTTGTGGGTTGTCCGAGACTAACAATCCGGCTGATAGACTTGCAGATATGCAGTGCTCGCGCCCCAGTTGAACCTGATGGGAACTTCTTCTTTCAACACGAAGGAACTCTCCCCAAATTCTTTCAAGGGGTAGCTGATGGTGATGACTCTGGCACCTGGTTGCAGATTGAGTTTCAGGCGTTCAATAAGTGCCTTCACAAAATCGTCCTCCGCGCAGGTGCCATAAAAGTACACCACGGTCGCCTTATAAAAGTCTGTCTCGAGCATATCGCTGCACGTAAAGTTGACGTCATCGTTCCCAACCCTCCGCTTGATGTCTTCTGCGCGCTCGACGAAATAAGGAATGATTTCAACGCCCTCCACTCTGCATCCAAAGACTGCATTAAGGAAGAATGAAGTCCGGCCTGTGCCGCATCCGAGATCGTAAACCACGTCCCCTTTCCCCACTTCAGCGAGCCGGGCGATCTTCTCGAGCTCAGTAAGCGGTGTCTCACCAAATTGGTAAGGGTCGTCGGCGCCCTGCTTTATCAGAAATTCCTTGCTGATCGAAAACGGGCTTTGAAGCAGGTAATGCCGCAGAAGCAGCAGGTCGTAGCGATGGAATCGGTATGGCAGATAGTATTTGGCGACAACCTTTATCTGTTCGATAAAGTCCAGCACTGCGACGATGAGCCGGATACTCAAGAGACGAATGAATTCAGAAATCGGAAGCTCCTGCTGGTCGTGAGATTTGCGCGGCGAAAGAGTGTCGGGATTTGATCCGGGACAAGGTGAACGGTCTGGATTTCAGACTCTCCGCCGTTCCCAAATCTCAGGATTTATGACGCCGGTCTCAGGTAGCCGGCCATTCAGGATTTGGATAATGCTCGACGCGGCCATGCTGGCCATACCTTCGCAGGATTCATGGTCCAGGCCCGCCAGGTGAGGGGTGCAGAGCACATTTGGCAACTCGAACAGCGGCGAACCGGTGGGCGGCTCGACCGGGAACACATCAAGACCTGCGCCACGAAGTTTTCCAGACCTGAGACCTTCGACGAGTGCTGCCTCTTCCGTCAGACCGCCACGAGCGGTATTGATCAGGCAGGCGCCGTTCTTCATAAGGCCGATGGTTTTCGAGTTAATCAGGTTCCGTGTCTCGGGCAGCAGTGGCACGTGGAGTGAGACGTAGTCTGAACGTTTCAGCAGTTCTTCGAACTCGACGATTTCCAGGCCGTGTTCCGCAACGAAATCAGCGTCCGGATAAGTCTCTGCCACCAGTATTTTGAAACCGAACGGGATGGCACGTTTGACGACCGACTGCCCTATGCGACCCAGTCCGACGACTCCGAGGACAGATTCCCTCGCGCTCTTGTAGATCGGCCGACCCCACTTGCCGGCTCTGAGGTCTGCGGTGTCTTGAACAATATTCCGCAGGAATGCCATCAGGAATGAAAAGGTAAGATCGGCGACGGAATCCTGATTTACCCCGGGCGTGATGGTCACCAGTACCCCCGCTTCACTGCATGCATTCACATCCACTGCGTCGTAGCCCACGCCGCTGCGGGCAATCACTTTGAGATTGCCGCACGCTTCAATCACCTTCGGCGAGTAGGGTTCTGATCCTGCAATGGTGGCATCGGCATCTTTTACGGCCGCGATGACCTGATCTTCAGAGGCTTGATCGCTTTCAGTAAATTCGTATTTAAGTTTTGCCTCTTTAAGCATTTCGATTGCCCGCCAGGTGCCCGACTTCAGCGGCTGTGCGAGAACTGTGACCTTCATCTGAATGACCTCGTATTCGTGGAATTTAAATGGGAGGGGTGACAACTATGCCCCGGACCATCCCATTCGTGAGTGTGAGATGCAAGCGACAAAGCAATCCGGCAATCTGAGTGGAGATTCTGGGAAGCGACGGCGAGGTCCTCAAAATCTCGTAAAGTTTCGCCCCGAATGTGATCCCTTGATTTCAAGAACCGCCATTGACGTGAAAGCACTGTTTCTGAACTTACTGATAGCAGCCTGTACGGCCTTGAGCGGGCTGCAAGCCGAGCAGGAACCTCTCCCACAGGAGGGGGCGTTGGAGTTCCAGCCCATGAAAGCGGACGAACTGCTCGAGAAATTGAATACCTTGAAGAAGACGGATCTATACCAACTGCTGGCCTATGTGGGGATTGGGCCTCCGCTGCCGAAGTATTCGATGGAAGACCTCGACAAACTTCATTTGCAGGCCTCAATAATCCAATATCGCGACACTTATTTTACTGTTAAGAAAGATGGAGAGTACGAAGACAAGCTCTACCCGAATCGCTACGCAGCGTGGCCATTGGTACTTCGACTGCGAATTCAGAGACTTGTCGTTCCGCTATTGGAGCTACCTATGGAAGAGCGTGTGGAAAAGCTCATCCAATTCATCGAAGAGCCACCCTATTTCCTTTTTGAGACCACTCGACAATTTACCCAAGAGTTGGTATTCGCCGGTGCGGATGCCGTTCCACATATCATAAAACACGTCCCCAAAGACTCTTATCTTCGAGGTCGGATAGCTGAGGCCCTGGGAAGGATAGGCGACCCCCGTGGCATGGATTACATCATCGAGATACTTCACTCCAAAGAGAAAGAATTGCAGCGTGAGAAGCGATTTGCGGCCCTCGCTCTTTCCAATTTTAAGAACGACAAAGCAATCCGGGCTCTGATCGAAGCTCTCAAAGACGACGCGTTCACCACACCGGAAAAGGATCTTCCCAGAGAGCCAGGCCCGAACCCCAGGCCGTTCATGGGACGGTTTTATTTTGTGAGACACGCCGCAGGTTACGCACTCGGCAAGATCTCTGAGATGGATTGGGGGCCCCTCTACGATGAAGAATACAGGACATGGGATACCTGGATGAAAAATGGCAAATCTGAAGACTTCGAGCCTTCAACCTTGAAGCGAACCGAAGAGGAATGGCGCGAGCTGTTCGCCAAACTGTTCGATCGTTTTACCAGCCCATCGGTCTATGAAACGCCCCCGGGAAGAGCTCTCTTCAACTCGAAAGAAGGCTACATGCAGATGGCGAGGGAGTTGCATGCCGTCGGCGTGAAGTCCGTTGATTACATGATGGACGAATTCAAGAAGAAATTGGAAGACAACCCAAACTGGGATCAGGCCATGGGATTGTGGGTCCGATCCATCCTCAGGCTCTTGCCCTGGCCGGAGGCGAAAAAGCAGGCGGAAACGATCAAGCTGTTCAGTGACTGAATCGATGCCAGAGACCACTCGTACAAAAACAAACCTGCATGCTCTGGATATACGCTCACCCCATGACTGCGGTGTCGTCATATTCGGTGCCAGCGGAGACCTGACTAAGCGAAAACTATTGCCAGCGTTTTACAATCTGTTCGTGGATGGAATCCTCCCAAAGCATTTCATCATTATCGGTTTTGCGCGTAGTGAAATGACGAACGAGGTCTTCCAGGAACTTGCCCGCCAGGCCATCAATGAATTTTCCAGGCGACCCATTGATCAGGGCAAATGGAACGAGTTCGCCTCCAGACTTTACTACCATCGGGGCCATTACGATGAGCCCGATTCGTTTCATAGTCTTCAGAAGCTTCAGAGTGAACGGCACAACAATTTCCGCAGCGGCAAGAACTGGCTCTATTACCTGGCGACCCCGCCCAGCGCCTACGGCGACATCGGTGCCTGCCTCAAGCAAACCGGGCTGGCGGAAGACCACGACGCCGGTGAACACTGGTCGAGACTGGTCGTGGAAAAACCAATTGGTCGCGACCTCGATTCCGCCACAAAGCTGAATCGCTCCCTCGCGGCGAGCTTTGATGAATCGCAGACCTACCGCATCGATCACTATCTTGGCAAGGAGACCGTTCAGAACATCCTGGTCATGCGTTTCGCTAACGGCATCTTCGAGCCGCTCTGGAATCACAATCACATCGACCATGTTCAAATCACCGTCTCTGAAACCGGCGGACTGGATCGCCGCGGTGGTTACTATGAGGATATCGGGGCGTTGCGAGACATGGTTCAGAACCACTTGCTCCAGCTCCTCTGTCTCACAGCGATGGAACCGCCACACAATCTGGGCGCCGATGCTATCCGCGATGAAAAACGCCAGATACTTGAAGCTCTTCGCCCCATATCCAGCGAACAAACCAATCAATATGCGGTCAGAGGACAGTACGGCGAAGGGCTCGTGAAGGGCTCGGCAGTCATCGGTTACCGGGCTGCTGAAAAGGTGGCGGAGGAATCCCAGACCGAAACGTTCGTGGCGCTCAAATGCTATATTGACAATTGGCGCTGGTCTGGTGTCCCCTTTTACTTGCGGACAGGAAAGCGCCTGCCGAAGCAATGTGCAGAAATCTCTATCTTCTTCCGAGGCGTGCCGCCAATTTTGTTTAATGCCAACCCTTCGAAGCCGGTCGCTCCGAATGTGCTTTCCATCCGCATTCAGCCCAACGAAGGCATCGCCCTGGAGATTGGCTCCAAGGTTCCCGGCCCACATGTAGCCGTTCGACCCGTATCCCTTGATTTCGGTTACTCCTCCGTATACCCCGCTGGCACCCCTGAAGCATACGAACGCCTGCTGCTCGATGTGATGCTGGGCGATGCCACTCTCTTCATGCGTCGGGATGAAGTTGAGGCGGCCTGGTCTTTTATCACGCCGATTCTGGATGGCTGGTCAAAGCAGCCGATAAATGATTTCCCAAATTACATGGCCGGCTCATGGGGCCCAGCAACCGCTGATGAATTACTTTTTCGTGATGGTCGGCGTTGGCGGCGGCTGTAGGGAGCCATGCGTGACCAATGATGGGTAAGAACCTCTTTTCCATTCTCACACCACGGGGTGAAGGCGGCGTCGGCATCATTCGATTGAAGGGGCCGTCGGCGGAAAACATTCTTGTCATGGCGTTCCGGACTGTAGCCGGTCGACGCCTCAGTTCCATTCCGCAGGGCCGACTCGTTTTTGGCTTTCTGGAACAGGGAGGGGAGACCCTTGATGAAGTCATGGTGACGGGATTTACAGAAGGCTCCGAAACGGAAATTCAATGTCACGGCGGGTATCAAAGCATTCGCCGGATTACGAACTTTCTTGTCTCCAGAGATTTTGTGGAGTTGGGCTATTCGGAGTTTTCCTTTTCACAGGTGGGAAATCTTGACGGGATTCAACGCGAGGCTGAGGCGGCAATTCCGGAAGCACGCAGTCCACTGGCTTTGTCGTTGTTGCTCTCTCAGAGAGCAGGTGCTCTGTCAAAGTTAGTAATGAAAATTCTTGCGGGAGAGGGCAGGGCGGAGGAGGTCGAAAGACTGCTCATTTCGCCGCGCTTGGGCGAAGTCCTGTGTAATCCTCCGCGAGTCGTTCTTGCCGGCCCGCCGAACGCGGGAAAGAGCAGCCTGTTCAACGCCATGGTTGGTAGAAATCGCGTCATCATTGCGGATGTGCCCGGAACGACCCGGGATGCGATTGAAGAGGAGATTCTCGTTGCCGGAATTCCGGTCCGCCTTATTGATACCGCAGGGCTCAGAGAAACCGAGCATCCGATTGAGTCAGCCGCCATAGAAGTGTCCGGACGGCAGCTCGAGGAAGCTTCGTTGGTGCTGTTTGTGGTGGACGGCACGCAGGAGGTAGACGAACGGGCCGCCTCGGCTCTTGAAGCAATACACTCATCGAAACCTGCGATTCTGGTTTGCAATAAGTCAGACCTGTTTTCAGATTCTTATTGGACGGCGGGGAAAATTTCTTCGGTTCATGTTTCCGCCAAGACGGGTAAAGATATGGACAAACTGACAGCCGCCCTGCTTGGTGCCGTAGCACCAAATCGAGATTACGCAGCATGCGACCCGGCCATCTTTACCTCGCGACAGGCGGACATATTCACTCAGATTCTCGAAGCTGTGAAGTCTGAAAATCACGAGCTTGTTTCATTGCTTGGAGCGGTTTTGCTCGACAGGCAGGTGGAGAATCCCGGAACCCTGTAAACCGCGCAAAGATTTCCATATACTTCTCAAGCTTTTCTCTTCACAAGCTAAAGGAGCGCTGGTATGGATAACGAGGATGCTCGATTGTTCGGCACGATTGCCGTTCGCTCTGAGTTGATAACCAAGCCACAGCTCACGCGAGCGTTGATGACTCAAGAGATGCAGGACGGGCCGGATCGGCAGCTTATCGGCGAAATCCTGGTCGAGATGAAGGCCCTCAAGTCTGTCGACGTGCAGCACGTTATCCAGGTTCAGCACGTGTTGAAGCAGGAGAACGCATCCATCCGGTTCGGGCTGATCGCAATCCAGAATGGATACGCGACCAAAGACCAGGTCACGGATTGTCTGAAGCTGCAACGCCAATCCGCACCCAAAAGGGATATCGGCGAAATCATGTTGCAGAAGGGCCTGTTGAGCGAAGAACAGGTCGACGGCATTAACCGCGGTTTGAAACGCCTGGAAGGGGAGGGCGGTAAGCCGGCGTCACGGCTGGTGCAGGCCGTACGCCGCATTGATGAGGGTGGTGCCATGACCACCCAGAGGCAGGCAGCAACCGGCGCTCGCATGGACGATGTGAAGAATCTTGTCGAAACATCCGTCCGGGGCATGACTCATCTCGGAATCGTCAGCCACATCATCCACCGCCAGGCGGACAGTTACACGCTCAAGGAATTCGCCAAAAACCTCAGTGATGATAAGAAAGATATTCAGCAAGCCCTGGAAGAACTGGTCGAAGGTGAGGTATTGATCTCAGTCAAAGGTCTCCTCAGCACTAAATATTCCTATACCCCCGACCTTTTCATGCGACAGCGAGTGGAACTCTTGATGTCATTTGTCAATGACCAGAAGACCAGGCAAGAGGTGTTGGACTATATTCAGGGAAGATAGCCGCGATAATACCAGCCCGTTTCTTGCCAGAGTCCGTCATTGCTAGAATGCGGCCGGGCGAAACCGACGATCTAAACAACGGAGCAAGCTATGAGCGGAGTCAAACTGAGCAGCATTCGCGACGCCTGGTACCACAACCTGGAAAAATTCCCGCGGAAAACAGCCGTTATCTATGAAGGCCAGGGCTACAGGTATGAAGAATGCGACCGGCTGAGCGACAACCTGCGTCGCCATCTTCGTGAAGACTTCGGAATGGAACCCGGTGACAAGGTGGCTATCGCCGGCCCAAACTGTTTCGAATACTACGTGACCTACTGGGCGGTGATTAAGAATGGCGGAGTGGTGGTGCCGGTGAATGTCCGGCTTGGAGAAGAGGAACTCGCCCATGTAATCGGTAACTCGGATGCGCGATTTGTAGTCGTTCACCACGAGAACTGGGGCGCCGTGAGTGAGATTCTTTCCAGATGTAAAGGCGTCGAGAAGGTGGTCGGGATTGGCGTAGACGATGAGGGGATTGCCTCCTACGAATCTCTGTCCGAAGGCGAGGGCGGCTTCGACTGGCACCCCGCAATTGCGGAAGAAGACCTCGCTATCGTGATGCATACTTCAGGCACGACGGGCACTCCGAAGGGGGCGATGATGCGGCACGGCGACCTGCTGTTTAACAACATGCTCGCCATCTACGCGCACAGCCTGCGGCACGAAGACGTGCACATGCTGGTCGTACCGATGTTCCATGCGACAGCCCTCTACAGTCTTGTACCCACCAGCGCCCTGTTAGGCTCAACTATTGTGCTCGCGCCGAAGAATGAGATTTCGGCACTCGTTGAACTCATCCACGTAAATCGGATTACAACATTCTTCGGAGTGCCGACAATGTTTCATTGGCTGGCCATGAAGAAAGATCTCGAAGAGTTCGATGTGGGCTGTCTTCGCCTGCTGGCCTACGCCGGTTCGCCAATGCCGCCAGTCACCATTCAGAAACTTCGTGACCGATTTCCCGGTGTAACGCTGCACAATTTCTTTGGCCTGACGGAAACGATTTCCATGACGCACGTCCTGCCGGACGGCGATGCGGACAGGCATCCAGAATCCATTGGCAAACTCCTACCCCATGTGAGCCAAAGGATTTTTGACGAAGAAGGAAACGAGTGCCCTCCCGGTGAGATCGGCGAACTTCACTTTCACAAGTCCAACGTCATCTGTGGCTACTGGAAGCAACCGGAGCGCCTGGCCGAATCCATGAAGGGCGAATGGTTCAACACCGGCGACCTTGCCCTCGTGGATGAGGGGGGATTCGTTTTTCTCAAAGGCCGCAGCAAGGACATGATTATCGTGGGCGGGGAAAACGTCTACGCCCTCGAAGTGGAGAACTGCATTCTGACACACGAAAAGGTTCGTGAATGCGCGGTGGTCGGTATACCGGCAACCGGAGTGCGGAGCTATCTCGGGGAGCTGGTCAAGGCGGTAATCGTGCCTCACGAAGGAGTGGACCTAAGCCCGCCGGAAATCAAAAAACTTTGTGTGGAGAAGCTGGCCAGCTACAAAGTGCCCCAGCAGATCGAATTCATGAATCAATTGCCGCGAAACGCTTCAGGCAAGGTGTTAAAGAGGGAGCTTCAGTAGCTCACTTTCCCAACGCTCGCCTTAATGCCGACTTCGGCATCCTTGCCAGAGCATAAGTTGTCATCGGTTTGTCCACCTCGCCGTACTTGTCGACCCAGTAGCCCTGAATCTCGGACTGCTCCATCACAATGTCCGCCGACAACTTGCTGGCCTCAACCACGTGGGTCTGATCCGAATTGGTGCCCTTGTTGTCCGTCACTTGAACGATGATCACCTTGACTTCAGATTCTAACGCAAGCGCCAAATTCGCCCGGGCATCTTCCGCAGCGTTATCCCTTGCGTCTTTGCGGAACAAAGTCTGTCCGCACACGCCCACTGCTGAATAAAAACCTGTCCTCTCGGGGTTCAGGACCCAGGCCGGTGGCTTCGGGCCTTTCATGATTGGAGCGTCCTTCTTGCCCCAGAAGCAGCCGGTCATCAGCAAACAGCAAAGGGCAGCGAATGGAAGAAATGAGTTTCGATACATCGCTTGAAACCTTCAGAAACAGTTTTGTTCTGACTACAGCCTATCCACAGCATTGGGCTGTTCAAAATCTTTCTCAGACAGGAACAACGCTGACAGCCTCATCGAGGCACGGAGTTTTATTCCATGTTCAAATCGGAGTGCAACTCCGGCCTACGATGAAAATAAAAAAGGACAGGGCAAGCCCTGTCCTTTCTGTTTGTCTGATCTGTGATTCTTTATTCTTTTTTCTGGGCATCTAATTCTTCAAATGCGGTGTCCGCATTCTTCAGGATGTGGTCACGCACGGCCTTCGGCAGTTCTCTTGCGGCTTCGGTCAACTTCTTGAAGGTATCGAGGTCAAGAAGTGCCAGCGAAAACATCGTCTTTGTCGGGATGTCATAGTGATGATCCACAATCTCAACCCCCGACAGGCGAGCCGATGTGTATGACTTACTCACGTCCTGGATAAGCTGTTCTTCCTGGCTGCTGTCCATATTGCCGACCGAGCGGGCATAGCTTTTGGCCAGGCTGCTCACGTTGGTTGATAGAATCTTGGCAACCTCAACTCTTCCCTGGTTGTCGGCGGCTCTTCGGAGGAGCGCATAATTGCGGACGCCTGAAACCGCACCCACACCGTAGATGGCTTTGCCGCGATCGCCTTCAAAGGCAACGCTCCCCTTTTCGACCCAGTCAGGCAAGCTGTTGGGTACCGGTACATTTACGCCGGTGTCTTTCTCCGGGGTGGTCTTTCCGCATCCGACCAAACTTACACTGGCCAGAGTGCAGAGCATTGCAAGGGCACGTAATCCATTGCGCATTTCGGTTCTCCTTATTCGGGGTAATTAAGACATTCAAGTTCAAACATTACTGATAGCGAGACCTGCGTCAGGTCGCAAGACGTTTCGGCATCATCGCGTTGGCCGATTCAGCGACACAAATCACTTCTTTTCCTTATCGACTTTTTTCAGGTTGGGCATATCTTCGAACTCTTTGGCGATCGAGGAAACTTCTGTATGAAGTCTCATAGCCTTCTCGCCGATTTCGTCCTGGTTTCGTTTTGCTTCCTCTTTATCAAGTTCTTCAAATGCCAGGTTCGCATGTTTCTCCACAAGATCACCGATCTCGATCTTGAGTCGAAGGATACGTTCGTAATATTCATCAAGATCTTTTCGGCGAGAGTTAAATTCCGACACGGTGAGGTTGCCTTTGTTGTGCTCGTCACACATCTCCTCGAAGCGCCGAATACATTCCTGGCTCATCTGATTCCAGCGCATGGTCATTGAGCTGCCGATCTCGATTTCAGGCCCAATCTTTACAAAGGGGATACTGATCTTGAATCCAAGAGTCAGCGTGTTCTTCTTGTTTCGGTGAATTTTGCAGTCAAGCTTTTGCCGCTTGATTTTTTGTGTGTACGTGTCATCCGTGTACATGGTCACCCACTTTCCGGCATGGGAAAAAGGCGCGGCGAAGAGGGCGATGACGCAGATATTTCGAAGAAGTTGCATAAATTGTTTCGGCAAAGTGCACAATCTGTTGATAGCTCATAATAGACCACAAAATCGGACAGCGTCAATCCTGCCATGCAGGGCTGTCTTTGCTACTGTTAATATCCCGGCCTATACTTGCGAACATCAACAGATCTGAGTTATGCACGACGATTCATGCGGAAAAGACGAGCCTTATATGAACCTATTCAAATTTAACGGCAGGCCTGTCGCACCGTTCGGACTATTGTTGATTTACTTGTTCTTTTCAGTTGGCCACCGGGATTGTTTTGCCTTCGGGGATCCGAATTGGGTGAAGCAGGGGAAAGACCCGTTACTGGATGCGAAAGGCTATCTGCAAGGCATCGGATGGGTGAGATCGACGGGGAATCCGGAAAAGGATTACAAGATGGCTGAAAACATAGCCCGGGCCGAACTGGCCAAGCGGATTGTCGTGACCGTCGAAGAGAACAGCGTCGACCTGGTGGCCGAGCGTTTTCACAATGGAAAGTCTGAATCGCTTGCAGATATTCGTTCAGAGGTCAAGACATCGGTGAACCTGACTCTCGATGGAGTGGAGATCCGCCATTACCCCGAAAAGCTTAAGAAAACCAGCAACTATTACGCGCTCGCCTACCTCAAACCTGAGGACGCTGCAAAGAAAATTGGCGCCCGGCTTCGGCTGATCTATCAATCGATATCGCAGGAGAAGAAGCTCGCCAGAGCCGCAATCGAACAAAAGGATGTTCGCAGAGCGCTGCTGCATCACGCCCGTGCAAGATGGCAGGCCCTCCAGGCATCCGGCCATGCGGCCAGCTACGAAGTGCTCCGCACCGAACTCGAGCCATCCACAAACCATCTCGCAGGGGGCGATGTGGTCGCTCTGACTTCCGGGGCCGAATGGGTAGATCTGCTCAGTCGCTTTCAAATCGTCGCAGTGAAGGGGCAAAGTCAGAAGGTAAGCGAGGGAGACAGGCCATCTCAGCCTCTGGTAGCGAAGTTGGTGCTTAGAGATGCGGCAGGTGAAGTTCCTATATCCGGACTGCCTGTTCGTTTCCAGCTTATGAGCGGCGACGGCCAACTGCAGGCAGGGGTGCCGGTTCGTACGAGAGGCTTGGGCGGCCCACAGACGGTTGCTTCGGCAGTGACGGATCAGAACGGGGAAGTGGCGTGCGAGATCCTTAAGTTGAACACCGGCCCAGCCGCTGTCCAGATGATTTCGGTCACCGTTGATATCGCGCCGCTCATTCTTCAAATTCATGAAGTCGATGCTAAAGCCCTGGCGAACTGGCTGTTGCCCCTCACCGAGCTCAAGACTGTATTTCTGCTCGAAAGGCCCGGCGACAAAGAACTCTCGTTTCCACAGTGGGTGGGCCGGCAGGTGAAACGCGTCAAGACACAGAAAGGCTGGCCATCGGGTTCGAACATACTGATTGGGGCGTTCAGTTATCGCGACAGCCGCGCTTCCGGGGAATTTGGACAGCGACTGGAAAGAGAATTTAGAAACGCCTTTGCTGCGGATGGCACTATCGTTGTCCGCACCGATCGAAGTGGCCAGAATCCGATCCTCCGGGGCGAGTATTGGGAGGATTCGCAACAGGTCGAAGTCCGCACCTACCTTGAGGATCAGCAAGGCACTCAGTTTGTTTCCGTTTCTGCATTTTTTGACCGCAGCAAGCTCGGTGAGATGAAGCTCAAGCCCGACAACTTCGCCCAATATAAAGCGGCAGTAGTCGAACTTTCCGATCCAAAGACAGCCGTGGAAGAAGACTTCAGTATCAAAATCTGGAGCGACCGCGGCACGAACCCCGTATATCAGAAAGATGAAAAAATGATGTTCTACTTGCGTTCCACCAGGGACTGTTACCTGCGGCTTCTATTTCGAACCGTGGACGGCACCCATGCGCAGATTTATCCCAACAAGTGGGGCGCTGCCGATCAGCTACAGGCGAACCGTGTGTATGCTTTCCCGGCCGGTAACGCGCTATTTGAATTTGTGGTGCAAGAGCCATTTGGCGCCGAGATAGTAAAGGCCATCGCCTCCACGAGTAAGCTCCCACAGCTTGAAGGTGAAGAGGCGGGAGGAATCATCATCTTGAATGAAAGTTCGCTCATGAAATTGATGCGGAAACTGAGAAAGCCTGACTTTTCCACGATGACCCGCTATTCTCTCGCTGAAGACCAGATGGTGGTCAATACAGTTCCATGAAACGGGTCAAAATCTTCGGCACAACGATTGACCACCTACTCATGTCGCAACGCGGTCAGGGTTAGACCTTAGACTTTGCAGGCAATATGGCCCGAAAACCAGGCAAGAAGAAGACTCAATTTCGAAAGAACCGCCAGGCCCGCGCTCGTGCACGGCCGGAACGTAGTCTCACCGGCGTTGAAGGGGATTGGGAAGAAGAAGAGGGATTTGAAGGCAGCGAACGTATCGTTCCCCCAGGCCAGGATGAACGGCAGCGGGACGGAATATCACGAAATCAGGCCCTTGAGGGGATTGCAGAGAATACCCAACTTCCAATCGGTCGAATCACACTGATTCGAAGCCGGCTCTGCGAAGTGGATCTCGGCGGCGAGGTCATGACTTGCCAATTGCGTGGCAAGTTCAAGGAGATCTCCGTCGATCAACGCTCAGTCATCGCTGTTGGTGATCGCGTGATGGTAGAGCAGCAGAAGGACGGTACCGGCCTGATTCGCGAACTGTTGCCGCGTACCAACGAACTCGCTCGCATTTCCTACACCCACAATCGCATGGCGCACGTCATTGCGGCGAATGTCGACTTGATGGTCATCGTGAGCTCTGTCCACGGGCCTCCACTCTGGCCTGGGCTCATAGACCGATATCTTGTCGTGGCACATCACCAGGGATTGACACCCCTGGTAGCAATCAACAAATCGGATCAGGATGAGGACGAGGAGATTCCGCGCTGCCTGGAGGAATACGCATCGCTTGGCTACCAGGGAATCCGGCTCAGCGCCGCGACCGGCGAAGGCATGGATGAGCTGCGCGAATGGTTGAGAGGAAAGACCTCCGTATTTGCCGGTCAGTCGGGGGTAGGCAAATCCTCAATTCTGAATGTGCTGAAGCCCGAGTTCGAACTTGAGACCGGAGAGATCAGCGCGGCGACCAATAAAGGCCGTCACGTGACGCACAGTGCAAGTCTTCTGTCTTTGGAAAAAGATACATACGTAGTCGATACACCCGGTGTCCGGACGTTCGACCCATACGACCTCATTCTGGGCCAGGTGGAAGCCGCCTTTCCGGAAATCGCGGCGCTTGCCCCCAAATGTAGATTCCAGAATTGCGAGCACGATACCGAACCGAAATGTGCCGTGAAGGACGCGGTGGAAAATGGCACCGTCTTGGAAAGGCGGTATCGCAGTTTCAGGAGCATCGTGGAGTAGTTATTGGCCGATGGTTGATGGTCGGTTGTCGGCTCTTCGTCTTCGGCAGATTCGCAAGCGATGTGCAGGTCGGACTCTGCTATAAAGCTAACTGTCGAGGGCCGAATCTTTCTTATTTTTATTCTCTTAATCTTGCTTTTTGATCTCCCCCTTCTGCACTTTCTTGTGGGATGTGAAGGCTGCGGTGTGGAATGGAGATTCCCACAAAGAATGGCCCGGAGCAGTTGAGAAAACCGAAAAAGTGAAGATTAAAAGTAAGAGCCTGCCCCTCTGAACAGTTACCTGTAACGCGAGTTCATATCCCTTGGTGCTGAGTCACGCAGATGAATACTTGCCGAGTCCGTCTTGCCGTCTTCGCCTGCTTGTTCCTTTTCTTCTTTTGCAGAGATGCTCCTCTCTTCAGTGAAGACAAGTTCATCCCGCATGTTGGCCAGTGGAAGGGGGAAGGCAACCGTTGGGAAACTACAGGTGAGATCCCGCCGGGCGGATGGTACCTCCGTGCCCGTCAGCAGTATCACTTGCAAAGCCTCCGCTTCGATGTGCGGAAAGAAGGTGACGGGTATGTCTTCATCTACACCCGAAATTGGCGGATTTTCCTCGACGCAGACAAGGTCACCGCTCGCTACCAGGGCCTGTGGGGAAAGGGGAAGCCGCCATACCGTCACTGGCCGTATTACCTCTGGACGGCCAGTCGTCTGAACAAATTTGAAGCAGGCAAGAACTACCTATTTGAGCTGAAACTGAATGGCGAGTGTTTATCCATCAACTGGGATGGACAAGAACTGCTCAGATGGCACTCGCCGAAAGAAGAGTGGCAGGAACGGATCCAAAAATCAGGAAGGATCCACCTGTCCGAGCAATACAAACTTCCGGACAGCCTGCCTGCGGAAGCGCTGAACGGCAAGGATGAGATTGTCGTTCTTCATGCCCTTGATACCCGAGCGTCGTTCTCAAACATTCAGGTCGAAGGTACCGATGCCGGCCCTGCGCAGGGCTTTCTGTTGGGCACACCGTCGACGCCTTATGTTCGCCCCGATTTTGAGCTCGAGCGTCTCGCGCCCAGCTTGCCTGTTGACGTGGAATGGAGTCTTGAGCCGGCAGAGACGAAGGTGGCCGAAGCTCTGCCGGCAGTCTCTGAATGGGCGATTACGGAATTTGTCGATCCCAAAGAACACTGGGGCGATAAGCTCAATCAGCCACTCCGCACAGCGAAGCATCTCGTCGGCGCTGAGGAGCCCGGCCTGCTCCCCAACATCCTGCTGCACCATTACAAATCGCACGCCTACATGGAGGGCGCTCAACGCATGCCTCAGCAGGTGAGCATCTATTTCAATTTGAAGGAGGCCGGCGAATACACGTTTCAGATCGGCTGGGGAACGTATGGCCTCGGCTGGGGGCCAAACGTCCTCGAGATTCAAGTGGATGGAAAACCGGTTTCACGAGAGGTCTATCGTGCCCTTTGCCAGTGGCGGCCGTGTCCGGAAGGACGCGATTATGTGCCGCTTAAATTGAAGATGGGGCCGCACCGGATCGACGTTGAACTCAACATGGCGCTCGTGAAGACGGAGCACTACCTGATGAAATACCTGTGCATTCCGATTCAGTTCCTGCGGCTTGTGAAGGGTATTCACGAACCGTTGCTTACGTTCAAGGCGAGCGACACCCAGCGATTTGTTTGCCGGCCCGAAGCCCTGAGCGCGCCGCAAAGTCTGGGTGAAGTGAACGGCAAGATGATCCACTACCGGATCTCTGATCTGCCTCCCGGTGAAAAGTACAAGATCATGCTTGGCTTTTATGACGTGGATGTAAATAAGCCCGGACTTCGCCGGATGGATGTCTCGCTCAACGGCAAACCCGCAGAAAAGGAGCTGGATGTCGTGAAGGAGGTGGGATGGTGTACCGATTTGGAGCGAATTTATCCGGTCAATACGCAGGCCATGAGGCCAGAGGGGTACGTGCCTGCATGGACCGCCCGCAAATGGGGAAAAGATGCAGCCCCGGAGATAGGACTCTCTGAAAACGCGCATTCCGGCAAATTCAGCCTGCGAATGTCCGGTGGAAGCGACAGTGGACTGCTTTCAGATGAGGTGCTCCTCAACCAAAAAGAGAAGACATCCATCGTAATCAGGTATGTGGCCAGGATGGAGAAGGCTGTCCCGGATGCGAAACGCTTATACACATTCGGGATCACGCTCAAACATGTGACTTACATGGACGGCAAGGTGGAGTGGCAGGCGTTCAACAGCCAGCTCGGTATCAATCCAACGAAAGAAGGCTGGCAGACGCTTGAATATGTCTGGACGCCCCCGAAGCCCATAAAGAGCATCTTTTTCTTTTTGGGTACGCGTGAAGATGCGACGGTATTTATTGATGACCTTCGGGCTGTGGAGTTGGCAGAAGGCCAGAATGTGGAAGAAGCATTGACGGCAGGCAGGAACCTCGTGCCCAACGGCGACTTCGAAGCGCTTGATCACTATGTGGACATCAAACTCGTTGGCAAAAATTTCAAGGCGTTCCTGAACTCCATTCGCATAGAGGACCAGAACGGTAAAGTCGTATATCAGGAAAACTGCGGCTGGAGCACCATGCTCGCAAACAAAAAGTCTTACAAGGCATACCATCCAAGACCTGAGCTGAGGCCGCGTGAAGAGCCGAAGGAGTGGACGCCTGCGGATACCTTCGATGGTCACAACCTGGTAGCCAATCCACATTTCAGTCTCAAAGACGATCGCGGCCGCCCGGCCTGGTGGTATTCATTGCGTGAATTTCGAATGAAAAATTCGCAACCGTATCCCAAACAGGTCATCGCTACGGTTGCCCCGTCGCTTTCAAAGATTTTTTCGGATCGGGTGGAGTTTCCGAACACGCTCAGCTTCTACAACATTCTCCCCGGTGATGGCGAATTCACGCACGATGCAAGCGACGGCTACAGACATGCCGGCTCGATGAAGATTGAAAAGACGGATAAGGATTTTGGTATCACCTGCAACTGGCCTTCGATCGATTACGGCAAGCTGCAGGAATTCAGCTTCTGGGCGAAGTGTGCAGGCGCCGGCGGAAAGGTATTCCCCGAGATTCTCTGGTTTTCGGCGGACATGAATTCAGACATGAAATATCACGATCAAACCAGTGCACTGCATACACCACGTTTGCAGCTCATGGGCAGTACGAAAGGTGAGGACGCAATAACTGGAACGTCCGATTGGAAGCGACTCTCCATAAAGACGACGCCCCCGTTCGGTGCTGTCTTCGCGGCACTGGCCATCCGAGTCGAAGAGAACCGGAGCGGAACAGTCTGGGTCGATGATGCGGAGTTCGGTGGTTATGGAGCAGAATCGCTTGAGATCACGGCGAGCTTCCTCGGCTACCATCCGAAGAGCGACAAACAGATTGTGATCAAGAGCCTGCAGGAAGCACCCGTTCAGTGTTCTCTCGTGACCGCATCGGGCAAGAGCGTGAAGGCCGGTGAGGCGAGCTACCACAGCTATGACCCGCCGACCCAGCGGTATTATTACACCTTTGATTTTACGTCTCAGGAAGGGGAGGGGTGGTACCAGTGCGTCGCAACTCAGAGTGGCAGACAGGTGTCTTCCGGCCCATTCAACATATCGAGGGATGCCTATCGAAAGCTTTCAAAGATCGCCTTGCATGGCCTCCACTTCAAACGCATGAACTGCGCCATCCCCGGCGCTCACGAGCCCGAGGCACTCGAGGACGCGAATATGCTTGCCAGTCTCGATGAAGAACGATTCTGCATGTACGAGCGTCTATTTTTACCGGATCGGGTAGATATGCTCGGCGGCTATTACGACGCCGGCGACGACATCAAACACGTCGAATACTGGCCTTCCGTCTTGTTCGCCACCTCCAGATTGCTCGAGACAATCCGACCCACGTTTAATGACCGCACTTCGAACGATTGCCTTGACGAACTGCTCTGGGCTCACCGCGCATTCCCCAAATATCAGGCCCCCGACGGCAACTATCATCTCGGCACAAAGCCGCAGGTGCGCGGCCTTGACAACATCCCTTTCTACAGCAACGACCGTTACGTGGTTGGCGTCGGACCTTTGCCGCAGGCCGCAGGTGTGGCTGCCCGCGGAAGCCTTCTGCTAAAAGACTTGGAACCCGTCCTGAGCGATCGTCTGTTTAACTCAGCCGTGCGTAATTACGAATTCAATCGCTTCTGGCAGCGCACCTCAGGTGAGCTGACCACAGAAAAGTTTCTGATGGCGGCCAAAGGCCTCTACGCGGAAATCTACCTGGCGCGACTCACCGGCGAAGCGAAATACCTCGAACGTATGAATCACCATGCAAGACTACTGGCCACCGGACTCAACCAGCGGCTGTATCGCACCACAGATGAACTCTACCGGGCCTCACATCACGATGGAAACATCCTGCAGGATTTTGTCTGGACGCTCTGTCATTTGCTGAAGGAATACCCACATCACCCGGAACGAGATCCGGTAGTGGCCAGCCTCAAAGCTTTCGTGGCTCATGTGCGGCAGGTATCTGCTATCGATCCCTGGGGGCAGGCCCGTTCGCTTTCTGCTGAGGAAGGGATGACCCCGGCACGAATGCCATCTGCAGAGCGGCCGATTGGTTACTGGCCGATGCTGGCGCATTCGCTTGCGGAGATTGGGATGCTGCTGAAAGACGAATCCATCATCAGATTGGCTGAGCGACAACTTCAGTGGTGTCTGGGAAAAAACATGTCCGACCTCTCCATGATCCACGGAGTTGGCGAGCGTGTGGTAGCTGGCGGGACTTTTTACTTTCTATCTCCCGAGTTCTTGCAGAATTGGATGAAGAGCGAGCGGAAACTCTTCACCTTCGACGGCATGGTGCCGACGATGGCATTCCGTGACACCGGTGATGGCAACGTGAAATGGCAACCAGGCGACAACTACGACCCGCCCCTTTACGGCCACCCCAGGGGCTACGTGCGGTACTACCTCCAGCCCCACTATCCCATTCATCCGGGCCCGACGGAGTACTACCTTCCCCAGACCGCACATTTCGCCATCGCCGCCGCGACCATTCATCAGGCGTTGGAGAGTCTTGGAAAGGAATGAGTAATGAGTAAGCGCGATCTTTGAGGGCCGGTTTCTGTTGATGGCGGATTCAGGATTGGGGATACAGGGCCGCACAGGAGAGTGTCAGCCGAATGAACACTGAATTATTCCGGCTGACTCCGATTTCACGCTTCGCCATTCACCCTCCCCAACAAACCGATACTCAAACAACATCGGCCCCTTAAGCACGCGCTTACTTGTTACTCATTACTCATAACTCCCGCTATTGAGCCTTACCCAAAAGACCGGACAGTGAAGTGGCTTATTTCTTCCCTGGTCCTCTTCATCCGTGCGAAATTATCCTGCGCTCTGTAACTCCGAGAGGATCAAAGATTACGAGGGAGAACTTTGAGGCTTTTGCAAAATCGTCGGACTATTAGAGGCAATAGCACTTCGACTACTTCTCCTTCACATACCTCACATCATCCATAAAGAATTTCAGGGCCCGGTCCTGGCCTGCCAGCACCCAGGCGAAACCGGTTTTGATGCAGGAGAGGTCGAGGCCTTTCAGGTTGAGTCGATATTGAGTCCAGTCTTTCTTCAGCTCTACCTTTTCCAGTTTCCCAGTTCCGGAATCGGGGAATTTGGCGTCGTTGCCGAGGATTCCGAATTCGAAAGTGACTGACTCTCCTCCCTGTTCACCGCGGGCCCAGAATTCGAGGTGGGTGGCACCCGTGAGATTCAGGCCGCCGGGGAGTTTGCCCCAGTCTTCGGCTGGGGATTGCCAGACGACGCCTGCCCATTTGTCTTCGGCGCTGTAGCTGACTTCGATGCATGTCTTGCCCGAATGCGGATTCTGAGTGCAGTTGGAATCCATGCGAATGCCGCCGGTGTTGCCCATGTGGCCGGAAGGAACGTAGGGGCCGGACTGCGAGCCTTCGGAATAGACCTCAAGGGGAAAGGTGGCCTTCGGCGGCAGGAAGTCACCCTCTGCCTTGAGTGGCTGGTTGGCGACCGCAGCGCTGCCTTTGCCATCGTACACGTATGCGAATAACCGGTAGCTTCCGCCCCCTTCCGGCAGCTTTACCTGGGCAGCGGAAATTGACGATTCAATGATGGCATCTGGAAAGTCGGTCTGCTCGGGCTGTGTATCACCACCTCCGCCGTACAAGCCGGAATCATGTCGTAGCACCCACTTTACAGTCAGTGCATCTTTGTCCGGGTCGGTGGCCTTGAGCTGCGCGGTGATGGTATCGCCTGGCTTGAGACCGGAGTCTCTGCTGAGCTTTAGTTCCTGAATTTCCGGACATCGGTTTCTTAAAGGTGCGCCTCCCCATGCCTTGGTCATGGCGTCGACGCCACCGAGGCGGGTGCCGTCCTGGAGGAACAAACCGTGCCAGGTGGCTGTCCCTTCTTGCTTGTTGCCCCACACAAAAACGTAAGAGCCAAGGCAGATGTCCGGATGAGCCAGGATGCCGTCTTGATAACCATCGTAATACCACAGGGCCTTGCGGGTGCTGGTCATCTCGTGAGGCGCGCCCCAATCGGCTGTGCCCGTTTCCCATTGCCCCGGCGGGCCGAACTCGGTGACGATGTAAGGTTTGCGTCCACCAAGCTTGAGGTAGCGCTTGCCCACGCTTCCGATGCCACCGTAGGTGTTGATTCCGACGATGTCGACATCCGGGCAAAAGCGATGAATGTTTTCCACTTTCTTCCCGCCGAGTTCGGCGATGACGCTAATGGTCGGGTGATTGTGATCGATTTCTTTCGCCAGCCGCGCAATGTGATTCACCGCGTACCAGACGGCGGGGTTGTTGCCCTCGCCTTCCATCTCGTTACCGATACCCCACATGAGGAGAGCGGGGTGATCCTTGTATTTTTTGAACGCAGCTTCTGCTTCCTCAATCTGCTGGGTGACTGCTTTACTATCCTGATAATTGAAACCATGCCGTTCGTGCCCCAGCCAGATGCCGATGGTGACAGTCAGACCGTGCGAGTGGGCATTATCCAGCAGGGGAGTGAGGTCTTCTTTCGCACCCCACGTACGGATTGAATTGCCACCGGCCTTGACAAGAACATCGAGATACTTTGAGCCGCCGGCACCCTTGACGAAATAAGGTTGTCCGTTTCGGACGAGTTGGTGTTTGCCCTCCTCCTGAATCAGTCGAACGATGCTTGGCTCGGCGAAGAGAGTGCCCGGAATGCAGCAGGCGAAAAAAGTGAAAGGTATGAAGGATATCAATGAGATTTTACGATTGGCGATCAAGGCTAAATCCCTGTGACAATTCAAAAGTATTTCAGGAATGTAAAGCCGATACTCCGACCCCGATCAAATCAATCTTTCAACTTCTTCAGAGCTTCAATCCCAACGGGCACGATGCCAAATTCTGCACCCGCGTCCATCAACGTATTCCATGCGTATTCGCCATATTCCCGCCCAATCAAGAGTTGGAATGCTGTCTTATTTCCAATGTCCTCCCGAGTCACTATGCAGTGGATTTGGGCCAGTGAAGCCTGAGCCGTAGTTTGATTCCGCATGGCGGTATCAGAGACATTCAACGAGGAGAGTTTCTGTAACACCGCCCTGCTTTGCTGACCGATGAGCAGCAACGCGGTATAAACCGAGCTCACATCAGTGATCGAAATATTCCCCGCAGAATCCGGAATGGAGAGCCGGCCTGATTCATCCCAGCGGGAAGCGGCCAACCAATGTCTGCGGGCGAGGCGCCGGGTATACGCCTGGAGTCCATCAGGGATTCGGGCGTCACATGTGTCTGCTTTCAGGTCGAACTTCTGAATGTAGCTTACATCGGCCAGGCCGACGCCCTTGCTCATAGCATCTACTTCCACACCTGCAGCCTGAAATCGCTGAGCAATCCGCCAGCCATCAAAAATGCCGAATTCGGCGCCCTTCGTTGCTTGGGCGTAATGAGTGGATGAGATTTTTTTCACAGATGAAGTCATGACGAGATTGGGTCTGGAGCAAGATAAAAGGGAACGGTCGAGCCAGTGGTGAGCTGACTTTACGTTCTTACTCTGCTTCCTTCGGGATCATAAAATACTTCTGTTGTCAGAACTGCTTTCAACGTGTGACCGTCCGACTGAATATCGATAGCCCGCCCTTGTTGCGCTAACTCTGCGGCGATCCAGGCCAGGCCTATCGGTTTGCCCTTTACGGCTGAATGTCTGGAACTGGTGACCCGGCCCGCCGGGCGGCCTTCATGCACGAGCATCGCACCCTCACCAGGGACGGTCGAGGTCTGCATTTCAAAGCCGATCAGTTTTTCGTGGAGTGCTGAATTGTTCAGACGCATTAAGGCAGGCTTGCCGATGAAATCTTCCTTGTCCAGCTTGACCGCAAATTCGAGTTCTGCGCCGTAAGGGTTGCTGGTGGCGTCGGTATCCGCGGAAACGATCACGTGCATTTTTTCGAGCCGGAGTGTGCGCTGCGCCTCCACCCCAAACGGGCGAATGCCAAACGCTTCTCCCGACTGCATGACGGCATCCCAAAGGTGTTCACCGCATTCGGCAGGGAAGTGAATCTCCCATCCTGTTTCACCGGTGAAACCGATTCGCAGAAGTCGGCACGGAATTTCGGCAACCACTGCCTCTCTGCATGCCATGTAGGGGAACGCTTCCGTATTCAAGTCGCAGTCCGTGAGCTGCGAGAGGACGTCCCGTGCGTGAGGGCCAGCGACGTTTATCGCGCCGAATCCGCCAGTCACATTGGTGATGTGAACCGACCAATCAGTGCCGGCCTTCCACCATTCCATCCACTGTTGCACGAAATCGATGTTGCCCGTGGTGGTGGTGATGAAAAAATGATCTTCGGCCAGGCGCGAGACCGTGCCGTCGTCAAGGATGGTGGCTGTGTCGTCGCAGATGACCGAGTAGCGCATCCGGCCCTCGCGCAGAGTTGAGAGCTTATTGGTGTAAATTTTGTCCAGGAGGCTACCCGCGTCCGCGCCTTTGACCTCGAGTTTGCCAAGCGTACTGACATCAATCAGGCCGACCTTATCTCTGACATTGCGGTATTCCTCTTGTACATATTCCTTCTCAGACTTTTCATCGGGTCCGGCCTTGTAATAACGCGCTCGCTTCCAATGGCCGAGTTCCACCCACACGGCGTCATGCTCTTCATGCTTCCGATGGAGAGGAGTTCGTTTGAGCGTGTGCAGCTTTCGTCCGGCAAGAGCCCCCAGACTGACGGAGGGATTGGGCGGCCTTGATGTTGTTCGCCCGGTCTCGGCAAGCGTCTCCCCTTTTACCTTGGAGCGGACCGCAGCCGTAGCCAGATGACACATCTTGCCCTGGCAGGGCCCCATGGTGGCGGTCGAGTAGCGTTTCAGAGTCTGGATGTGATCGAATCCTTCTTCAATACCGTTGCAGAGATCTTTGGAAGTGACGTCTTCGCAATAGCAGACAAAGGATTTCGGCCGGCCGGAGTCCAGCCCTTCTTTGGGAAGCAAATCCGAAGAGTGTGTTACCCGCGGGATCGTGAACGCCTTACCTGTCGCATCGCCGACCACGCTCAAACCAGAAGGAAGGCTCTGCGGTGCATAGCTGTCAAGATCTGCATCCCACACAACTACCGCGCCGCCCTGCGAAAGTAATCCAGCCTCGGGCAACATGAGCCCGCAAATGACGATCAATTCGCATGGAATAGTTTTGTCCGACGTTTGAATTGCACGGACCTGCCCTCGGCCGTTTGCGGCAACCACCTCGGAAGGATGTACGACCGCAGCGATGCTGACACCGGCATGCTTCATGTCCGCCGCCACTTCACCGCCTTCTTCCTCTGCTGATACAACGACCGCGCTTTCCGCGACTTTTATTCGGTGCTGATTCAGAAGACGCTGCACCGCGGTGCTGAGCATAATCCCGGGCAGATCGTTGTTCTTGAATACGAGTGGAACTTCGAAGCAGCCGGTAGCCACGGTGATTTGGCCAGCACGTAACTTGATGAGTTGTTCGACATGATCGCCCCCCCTGCGAGTCTTATGAAGCATTCCGAGAAGGTTTCCTTCGTAGAGGCCAAAGCATGAAGTGTTGTTCAGCACTCTAATGTTCGGAGTGGCGGCGATCTGCTCTCTAAGTTTTTGAGCATCGAGCGGGTTGCCCTGCGGATTTTGAACCTTTTTTCGATAACGGAGATTGCCGCCCAACTCCGGCTGATCGTCCACCAGGACCACATCAAGACCCTCCCCGGCTGCATTCAAGGCTTCGAGCATCCCGGCCGGTCCGCCGCCAACGATGGCCTTCTCTGCGTGCAGGTTTACATGCTCGTACCGGTATCCTTTCGTGGCTTCAACAACATCGTCGTAATTCTTGAGGACGGGATGCTTCACCACGCCAAGGCCGGCAGCGCGGCGTATCCAGGGCTCTACCAGTTTCCAGGCCGCAGGATGCGTGAAGGTCTTGTAGTAGAACCCGATGGGCATCAGCCAATCGACCAGCCCGGCCACCGAGAGGATGTCATGTTTGAGGGACGGGCTTGCATTCTGATGAGTGACGACATCGCCGCTGCAAACCTGCTGGGTGCAAGCCCGGACGTTTGGTGTGCCATCAACGTCAACCAGGCAGTTCGGGCATTTACCTGCCGCGCAGAGCAGCCCGCGCGGGCGGTGGTATTTAAAGCTGCGGCTGAATACGCGAACGCCGGACCGGTAGAGCGCGGACGCTATCGTATCGTTTGCTTCTGCGGTGTATGGCTTCCCGTCGAAATAAAAGGTCTTCATCCGCTGTGGCTCAGGCTGGTGCGTCACGTGAAGGGGAGGGTTGGGGTGATGGGGTGTTGGATCTGGGAGATTCGTCTCTGGGGAAAAGCGTCTCGTGGACTTCGTTGGTCACCGTATCCCGCACGGCGAGAAACCACTGGCGGCAGCCGGCACGATGAAACCACCATTCCTTCTGGAGGCCGGCCTCGTTCCGTTTCATGTAAGAGTATTCTGTCCATGCCTCCTGCGGCTGATTGGGTGAGGGACGTTTCTTGTATTCGCTTCCGAATCGAAACTCGTAAACACTTCGTTTGCCACAGTTGGGACAAGGAATGAGGAATGACATGAAGGGGATGGCTGATGGTTGATGGTTAATGGTTGATGAACTCGTCGAAGCTTCACCAACCGGGCCCGCCACCAAAAACTTTATTGGTACCGACTAACGGGAGGTTGCTGATCATCGAAGCTTCGAGCGTCAGGGCTCGCATGTCTTCCGGTTCGAGATCGTGGATATCGGCTTTTCCACATGCGCGGGCGAGGATTTGGATTTCGGATGTCATGGCCTTCAGAAAATTGCCGACGCGTTCCGCACCCTCCTCGATGTCCAGCCTTTTCATTAACTCCGGGTCCTGGGTGGTGATCCCGACGGGGCACTTGCCGGTGTGGCAGTGATGGCAGGCGCCCGGTTCAGTACCCAGTTTTTGATAATCCTCGACGTGAATGGCCTTGTTGCAGTTGAGAGCGATCAGGCTGGCAGTGCCGATGTAGATGGCGTCCGCACCGAGTGCGATGGCTTTGGCCGCATCGACCCCATGCCGGATGCCCCCGGCCATGATGATTTGGACTTTGCCGTACATGCCGATGTCCTCAAGTGCGGCGCGGGCCTCACACACTGCGGACAGGGTCGGGATGCCGGTGTGCTCCTGGCATATTTCGGCAGAGGCGCCGGTGCCTCCTTCCATGCCGTCGACAACGACGACATCTGCTCCGGCTTTGGCTGCCAGACGGACGTCATCAAACACGCGAGTAGCGCCCATCTTGACAAAGATGGGCACCTGCCAATCCGTAGCTTCACGCAGCTCCTCAATCTTTATGACCATGTCATCCGGCCCCAGAAAGTCCGGATGCCGGCAGGGGCTCCGCTGGTCAACGCCCATGGGTAGATCGCGCTGTTTGGCGATGCTTTCCAAGGTTTTTGTTTCGAGCAGCAAGCCTCCGGTGCCAGGTTTAGCGCCCTGTCCGATCGTGAGCTCGATACCGTCCGCTACCTGCAAGTGATGAACATTCAATCCATAACGAGAGGGGAGAACTTCATATATGAGGGTCGAGCTGTTGTCTCGTTCGGCCTGCAGCATTCCGCCGTCACCGGTGGTGTTCGATGAGCCGACAGAGGCCGCTCCCTTTGCCAGAGCCACCTTGGCGTTGTAGGAAAGCGCTCCCCAGCTCATCCCGGCGATCATTATCGGGATATCAAGTTCGATGGGCTTTTCGGCGAAACGGCTGCCAAGGATAGTTTTTGTGGAGCAACGCTCGCGATAACCTTCGAGCGGGATTCGGGTGAGCGTACACGGGATAAAGGTCAGATCGTCGAAGGTCGGCCAGGTGCGCTGGCGAAGTGTGCCGAAGCCGCGGATGCGGTAACGGCCGAGCTGCGCTTTGGCCTGGATGTCTTCAATGACCCCCGGGGTGAACGTTCCGCTGTGCTGGATGTAATTTTTTGAATCGGGCATTTACCGGCCTTCGTTTCTAAAATTTCTCTGAAAAAGCCTTAATGATTCTTGAGGGTGCGAACCGTTTCCTCACCCTTCATTGATAGTTACTAACTCATTTCTTTTCTGTATTGCAGTCCCAGACTAAAGCGCATTGCGCCAGGTAGCCCAGTCCTGTTTGTCAAAATTCCAGAGTTTACGTCCGGCCACGATTTTTTTGAATGCGAGTGCATCGGGCGCGTCACCGTTCACCTTAGTTTCAAGAGCGTTTTTCAGGAACGCCAGATCTTCGTCGTTCAAGTCCTCAACCACTGCGTCCGTGCCGAGTTCCCCTGGTTCACCGCCGACGAAGCAGACGGTTGCATACATGGAATCGGCGAAGCCTTCGCCGGCGTTCCCGCAGACAATGATGTTCCCCTTCTGGGCCATAAAACCTGTCATGTATCCGCAGTCTCCGGTGATGAGGAGAACTCCCCCTTTCATGGAGACTCCTGCCCGTGCCGCGGCATTTCCGTGCACGACCACCGTTCCACCGCGCATGGCAGCGCCCGCGCCGTTGCCAGCGTTGCCCCGGACGACAAGATTTCCATTCATCATGGATTCGCCCACGCCCCAGCCAGCGCTGCCTTTGATGTCAACATCGGCGCCGTCCATCAGGCCGGCACAGTAATAACCCACGCTCCCTTCGAATTTTACGGATACCGGCTCCAGCAGGGCGACCGCGAGGTTATGTTTACCCATGGGCTTCTGGAGGGTGATCTCGTGAGCACCTTCCTTGATCAGTGCCTTGATTGCACGATTGATTTCGCGCGTCGTCTTGTCCCGGCAATCTATCGTTCCCATACTCTCACTTCCTTCGCACGGGCCTCGCCCACACTGAATTCACCATCGAAAGCAGTACGAAGAGCAATCTCTTCTGTGGCGACGGCCACGAATTCTTCTGTCTCGGTAAACAGCAATGGCTTCAGCGCGAACCGATCCCGGGCAAAGCCCATGGCTGTGGGTGTTGCGGCCAGGTAGCTGAATGATCCATCAAGATCATCGACGGATTTAAGGAGCGACTGTTCCAATGTAAGTCCAGCCTTTAGACATTCGCCGAGGTAAATACCTATCACCTCGGAATCGTTCTCGGTGTAGAAACGCACACCCCGCTGTTCGTAGATGCGGCGCATCTTGTGGTAATTGGTGATGTGGCCGTTATGGACAATCGCCAGATCCGGGCTGCCATGAGCCCAGAAGGGCTGTGAATGGCTGAGATCGATGGCCGACTCGGTCGACATTCGTGTGTGTCCGATGCCGTGGGTTCCTTTGAATTCGGATACCCCGTAATCCTTATCGAGATTTTCTGGTGAACCAACCTGCTTCACGATCTCGAGGCTGCGTCCCATGCTGACAACTTCGATTCCATCCCCGCAGCTTTCGACCCCGGCTTCAAGGTCAGAGGGATCGCCATCAAAATTAAGCGAGAGCCGCATGTATTCCGATTGCGTAGATGAGGAATTCACCTGCCCCCATTCTGTGGCTCGCTTTCTAATTGTATCGGCCGCGCCATTGGGCCCGACAGTGATACGAAGCACCAACTCGTTGGCGGGTTTTGCATCGTAGAGTGCTACGCCAGCGGAGTCCGGCCCACGACAGGCAAGGGCTCGGAGCATCGCCATGACTGTCTTACCGAGGCCGTCCTTGGTTGTTTCTGATTTCTGCCAGTAACCGACTATTCCGCACATGTTTCAGATTGAAAGGCCGTGGCGACTACACCCGCAAAGCGTTGCGGATATTATCGGCCGGGGTTGGGGAGTCAATAAGTTGTATTCCGCCTGATGAGTAGAGCCAGAGACCACTTACTTCTTCGCCATTTCCTGCTCACCTGGGGGCTTCATGAATTCCATCATATCCCCAGTTTGCCGTCCTTCCTTCATGATGAGAAACACCACTCCGCCCCCGGTCGTGAAGAGCATCCCCAACAGGAAGAAGATGCTGAGGAAGATGCCGCGGGTATAGCCCGTTAACGCGGCCTGGTCTGCTGTCCCCGTGGAGTTTGTGTCTGCGTCCGAGTCAATTGCTTCTTTGCACATGGCACATTGAGATAATGCTGGCTGAGCCGATCCCATGAGGGCGGCTGTAAGGCAGAAGAAACCGATGATTTGATTTGAGATTTTCATGAGTGGCCGGATTAAACTTTGGAGGCGAATATTCGCAAGGTGCACGAGAGTGCGTCTGCACGGTTGGGCAATTCGTATGTTGTATTGCTGTTCAAGACTTTGTCCTTTGTAGCTCAAGATATGAGGCGAGGATTCAGAGTCAATTCTATTGTTCATCGGGACTATCTGGATTAGCTTCCGAATCATTGCCATAGAAAGTGCCCTAATCCATTTCATTCATTTTAGACCATCGGAGACCCAAGTTATGTCCACTCGCTTCCCAAGAGCTAATCTCGCTGCCTGCGTAATCCCCTGGTCGGTCGATTACGAATTGGACGTTCCGGTCTTCGAACGTCACATTGATGGCACAATCGAAAACGGTTTTCAATACATCTATATCATGGGCACTGCTGGCGAAGGGTATGCACTCGCTGATGCCCAGTTTCGGCAGGTAGTGGACTGCTTTGCAGCGAATACGCGACGTAAGGGGCTTCATCCGCAGGTGGGTGTTATCTCGCTTTCCATGTCCCAGATCATCGAGCGGATCAGCTACTGTCACAAGGCGGGGATCCGTCTTTTTCAAATCTCTCTGCCCGCCTGGGGGGCGCTGACCGATGATGAACTGATGAGCTTTTTCCACGGCGTATGCGACAAGTTCCCCGATTGCCAGTTCCTGCATTACAACCTGCCACGCGCTCAACGTATCCTCACGGGAAGCGATTACCGCCGTGTTGCTGATGAAGTGCCGAATCTGGTAGCCACAAAAAACAGCTCATCTGATTACGCCCGAACTCGGGATTTGATGCGACATGCCGCCGACCTCCAGCATTTCTTTCTTGAGTGCAACTACGCGTTTGGCGCCATGATGGGGGAGTGTTCACTGCTCTGCAGCGAGGCCGGACTCTTTCCAAAAACCGCGTGGGAATACTTTCAGGCTGGCATCGACCGGGACGAAGCCACGCTCTGCCGAATTCAGAAACTCCTCATGGATGTGGTTCACGATCTGTTCGCCCATTGCGGAGGGCACATCGATGGGGCTTACGACAAGACGTTTGTAAATCTGCGTGACCCAGAGTTTCCGACCCGGCTTCTGCCGCCATACAACGGCATGAGCGAAGACGAGCTGGTGGAATGCAGGCGGGTCTTTCAAGCGAAATATCAAGACATTGAGTGAGGGGCCTCCAACTTGGTTTCTCTGCCAGTTCCGGGCGTCCGCAAAGTGCTTTCTCTTAAACAATCCTCGCAATCTTTGCTCCTCATAAAGAGGCGTCTTCCGCTTTAGCAGCTTTGACACCTGAGTATCGTCATTGTGGCCGAGGGCGAATGAACTGAGATCCAGAGTAGAAAAGGACTGAAGCTTACGAGTAAGATTAAGAGGAGGAGCGAAGGTTTGACGCTTTATAACCCCCTTCTATAATCCCGTCTTCGATTAATGCGAAACAACGCTTTGGGTGGGAGGAAGGCCCTGCCCGACTGGAGAGGCAAAGCCCCAGTTCACCACTGAAACCGAAAGAGTCATCATGAAAGCAGCCGTTTTTAAGGGCCCGAAGCAACTCGATATGGAGACTGTCCCAGATCCAGAATGCGGTCCGGATGAAGTGATCGTGAGGGTAGACGTCTGTGCAGTGTGTGGCACGGACATCCGTATCTACAACTATGGACAGGCTAACGTCATTCCACCGCAGATTATTGGTCATGAGATTGCCGGCGAAATCGTTGAAGTAGGCCGAGACGTCTCAGGACACCATGTTGGAGACCGGGTGACCGTGGCTACACCGGTCGCGTCACTCGATTGCAAATTCTGTAAAGAAGGGGATGGCCCACGTGCGTATTGCCGACGCCGACAGGTCAATCGCTGCAACGATTTCAAGGCGCTTGGATATCACTTCCCCGGGGGATTCGCACAGTTCATGAAAGTCCCTGGCATCGCTGTGAGCTATGGCAATATCATCAATCTGCCAGACAGCGTTACGATGGAGCAGGCGTCCCTTGTCGAACCTCTTTCATGCTGCCTGAACGGGATGCAGTTTCTGAAGGTTCAAAAGGGAGATTCGGTGGTCGTCTTCGGTTCAGGCACAATTGGTTGCATGATGGTGGAGCTTGCAAAGGCCTATGGCGCCGGCCAGATAATCGTCGTGGGTCGTTCCAAAGATCGGCTTGCCCTGGCTGAGCGTTTCAATGCGGATCTCTACCTGAGCGTGCTTGATGGGGATCCGGTGGAAAAAGTAAAGGAAGTGACTGACGGCTTTGGCGCAGACATCGTGATCTGCTGCACCAGTGACGTGTCAGCTAATACGAGCGCCTTGGCTATGGCTGCCAAAGGGTCGAGGGTGAGCTTTTTCGCTGGTGTGAAGCCCGATCCTGTTATTCAGTTCGATTGCAATCACCTTCACTACAATGAAATCTCGCTCTTCGGTGCGTTCGCCTCGACTGTCGAGCAGTATCAAACCTGTCTGGAATTGATTGCTGACAAGAAAATCGACGCTGATAAATTCATTACTTCTCGATTCCCCCTGGATGACCTGAAAGAAAGCATCGAAAACACGGTGAACGTCAAGGGCTTGAAGATGCTTTCTCTGCCGCAGGCGTAAAGGATTGCGCGCATGACCTGGATCACATGTTGTGCGTTGATGATTATCATTCTTGAAGGAATGTCTTTTCTTTTGTTTCCCAACCAGATAAAAGACATGATGCATGAGGTCTCCCCGCAAATGCTGATGGTTTCAGGAATGATTTACAGCCTCACCGGGGCCACCCTTCTCTACATCTATCTCGTCTACGGCTGATTACATGAGACAGTTTTTTGAGACAGCACGGATTGTCATCGGGCTCATTCTAATCCTGCTACTGATCTACGCGTTCTACTGGATCAAGCCGGCAAGAACTGCACGCGGCGACAAGACAATGATGCCGCTCATTGATCAGGATACTCGGGCTTACTTTAAGCGGGCGGTGCAGAAGATGGATGACATCAGTTCTGGTGATGTCGTTTTATTCCGGATGATGAATCCTGAGAACCTTCAACGTGAGCAGCGAATCTCCCGCGTGGTTGCACTGCCTGGTGACCGCGTTCGGATCACGAACGGATCACTGCTGATAAACGGTCAGCCACCGGAGGGAACTGCCGATCAGTCAGGCAGTATTCCAACAGAGTTGACTGAGTTTACAGTTCCACGGGAACACGTGTTTGTATTGTTCGACAAGCGAGATGCTGACAAGCGGAAACTTTATCAAAGGCTGGTTCATATTGGCCGCATCATTGGCGTCAGGATCTAACGTGAGGGCTAAATGCAACTAAAGATTGTGGTCATCTCTGAAGCGGTTCTCCTGGTGATTCTTTCGCTGGTTGGCATCAGGAACGGATTCAAAGCGTATTCGAACTTCAGGGCTGAAAGTGCTGTCGCTGTGGCTCTCGATGAGCTTCAGATCGGCCGATTTACCCACGCACGCGATGCCCTTGAAGCAGTGAAAGCTGCTCGTCCCGATTATGTGGAAGGCCGAATTGCCCTGTTGTTTGCCTCCTTGAATGTGCCCCAGCCTGAAGAAGCCACTATTAAGGAACTGGCCGAAGAACTCCTGGCCATGAATGATGTTACAGGCAAGTCAGTTGAGGCAGCGCATACGGCTACCGCGGTAATGAGGATTCGGCAAGCTAAAGACGCAACGACTCCGAACGAAAAGGTTAAGTTATTGATAGCGGCCGAACAGGCCCTCAAGCAGGCAGGCACCGCCACGGAAAGCAGAGCAAACAATTACGTCAGCCAGGGAATCGTCTCCTTTATGCTTTTCAAGGAGACTGACAGTCCCGAATACCTGCAATCCGCAGCGGCGTTCCTGGCCAAAGCCCAACTGGACAAGGATATCTCCATAAACTCTCTGTATCCGCTTTCCTTTACCGAAGGTTTGCTCTTGTTTGAGCAAGGCCGGGACCGGAGCGCGCTTGATCGTATGCGGCGTTCCATGGAACTCGACCCGACCGGCGAGAACGGGATAACAAATCTTGCGCTCGCCTACGCCCGTCGGTTGCGTAGTAAGACCCTCACAAGAGATCAGAAGATGGCCATTCTTCAAGAGACGCAGAATATGGTCAAGGCCGATAGCCTTGCGCACTACGCGCTAAAAAGCGCGGAGGCGACCGCCTTCTTCGATCTGGGGGAATGGTCAAGCGCAGAAAGTTGGTTTAACGATGTTGTTAATCGCTATAAGGACAGGTCGGCAGGGCTGGCAAACGTGGCGGCAGTGCAATATGTGCGAACCCGGCGGCTCGAAAATATTGAACCGGAAAAACCCATTGCCAACGCGGTTGACGCGCTGTTAAAGGCGCTGGAAAAAAAGGACCTTACACCCCGGAACGAAGCCAAGATCAACAATATGCTGGGACTGTGCAAAGAAGCCGGCTATCCCTTCGGAATTGCCACGCCCAAGCCACTGGAGACCGCCGAATATTACTACCGCGAAGCAAGACGGATCGACCCCACTTTCTGGGCCAGTACGCGTAACCTTGGCGCTTCTTATCAGAAAAAAAATGAATGGAAGGAATCTGTGAGCTACTACAAAGAATCCAGCAAAGCGAAGAAAGACTCTGACCTTTCGCGGGCGGTCAACTTATTCTCGACGCCACCGCAGATTGCTGCACCGCCACCCATTTCCTCCGCCCTCCCAGTCGTTCCTGGTGAAAGGGGAACTACTCAACTCAAATTCCCCGCGTTTCTGCTTGGCGTGCTTCCGTCCTATCCCGGCAGGATCGAAAAAGAGTCTTCAAAGATCAAGATAGACGGCATCCCGCAGCCGTTTTGGGATTTCGTTTCAGATCACAACATCATCGTCGTTTCCAGGGAGGAACTGGGTGATGGTCTGCACAAGTTTGATGGAGAATTCGTAGATGCCGGCGGCAACAAGAGAGTCTTTGAATGGGAATTCGCTGTGGACCTGATTGACCCTTCCATAGAGAGCATGTCTCCCGCCGTGGACTCTGTCATCAATGCCGGAACGGTGTTCAAGGTGGCGTTGAAGGAAGATACATCCGGGGTGGATTTTTCTGCCCTGAAGGTCTCATTTGTCCGCCCGCAGCTCGGTAATCGTGATACGAAGATTATTCTGAACGGTGTTTTTCAGTATGACGCCATAAGCATCAAGCAATATGCCCGGCAGAAAGTATCAACCAGGGAGTTCCAATTTATGTTGCCGACCGACTTACCCGACGGCAACGTCCTGCTCTCAATCGCGTTCAAAGACCAGTCCGGTCGCGAAGGCAAAGCCGAATACAATTACAATTTGAAAAAATGATCTCACGACTGGGGCTACAAGCTAATGATCTGTTCCAAATGTAACACAAATAATCCGGTGACCACGATGTTCTGCATCGGGTGTGGTCAGGCCTTGAATATTTCCGGCACAGACGTCCGACACCATGTTCAGGACGAGCTCAGGGCAGAGCGTTGGCAAAAAATGGAGTCCTCCATCCGGAACGTGTTGGCCTTCGCCATCGTCTTCGCATTCGGAGCGAATTTTCTAAGCAACAAAGCGGCTCATTTGCCGGCCCTGGACATGATGCCGACGGTTCCGCTACCGGAGCAGCAGATGGCAGACCCACCCATAGTCGATTTCCCTGAAGAGGGCGTACCGCTGCCCGATTTAGAGCCACCGCAGTATATCCGCCCAGACTCTATCGCGGCCAGAAAGGTAGTGAATGAGCTTTATGAAAAGGTCTACTCAATGAACAACGTGGTCCTGCACCTGAAAACGCCGAATGGCACGAAGCGGCAGGGTCGCCTCATTGAAGGGCCGGAAGACACTTACTACTACTTCATGGACGCCTTCACAAAAAGAGAGGACAAGGTGGAAAAAGAGAATGTCCTCAAAGTGGAAGCGAAGAAATGAAGGCCGGCCGAGAGGCCCTACCAGATGCTCACCAGGTCTCTAAGGCGGTTTCTGGCAAACTTTCGACTTTGGAATCAATGATCCAGATGTAGTGGCATCATCACTTTTAACGCCGCATCAGCCATTTCGATCGTCGCCGGCGTTGAGCCCATGCATTCGCCGTCCGCATAGATACTTGATTCCGTTTCGCTTTCTATTTTCATTCGCTTCGTGGCGAACATTTTCACCGCGGGCTGCGAGACATGCCGGCCCGTGAAGACGAGCGGAAAGAGCGTTAGAACTTTCAGCATCGGGATGGCTTCGATCAGGCAGACGTGAAAGAGACCGTCGTCCATCTTTGCAGGTGGAGCGATGCACATCCCTCCGCCGTACCTCGAAGAATTTGCAGTCGCAGCCAGAAAGATCGGGCCTTCATACACACCGAAATCGCCCTCCAGTTTTACTTTCGGAGATTTGAAAGAGGTGATGGTCTTGAACACTGCATAAATGTATGTCGAAGGGCCGGAAAACGGAAGGTCGTCGTTTTCGATCGCCAACTTTGAGACCTCAGCATCGAAACCAAGAGTGGCGATGGTGTTGAAGTACCGTTCGCCAATCCTGCCAAGGTCAATGTGATGCAACCTGCCATGCACAAAAATATCCGACGCCTGAATGATGTTGCGAGGGATATCAATCGCCCGGGCAAGGTCATTCCCGCGCCCACCTGGCAGAACGCCGAGGACGGCATCGGTGTAAGCCAGCGCATTTGCGATCTCGTTCAAAGTACCATCGCCGCCACATCCGGCGATGCGGAGGACTCCATCGTTCAGAAGTTGGCGGGCGATGGCAGTGCCGTCGCCATGCCGTGACGTCCAGTGGATTTCGACCTCCAGCCCCTGCTGCCGAATATAGCGTCTCGCCTTTTCGGCCATCTTCCGGCCGCGCCCGCCGCCGGAAACGGGATTGGCGATGATTGCAGCTTTGGGAGGAAGTGAACTCAAGGCGTTTGCTAGGTTGGAAGGATGTGGAGGGGGAGCGGAGTCAGCTTCTCTCATCCGGAGGCGAGATAGGGGCTGAGTCTAATCACTTCACATCGCACATAAAAATTGGTGGGCAGTGATAAACCGATATCTGAGGGTCGGGGCCGACCTGCCCTTTGGCCATTTCAATAGCTTCCTTCAGATTCTTTGAATGTGAGAACCCCATGCGCGTCGCGGCCTCGACACTTTTCGGATTTACGGCAATCACATCCTTCACCCATTTCATTCCGTAGCTGCCCCAGTACCACATGTAGAACGGGTGCACACCGTGGTAGGCGTAAGAATTTCGGTAGAGGTCGATGTATTTCTCGTTGTACGCAAAATCCTCTTCGTACTTTTTCTCGATCTCTGCCGGGTCTGTAGTCTGCGTCAGGATGTTGTCGAAGAAATCGATGTAAGAAGGATGATGTACCTTGTGGAATTTGTTTTCGAGCGGGTGCATGAAAATGATCACGCCGTCCTTCCTTACCAGCGGCTTGCCTCTGTAAAAGTTGAAGAAGTATCCCATTCCCAGGCAATACACGAGGATGGGATTCATGATGGAGTTTACGTTGTAAGGGCAGATGTAAGGCATACCGAATATGAGGATATCTGCCTGGCCCTCCACCTCCACGAGTTGCTGTTTCAGGCAGTTCTCCAGCGTCTTTTTGTGCACCGGATCGGTCGCTCCGCACTGAATGCTCGTCATTTGGTAAGGGGCGTAGACCTTTGAGAAGATCTTGCGATTCAGCCCCATCGGAAACAGATCAGTCGAAATTTTATTGACGTAAAGATTAAGCCAGTCGAACGAGGTGTAATCCTGCTCCTTCTTCTGCAGAAAGCCGAGGATAGGAGGGAAGGTGTTGTTGTTGAGTGTGGTCTCGATGTGGAACACGTTCATGTGTTCATTGACGATGGCGCCCTGGCGATCGCACGAATGATGCAGTTCTGAATTTGGCGGGTCCATGTAGGACTTCGAATGCATCATTGCGTGCACCGTATGGTGCGCCCGTACGCTGTTATACGTGCCCAGGCCCACGCCGACGGATTTGTTGCCGCCGTCCATGGTGACGAGATTGATGTTCACATAGATGAGCAGGTCGGAATCAACCGCTCGCTTGTTGATCTCTACCATTTCGCCCCTCTCGGTATCGCCCAGGTGAACGATATTCTCCTTGTCCTCGGCATCGTGGTTGTAGAGGCGATCCGGTGCGAAGTGATGGTAAATGTGACGGCCCAGGATTCGCTTCAACTCACCGCCGGTCATACGACGGTGCAAGGAAATAGCGCAAATGAGATGGATGTCATCCACCCCCGCGTCGTGTAGTTTGCGGAGAAGGACTTCGATAATCTGCTCACGAATATCCGGCGTTACCATCGGTGGCAGCGGTAGCGAGATATCATCGAACGCAATCGTCACCTTCAGCCCCGGACGTAACTGGGCGGAGAGCGGGTCTGCATCAATCGGGTTCTCCAGGGCGTGCTCAATCGCTTCCTTTGGATTGGGCAGACCTGGCAGCGGTGAAGGTGGATAAATGAGGCGCGCCCCTTTGGGCAAGGTGTCGATCACGAATCCCTCGCCGCAGTTGAACATGTACTTCTGGCTTGGATCGTCGACGTACTGAATATTGCCGTTACTGGCCAATGTGGAACTCCTTGGATGACCGTCCCTGAAATGGAAGGCCGAATGATAGTGATAACGTTCGACGCGGTAAAACAAGTCCCAAGTCCGAGGGCCATTTCCCGACTCCCGCGCCCCAATGCAGGCTTCGAATCGGCTATTTGGCACAGCACTTGATAAGCGAAAGCATGGACTTTCTAAACTTTCCGAGGACGAGCTATGAAGTCGACCGCATTTGCCTCTCTGCTGTGCCTGGTCATTCCCGTAACCTTCGCCATGCCGGGTCGGGTGGCATCTATATCAAAGTATCAGGGCAAGGTCGGGCTCAAACACCGTGATGGCGAGCAGGAACTCGTCAAGAGGCTGCGAACTCCCCTTTTTCAGAGTGACACAATTTACACCGCTCCGGAAAGCCAGGCGACCGTCGTTTATTCTGATGGCACGCGGATCGATCTGGCGAGTAATTCCAAGATCTTGATCGAGACTAACGGCCGCCAAAGGGAAATTGCTCTACAGCAAGGCTCCTTCAAGAGCGATGTGAAGAAGTATCCCGGGCAGAGAACCACCTTTAAGACCCCGTCCGGGGTTGCCGCAGTCAAAGGAACTCTAGTGGATTGCGACCTTCTGGCTGAAGGTGGGATTCGCCTTGCAGCAGATCTGGGCATGTTGACCCACCAGATTCCATCCATGCGCTTTGCCATGGATCTGTCCCAAAACCGCTGTGCAATGGTTAAATTCGACAAAACGGAAAATCGATCCGACGTGTTGAGTGTCCGGGGTGAGCTTGTCATCGAGGTCGCAGATGTCATTGCAAGGGTAGAACAAGGCGAGGGCGTGAGCCTCAAGTACGATGACCACAGCGGAATTGTTTCCGTTAACGATATCATTATGAATGCACAGGCGAACAAACCGGATGCGTCTTTTCTGCTGGATGCCGGAGACGGGATGGAATTCCTGGAGACTGGCACAGGCTACACAGCAACCATCACAAAGGGCGCCGTCACGGTGCGCACATCGCAAGGAGTCAGGGCAGTGCTTGAGAAGGGTGAGACCCTCTTTCAATCGAGAACCTGGTTGGAGCCAGAGACGCCGGAGGGAACAGAGGTGATGCTGCGCGATTGAAAGGATCCGGGGGGCAAGCATCACTGAGCGGAGGCCAAAAAAACTCGAATATTGCTCGCAATCGGAACAGCCCTCCGCAACTACTCCTGGTAACAGCATGACCACGAGATGGTCACGGCAGTGCCAAGAGCGTCCCGATGACAGCAGGCAAGACGACTGACGCAGGACGATTACCGTGGATTTATGCAGATTTTGAGTGGTGATTTCCAATGCTACGCCGCCGCGTTACAAGATTAGAAATACCGGCCCCTTCGAATCAGAGTTTCAGATCGGCGGCCGGGTCACCCAGGCAGATGAGTTCACCTGTTTGGGTCGTGAGGAAGAGGCGTTTCCCGGCCAAAGCTAGAGCATCCCAAGCTGGGGTTGGGACGTTGGTCTCTGCCAATATTTTGCCGTCTTCGGTGGAGAGGCTCTTGAGGCGTCCGTCCTTGTTCACCGTATAAAGTTGCCCATCGCCCGAGAGCACCATTGCGTGAAGGTCGTTGTAAAGTTGGGACCCGAAGGGTTTCGGTTTTTCCTTTACTTCTTTTGTGGTGAACGAATCGGTCGACCAGGTCGCCTTTTCGGCCAGGCGATAAGTTCGATAAGGCTTCCCGCCCTTCCGCGCTGTGCCGGCAGCCTCCCAGCCCGTTATCCATCTGCTGTTGAACTCCTCCCCTTTTTCAAGATCGAAGTCGCGTCGGAAAATATCCGTTGTGCCGTTAAGTGAGCTGTAAACGGTATTGTCCCGGAATACATTCAGCGGCCGCCGTCTCGCTTCCCCGGGAAAACGGTGCTGATGGCGGGCGCCATAGGTCCACGAGCCGCGAGGTACGTAAACGGAACCATTTCCGGTATTCAAATGTGCGAAGGCATTCCATTTGTCCACCGTCATTTTGCTGCCGTCGCGCGAAATCAACCAGCGTGACATAGCGATGCCATCCCCTTCCCGGTGAAGGAGGTCGAAGGGGTCAAATTCGAGCCCGGAATTCTCGTAGTCGCCCTTCTGAGGAACGGAGTTGATGCGATGAACCCAATGTCGCTGGCCAGTCAGCGGATCGATGGCAAAGACAAGAATGCCCCCATCCGCGAGGGGCTGGCGACCCGCAGCGAAGTACGCCACGTCGTCAATGATCAGCACTGCCCCCGGAACCGGCCAGGGAGATTCGACCTGCCCGTAAGCGACGATGCGTTCGTTTGTGGGGGCCGCCTGTTGCCGCCAAACCTTTGCACCCGTATCGGCCCGCAGTGCGTAAACCGATCCCGCCGCCGAGCCGAACAGACAAAGCCCACGGTGAATTGCCGGAGGCGTATCCACCCGGCCATCAGCCGTAAAGCGCCAGCGAACTCTTCCTGTGCCGGCGTCCACTGCGATAACTTCGTGCGCATTCGGTCGTGTGACATATACCAATCCATTAGCGATTACAGGTGCGCTTAACGGTCCCTTGATGATTGGGTTTTCCCGCCAGTCGTGCAGAATCGGGCCGCCAGGGTTGGGGCCAAACGTTGCGAGTTCCTCTTTTGAGACCAGTTGCACCGACCAGATCGAGTCCAGTTTTTTTGGGCCGGGAAATGTGGAACTCCCACTGCGCCATTGATCGTGGCGGTACAGCGGCCAGTCCGATGGCTTGGGATTGTCCGCTCCGGCATCCATTTTTCCGGGGCCCAATTCTAGGGAGAATTTCATCGGGTCGGCCGGCACGCTGAGATTGGTGTCGCCCGGTTTGCTTGAGGCCATGGAAACAAAGCCGCGCAGCATCGGCCAGCAGGTGCAGTGTTTGGGTGTGGTGTATACCAGGCCGTTGGCCGGAACCCAGCCGTTCTCCCTGGAACAATTGGCCTTCGTAATGCGATTCGCTACCACGTCACCGGACTTGAGGTCAGTCATGTCCATCGTGCCGGCAAACAGGTAGTTGGGAGTAGCGACAGGCGGGAAGCAATGTGCCAGTCCGGCTTTGTGTGTGACCAGGGTCTTGCCGTTGTCAGGATCGAGGGCGGAAACCTGCACCGGCTGGCGGGACGATTTGGTTTTGTCGGCAGTGTTGGTCTGGCCCCCGTGCAAAATCCAGAGCCTGCTGTCGAGAAACATTGCCCGGGCCTGCCGATTGTGGTTCATGCCGGGCGGATATGCCTTTTCCCAGATCGGGTTGCCCGTTTGTGACGAGACTACGTGCAATTCGTTGTTGATGTCATGATCATTGAACGACGAAATTTCAAATACCAGGTGATCCCGGTGTAACACGGTCCGGGTTACACGATTCAGCCACGGAAGGTCCTCTTGACGCCACATCACCTTTCCCGTTGCGAGTTCGAGACCGATCGCCCCGAGTTTCTCGCCCCGCTTCGGTCTCCCGTGAATGAGCGAGACAACTCCGAATCCGACGACGACGTTCTTAGCCTCTCCCACTTCGAACGCCCAGAGTTCCTTCCCAGTATTTGAATCAAAGGTACGGAGTGAAGCGTCGTCCGAAGCGACGAGGTAGTTTTCGTGATGGGCTATCTGCCGCGGGCGCAGCAACCCTGGAAATTCGAGGGCGACTTTTCCTGTTGCCGCATCGAGAGCAACAAGGTTGTCTTTGACGATGGCATAAACGTGTTTCTCCGAAGCGATGGGGCTTGCATGTCCTCCGGCAACACGCGCCAGGTCAAAAGAGCCAAGATTATGCTCCCCCTTAAGCAGGTCGTGTTGCCACAGCCGAAGGCCGTTGAAACTGTCACGGGCCAGCATCCCGCCATAAAAATTTCGGCCCCCGGCCGTCACCATTCCCTCTACTTCATGAATCGCAGCTGCCACCCATCGTACGCGACGTGGCGGGCCCACAAGCGTATCGCTGGAGACCGCATTCCCGTCCGCCGTGTGCCGAGGATGAGACCAGGTGTCCATCCCTTTGGGCCAGGGGTTCTTCGCGGTCATGATCTTTCGCCCGTCCGGCAACTCGGCTTCGGATATTCCCTCGAAGCCTCCCGCCTGGATCTGTTGTCGGGTCAGCAACTCAGGATTCAGTACGATGACTACTCCCAGTGGCGTGAGCACCCGTTGAATCTCAACAGCCGGCACGGTGAAGTCCTGAACGACGACCACGTTCACCAGATTTTCGGCGTATGGCAACAGCTCTGCCTCTGGAATCAGCTCAGCAGAAACCAACCCGTAGATTCCATCCGCACGCAGCTTGCTCTGTGCCTTGTTTATCTTGGTGTCATCTTTATCCAGGACATTGCAGATGAACCTCCCCGTGTGACTGAGCGACACGGCCAGAGTGGTGTCTCCTGCCCCTAGCTGAACGATCAGACCGCCTTGCACATTCGTCAGCCACGAAATCAGGTTCTCATTGGATGTCTCAGCACGACCAAACTCAATCGACAGGAAGAGCAGAGGCAGAATTACGTTACAAAATCGCACGAAGGAGAATGTTTTCATGAATTGCAGGGGGCTGATGAATTTTGCTGAGAAACTGGGTAATGCCTCTACAGACAGCGAATCACATGGTGCGAGGAATCGTAACACTAAGGGAATTCTCATCCAGTCTGTCGGGAGAGTACCGCGATATGCTGTCCGTACCGCGACCTGTCTGTGAAAGTGCTGTGACAGAGACCGATAGGAGCCCGGTGCGACCCCTGGCCGGCTCAGGGCTCCTCTTGCAGACGTAGCGGCGCGATGTGGAAATGGGGAGGGTTCACAAACCTGCGTTTCCACGAAACTCCTCGGAAAAGGCCTGCTGGACAACAAGTAATTCCTTCAGTCTTTCAAGGGCCCGCATGTAGTGAATGCTTGCCACCTTCGGCTGTATCCCAAGAGATTCGGCGACTTCCAGATTGGTGAGATCCTCGAAGTGGCGCAGAGCGAGGACTTCCTGGGCGACAGGGTTCATCTGTGCGATGGCCTTTTCAAAGCTCTGAACGGTTTCGTTCCGAGCTGCGACCTGGCTTGGAGAGGTCTCGAGTCCGGCAAGGCGAGCCGCGAGGCAGAGCGATGTGGATTGTCCTGCCTCCTGCTGATTAATAGAAAACTCACGCTGAACAGAACTCTTTTGATCGCCAAGATGGCGACGTCTCACGTCGGCAAGAGTCAGAGCCAGAATCGAGCGCAGCCAGATGAAAGGCGACATCTCACTACCATTGAAATGACTGATTCGCTCCCTGGCCGCAAGGTAACCTTCCTGCAGAATATCGTCCGGATTGACAGGTCCGAGAAGTCGACGGTCCAAGCGGAAATCGACCATGAGCCAGAGCCTGGCCTGATGCTTGGTGAAGAGCTTTGCAAGTGCGTATTCATCGCCCTGTTCGAGCCGGCATTCGATGGCGCTCTTTTTTCGAATCGATGACATGGTGCGAAACTCTGGGCACTGGGCGGGATGGAATGCGAGCGGCATCGAGTATATCAGTGGGTGGATTGAATTGCAGGAAGGGCGTCTCATCCACATGTTGAGTCTGAAGTTGTTATTTCTCCGCGTGGTGCGGAGAGCTTTTTTTAGCACGGATGAACAGGGCCATGGATGAAGAGGACCTTCTGTGCTTGCGGTCAAAGGCCGCATCATCCGACCCTGTCACTGCCTTGAAAACAAAGTTTTCCCTTCCCGCTTAAAATGGCCAATATGCCAACCGGTGGAGAGGCCGCTAGACTGAACGCCTTCAGTATTATGCAACTGGAGTTTCATCTTGAATCAGAAATTAGCTGTTGTTGAAAGAGTAGACTTGCTCATCCTCGGCGGTTCGGCTGGAGCTGTTTCCTGCGCGTTGGCCGGACAAAAACAAGGCCTTTCGGTGTACCTGGTGGCGCCGGCTTCGTATCTCGGTGATGACATAGCGGCACACTTCGACTATTGGCTCCGAGAAGAGGATGAGCTTTCCACAGAGATGGCCAGGCAACTGTTTCAGGCTGGGGCTGACCGATTGGTAACACCCCCAACCCCGATTAAAGATGGCGTTCTTAACGTAGGAGGTTGGAAGTCCAGGATGGGTGGTGTATTTGCGGTTTTCGCTTTACCGATAGTAATCCTGTCCCGAAGAGGTTCGGAAGTCATCGGCTTGCACAATGCCTTGGAAACGAATATGGCATTTATCTGAAAGAGAATTGAACTCTCCGCTCAACGGATAAATGCGAGCAGTGCCTCCTGTCAGTAATGAAAGAGGACACGCGACGGTATTTCTTGCAATTCGGCAATCGCACCTAACAGGAAATGAATATGTCCCAGCATACTTTGCTTATCTACCTGGCGGTGATCGTCAGTACCTCGGTTATCGCCGCACCTTGGGAAGCCAAAGACCTCAATCCCGTCACCATCAAGACAACTCCGAATCATCCCCGCATCGTTCTGGTTGCAGACGGCAAGGCCCTCGGATCGATTGTCGTTATGAACAAAGCAGCAGGGGCTGTTGAACTGCAATCCTTCATCGAAAAGGTGACTGGCGCCAAACTACCGATCGTTCATGACACGATCACCAGCCCCGCGATTGTTCTTGGCGATTCCGCAGAAGCCGCCGCGCTTGGTCTGGTCAGCAGCAATTTACCCATTGAAGGATTCGCGATCAAAACGGCCCCAGACGCGATCTACATTGTCGGTAACAAATACGAAGGGAATGCTGACGGACAACTGTGGGGCGCGTTGGAGTTCCTTGAACGGTTTGTCGGTGTGCGGTGGTATTTCCCTCCCGCAGAGGCTGGCGGCCCCCAGATCGGGCATTCGATTCCGGAATCAAATGAGTTGTCTGTTCCGCCAGTCTGGCTCGAAGACAAACCTGCTTTCCAGATGCGAGTCATGTGGCCGCCGATGTCTGAGCCCTGGCACGGTCAGGGGATCAGGCTCGACGAGCTGCAGCGTCTTCTGCGTTCAGGGAATTCATGGCCGATTCAGCTCCAGGTACACCAACCAAATTGGTCGAATCAAGAAAACCTGACCGAGAATCATCCTGAAGTTTTCCAGATGCGGAAGGATGGCAAGCGGCAGCACGAAGTGAACTGTTACGGGAATCCCAAAACCCTCGAAATATATCTCGAAGGCATCCAGAACTTCATCGACAAGAAGCAGCCTCTGTATACCCCGATCAGAGGCAAGTCCATCACGGTCTCTCCCGCGGATGTTGAACTCTCCTGTTATTGCGAACACTGCCGTGCGCTTTGGGATGACAAGGCAGGTCAGTATGGCGGCGCCTCAAGGGTGATGGCCACGTTCGTGGATCGCCTTGGCCGGGAAGTTCAGAAACGCTGGCCGAATGAAGGCTTCACCGTCATCTTCCTTCCCTACCTCAACTACACGGCGGCTCCTGAAGGGTTCAAGTTTCCAGGAAATGTGGAAGTTCAGATTTGCGGGATGCCGGGCATGGCCTCTTACAAAGAGCCGGCCATCCGGGATTCAGAGCAGGCGAATATCGACCGCTGGATCGCCATCTCGGGACGCCGCATTCAAAACTGGCATTACAACGTCTGGCCAGCCCACAAAACGAAAGCGGCATACCACTATCCCCACGTGGTGAAAGACTTCTATCAGCGCAATCTCAAGAAGACCCTGGGTACCTTTGTTAATGGCGACTTCAATCACTGGCCACGCCAGCACATCAGCCTCTACTGTTGGCTGAAGGTTTTGTGGGATCCGGAGTTCGATGTGGATGCCGCAGTCGACGAATTCGCTAGCAGGATGTTCGGGGCTGCTGCAGACACTATGCGAAAGCTGTTGGCCCTGCAGATCGACGGATGGGAAAAGAGCCGCTGGCCGGGCGGACGTTTCTCGCCCAAAGGCATCTACGAAGTGAGTTTTACACCTGCAATGGTCGAGCAGATGAAGGAGTTGTTTGCCCAGGCCCGCGAGCAGGGCAGGGGGGACAAACTGACAACCGAACGTCTCGACTACTACGCACCTGCCCTTGAATCATTCTTCACGGAGGCAGACATGATGTCCGGCGAAGGGTTCCGGCCCTTGTCAGCATATAAGGTAGGCGAAAATCCAGTCATTGACGGACAACTGACGGACGCTCAATGGGAACGCGCCACTACTGAAAACTCATTCGTCCAGGCCACTGGCGCAAATAAAGGCAAGCCTGCCATATACCCTTCTACCATCAAGGCAGTATGGACCTCAGATGGCATCACATTCGGTTTCCATCTCAGCGAGCCGACACCACAGTTTCTGGAACGATCAAATGGCGGCCACGACAACGGAAACATGTGGTGGGACGACAACGTGGAGTTGTTCGTGGACGTGACCGGCAAAAGCGAAGGCGAGTTCTACCAGTTCATCGTGAACCCGGACGGTAACTACTGGGACTCGAAACTGAAGGACACCACCTGGGAGTGCAAAGGCTTTAAGGCGGCCGCGCACGTCGGCAAAGACTTTTGGAGTCTCGAAGTATTTTTACCTTACTCAGCATTCGCATCCGCTGAGAAACCGGGCTCTGGCACTCACACCAAATGGACGGGCAATTTCACGCGCCACCGAGTCATAGACAAGGGTCTGAATTCCAAGAAGCCGCCGCAGGAAGGTAGCGTCCGTGAATACCAGCGCATGAACACCACCGGCTCATCAACCAGTGACAATCTCGCTGATTTTGCTGAGATCCGATTCATTGAATAGGCCGCAAATTAAAGATCTGTCGCAAGTGTCGAATCCTCCTCCCCAACTTACTCATTACTCATTACGTTCACATCGGCCCTATGCGGCGTGGCCCCCAATCCATGGATTGCATTGAGATATCGAAGCTTTTGATGAGTAATCGCATTTTGGTTTCGGCACATGTTTGCTCTTCCCACAGATTGTTGAATTCATCCGGGTCTTCCAGGAGATCGTAAAGCTCGCCTAGATTGTGGCCGTGATAGAGGACGAGTTTGTATCGCTCGTCGCGAATCATGGTGGCGTACGAATCATCTTGGGCATGGCAGAAGGATGAGTCCAACGCGCTGTAATATTCACATCGCGCATATTCACGGATTTGCTCGCCGTTCTCCTCTCCAACAAGGTAAGGCATCAGAGAAGAGCCGTGCATCTCTGCAGGTACAGAAAGTCCTGTCGCTTCCAGGAGAGTCGGCGCGACGTCCACCAATTCGGTCAGTCCAGAACACTGAACACCTTCTTTGAACTTACCGGGCCAGGAAATAATCAGCGGCACGCGAACCATGCCTTCGTAGAACCGGCAGCCCTTCTGAATGAGACCGTGATCGCCAAGCATCTCGCCGTGGTCGCTCATGAAGAGGATGAGGGTGTTATCGAGTTGGCCTGTCTCCTCAAGGCAGTCCAGTAGACGGCCCATCTGATCGTCGATGAGTTTGATCATGGCGTAATAGGCCGCCTGCAATGTTTTTGCGTCTCTCTTTCCCGCCAGGTCCGTCTCCGGCACGCCCGGCGAAAGGGGGATAATCGGGCTTTTGATATCAAGTTCGTCGGGATGCCGTCCGCGTGACTGAAAATCAATGCCGGCCAGCTTCTCTTGCTGCATGAGGTCACTTTCTTTGAAAAGTGGGCCGGGCATTTGTTCTGGATCAAATTGATCTCGGTATGTTTTCGGCGGATTGAACTGTGGGTGCGGGTCGTAAATGTTCACGCTCGCCAGCCATGGGCACTTACGTTCCTGCCTGATGAACTGCATGGTTTTCTCAGAACACCAGGTTGTCTGATGAAATTCGGCAGGGACGCCATCCAGGCTCAAAGTCAATTCCTTCAGGCTTTCGCCTTTTGATCGAACCCAGTCAGCGTAGTCGTGCCCGGTCTCCCAGTCGTCCCTTGGCGCGTGGCTGTATTGCCAGTAGCGGTAGCCATCAGTAGTCCGCGGCTCAATTCTTCCGAAGGCACTTGCCAGATGCAGTTTGCCGATCAGACCGCAATCGTAGCCCGAGTCGGCAAGGGTTTTGGTGATGAGCGGCGGTGCATCAGGCGGAAAGAACTCGTTGCCGTTCCCATTCACGTGCACCCGGCTGGGATACATCCCAGTTAGAAAACTTGCACGACTTGGGGTGCAGATTGGGCTCTGACAGTAAGTGTTCGTGAAGGCTACGCCGGTTGAGACGAGCCGATCTATGTTCGGGGTTGAGACATGCGGATTACCGAGTGCTCCGATGGTGTCGTAACGTTGTTGGTCTGTGCATATCCAGAGGATGTTGGGGCGCATGTGGAAAGGGAAAGAATTGAGGGTGGAGTGTTGGAGTAATGATGCAGTTGGGTTCAAGGTAGTGGAAGGAGCTTCAGATCTTCAAACAGTTTCAGGAAAAGGCCTGTCGCCAGCGCATCAGATTGAAACCAGCAGTGTCGATTACAATCCGGTTTACTTGACCTTCAGACCGCCTCCATTGCCCATCCCGGCTGGTTCGCTATAATCCCGCCCGAAACACATCTCAAATGAAGAAGTTTTGAGTGTGCGTGCGTAATAGATTCTACCCACCCACAGAGGATCTCTCTTTTGAATACACGTTGCCTTATCGCTCTGACAGCCATTGCTTTGGCAGCTTCCACGGTTGAAGCCAAGGGTTCTTTCAGAACAAAGTCCGCCCCGACATACCACACTTATACTGTTGGCGGGAACCAGAAATCCGGACTGCAGACCTGGAGGGCCGGCTCACAGAACAAACTTTTCGGTGGAATAAAGAATCTGATATCAGCCCCTGTGGAAATCCCCGCGGCCATGAACCGCGGCTATCAATCCAAGGGCGTCGGAGGGGCAATGTTTTCTGGACTTACTCAAGGGCTTACAAACATGGTGAGGCGCGCGGGCGCTGGAGCTGCCGACGTGGTGACATTCCCGACCAAATATCCTAATGGCTCTTACCGAACTACCATGCCGGCCAAAGGGCCCATCCAGGTCTACCAGGGTAGTCGTAAGCGGTAACACCTGATAGCTGTTTCGGTATCTCAAAATACAATGCCCGCCAGCCTGAAACGCTGACGGGCATTTTCGTTTTAAACAAGGCGATAAAGTGAAAAGTTCGGATGTGATCATTGTCGGGGGAGGCGCCATCGGGTGCAGCATCGCATGGCGGTTGGCACAGGTGGGCTTGAGCGTAAGCGTGATTGAAAGGGATGTTCCCGGCGCTGGTGCTTCTTCTTCCGCCGGGGGAATGCTACTGCCTCAGGAGGAGTCCAACGGCCCGGGCGACATGCTGAATCTGATGTTGCAGAGCCGCGCTTTGTACCCAGCGTTCAGCGAAGAATTACACTCGGAATCAGGTATCGACATTGAATTCAAGAGTAAAGGCGCCCTGAAGCTTCTCTTAGATGAAGAAGACGAAAGGCTTGCGGACAAGTGTCTTGAATGGCATCGAAGGGAAGGATTACCTTTAGAAAGGTTGGCCTCCGCTGAAGTGCTGGAGATTGAGCCCAACCTCAGTCCCGAATTAGGTGGCGGGCTTTTCTTTCCGAATGAAGGGCAGGTCGGGAATCGCAAACTGGTCGTTGCTCTCGTTGCCGCGGCCCAGGTGGCTGGGGTCGAATTCCACAATGGTGAGGAAATGCTCGGCATTCGGGCTGACGAAAAGGGAGTGGAAATCGAAACCGGTGCCGATACCTATTCCGGTGCAACTGCTGTCTTGTGCGGTGGTGCATGGTCGAAGGAGATCGGCGACCGGCTGGGCTTCGGGCTGCCGGTCTTTCCTTACAAAGGGCAGATGGTGCAGTTACAGGTTCCCGCATCCATGTTCGAACGGCCGATCCTGCATGGCGGCGCCTACATCATCAGCAAACCTGTCGGACGTGTAATCTGCGGTGGCACCATGGAAAAAGTGGGGTTTGATAAACGAGTAACCGGGGAAGCCATCCACTCGATACTTGAGAACACTCTCCGAATCGCGCCCTCATTGAGTAACGCGGAAGTGGCCGATACCTGGGCCTGTTTCAGGCCGGCGACGCCGGATGGGCTACCAATCCTCGGCCGTATCCCCGGTTCCCCGAATATCATTGCTGCCACGGGACACTTTCGGAACGGGATTCTTCTGACACCAGTCACCGCGGAGTTAATTGCCGGGCTGGTCCTCAAGGGCGAAGAGGAGGGGCTCGCGCCATTTGCTCCCGGGCGATTTGTGGATGGCTGAAGATTAGGATGGCGAGGAAGTGCCAAACGGGCCGGAATTTTCTCCACGCAGTAATCCACTATTCCAACACTCCAGTCGTTCAAAACTCCAACATTCCTTTCCGCGCCATGCAGCCCACCATTGACGGCCTCAAGACTTTTATCTCCACGCATAGACTGGATACTAAGGTCCTCATTGCGCCGTCTCTTACCCAGGGACACTCCATCGCTGAGGCCGCGGCGAAAGGGCAACCCTGGTTCAATCTCCATGTTCATACGGTGTCCTCACTGGCGGAGGCGATCCTCGGCTCATCGCTGGAAATTTGCGAGGCGGCAACGCCCGACATCGCTCTGTTTATGGTTGACCAGGTGCTGCAGGAGCAGCTAGCTGATTGCCGATACTTCAATCAGATTTTGCCGTCTCTTGGTTTCAGCCGGGCATTTGTGCGTGCATTCGCGGATTTCCGTTCAACGGGCTTGGAATCGATAAACCAAGCCGCGTTTGTGAATCCGGACAAGGGCGCGGATTTCCGTCGTTTGCTCGATGCGTACCGGTCGCAACTCAGTGCAGAAGGTTTGGTGGATGGTACTGACATTCTCCAGCGGGCTACTGAGCATGTGAGCCTCGGTATGCCGCATGGCTGGCAAGGGGCTCACCTCCTGGTCTGCGCCCATACCGAGATCTCAGACCTTGAGCAGAAGTTTCTTCAGGCGCTGGCCGCGGAAAGATTACATGTGCTGCCACACACCTTTAGTCTGGCAGACCTCCCTGAACGCAATCGGTGGGCATGTAAACTTTACAACAAAAGACCTGTGGCGAGGTTTGAGTCACCGGTGGGCATTCATCGCTCCGCGGGATTTGAGAACGAGGTGGCGAGTCTCTTTGACTGGCTGGTGAAAGCGAAGGCCCGGGCGGATGAGGTGGAAATTCTTTACACGAACCCTCAGCGTTATCTGCCTCTGCTGCGACAGGCCACGCAGAAGTTCGGTATCGAATGCACATTCGGTGAAGGAATCCCGATCGGTCAGACCCGTCCGGGACGCGCAGGATTAGGATTACTGACTTGGATTCGAGATGGATTTCATGAGCCCAGGCTGCGGGCATTGATCGTCTCGAATCTCATTCGTGTTACCGACCGCAAGAAGATGAGTGCCGGTCAGTTCGCCCGGGTGTTACGTCAGGCACGTATTGGATGGGGAAGGGAACGTTACTGTTCCGCGCTGCGGGCACTGGCCTCCGCATCCCGCCTCCGGGCTGATCGAGCGGAGTCCGAACTCGACCAAGAAATCGAAGAGCCAGAGGTTTATCGAGTATCGTGCCTCAGGAGAGCCGAAGAGGCGGAATATGTCGAAGAACAAATGACCAAATTGCTGGAACGGGTGCCCGACGTGCCCGACAAGATAGCGGCACCGAATCTTGCGGGGCAGTTCCTGCCACTATTTGAAGCGCTCCTTCCAGAGACCCTCCCGGAAGAGCGCGAAGGCCGTACGGCAGTTCTGGAATCACTCAGGCGGATGGCGGCTTTCAAGGGTATTGCATTACCTCGTCATCAGGCGCTTGAACAGCTCCACGAGATTCTTGGGGGCTTGAGCATCCAGAGTTCCGGCCCCAAGCCTGGCTGCCTGCACCTGTCTTCAGTCGCCGGGGGTGGCATGAGTGGAAGGCGTTTTCTGTGGATTCTGGGGTTGGATGAGACCAGTTTTCCTCGGACAGGACTGCAGGATCCGATTCTTCTCGACACCGAACGAGCCATGCTGTCCGATACGATAACTACCCGATTACAACTGCCGAATGAAGACAAAGTTCTGTTGAAAGGCATCGTTGCAGGTCATCACGGGGAGACGGCAGTTTCCTACAGTGTCGCTGGCCTGGACGAAAATCAGGTCTTGTCTCCATCGGCTGCGGTGCTCGACTTTTATCGGGGTAAGAACCCGGAGAAGGCTGGTGCTACCTTTTCCGAAATGTCTCGGGAGTTGCCCGCCGCATCGGACTTTGTCCTGGGTGGCAGTGTCGCGGCCGCCGCCAGTTATCTACTCTCTGAACACCAGGCGTGGCTGAAGCTTGCCGATGAGTGTGAAAGGAATGCCCATCACTCAATTCTCTTTTCATTTCCTCACTTGCTTTCCGGAATCGAAGCCGCCCGGGCACGGTATGGGACTGAACCCACCGGTTATGACGGTTGGCTGAGGGCCCCCGGCGAAGATCTTGATTTTACAAAGACTCACAGGCCGCTATCCGCGTCGAGTTTGGACATCCTGGCCCAGTGCCCCTTCAAATTCTTTCTTCGCTACATACTGGGAATTAAGCCGCCTGATGATCTTGAATTTGATTCCCTCGATTGGCTGTCGCCGCTTGAGCGAGGCCGGCTGATTCATCGGATTCTTCATGATGCGATCGAACTGCTGAGACCGGAGAACCGCCCTCTGCAATATCCGCAGGATCTCGCTGCCTTGCACGAACTCGCATCCAAACTGATACATCGTCAGCGAGACGAGGTGCCACCCCCGAACGAAATCGCCTACGAAATGGAAAAGGATGCGATGCTGCAGACCGTCGAGGTGTTTCTGAGAGAGGAGGCCGCACGAGGCTTGAATCCGGCGGATTGCCAGGCGGAAATTCCGTTCGGGATGGAAGGGGGGGAGGGCAAGCGAAACGCCTCGCAAACACCTGTGCCTCTGATGCTGCCGGACGGCAAGCCTCTACACATTCACGGACAGATTGACCGGCTTGATGAGATCGAGAAAGGCGTCTTTGAAGTCTGGGATTACAAAACGGGCAGTCCCCGCCCGTACGAGAGCGCTACTGCATTTCAGTCGGGACGGCGGCTCCAGCACATCATTTATGGAATGGTTGTTGAGTCCATGATCGAAAATGCCCGCGTGAGTAAAGCCGGTTATTTCTTCACCGGCGTCAAGGGACGCGGCGAGAGGGTCAGCCATCTACGAGAGGAATGGCCGGAGCTCGGTCCAATCCTGGAGCGAATGATGAACGTAGTCAGACAAGGCGAGTTCATCCACCGGACCCAAAAAGATGAATGCAAACTCTGCGATTACAGAATGGTCTGTATTAATGTGAACCAGGCGTGTTCAAAAGCGAAGCGAATGCTTCAATCGCCCGACCAGATTCTCGGTGCAAGGAAAGAGCTGGAGAGGATTTGAGGTGGGGCAGTTTATGTAATCTTAATCTTTACTTTCGAATTTCTATCCTCTGGACGCGATTCCTGTCGTTACCCGGATTGCTCACAGAGCCCGATACACCTGTGAGCCTGCTCACGAGTGAATGAGTTCTCGAAGTTAAGAGCGTGTGAGAATGGGATACGGCCCCCGCCAGCTTGGGGACTGCAGGTTTAATCAGTTCCTTGCTGTCGCGAGATGCCACTGGCTTGCCCAGTGGAGTTATCACGCTCTTTTCTCGCGCAGGTTAGGATTCATTCAGGAGATGCCACTGGGCAATCCGGTGGCATCCAAACTGACAAACCCAATGCTCGCGAGAAAAAAACGTGAATCTCCACCGGGCAAACCGGTGGCATCCTTAAATCAACAGTACCCAAGGTCATGTTGGGTTTTACTGAACAGTGTTGGAGCTAGACGTGCCTACGCTTTTACAAATCTCTTCCCAGCGAGCTGCTTCACGAGACGGCGGACTTCAAGAATCGTAAGTGTGCTCAGCACATTGGGAGCAGGGATTCCGGTCATTCGAATGATGTCGTCCACTTGAAGGGGGTCGTGGCTGAGGGTCTCGTAGATCTGGCGTTCACGGCTGTTGAGAGTCAGCGCACGAGGGTCGGTGACTGCCTCTTCTCCAAGTGGCTGGATCACATTGGCCAGCGGGCCCAATTCGTCCACGACATCGGCGGGGGAGGTAACCAGTTTGGCGCCCTGCTGGATCAGCATGTGAGTTCCGGAACTGGTTGGATTGTCCACGCGCCCGGGAAGCGCAAAGACTTCGCGACCCTGTTCGAGGGCAAAATTCGCAGTGATGAGAGTGCCGCTCTGCTTGCTCGCCTCGACCACCATGACGCCCAGAGAGAGCCCGCTTATCAGACGATTCCGCTGAGGAAAATGTCTCGCGTCGACCCGCGTTTTCATGGGGAATTCTGAGATGACCGCTCCGTTGTCCGCGACTTCCTGCGCAAGCTGAGCGTTCTGGGTTGGGTAAACGTGAGAGAGACCGTTCCCCAGAACAGCAATAGTTCGTCCCTTCACTTTCAGCGCGCCCTGATGGGCTGAAGTGTCGATGCCCTGTGCCAGCCCGCTGATGATTGTGAATCCCATCCTGGCCAGATCGCTGCCGAATCGTTCGGCCTGGATACGGCCATAATGCGAACACCTTCTCGATCCGACTATCCCGATTGCAAGAGCATCTTGTTCCTTACATTCTCCACGGACGTAAAGCACGATTGGCGGGTCATGGATCGATAGGAGTGACTGCGGATATTGGGGACTCTCCTGGGTAATAATTCCCACGCTGAGCGATTCCGCAAAGGCGATCTCATCTTCGCCCATGCTTCTGCTCATACTCTTGATAGAGGCAGACAGCTTGCCGGATACGCCCTGCACCTGCTGAAGATCTCGTTCCGAAGCGTCGAGGATAGCGGAAGGCGTTTCAAAGAATTCCAATAACCGCCGATAGATGACCGAGCCCACCCCAATGGTCATGTTAAGGGTTACGAGATCGACGAGGTTTTCCATCGCTTTTCTTTCACTCTCAGCAGGATTAAAAGTAAGAAAGATTCGGCCCTGGACAGTTACAAGCAAGATTGAAAGCATGAGATCAAACCGGACCTGTTCTTCTTCATCCAAGTTCACCCAAAATTTCCCTCACCAGTTTGTCCGTCACTTCATCGGTGAGGTCCACCTTGCCGATTTCCGAGGCGAGGATGAATCGTAGTCTGCCTCGAAGCGCCTTCTTGTCGTTGTACATCACTGACAATATCTGATCAGGATTCTTGACCTTACATCCCACAGGCAGTCCGTATGCACCAATAAGCCTTCGGTGATCTTCGACCAGTCCCCTTGATGCAAGCCCCATCTTTTCACTCAGCATAGCGGCGGCGACCATTCCGATGGCAACGACTTCACCATGCCTGTAGCTGCCGTACCCCTGGGTAGCTTCCAGTGCGTGGCCGATGGTGTGACCGTAATTAAGGATCATTCGCAGGCCCCCTTCCTTCTCATCTTCGGAGACAACGTCTGCCTTGACCTGGCACGAGACGGCGATGATGTGCTCGAGTTCCTCCTGCAAATGGCTCAAAATCTTTTCACGATGTTCGACGAGATAAGTCCACAGCTCGGGATCGCGAATCACCCCATATTTGATTACTTCGGCAAGCCCTGAGATGAGGTCCGCCTGTGGGAGAGAGCACAGCACCGCTGGGTCGATGAGGACGCTCTCCGGCTGGTAAAACGAACCGATGAGGTTCTTGCCCAGCGGGTGGTTCACGCCTACCTTGCCTCCGACTGAGCTGTCCACCTGGGCGAGCAGTGTGGTTGGCACCTGAATGAACGGAATTCCACGCAGGTAGGTTGAAGCAACAAAGCCACCAAGATCACCAACGACGCCGCCGCCGAATGCTATGAGCGCGGACTGCCGGTCTAGTTTTCCTTCAACAAGTGAATCATAGATCTCGGATACGGCAGTCATGCACTTCTGGCTTTCGCCGGGCGGCCTTACGATGACCGTCAAATCGAAGCCTGCTTTTCGAATGGATGCCTCCACCAGCTCGCCGTGGATCCGCCAGACATTTTCATCGGTTAACAGGGCGGCCCTGGATGGAGGCAGCGATTTGGCGATCCATCCCCCAATCTGATTCAGGCCGCCCCACTGGACGATGATTTCATACGATTTGCTTGGCGTCTTTACTTGAATGGTTCGCATGATCAGTTCGCCTGTTCTCGATCTCTCAAGAGTTGTTCCAGCCTCTTCGTTATCGGGCCCGGCCTGCCGTCCCCGACAAGCTCCCGGCCAATGAGTCGCACCGGAACGACTCCCTTTGTGGTGCTGGTAATGAATGCCTCATCGGCATCGAGCAGTTCGTTTTTTGAAATCTCACATTCATCGACAGCGATACCGTCCGTAGTTGCGAGCTCAAGGACCAGGGCCCTGGTGACACCTGGAAGAAGGCCGCATCGAAGCGCGGGCGTTCTGGCCTGGCCATCTTTGACTATCCAGATGTTGCTCGTGGTTCCTTCGGTCACCCAGCCTTCAGGGTTTAACATGATGCCTTCGACGGCCCCTTCATCGGCCGCCTGCATCCGGGCAATGACGTTGTTCAGATAATTACCCGATTTGATTTTCGGGCTAAGAGCAGTGGAAGGATTTCGATGGATGCCAACCAGTGCCACCTTTATGCCGGAGGTGTACCACTCAGCCGGCCACTTGTGGAGCGGCAATACAAACATCATCCAGTTCGGTTTAGGACAGCTTCTTGGATGCAGATCAATTTCACCTTCGCCACGAGTAATCACAATGCGGATGTAGGACTCGGAATTCCCAGAAGCCGTGTGGCTTCGATTCATTTCCTGGAGGAGTTCCTCATTCGTGAGCGGGATTTCGAGTCGAATGGCCGCAGCGGAACTCCTCAATCGGGCTAGATGCTCTTCCGCTGTGAACAAGCGTCCATTTACCGTGCGAATGACATCGTAAACGCTATCGCCAAACAGAAAGCCGTGGTCGAGGACAGATACTTTCGCCTCACCAGGTTGTAGTAATTCTCCATTGAAATTGATAAGCATCTTGGTGTGCCGGGTTGGTTGCGTGGCCGGGAATCATAGCCGGGAGGGTCGCCAGTTCGAATGATTCGGAAGTAATGAAGTATTGAGTAATGAGTAAGTTCTGAGCGATAGGGCCGGTTGGATCTATTCGCCAGTCTTCGCAGCATCGAGGATCCAGTACCTATCCTCGCATCCTCACACGATTGCCGCACCTATGTCAGTCGATACGATACCCCGCCTCATCTTCAACCCGCCGCGAAGCGTCGGGGCAACAACACAGAGAAAACGATATGAGCGAAAGAATTAGAGTGATACAGGTCGGCTTAGGCGGTATGGGGCAGGGGTGGTTGAACACTTTGAAGAGTTGTGAAGACGTCGACATTGTCGGCGTAGTTGATTTGCGGGAAGAGGCCGCGCGGGCAGCGGCTGAGAAGGTCGGGATTGGTGCCGAGAACGCGGGTACCGATATGCATGCCGCACTGGAAAAATATCAGCCGGACGCGGTCGTAGACGTCACCATTCCTGCCGCGCACAAGGAGGTCACACTTACCGCACTGGCCGCGGGATGCCACGTCATCGGAGAGAAGCCGCTTTCCGACTCGCTGCCAAACGCGCAGGAAATGGTTCGGGCCGCTGAAAAGGCTGGAAAGATATATATGGTCAGCCAGAACTATCGCTGGGCGAAATCAGTTCGTGCGATTCGAAAAGCTATTCAGGACGGCCTGATCGGAAAGGTCACCGCAGCCAATATCGATTTTTATATCGGAGCCCACTTCGGGGGGTTCAGGGACGAGATGGATCATCCGCTCTTGCTGGATATGTCGATCCACCACTTTGACATGCTGCGTTGCGTCACGGGTGTCGACCCGCAGGCGGTTTATTGTCTCGAGTACAACCCACATGGAAGTTGGTACAAAGGCGATGTCGCAACCACTGCCATATTCGAAATGACGGAAGGGATCGTCTTCACCTATCGCGGAAGCTGGTGCGCTGAAGGCCATAACACGAATTGGAACGGCCACTGGCGTATCATCGGCGACAAAGGAACGATCATCTGGGACGGCGCCGACGTCTTGACTGCCGAAATCCTGACTGGGGCGAAAGAGGGTTTCACACGTCCAAAGGAACTGGTTGAAATAGCAAGACCAGAGGTAGGCCCGGAAGGCCTCGGTGGCTCATTGGCGCGATTCGTGACAGCCATCTGGGAGGGAGGTCAGCCGGAAACCTGGTGCGGCGATAACATCCGCAGCGTCGCAATGGTCTTCGGCGCGGTCGAGTCTGCAGGCCGGGGTGAAAGGATTGAGGTGAATTGGTAAGAACGGCTCAAAGTGTGGGGTGATGAAATTTCGGGCTTTCGGATTTTAGAGAGCAGAGTTACCTGTACCGGGCTGCAGAATGGACGTAGCTATGACGAAGAGAAGTACGAAGCAAAGGAGAGAGGGCCGTTTAGCGATCGCACTCTGCGCCTTCTGTACCGCTTTGCAGGTCTCGGACGCAGAGACCTCTTTCGTGGCCGTTCATGATGGCATCCCGGATCCGGCTCTGAACTTCTCCGGCTGGAAAAAATCTAACGGCACCCTTGAAGGCTCGGGGCGCGGCCTCTTACTGAAATCTTCAAAATCAATTGGCAGATGGGAAGCTCGGATTCGCGCGAAGATTTCACTTACCCAGCTCGATAGTACCGCAGCTTCGATTGTATTTGGAGGAAGTAGCCACTTTGGCTTTGATGGCAGCGGGAAGAAGCTGTTCGTAGAGGGGCCGCTGTTTTCAAAACTCACCTTTCTTGAGGCTGAGAACCCTATCCGGGGCAATACACCGTTCGTGCTCGAGATGGTCAGAAAAGATGGCCGGATCTCTTTCAGCATCGACGGTACCCTGATATACGCGATCAAAGATTCGGGGCAGCCGCTCGGCGAGATTGCCTTGAGACCACATAGAGCGACGATGCATGTGTTTGAATTCACTCTTGAGGGAGACCTGATGGAACCGCCCAAACTGATGGAAGGAATGATCGATGTGTTCAATGCCGGTGGGGAAGGCTATCACACCTTCCGGATCCCTGTGATGACAGTGACGAAGCAGGGCACCATCCTGGCTTTCTGTGAAGGGCGGAAGTCTGGCGGTGGCGACGCAGGCGATATTGACACGGTACTGAAGCGATCAGAAGACGGAGGCAAGACCTGGTCGCCGCTGCAGGTGGTGTGGGATGACGAAGGCAACACTTCCGGAAACCCTTGTCCGGTTGTGGACCAGTCGAACGGCGCCATCTGGCTTCTGCTCACCTGGAATCTTGGCAGTGACCATGAGGGCGCGATCAAATCCGGCAAGAGCAAGTTCCCCAGGAAGCCGTTCGTCTGTAAATCTGATGACGATGGCAAGACCTGGTCAGCACCGGCTGAGCTTCCGTTCTGCCGCAAAGAAAATTGGCGCTGGTACGCCACTGGCCCGGTACACGGGATTCAACTCGAGCGTGGTGAACACAAGGGGCGACTTGTGATACCTGCAAACCAGTCAGTATTTGATGGTGGCAAGAGCGACGGCAGCACCTACCACAGTCATGTTCTCTACTCCGATGATCACGGAACGACATGGACTATCGGTGGGGTTCATGAAAACCGTACGAATGAATCGACGGTCGTGGAATTACCCGATGGTTCTGTGATGCAGAACATGCGTTCGTATCATGGGAAAAATCGTCGTGCGGTTGCGACGAGCAAGGATGGCGGACTTACCTGGTCCGAAGTCACACTTCACGCAGAACTCATCGAGCCTGTCTGCCAGGCCAGCATCCTCCGTTACAGTTGGCCGGAGGATGGGAGGAGCCGCATCCTGTTTTCTAATCCTGCATCGAAAGGCCGGGATCATATGACTGTTCGTGTCAGCTACGACGAGGGAAAGTCGTGGCCAGTCAGTCGGCTGATTTATGAAAGTTCTTCAGCGTATTCAAATCTGACAAAACTTCCTGACGGCCGCCTGGGTTTGCTCTTCGAAAGGGACGATTACAAGAAGATCAGTTTCGTGCCGTTCAGCATCGAATGGCTTGAAGGGAAGGGCGAGACGCCTTAAGAGTGGGTCTTCGGCCGATGCAGACGTCGGCTCGCTGCCAACCCACCAACCTTGAGGCTATCATGAACTTCGATTTCATATTCGAAAATGCAAAAGTCGTAGACGGCACCGGCTGTGCCTGGTTTCTGGCGGATGTAGGCGTTGCAGGAGATCGGATAAAAGCCATCGGAAAACTGACTGAGGCGAATGCCGGGCGTCGTATCGATGCCAAGGGCAAGGTGCTGTGCCCCGGATTCATTGATGTCCACGTGCATTCTGAGCTCGCCATCATGACCGGCGAGGCCGCAGTGCCAAGGTTGACGCAGGGCGTGACCACAGACCTGCTCTCCCCGGACGGAATGAGTTACGCCCCGCTCTCTACTGAACGGCTGGAAGAAACCAGAAAGTATCTATCGATTTTTTATGGGGTGCCCGACGTAGGCTGGGAATGGAGAAGCTACGCGGAATACCTGTCGCACTTTCATGAAAAGTGTCCACTCAACGTTGTGCCGCAAGTGGCCTACAACGCCATCCGTGCTGAAGCGGTCGGGTGGGAGGGACGTCCCGCAACGGAAGCAGAACTCGAAAAGATGAAGGACCTGACACGCCAGGTCATGGAGGACGGTGCGACCGGGATCCAGACCGGACTTGAATACTATCCGTCAGCACACGGAACGACCGAGGAACTGATCGAGCTTTGCAAAGTGGTTCGTGAATATGGCGGAGTATATTCATCACACATCCGCGGCTACGGAGTGCATTTTGAAAATTCGAGCAACGAGGTTTTTCGCATCGCACAAGAGGCCGAAATTCCTGTTCACTATTCGCACCTGTTTGGGCTGCCTGAGTTTTATAAGCCTCTTGAAGACGCACGGGAGCGGGGCATCGATGTCACTTTTGATGCCTATCCTTATAAGGCCGGTTCAACGCACCTGATTTACTGCTTTCCGAAGTGGGTTCAGACGGGGACGCCCGAGGAAGTACTGAGACGGGTCGGCGATCCGGATGAGCGGGACCGCTACCGCCCGCAGATGAATAACTTTTTTGAAGACCGGGGATACGACACGAGGGACGTTATCTTCTCAATCCTCGGAGCGGGTGGAGACCATGAGCTCCTGGGGAAATCCCTGTTCGATGCCGTGGCCGAAAGCGGCAAAGATCTCACCGATTTTATGAGCGACCTACTGGTCGAGCACGAGCTTCAGATCCTGATGGTCTTTCACTGGCACGATGAAAACATCTTGAAGACCGCCCTGACACATCCATATCACATGGTTTGTTCAGATGGCATATTCAAATCTGGCCGGCCGCATCCCCGAGGCTACGGCACGTTCCCTCGTTTCATCGCACTGACCACAAAGCAGAAAGGCTGGCTGACCCTGGAAGACGCCATCCGAAGGATGACGAGCTTTCCCGCTACCCGTTATGGCCTGGCAGATCGGGGCATCATTCGTGAAGGAATGGCTGCAGATATCGTCGTCTTTGACGAAGACAATCTCATCGACAAGGCGACCTTTGAGGATGGAACGCAACTTTGCCAGGGCATTGAATATGTTCTGGTGAATGGCAAACTGGCGTTGGAAAAAGGAGAACTTGTGAACGGCAGTGCCGGCCGGGTGGTCGGAAGAAGCTGATGTCGCGAGATGCGCGTGATCTGTTCCATAATCTTGCTTTGTCTGGCCATTGGATTCCTGCTTCAGAGCCCTAAACTTACGAACCATCCTTACGATATTGACGAAGGGCGTTGATGACCGAATGCCATTCCGATACCAACTTAACAGGGCAATTTTGCCTGTTACTTAAATGTTATCAGTGCGATGAAGAGAGACACCTCTGTCAAATTTCCATGCTGCGTATGCGTCATTGCCCTTACTATCTATTCTTGGCCTCAAAAGGGCGGATGTGCCAGAAAATGTGGAGTTGCTTTGCTTAAGATCGGGCCTCTCTCGTTTGAGTAGGCAGCGTTTGGCATGTTTTTGATTGGGGTCCAAGGTAATCGAAGTCTATTTTGTGAGGCTCACGGCCATGTGTTTACCGAAAACCGGAACCGCCCAATGCTAATGGATTGGGAATACCAAAGGGAGTCATATGCAGATGCTGAGTCATACCTCGTCAACTCGAAAGCTCGAAAGCAACAGATGAATGAGCTACAGATATATGGGGGCACAATCAACGAATACTGATAACAAATCGATTAAGCAGACTTGCACGAATACCGTGAATGAAGGTCTCCCTCCGCTATTCTTTTCTCTTTTCCTTTTCAATGGGCAGGGCTCGTGCAAGCGGCTCGGCTTAGACGTTGGGCTGTACTGCGCACACCACAATCACACAAACCATGAGCAATACAAACCAAACACCATCACAGCACGAGCTTGTTTTGACGCGTCTCATCAAAGCCACACGTCACAGCCTCTTTCGTGCATGGACCGAACCCGAATTACTCAGCACCACACCCCTACACCGTGCAAGTCGCCGAGACTGATGTTCGTCCTGGCGGTGCGAGCTTGATTGTGATGCGCGGCCCAGACGGGCAAGAGATGCCGTGCCCCGGCGTGTATCTTGAGGTGGTCAAAGACGAGCGGATTGTTTCGACAGATGCTTACACCAAGGCGTGGTATCCTTCGGCCAAGCCGTTCATGACAGTGATGATTACTTTCGAGGACGAGGGCGGCGGCACGAGGTACACCGCGCGCGTGCGCCACTGGACAGCCGAGGACAAGGCGACGCATGAGAAGATGGGATTTCATCAGGGCTGGGGACTTTGCACCGACCAGCTTGCTGCCTTGGCCGCCAAGTTATGAGAGTTTACACGAGCCTCCCGCCTGCCCCGTCGTTCCAGCGGACCGCATTCGGCACCCACTGAACTCAAACGATATTTCAGAGGACCCGGTTGATAGTGCCAGCACTGCCAAGTCGAAGGTAACGGGTTGTTGTTCCTCATGCCTCTGGGCCTTTCTTTGGGCCGCGCATGACTTCAACGGGTGGTCTGCAGTTTCGATCCGGCCTGGGGCCGAATGGGGCATTATCATGCCAGTTCGAAAGGAACTCTTCGGTCTGGGCCGAATAGATATTGCAGTTTCCTCGCCAGTTGGAATTGAAGAGGACCTGCTTCTCGTCATGAGTAAAACGCGGATGGACGTGGAACGGGCGCTCGTGGCTGCATCCGTGGGCGCAAAAACGGTTCAGCCTGAACGTAGCCCGTTTCCCAGTTGTTCTTCATGATGCAGAGCATGTGCGGATCAAAAGTGCCTTCCCCGGGAAGAGCGTCGCCAACCCACCAGGAATCAGCGTAGGTCGCATGACAATGGAGGGGTTTGTTGCCGCCAGGACACCGTGCGCGACGGTCGCATGAGCCGTCTGTTTTGATGATTCCATTGAAGCCATACATGTCCGGATAACTTCCATCGGCCTGCTTTCCCCCGAACTGCATGCCCTGAGTCGCGACCCAGCCATCCTGAGTGAAGAATGAATGACCGACATAAGTGGGACGCTGATTGTAAGGCTTGTAGAGCTTGAGCGGCTCGCGGCCGTCGCGCTCCGTCCGCCAGATGCAGTAGATAGTTTCCTTCACCAAGCGTAAGGCGAGTAACGGGTACTCCCGTGACCGAATCCTTAGATGAGGGTAATGACATTCAGGAACTCCATGGTGATGTGCGGAACGGTAGTGCGAGCCCGTGGCGGACCTTCCGGCCCCGGAAGTAAAACGGCAATGAAAGAGGGGTAACGTCAACTTCGGATCGCCCGCCTGCTCCAATCTATTTGGACTTCGGCATGGCCGGCGATTTGGTATCGAACTCGAAAGCAGGGGTCGGCCGTCCTGCCAGCCATTTCTTCTTGGAGTCCGTCAGGATGCTCAATGATTTCACGGAATATTCCTTTGACGAAAAGGTCTCAGTCTCGCCCCAGAAGTCCCTCTGTCGAAATCTTTTCCTTCACCGCCGAGGCGATCAGCCTGGCTGCTTTCGGGGTGAAGTGAACATCATCAACAAAGTATTCGAGATTCTTGGGAAGCGTCTTCTCAATATCAACCAGTGGCAATTTATACTCTCTCGCGAGATTTCGGGTCGCTTCATTGAAAAGCTCCATTCCCCGCTTCAGGGAACGCATGCTTGCCATCCGCCGGCCATCGTTCGCCGACTCACGTGCAAAACGAAGTGCGGCCTTCTCCTGCGCGCTCATCTCGTCTTTGTATAAAAATCCCTGTGTAACCAGGATGACCTTTACCCCGTGTGTCAGAGCTATTTCGCACAGATTGCGCATACGGAGCTGATAAGCATCCAGCGAGGAGAATGACACTACGTCAACGATCTCCATTTCATTTCGTTCCTCCCGCAGTTGCCTGAAGAAGTGTCGGGAGAAAAACGACGAGGAATTTCGAATGAGGAGCAACGAGTCCGCCAGCGTAGGTTGTCGTTGCTGATCAAGATCCAGAATCATGTCCGCCTGCGGGCCGAGAAAATGGGAGTAATCAGATCTATATGCGCCGATCGCAGCTCGCGGCGGTGAGAAGGAACGAATCAGATCGTTAATACCGTGCATGACGATAATCATGTCCGGCTGGTATTCCTGAATGCGGATCAGGTAGTTGATTAATGAATGCTGGGACGTGTACCAGCTCATCCCGGCGTTAAGGAGTTCCACCGGGCGGACCTCTTGCAGTTGCCGCTCCAGTTGTCTTGGATAGGAGTCCTCAAATTTGAGAAACGGGTTAAAGGTAGTCGAGCCTCCAAGGCAGAAAATGCGGTACGCCTGCGACTTCGCTTTTGGAATATCAGGCCCGCGAAAGTGGTCCCGGTTCACCCCATCGTATACCATCTCATCAGGCAGGACCTGAAGGAAAGGATGAAATTGAATGAGATATTCTTTGGTCTTACCCTGCGGACCAAAGGCACGCGCTATCTGAATAATGCTTTCAAGGGCGACCAGCGAGACGAATATCAGAATGGCAAGGTATGCGCACTTTGAGCCTGGTGCGATCTTGATCTTGCGGCCGTCCCTGGTAAGCCTGATCGATTCCTTCGCCATGAACCGAACGAATGCAGGGAGGAAAGGTGCAGGGAGAATGAGAAGCACAAGGAAACCGGCATAGGCAGCGGTATAACGTCCCAATATCAGCCCGGGCTGCTCGTCGTAGGTAAGCGCGAACCCGGCAAGGAGGAACAACTCCACGAAGTAGAGGATTGCCAGGTATGATTTGGTCTTAGATGACATGATGGACTCGATAAGCCGATTCTTGAAGTTGCTTCGGTAGCATCCAGCAATGGATGTCACACAATAGTTAAAGTTTGCGCCAACAGGATCTACAGAAATTTATGAAAGTCGGCACACCAACACATCTCACTAAGATCTGCGCGGCCTTCGTCGCTCTCGTCTTGCCGGCTTTGGAATGTGCTGAGACGGAGCTTGAAACGCACAAAATCGAGTTCTTTGAGCGTACGGTTCGGCCACTGCTGGCGCAGAAATGTTATGAGTGCCACTCCGCCCGGGCCGAGAAGCTGCGGGCAAATCTGCGGCTCGATTATCGTGACGGCTGGGCAAAAGGCGGTGATTCCGGCCCGGCGCTCGTCCCCGGCGAGCCGGAAGCCAGTCTCATCATCAAAGCGGTACGTTACACAGATAAAGATCTCCAGATGCCGCCAAAAGAGAAGCTCAGCAACGAGCAGGTAAATGTAATCTTCGAGTGGATCAAGATGGGCGCACCGGATCCGCGTAAATCAGAAGAGCCGATTCAGAAAGAGGAAGGAATCGACCTGGAAAAGGGACGACAGTTCTGGTCCTTCCAGCCGATACGGAAGCCACAACTACCCTCTGCAATTAACACCGCATGGCCGCGCTCGGAGATTGACAGATTCATCCTCGCTCAGCTCGAAACGGAAAACATCGCTCCAGTTCCGGATGCGGATCGGCTTACTCTCATTCGCCGTGCCTTTTTCGTACTCACCGGGCTGCCGCCGTCTCCGAAGGCTATCGATGATTTCCTGGCGGATAAATCCGGGGAAGCGTTCGAGAAAGTGGTAGATCGCCTGCTGCATTCACCGGATTACAGCGAGTGTTGGGCCCGGCACTGGCTGGATGTTGCCCGATTCGCCGAATCGAGTGGCGGCGGCCGCAGCCTCATGTTGCCAGAGGCTTGGCGATATCGTGACTATGTGATCGACGCTTATGATAAGGACAAGCCTTTCAACCGGTTCGTCAAAGAGCAGATAGCGGGCGACCTCATGCCCTCTGAAAATGAAGTGCAGCGTTCCGGGCAGGTTATCGCCACGGCTTTTCTCGCGCTGGGCCCGACGAATTATGAGCAGCAGGACAAAGAACTCTTGCGCATGGAAGTGGTGGATGAACAGATTGAGGCCACGGGGCGGGCTTTCCTGGGCATGTCTCTCGGATGCGCGCGTTGTCACGACCACAAATTTGATCCCGTGCCCACCAGCGACTACTACGCGATGGCCGGCATATTCCGAAGCACAAAGACGCTCACGCCTGGCAATGTCAGCGGCTATGTGAGACAGGACATCTACAAGGGCACTGAAGAGTGGAAAGAATGGGAATCGCATATGGCCCTGGAGAAGGAACTTGCAGAGCTGACAAAAGCCGCACAGTTCAAGCTTCAGAAGCTAGGAGGCAAAGTGGCCCAGCCGGGCAGAACCTTGAAAAAGGCATCCGAACTGCCGGGTATCGTCATCGATGATCCTGAAGCGGAACTCGTCGGCGATTGGATGGAATCGACGTATACACCGGGCTACATCGGTGATAACTACATCCACGATCAGAGTGAGGCTAAAGGCAGCAAATTCGTCAATTACTCACCGGACCTGCCGGCGGCGGGCGTATACGAAGTGCGTGTTTCCTATACCCCGGGTACGAACCGGCCGACGAATACCCCGGTCACCGTGCAATTCAAAGGAGGCTCCAAGACGATTCTGATCAATCAGAAAAAACCGCCACCCATCGATGGCTCTTTCATCTCGCTTGGCAGTTTTGAATTTGAGGCCGGCCGCAGTCAGCGGGTGACTATCTCCAATGAAAATGCGCCCGGGGCAGTCATCGCCGACTGTGTCCAGTTCCTGGCAGAGGGGGCCGACAGCATAGCCGACCCTCAGACACTTGCGAAGACCCCGCCAGTTAAGGATGTAAGCCCGGAGACTGTGGCAGTGAAGCAGGCCCGCGCCGCAGCCCAGGAAGAGGTGGACGCTTTGAACGGGAAGCTCGCCCAACTGAGGAAATCAGCCCCCTCGACTCCCAAAGCGATGAGCGTCCAGGACGAGTCCACGCCCAGTGACTGGCACATCCACATCCGCGGCGGCATTCGCAATCTCGGCCCGAGGGTGCCGCGCGGTTTTTTGCGCGCCGCCATGCCTGCCGATAGAAAAGTACAGATTGCCGAAAATCAAAGTGGGCGTCTCGAATTGGCCGACTGGCTCTCCAGCCCGGAGAATCCACTCACCGCACGGGTGTACGTGAACCGCGTCTGGCACCACCTTTTCGGTACCGGACTTGTGCGCACCACCGATAATTTTGGAAGCATGGGCGAACGTCCATCGCACCCTGAGCTTCTCGATTATCTCGCAGCCAGATTCATTGACGAGGGATGGTCGACCCGGAAGTTGATTCGGCAAATCATGCTCTCACGTACCTGGCAGCTCAGCGTGAGAACGAGCCTGGAAGTGCAGAAATTGGATCCCGAAAACCGTCTGCTTTCCCATGCCCATCGGCGCCAGCTTGATGCGGAAGCCCTGAGAGACTCCATCCTGCACATCAGCGGTGAGCTGGACACGACCCGCGGCGGCCTGACCATCAACAAGATTGAACAGTACGATCTCTCCTACAGTCACAATTCAAAGCGGCGCGGCATCTATGTCCCTGCATTCCGAAACGCGCTGCTGGATATTTTTGAAATTTTTGATTACCCGAACCCCAATCTGGTAGCCGGGCGCCGCACAAGGAGTACGTTGCCCACTCAGGCGCTCTTTCTCATGAACAGTCCATTTGTATTGGGCCAGTCACAGAGCGCCGCGGCCAAATTTATGGCCGAAATAACGGGCAATGATTCGGAACGCCTGACCAAAGCTTATCGGCTTACGCTGGGCCGAGCGCCGACAGATGAAGAGCGAAAACTTGCAATCAACTACCTCAAAGCATTCAATTCAGAGGAGCAACAGGAAGCCTGGAGCGGAGTGTTCCACTCCCTGTTTGCCAGCCTGGATTTCAGATTCGTGGAGTGATTTACTTTCCTCCCCTGGGGATGAAAAGACTTGAACCCGTACACCCTTGTTGTCCGAATATCTGATCTAACCGAAACTGCAACGTCTGTGGTAAGCTGAATCCTGCACCCTGACCTTAGACCGAAGAAGGAAGACTCCCCGCGGAGCGTGGAGACCACGACTGTAGACCTCTGAATCCTGAACCAATGAACATGACCCCAACCAGAAGAAACCTGCTGAAGACTGCGGCCTGTGGTTTCGGCTCCCTGGCATTAGCTGGTCTCAGCCGAGACGCCACTGCTTCAACAAATCCGCTGGCTCCCAGGAGCGGCCATCACCCGGCCACAGCCAAACGCATCATCTTCTTGTTCATGCAGGGCGGCCCGAGTCAGGTGGATTCGTTTGACCAGAAGCCCGAGCTGGATCGGCTCGATGGGAAGAACATTGACTTCACTGGCGTGCGATTTGAGTCGTTTGGCAAAGTCAGCCAGCGAAGGCTGATGAAAGCGCTCTGGTCGTTCAAAAATTACGGCCAGACCGGGCAGCCCGTTTCCGAGCTCTTCCCGCACCTCGGGCAGCATGTGGATGACCTGTGCTTCATCCATTCCATGCATACAGAAGGCGTGGCCCACGGGCCTTCTACACTGTTTATGCAAACGGGTGCGACCAATCTGGTGCGGCCATCCATGGGGAGCTGGGTTTCCTACGGCCTGGGCACTGAGAATGACAACCTGCCTGCCTTCGTCACCATCATGCCATCCGCCAGCAAGGGCGGGCCACGCAACCACTCCAACGCGTTCCTGCCGGCAGTCTACCAGGGCACAGCCATCGGCAGAGCAGGCCAGCCGGCAAGGGAAGCTACGATGCGGCACATCTCGAACACAGCGGTTGCACCCGACATTCAACGGAAAAGATTCAACCTGCTTCAGGCGCTGAACCGCGAGCAGCTTCGTCGCACGGGTGAAAACGATCGCCTTGAGGCCACCATCGAATCTTTCGAGTTGGCCGCTCGCATGCAAATGAACGCGCCCGGCGTTCTGGATATCTCGAACGAATCCAAGGCCACGTTGGAAATGTATGGAATTGGTGAGGGCAAGACTGAAGACTTCGGCAGGCAGTGCCTGATGGCGCGGCGTCTTGCGGAACGTGGAGTTCGATACATACAGGTAAATTACTCAGATGAATCCGCTACCCCCAGATGGGATCAGCATGGGAACATGCCAAAGCACGCAGACCACGCAGCGGCCACAGACAAACCGGCCGCAGGCCTTCTGGCAGATCTGAAACAGCGCGGCCTCCTGGAGGACACCCTGGTCTGGTGGGGCGGAGAATTCGGCCGCACGCCCTTCGCCCAGGGCAAAGACGGTCGTGATCACAATCCACGTGGGTTCACGGTATTTCTGGCGGGTGGTGGGGTAAAGGCTGGCTTCGTTCATGGCGCAACCGATGAGATCGGCCATCTTGCAGTAAAAGACAAAGTTCACATGCACGACCTCCACGCAACGATTCTCCATCTACTCGGCATCGACCACGAACGCCTCACCTATCGTTACGCAGGACGTGACTTCAGGCTGACGGATGTGTTCGGTGGTGTCGTGCACAACATTATCGCGTAGTGCTCTTCTTCAACGACAACGGGATAAATGTCGCTGACATTTTCTGGAGTGCGGTGACTTTTCACTGCTTTCACTTCTTGATGCGCCACAAGCAAAGTAAGCTCAAGCGTCTCGTCACTGCTTCCCGCTCTGAAACTCCTTCTAAATGAAAGCTGCGAGAAGTCGCAGCACTCCAAAGATCAATCATGCTGATCCCACTCGCCTTCATCATCCCTTGTTTTGCCCAGGACATTGCTCCGATCGAGCAAACAGTCATCGATCTCATCAATGCCGAACGAGAGGCCCTCGGGCGGCCGCTTCTTGAAGCCGATGGAGCGCTTTCAGGAGTCGCGCGCTCCCACAGCTATGAGATGGTAAAGGAGAATTACTTCGGCCATAAGTCCCGGACCACTGGCGGTCCGCTCGATCGGGCAAGGCAGGCACGAATACCGACCAAGAGTGTTTACGAGCACATTACGAAAGCCACTTCGGCTATCAAGGCGCACCAGCAACTCATGCTGGACAAGGCATATAGCAGCAATATTGTCGAAAGAGATTACGAACGGATTGGGGTGGGGATGTTCTCGCCGGACGAGGAAAACTATCACGTAACCATTCTTCTATCCGTCCCGATTCACAGTAAGAATTTCGATAAGCTGATGACCGACTTTGTTGCAGGCGTTAACGCGGATCGCCGCTCCCTGAACTTGCCGGAAATGGAGTTGAGCAAGGATCTCAATCGGGTTGCTCTCGATGCTGCCCGGTTCATGAACCAGAAAGGACTTCTCTTTGTCGGGGACACCATAACCACAGGTATGAAGAGCATTGAGCTGAGCTATCGCAGTTATCGCACTAAATACTGGTTTATCACCAGTATCGAAAAAGCCCGCAAGGAGAAGCTGCTGAGCGAGGCGATATACACTCTGATTGGCCTGGGCGTCCTGCCCAATGACAACCCGAAGAAAGGGGCCGGAAGCCTGTGGGTGGTAATGATTCTTGCCCAGCCCAAGTGATGGGCGGGTTCGTAAGTTTCCAGAAGCAATTCCAGACCCGCCTCGGTCCGCGGGCACGGCCCCATGAATGGATGATCTAAAATCCTTCCTTTCGCCAGCGCATCAGGTCTTCCCGCATGACGTCGGCATTTGGGAAGCCCGGGTCTCGCTTGAGGATGTACTCAATGTGTCCTGCGGCCTTTGAGAAATCTTTGGCGACGTTTACCAGGTTTACGACGAGCTCATAACGGGCTTTGAGCATTTCCTGCTCGCGATTCAGTTTTTCAGGAAGTTCATTGAGCAACTGGTGCGCTTCGTCCAAATGGCCCTGTCGAATGAGCAGCAGCAAAAGATTGTAGGCAGGTTTCGCCGCATTCGGATCAATATCGAGGGCCTTCCGATAGTGTTTCGCGGCTTCTTCTATATTGCCAAGGCGTTCGTTGCAGACGCCGAGATTGATCAACGCTTTTGTATTTTGCGGCTCGAACGACAGCGCAGATTCATACAGCTCACCCGCTTGCCGCCAACGGTTCAACTGCATCAGTGCGTCCGCATAATTAAGAGGAATATCCACGTCGTAAACATGGTGAGAAATGGCCTCGGAGTAAAGGTTTTCCAGATCGCCCATGCGTCCTTGAAAGGCATAGACGCCGCTGAGACCCACCCAGGCGAGGTTGAAGGCAGGCTTGATTTCAAGTGCCCGCCGGTACATTTGTTCCGCTTCCTTCAGGCGACCCTTTCCAGCGTAAAGATGGCCAAGGTTGTAATTGACTTTCACGCTGTTGGGGCTCGCCTTTTCGGCGCTCTCAAACAACGACAGGTTCGTTCGCCAATCTTCGTTACGGCTGAACGTCCGTACGGCAAAGAGAGCTGAAACGGCAACAACCGCACCGAGGAGAGTCTTTTTAGAGGACGGCCCGGTCCAGATAGTCTGAGCTTTCTGGCCTGCCCAGCCAAGTGCCACACAGAAGCCAAACGAAGGCAGGTAGAGAAGCCGTTCGCCTATCAGTGTGCCAATCGGAATGAAGATATTTGCAGTAACGCTGAATGTGACCGCAATGAACGCCAGGCCGAAGAACAGAATCTTCTCCCTGTCAAAACTCCAGTAGAGCAGGGCGGTGTAGGTTCCCAGCACGAGGGCGGTCACAACATTTCGTGGATCTTTTATGGAGAGCAGCGGGATTTGATTGAAGGAATAATCCGCTGACAGGGAAATCGGCCAAGCCAACAGGCGGGAATATTCTGTAAGGAGATAAAAGCGCGTGAGCCACCGTTCACGCAGCGGAGCGAAAACCATCGGATTCTCGACCTCGGTGTACGGAACGCGCACCAGTTCCCCGACCGCAAGATAGCGAATGAAAAGGTATGCAATCGCAATAGCCCCCATACACACGTAAGGGGCATATAGAACGACCTTTGGTCGAGAGGAGCGAGGTGATGTCGAGTCGCCTGACACGAACACGAAGTCATAGAGCAGGACTGCCCCGAAGAAAGTAATCGCACTTTCCTTGGACAAAACTGCGGATAGATAGCACATACTTACCACCGCGAGCAGTGGCTTCCTACCCTCCGACCGATACTTGATATGTGCCAGTAAACCTATGAAGAAGAAACAACCGGCCAGAGCCTCTGAGCGGCCCGTGATATTTGCCACCGCTTCTGTATGGACGGGATGCAACGCGAACAGTACCGCAACACCAAAGGCCCACTGCCAGGATTCAAAAAGTCTTCGGCACACAAGAAAACAGAGTATCGAGCAACAGCCGTGCAATACGATATCCACCAAGTGAAACCCACCGGCGCGCAACCCGCCGAGACTGTAGTTGAATGCATAACTCAGTATCGTGATTGGCCTGTAAGACCCGGTGTGCTCCGGATGCCCCTTGGGCAGACCGCCAACATCATGACTGAATATCTCGACGAGATTCAGGCCACGAATGTCCTTGTTGTTGACGACGAGCCGGCTATCGTCGAACACAAATTCGTTATCTAGTGTGTTTAGATAAACCCCAATCGCAAGGCTGAAGACGAGAGCGTATGACCACTTGGACACGATAGTAGTGAGTGATGAGTGATAAGGAAGAAAGGATTCTGGGACTCGGCGGGTCTTTCACCAGTGACTTCTTCAGAGGCCCGGGCGTAAACGGAAGCCCATCGTCCCGATTAACACTCTTCTGGCGATTGACCTGCTCTGAAAAAGCATTAAGAACAGCGCTGGCTAAATAACTCGACCACAAGCGAACCAGCAATGATTACTGACCAACAGATCGAACAATTCAGAGAGATTGGATACTTCGTCACTGACGTTGTCATTGAGGAGTGCGACCGCAAAGCAATGACTGATGAAATCGACCGGGTGTACGAAGAGCGGGTGGAAAAAGTCATTGCAGAGGGTGGAACGGCGGATGAGATTCGTGTGGCCAGAGGAACGCGTGCCTATGGCGCGTTCCACAAGCTGAGCAACGTGGCCAGGGAATTCGTGAAACAGCCTATCTACCTCGAAGCCAGCAGGAAGCTCATCGGCCCGGAAGTAGACCTCTATTACAATCAGGCAGCGGTCAAACCACCTGAATTGAGCAAGACTTTCGGGTGGCATCAGGACTCGGGTTACACCACCACAGAACCGCTCGAATACATCACCTGCTGGACGGCCATCGGCGATTCCGATCTGGATAACGGCTGCATCTGGGTGATTCCCGGTTCCAACAAACATGGCGTTTTTCCGCACGTACGACAAGAAGAGACCGACGAGATGTACGGCGGCGTCAACGCCCGGTTTGGGGACGAAACCGGTGCGATTCCGGTCGAGATGAAGGCGGGACAAGTCGCTATCTTCAGTTCGCTGACCCTTCATAAAAGCGGCCCCAACCTGTCAAAGGACCGGACCCGTTATGGTTACGTCCCCCAATATCATGTGCCCAATCCCATCCTGGTAGGGACCGGTGAAGTCTTTGGAGACCGGGTGCCAATCCTGAGAGGCGGGGAAGTGGTGGAGTAATGCGTAAAACGTAAAACGTAAAACGTAATGCGGTTCTGCTCGAGCCCCCGTTTTTGTCTTTGAGTGGATTGAGAGATTCAGAATGCGGCAGGAATCCCAAACTCGGAACTTTGATTACGTATTACGTATTACGTATTACGCATCACGCTTTGCTTATTACGTTTTACTTATTTCTCATTACGTCCTCATGGCAGGCCCCTTATTCGCTGACGAGCAACTCACACTCGCTGATGGAGGCCAATCCGAATACGTAATTGTTCGTCCGGCGAAGAGTTCGCCCTCGCAGATATATGCGGGGGAGGAATTGCAGACCTTTTTCAAGCAGATAACGGGATACGAACTGCCTGTCGTCACGGACGCCGGCGGGTTGCCGGCGAAGTCAATCCTGCTCGGCTGGACAGGTCATTCGGCGGCGATCGCCGAGAAGGTTGATCTTGAATTACTCGCAGACGATGGATTTTCACTTCAGACAAAAGGTGACCATCTGTTGATCGTCGGAGGGCCGGTTCGGGGCACTCTTTATGGTGTCTACGAGTTCCTGGAGAAATACGGCGGCTGCCGATGGTTTACCAAAACGCACAGCGTGATCCCTGAGCGCAAGACCTGGAAGCTGTCGCCGCTCAATGAGACCCGGCTGCCGGCCTTTGCCATGCGAGAGCCGTTCTGGTGGCCGATGTTTGATGGCAATCTCGCGGCCCGAAACAAGGCGAACGGCAATCGAATGGAACTCACTGAAAAGCACGGGGGAAAGGTGCGGTTCGGCAAGCACATGTTCGTGCACACATTTAATCATCTGCTCTCGCCGGGAAAATACTTCAAGGAACACCCCGAGTATTTCAGTGAGATCAACGGTGTTCGTACCGCTGAGCGCAGCCAACTCTGCCTGACGAATACGGACGTCCTGCGAATCGTGACGGAGGCTGTCCTGAGAGACATCCGAGAAGATCCGACAGCGAAGCTATTCAGCGTCAGCCAGAACGACTGGGATGGCCACTGCACATGTAAGCCATGCCTGGAGATTGACACACGCGAAGGTTCTCCCTCCGGTACGATGATTCAGTTCGTCAACCAGGTCGCCGAAGCTGCAGAAAAGGAATTCCCGAACGTCTGGATTGAAACCCTCGCCTATCAATACACCCGTCATCCACCCAAGACGCTGAGGCCGCGACACAATGTCGTGCCAAGGCTATGCAGCATCGAGTGTGATTTTTCATTGCCGCTGGATGTCAGCCCCTTTCCTCAGAATGTGAAATTTGTAGAGGACATCAAAGGCTGGGCCGTCATCACCGACAAACTTTTTATTTGGGACTACACCACGAATTTCGGGCATTACGTCGGGCCGCATCCGAACTTCAATTGCCTCCAGGGCAACGTAAAATTCTTTCGCGAGAACCATGTTGTTGGCCTGTTCGAGCAGGGGAATTATCAATCTCCACACGGCGAATTCGCGGAACTTCGAGCCTGGGTGCTGGCCAGGCTGCTCTGGAATCCGGACCAGGATATCGAAGCGCTCTATGACGATTTTTTCAGGGGATACTACGGCCCGGCTGCGAAACCCATCAGGAATTACTTCGACCAGCTTCAGGCGTTGACCAAAGACCCCGGACATGTGTTGAGGATCTGGTCGAATATGAATTCGCCGTGGTACAGCGAGGAGTTTTTTGCAACGGCTGTAAAGCTCTGGGAGGAAGCGGAGCAGCTCACGGCTGACCATAAAGTCTTCAGTTATCACGTCCGAATGAGTGCACTTCCGGTCATGTACGCGCGCCTGGTGCGTTGGCCGGAGATGGATGGCCGTTACCAATTCGAGGACGGTAAGTTCACGGCAGTCGGTTTGGAAAAGGATTACATCGCGCTGGCTTCGGAATTCCTGAAGCGTATAGCAGAAGGCAAAGTAACCGCACTGGCTGAAAACTCACAACGGCACGAGTCCTTCATCACGCTCTTGAAATCGCGAACCAAAGGACTCAAACCCGTGAGTATCGAATCCGGGCATCTTAAGGCGAGCGTCATCCCCCTTCTGGGTGGCCGTATTTGCAGCTTCACCTACGGAAACGACATCAATATTCTCCACGTCGAGAAAGGAGGTATCGATTTCGTAGATCTCTCAAAGCCTTTGGTGCAGGTGGAGGATGCTCCTTACAAAATCTATTCGGCCGGCGCTGCGTCGATTCATCTAGGGCGGATAGGTAGAGACCAGATCCCAATATCAAAGGTGATCAGCCTTGAGAAAGAAGCTCTCAAGGTGACCGCCGTTCTGGAAAATTCCGGTGGAAGGCCGCAGATAGTTCGCCCGGTTTTGAGGGCCGCGTTTGACCTGGGGGATGCTAATTCTGTGTTCGTCAAGTTTGGGAATGAACGATGGTTCAACGTACCGGCCCAGGCGGATCGTAACGTATCGGGAACGACCGTCGGACTGAGAGGCGTTGCCTCGCCGGAGCTGACCCTTGCTTCATCGGAAACGGGCCGCCAGGTTGGGCTGCAGTTTTCCGGCTCCGTAGACCGCGTTTATATCGAATGTGATGTTCGTGCCGGCTCGACACGCATCCATGTCTTCTTCGCGGCACAGGAACTCGCTGCCAATTCGAAATCAGAATTCGCCCTGATGCTTAAACCCATGCCACCGGTAGCGGGCCTGCCGAGGGTTAATACCAAAGGTGACCACAGTCCCAACACCGTTGTCATCGAAGACTGTTTCATCGGCCTTGGCCGGCCGGGCGAGTGGGGCGAGTGGGTTGCGGACGACGATGCTGAAGACGGATTCGCAGCCAAACTTTTCAACAGTCACTACGAATGGTGTTTGCAATGGCGAACCGACCCGGGCCTGTTTGTGCCGGGCGCCATTTACAAGGTTCGCGCACGCATCAGGGTGAAGAAGACTGATCAACAAGGTGAGGCATTCTGGGCGGGCGTTTACGATATCCGCAACAAAAAAGATCAAGGGCAGATCGCACCGAAAACAGAGGATGTCGGGGAGACCTACAAATGGTACGACTTGGCTACCTGGGTGCCGGAGTCAGAGCAATACGTGTGGGTCGGCCCTGGCAGATTTGATAAGAAAGGTGGCAAGACCTCTGCGATAGAGGCGGTCTTTGTAGATCGATTTGAGTTCAAGAAAGTAGAGTGAGATGGCCGATTATGTTGGAGTGCCGCAACTTGTTGCCGCTTCCACTTTCTGATGCTCTCCGGAAGTGTAACCTCCGGTAAGTCGGAGCACTCCAGATAAGTAATGTCACGTCTTGAGATTTGGGTGCTTCGCAGCCAGCCCCTTAACCACCCGCAGGCAGGGCTCCGCTCACATTACCTGCGGCATCAATTACGTAGTCTTCGCCACCTTCCGGGAGGAAGACTCTTGGCTGGCCGTCCAGGGTGACTTGGATGATCCCGTCTTCGGTCATGTCGAAGCGGACAGTGCCGTCGAAATGATTCGTCACGCTGACGTCATTACCGCTGGCATTGAATACCGCAAAGAATCCTTTCGCGTTTTGCAGCCCGTTCGTTTCACCCATGCCGATTCCGAATACGGCCAAGTTGCCGGCCTCGCCTTCGCCTTCGCCGATCATGGCCTCTACATTGCCGATACCTCGCGCAACCGCGACAGCGTTTCCTCCACGCAGCGAGTGGGCGTGCGCGTTGCCTGTGTCTTCTGCGATAGACAGGGCATTTCCGTCTCCGCTGGCCACATGTGACGTAGCCTCTCCGACACTGTTGGACACCGCCATTGCGTTCCCTTCTCCTGCATGGGCAAGTGTGTCGCCTTCACCGCGTGAGATTGCCGCTGCATTGCCGCTACCGAGCGCGATGGCTTCAGATTTGCCTGGACCTTCAGTCTCTGCGTGAGCATTTCCTTGAGCATTGGGGGCCACAACGGATACAGCCTGGCCGTCTCCGTTGGCTACGGCGATGGATGTTCCCGTCGAACCTGCCCCTGAATTGGCTATAGCGTTTCCTTCACCGGTGCCGTCCGCCCGGACAGTTCCTGTGCCTTCCCTGCTCTCTACACGCTGCGATTGTGACAACTGCGGCTGGGCTGCAGCCTGTTGCTCTACAAGGTTTTGGGCCTCGGTTGTATGAGAAACAGAACTTGATGTCGGATCTGTGTGAATATGTGGTGCGAGTGCGGAAGCGGTGAGGTTTGAAACGGGGCCCATGCTCATCCTGGTGTTCTCCAGAGAAAGGTGAAGTGAAAATGATATGCACCAGGATTCTCGACGATCTGAAGTCTGAACTTAGGAAATCAGGATTCTCAAGTGATTCAGTGCCTTCCGCATGGGCAGAATCCGTAATGAAAGAAGCCGCCTCCATACCGGTAAGACCGGGAGCGATGGAGCAGGGACACGCTCATGAAGTTGCCGTAGTATGGGCACGAAGGATAGTGATGCAGCGCGGGTGAAGCGACCTGGACGAACTTACTTTCGATGCTGCCGGTGTTGCCTTCGAACAAGTATTTCCAAATCAGCCTTACCGATCCGATCTTTGCCAGCTTGACAGCGCTCGGCACTTCGAAGGTGACGGTGGCCTGGCCTTTCTTTCCGGACTCAACCGTGAGCTCTTCGATAAGAGCCCGCGACTTGGAATCTTTCGAGAGTCGCGGATTTGAGAACTCGTTCCCTTCGTCATCTTTGAGGAGTGCCTCATTGAGCAGAAGCCTCCAGGATGTGCCAGATCGGTTACGCACCCGGAAATCGAAAAAGACCTTTTGAATTCCCTCGTCAGTGTCCAGATTTCTGGCTGCGCGGCATGCCACCGAGATACTGACCGGTTTGCCTTCAGCGGCATTCAGAGAATACCGGGCACTCCCAGGTATGGCGGAGTAACCTTTGTCCTCTTCAAGTGATCGATAGGAGTAATGGCGTGTCTGACTGCAACCCGCAAGAAGGAATATTGATAAGGCGAGAGTATGTTTTCGGTCCATTTCACAGCTCCTTCCAGCGGCTGCGCAGCCATAACAGTAAACGGCGTGCTAATCTATCACGCGCTGGTAGCAGGTGCACCGACTTCATTGGAACTATTAACTGGCAAAAGAATCTGCTGGCCGATCATTAAAACCCTGGCGTCTGCCCATTCGGGTAAGGGTTATCGCTTCCTGGGGCCTCGACCGGGTTTGCAGGTAGGTATCAACTTGCTAGCTTTTGGACATGAGCACTCTCGACACCACGATTGAATCGCTGCGTCATTCTCCACGCCTGCCTGAGGTCTTGAGTCTTCTTCAGCAGGAAATGGACGAGGAGCGCGAACGCCGGCAGAAGTTCTACCAGGAAATGACTCCCGAGCAGAAGATTGAGTTCATCGATGGCAAAGTGGTTCTCCATTCTCCGGCGCGGAATCGGCATCTGGATGCAACGCTTCAAATCGCTTCTCTGCTGAGCACCTATGTCAGAATCGGCAAACTGGGAACCGTGAAGGTTGAAAAATGCCTCTGTGTTTTCACCCGGAACGACTATGAGCCCGACATCGTCTTCTTCGGTCGTGCAAAGGCTGATGGATTGCTGCCCGATACTTTGAAGTTCCCTGTCCCCGATCTGATAGTAGAGGTCGTGTTTAGTTCGACGGAAGAGCGCGATCGGGGAGTGAAATTTGAAGACTATGCGGCCAGTGGCGTGGGTGAGTACTGGATCGTGGATGCCGAGGACTCCGTCCTCGAGCAATATGTGCTGCGAGAGGGGGAATACGAACTGAAACTTAAATCCTCCTCCGGCCGATTGCGCAGCGAAGTCATCAGTGGCTTCGAAATCGAAATTGAGGCGATGTTCGAGGAGAAGGCGAACCTGGAAGCGCTACGCTCTTTGATGGGTTGAAGTAAGTGCCCCCCAGGCGGCGACAATCGCGTTGACGGAATACGCAAGCCGTCTAACAATCCCAGCTTGTTAACTCTGGTCACCTTTGCAGGAGGAAAGGCGCATGTCCGACGATATTGCTCTCAAGTGTATTAATACGATTCGCACCCTTTCGATGGACGCCGTTCAGGCGGCGAATTCGGGCCATCCGGGCACTCCGATGGCCATGGCGCCTGTGGCCTATGAGATCTGGAATCATCATATGCGATACGATCCCGAGGCCCCGCACTGGCCGAATCGTGACCGGTTCGTCTTGTCCATCGGGCACGCGTCGATGCTGCTTTATTCCATGCTGCACCTGACGCAGACCAAGGATAAGGGGGAACTCTCCATCAACATCGACGACATTAAGAGTTTTCGTCAGCTTCACAGCAAATGTGCCGGGCATCCCGAGTCCCACGTGGCCGCTGGAATCGAAACCACCACCGGGCCCCTCGGCCAGGGCGCGGCCAACAGCGTCGGCATGGCCATCGCCTCAAAGTGGCAGGCGGAATACTTCAATAAGCCGGGTTGCGAACTTTTTGATTACGACGTCTACGTGATCGCGGGCGACGGGTGCATGATGGAAGGCGTCACCAGTGAGGCCGCCTCCCTTGCAGCCCATCTGAAACTCAGCAACCTGTGCTGGTTTTATGACAACAACAAGATCACTATTGAAGGCAATACCAAGCTTGCGTTCACTGAAGATGTTGGTGCTCGCTTCAAGGGGTACGGGTGGAAGGTGACTCACGTAAAGGACGCGAACGACCTGGATGCGCTCTCGAAAGCGGTTGAGTTTTTCAAGAACAATGACGATGCGCCTACATTGATTATCGTCGATAGTCATATTGCCTGGGGTGCGCCGACCAAGCAGGATACGCACGACGCGCATGGGTCGCCGCTGGGTGAGGGTGAGATCTCCGCCACTAAGGCAGTCTATGGGTGGACTCATGAGAAATGGCATGTACCTGCGGAAGTACCTGCGCATTTCAAAGCCAATATCGGTGCGCGTGGGGCCACCGCGCGTGCTGCCTGGGAAGCAAAGTTTGCCGAATACAAAAGTAAATTTCCGAAATTGGCGGATCATCTCGAATGTATGCAGGCGAACAAACTCCCCAAAGGCTGGGATGCCAACCTCCCTGCCTTCAAAGCGGACGCAAAGGGCGTCGCCGGCCGCTCAGCATCCGGAAAAGTCCTCAACGCTTTGGCCAAAAACATTCCTTGGCTCCTGGGTGGCTCAGCCGATTTGGCGCCTTCAACAAAAACGCTGCTTGACGGAGAATCTGATTTCTGTGCCGAAGATTACAGCGGTCGTAACTTCCATTTTGGTGTTCGCGAGCATGCCATGGGTTCCATTATCAATGGAATGTCGCTTTCAAAGCTGCGTCCGTACGGCGCTGGATTTCTGATCTTTTCTGACTACTCGCGGGCAACGTTCAGGCTCGGCGCCATCATGGGGATCGCTCCGATCTATGTCTTTACGCATGATTCGATCGGGGTGGGCGAAGATGGGCCGACCCACCAGCCCATCGAACATCTGGCCTCACTCCGCGCCATTCCCGGCCTCTCCCTTTTCCGGCCCGGGGATGCAAACGAAATCACCGAGGCGTGGAAGGTCGTGCTTCAGAATAATCATCAGCCCGCAGTCTTCGCGTTCACCCGGCAGGACATGCCCGTGTTCGACCGAAGCAAATACAACAGCGCAGAAGGCGTTGCCAAGGGAGGCTACGTACTCGCCGATAGCGATGGCGATCCCGAAGTCATCCTGATCAGCTCCGGCAGCGAAGTCTCGTTGTGTGTGGATGCCTACGAAGAACTGAAGACAGAAGGCATCAACGCCCGGGTGGTCAGTTTGGCCTCATGGGATCTGTTCGAGAAGCAGTCGCAGGAATATCGTGATTCCGTTCTGCCTCCGAATATCACTGCCCGCGTCGCGGTGGAGATGGCCTCCACCTTCGGTTGGGAAAGGTATGTCGGAATGACAGGCGCCATCATTGGTATGAGGAGTTACGGCGCATCTGCTCCGCTCAAGGACATGCTGCCGTACTTTGGATTTACCGTCGAGAAAGTCGTGGAGGCGGCGAAGGGCCAGGTAGCCCGGAAATCCTAATGTTTTCCACAAATGGGCGCCGGATCAGGTAACGTCAATACGATAGACGTGCACGCTGGCGTCAGTCGGTTCTCCGCCGCTCGGCCGGCCGTCCCAGCGGGTCATGTGCAGGACGAGTTCGTTGGTGATTCGGTCTTCGTAAATGGCGAAGTTGGATAGCTGCAGCGAGTCCGTGTCATCTTCCTTTTTGGTGTCCACCACCAGGAGCGACTTTTGCTCGAGCAGCAGACTAGCGGTGTTCACCCTTCCAACGACCAGAGGATAGCGGGGCAGGTTCCCCCGCGGTGGCTCGTCACAGACGTTACCGAACCAGTAGGTGTTGCCATCCGAATGTTTGAACAGGATCGAGATGCTGCTTGGCGAGTAGAACGAACTGCCGTCTGAATACGTCCAACGAGCCGGTGGTGACCAGGTCATCCCGCCATCTTCGGACATGGAAAACCACTTTCGCCCACCGGTTTTTTCGACCGTCCCATCGTTGGCCCGCAAGACCATGAGAATCCTTCCGCCGGGCATCTCTGCCAGGGTCGGTTCGATTGCGCCTCGCAAAGATTTCTGCGGTGGAAGCTCAACCCACTCACTGAAGTCCCAGACAAGACGGTTGCCTCTCCACGCCCCGATCATCACTGCTCCCACGGTGAAAGTGAAAGCTCCTTCCGGGCGGAAGTAGTGCCCGTCGGCCCCCAGTTTTGTGACGTTGCACGGTACGAGAATTCGGCCGTCGGCGGTTGCAATCGGAGCGTTCGCAGGCATCACGGCATTCTTTCCAACGCAGACATCTCTTAACGGATGGGCGCGGTTAAACTCCTCGCCCTGCTGAATGGCCTGTTCGTCGACCGACCAGTTTGAGCCGCCGTCCTCAGAAATTTTATAGATGGGATAATACTGGGTCATACCATCAAGGGAGCTGTCTGAGCCAAGCACGCCCTCCATCCCCATAATGAGCAGGCGATCACTCGCCGGCCCGACGATGAAGTTCTGGAGAAAGAGACGGCGAAGGGTTCCTCCCGAGACCTTCTGGCCGGCCGACCATTCGTGTGCATCAGTCCAGGTCTGTCCGTTATCTGCTGACAGCCCGATTCTGTAGTTGTCATAGATGTCGTCTTTGAGCTCGTCGTAACGCGTCCGAATCATGTCAACGCCATCACTACGAGCGTAGCTGACGCTTTCGTATACGGCGTAATTTGGATTGGGTTGTTGGTACGAGACTCCCTGGCTGATGAGCTTCATTAAATTTTTCTTATTGGAGTTGAGTTCAGAGCAACTGATCGGCCTGTTCGAGCACTTTTCTGAAGGCAGCGACGTAGAGGTCGATTTCATCGCGCCGGTCGTGTTTGAACCAGGGGATACTGAAACAGCGTTCGGGAAGGGCTTCAGTGACGGGAAGTGATCCTGCGGGCTGCCGTACATCACGATTGGCGAAGGCGAGCCGTGTCGGTTTGCCGTCACCGTATATGTCAGCTTCATTTAGCACGTAGTGCAGGTGCAGCGGATTGTTGCAGCCGCGACTGCATGAGACGCCCTCGGCGCGCATCGCTCCGGTAAATTTAGAGAGGGGCAACCCGCCCAACTCTTCAGGCAGGTACAGGCCCGTAGCCGCGTACCAGCCAGCCATCGAGGAACCGGAATCTTTTGCCGGGCGGTGAGCCCGGATGCCTGGAAGACCCTCGAGTTCATCCCAGAAATAATTCAGGGCATCCTGAATTTCCTGAATCTTTCCCGGATAATGCTTGAGTTGAACCCTACCCATTGCAGAGCAGAGCTGGTTCAGCCGATTTTTGTAGGCGCCGACCGGCAGACCGGCCCAGGGCTTGAGGTCTGGTAAGGTGAGTTTGCCGGACGTCTGTTCGTAGTGGCCGAATGAGAGCGCCCTCTCGTAGATTTCTTGATCGTTGGTGCAGAGCATCCCGGCCTCGCCGATGGCGAATGACTTTCCGGACATCATGGACATGGCAGCGACGTCGCCGAAGGTGCCTACCTTGCGTCCCTTATAGAGGCCGCCGTGCGCGTGTGAAACATCCTCAATCACTTTAATGCCGTGGCGCCGGGCAATCTCCATGATCGGATCCATATCCGCGGGATGGCCGCAGTAGTGAACCGGGATGATGGCTTTCGTACGTTCGGTAATACGATGCTCGATGTCTTTGGGATCGATACACAAAGAGTCAGGCTCAATATCAGCGAAGATCGGGGTCGCCCCAAGGTTGAACGCGGGTAGTGCGGTCGACCAGAAGGTCATGCTCGGCGCGATAATCTCGTCCCCTCGACCTACCTTGCATCCGAACATCGCTTCGATCAGCGCAGCCGTTCCATTGGGCGATCCCAGGGCGTAATCAGTACCGATGTACTCGGCGAATTCAGCTTCGAATTTCTGAGTCACATCCCAGCCGGACATCCGGCCAGCTCGAAGAACCTCCAGTACCGCATCTTCATGCTCTTTGGTAACGATCGGCCAGCGGAAAAGTTCGCTATGGTCGCCCGTAACACCTGGCTCTCCGCCAAGAATGGCAAGTTTGTTCTGGACAGCAGTGGCAGTCATGATGGTTTCCTGGGGTTTGGATAAGGACTAGACGGACACGTTCCGCGCCGTCAGCTTTGTCACGCAACATAAGTTCTCAGATTACTCAACGAGTCTTGCCTCAGCAATCTCCGCGAGGAAGGAATGATTCGCACGTCGTAACGCCTCTAATACTGGCCGACCTTGTTCTCGTGTTAGTCCTCCCATCAGATTCACCACCTGTTTTATCTCCCGGAGAAATCTTGAAGCCACGAGCCCTTCGGCAGCCGCTTTGGGGTGCGCTTGAAAAACTTTCCGCACCTGTCCCTCAGCGGCCTGTGACATGAAGGAGACAAATTGCTGCACTTTCCTGAACTCATCTATCTGCGCTTTGAGACTTGATTTATTGCCAGCATTCGCTTTGGAAAAGTTGAACTGGATGTTGTCGACAGAGCGGTCGGACCAGTCGTCGAGTTGTGCCAGCAGGGACCATTCGCGTGTGAATTGGGCTGCATATTTCTCAGGGTGAAACTGTGAAAGATAGGTCAGCCAGCCCACGCGGGCGTAGATGGATTCAATGTCCAGACAGGGTTGCTCCGGGGTCGCCATTGAGAATCCTTTGCCACCGGTGTATCTGGCCTTGATGGCTATTTCTCTCGCGTTCCATTCGGTCACGCGACTTATGCCTTCTGCGACCAGGTCGTCCTTGCTGTAGACCGCGATGGCAAGAGCAAGGTAGCGTTGGCGGTCTGCTTGATTGATCTCGACTGCTGATGCTTCGGCGAGGACCTCTTTGCTGAACGCGGGGCTTCCAGCGATTGCGCTCGTCTGATAGCCAAAACCACGGATTTCAGGGCTGGCGTTGCTGATGCACCGGGAGGCAGCCTCTCGCAGATTTTCAGGCGGGAATCGTTGGATGAATTGAACCATTCGGAAACGAATATCATTCGGCAGGTTGTCCACAGCAGCGAGTTGGTCAGCGAGGAAAGAGCCGATTTCGGTTCCCTCTCCCTGAAGGAGCGTTTTGATGAATGCGATTCGTTGCGGGAGTTTTTCATTGTCGAGAGTTTCCGCCTTTGTTTGAAGTGTTGCACCGGCGGTCGTCCCGGGTGTGAGGAGGCCGAGATCCGCATCCGCCGGCTTTTCTTCTATCGAATCGCCCAGGAATATCTGGTCATACTCTTCACGAAGTTTGGCCATGTGCGATTTATCGATCTTTACCTCCCGAGGCCGAGTGGTGAATGCGTCGGGAGAAAGCCACTTCAGAACCGCTTTGACCACTCCTGGCCAATCCTTCCAATCGAAAAACGCAGTCTGTTTATCGTTGGTAAGTCCACGATGCATGGCCATGAGGCACGCCACCCGGCCCTTGCCAAGTTGCCAGCCGACGAGAATGGGCCGATTGCCGGATTTCAAGAATACCTTGACGGATGGGTCTTCCTTCAACGCGACCTGATTCCAGCACCAGAAGGCTGGACGGGCCTGGAAGTCAGCCTCGACGCCTAGCTCTTTGAAGTCCTGGCCCGGCTCGAATGAATTGGGTTTCGAGGTGTAACGATTGTCAACCTGCTGGACACAGATCAGCGGCAACAGTTCTCGTTCAAGCACCGTGTGAGCGTACCGGCCCTTTCCGAATGCATACTCGCCGCCAGTGAAAAGCACGCCGCCGCCGGCTTTCACGTAATCGACGAGCGCGTAGGACTGGTGTACTCCGATGCCCTCGTGAGTGATGTCCGCGTAAACCATGACATCCTTTTGAGGGAACTGTTCAGGCTGCAGATTCCACTGCAACCAGGCACCTTTTCCGCCGAGGCCGCAACTGAAGCGTGCTTCGTGCACATTGAATTTTGCCAGCCGTGCAAAGCCTTCATAGAGTCGGAGCTTGCTGTCGAGGACACCTCGGGCATAGAAGATATCCATCACACCGTTGCGCTCGGGGGTCATGTCGCCAAATTCCGGACGATTGTCTTTGAGGTCGAGGTCGTCTGGAAGTTTGACTCCATACGGATAGCTCTTGATGTAATGCTCGACTGGATGGCGGGTTTCCAGAATCTTCCGGTTGCGCTCTGCCCACGAGATTTGTTCGAACTCTTCAGGCTCGATCCACCAATCCTCCTGCATCGGTGCGAAGCGAGCGGCGAAGTCGGCATTCACCTGCTCAACCGGCGCTTTGGAGTCGAGCAAAGGCTGCTTCTTTCGAGGAACTTCGAGGCCCTCACGCTTGGCGCCCAGTGTTCCTGGCGGCCCGTAAAGTTGAGCAAGGGTGGGAGCCTCATCGGCCCGTCTCTCAAGATCGATCACCAGCACCTGCCAGATATTGATCGGGGGCAGGTGGAGGCGATTCGCCTTGACATCAATGTTCTTAACTTCCAGCGTAAACGGATCGATCCGGCGCGCGCCTTTCACCTGGTAAGTGGGAGGCAGCGTGATTTCGAATTCGGATGCAGGAGCGCCCGATGCAAGCGTCATAGGGCCTTTTCCGCCCTGGGTGATCTTTTCTTTTCTTGGGAGATTAAGGAGGTTCACCACCAGTTGGCTCTTACGATCCTTTGACACAGTTTCATAAACGAAGGCATCCCACCACAACGATGCTGGAGGGGTATTGTCGCTCCGAGTCGCTGAAGGTTTGTTGATCAGTTGCAGCACCTTCTCCGGTTGTGCGAGCCGCCGGAGCGTTTCGTCGAAGACGTATCGCGAATAGCGGGTGGCGTAACGATTCAGAATTGGATTTTTGGCCGCCTCGCTCATGGGGCGGCTACCTGCTGCGAAGTGGAGGATGCTCTCGACGAAGGTGTCGCGTTCGGAGACTTCGTCACAAGAAAACGTGAGCAGAAAGCCGCCGCGCTCACGGCATAGATCAGCCTCCACCTGCAAGTTCCGGGCGAGCCATTCGAAGGTTTGGCCGTAGCTCCCGCGAATGGATTCGTTCATCAACAGGCCACCGTTGCGGCACAGTTCGTCCATTTCAAAATCTTCGATCGTCCACTCGTAGGAAGGTTCGTCCTGCACGGAGAGGTAGTTGTACCCGTGACGAAAGTTCGGGTACGTCTCCTTCATAATGTCCTTGAAGTAGCGAACCAGAAGCTCGGTTCTCTGCTGGACGTGATAATTGTAGTGCTCACTTCGAGCCCCTCCGGTTGAGCTGTGCCAGCCTCCTCCTCGTGGATGGCCGTCCCACCGGACGCCATCCCAGCCGAGCATGGCAATCGAGCGTTTCATTTCTTCGGCGGCCCTACGAACGTTATGAGGCGTCGGATCGGGATTGATGGGCATGAAGGGGAGTCGCCCATGATTCTTGTGGAGCAGGCCGCCGGTGTCCGGCTCGGGGCCGATGAATTCCTTATTCATAAAACGATCGAGGGAAGGCACGCTCGCGCTTTGCCACATGCCCAGCGGATATGAATACTGCTGCTTGTGATCGAAGGGATAATCGTAAGCCGTCTTCCATCCGAGATAACCGGACATGATAAATTTGCCGTAAGTCGAGAGGGCGATGCCACGCTCATGCGCAAGGTCTATGTAGGTCTTGAGTCCCTCTTTGCTCATGTGATAACAGGTCTGACCGGAAAACCAGAAGTCCTGATCCGGGCTCAACTCGACCATATCCTCTTCGGCCCAGAAAAAAACCTCGCGGCAGTTGATGTAGCTCCGCTTCATGCCCTCGATGTCCGATTCCATCGATGCCTCAGGACGAAAGGTGTATTCATGGAATGGAAAGACGGAGTGGATGGCAACGCGAAAGAAGTTCTCCGCTATGTTGAAGTACTCCGCAGACTCAGAGATATCGCTTCCATCCGGGGACTCGTACCTTGCTACCAGCGCGTGGCCGAGTTCGCGATGTGGAAGCGGAAACTCGAATTCAAATGTCTGTTTTCCCCGGCCATTTACTTCGAAAGTTTTCACAAGTGCTCTTGTCTGAACATCGTGCTCCAGGAATACCGAGAGCATTCCCTCAGCGCCATCTTTGAGTTGCTGTAAGGTCACCCGGGCCTTGAGGGTCTCGCCGGGCAGATAACGGAGTTTGTTGACCCAGACCGTTTCAACCACGGCCGAACTCGAGAGCCGCTCGAGAGCCGCTTCTTCCAGAACGTAATAGAAATGCGTGGCAGGATCGCGAAGAACATCGAGTTCGACCTCGTTGGAATCCTGTGCAGCCTCAACAACTGGTACAGCCGAGACGTCCGGTCCGCCGGCCTTCAGTTCACCGGCGGTTGTTGCGCTTTCAAAAACTTTGCGGTCTACAAACGCAGCGAGATCAATCTCCAGAGGTCGCCGACCGGTGAGCACAAATTCCACCTCCTTAGTCTCCGGTTCGTGCACACGACCGAAGAATATGCCTCTCGTTTCTGCAGGTGTCCTCAGATTAGTTCCCGTAATCGAGACTCGCATTCCCCCGGCCCAGGCAACGGCGTCGCTGACGTGGGAAGGCCGCACCTGCAATTTCAACCGATACAAGCCGGGCTCGAAATTCTGCTTACTCTTGAAGTAGAGGCTGTCGGTCGCATTCCGTGGGAAGCCGGTCGCGCAGCGTTTTTCACCTTTCAGCCCTTTCACTTCGATGGAGGGGCCCTGCCAGTCGCCAAGGGGCAGTGGGTAGTTTTCGGCGCCGGCAGGCGGCATGACGGCGAATAGAACGGTTAACGAGAGTAAACGCATAGGATGCCTGATTTTGTTTTTCAAGAATTCTTATACCCGCGGCTTCATCAATGATGGACGCTTAGAGTGATTCACATGATCCGGTCGGGAATTGACCCTGATTCTATGTTCCAGATAATCTTCATCGAAAAGCGAACGATAGATGTTCGAGGTGATATCGTTCACCCGACTTGGCAGATTCTACCCAGAAAGGATAAAACGTGAACCATTTGTTCAGTCGTAGTACAAAGATGAGAAGGCTGGCGTTCCCAAAGAAAGCGGCATCCCTTCTGATCCTTTCTTTTGGGCTCAGGACATGTGTCGGTGAGGTCGTGTTGGAGCCTTCACAAACCATAGATCTCACTCTGCCGGACAAGGCATCTGAGTGGATTTTTTATGGCGGGCCCGGAGAGATAAAAGCTGACGAGCTCGTTCTTGATGGCAGGCAGGAGCCTGCCTATGCCGTCTACAACAAAAGCGAATGGGCAGACGTTCGACTTGAGGCGAAGTTTCTGGTCGAACCGGAAGACCGCGGCGTTCTGGCCTGTGGCTTTATGGTACGGGCAAAGGATGGAATGACTTACTACTACGTTCATTATGATCGCGCGCAGGCGATCCTGGTGCGTCACGAGCTCGGCAAGCCGTGGACGGAAATCAAGCGCATGAGCAATCTCGACAAGCCTGCCGGTAAGTGGCATGAGGCGGCAGTTGAGTCGGTCGGCTCAACAATCCGTATCTTCCTGAACAATAAGCTCCTCTACGAAGCGGAGCATCCAATGCTCAAGTCCGGGCACATCGGTTTCTATGCCAGTCAGGGCCGCGCTCGTATCAAGGATATTGTGGTAAAGGGAAAGGCGATCCCTGCCAGCAAGGCGTTCGAAAAGCCGCTTCCATTCTTCGGGCCGGTCGAGAGGGATTCGGGTCTGGAACTCGTCACCGTGGAGCGAATCTGGGATCAGGCCCGGCACAATGCATTTACGGATCTCATTCGATTTAAGGGCAAGTGGTATTGCGCGTTCAGGGAAGGTGACGGGCATGTTTCAAAGAATGGCGCTTTAAAGGTGTTGGTTTCCGATGACGGCGAGAGCTGGAAAACTGCTGCGCACCTTATCTCTGCCACCGCAGATTTAAGAGATGCCAAGCTCAGTATCACCGCGGAGGGAGAACTGATGCTGAGCGGCGCAGGAGCACTTCACAATCCTGAGCCGGTTCGGCATCAGTCGATGGCGTGGTTCAGTAAGGACGGCACGGATTGGTCAGAAGCAGTGAACATCGGCGACCCGAACATGTGGCTGTGGAGTGTCACCTGGCACAGGGGCACGGCCTACGGAATCGGATATGCCACCCTCGGACCAAAGACGAACCGGCTCTACAAGAGCACGACCGGTCGGCAGTTCGATACGCTCGTCAAGACACTTCACGACCAGAAATATCCGAATGAGACATCGCTGGTGTTCTCGGATGACGATACCGGCTATTGCCTGTTGAGGCGCGGTGGGACAGGCATGCTCGGCGTTTCAAAGCCACCCTACACCGATTGGGAATGGAAGGATCTCGGCGTCCCTATCGGCGGCCCCAAAATGATCCGAATGGAGGATGGCCGGTTTCTCTGCACGGTGAGACTCTATTCGCCGAAGCCACACACTGCGCTTGCATGGATCGATCCCGTAAACGGCAAAATGAAAGTAGTACATCGCCTTCCATCAGGTGGTGACACGAGCTATGCCGGCATGGTCGTCCACGACGGCTTGCTCTGGGTGAGCTATTACTCGTCGCACCAGGAAAAAACGAGCATCTACATGGCAAAGCTCAAAATTCTACCGGTTAAGTGACATGACCGCGGAAGGCCTGAAGTCTGCTCATCCGGAAAACTTCAGGGAGCCTTTGCCGAGCAGTTCGTCAATTTCATCACGGAATTGCTGGTCGGGCGAGACGCAAAAATCTTCGCCGGCCATGAGGAGGGCGCGGGAGCGACCGTCATCGAGAGGAATGTCGAGCATGACCTGGCAATTACCGCGATGACGGCGGAGGATCTTGCGGAGCTTGGCGATCTGGTTATCCACCACTCGAGCGGGACTCAGCTTGCCGTTCCCAATCTTTGCTCCGTTGCCGTTTGCCTGACCGTTCCCGTTCGCCTGATTCTTGCCAAGGATCAGGACCAGGCGGCGCGCCAATTCCTCGTGAATTTTTTCAATGGGGATTACCTTGTCGACGCGTATGTCCGGCTGGTCGCGGAAAATCTGGACCTTGCCTTTCAGAAGCAGGATACGGCCTTCAGCGATAGTGCCCTCACCTGCATCATTTGCCTGATCGGAGAAGATGGAGATTTCGCTGAGGCCGTCGAGGTCTTCGAACATAATTCGGAGAATGCGACCACGCCGGCTCATGCTTGTGCGGATACCACCGACGATGCCAATCAAGCTGATCACGGTGCCTTCTTCCAGGTTCGCGATCGACTTGGTTGTTGCGTTACTGAATGTCTTGACCGTGTCGGCATATTCTTCGAGCGGGTGGCCGGTGACGTAAAAGCCGAGGTATTCCTTTTCCAATGCGAGTAGTTTGAGCTTGTCGAGTTCGTCCACTTCCGGCACAGGGAATTCCAACTTTTCGCTATTGGTGCCGGGATTACCACCACCAAAGAGGTTCATCTGGCCGGATGCTCGGTCGGCCTGCACTTCGGCGCCCAGCCGAATCGCGTCGTCGATCACCAGGAGCATCTGCGAGCGTTTGAACCCTCCGGCCCGATCAAACGCGCCGGACCGGATGAGCGCTTCGATCGTCGTTCGATTGGCTGCATGTAAATTGACCTTCTCACAGAAGTCGAAAAGAGATTTGAATGGACCGTGCGCCTCACGAGCGGCGACGATGCTCTCTACAGCTTTTGAGCCGACGCCTTTGACGGCCTCAAGACCGAATCGAATGCCTTCATCGAGAGGGGTAAACGCCGCGCCGGATTCGTTAACGTCCGGCGGAAGGACTTCGATGCCCATATGCTGGCATTCCTGAATGTATTCAGAGACCTTTGGTGGCGAGGGGATTTCGATTGTCAGCAGCGACGCCATGAACTCCCTCGAATAGTGCGTTTTGAGCCAGGCGGTCTGGAACGCAAGGAAGGCATAAGCCGCCGCGTGCGACTTGTTGAATCCGTACTTGGCGAATTGTTCGAGCTGATCCCAGAGCGCGTTTGCCTGCTCTCTGGTGAACCCGTTGCTCACCGCACCGTCGACAAACTGCCCCTTGAATTTATCCATCAGGGTCTTGATTTTCTTGCCCATCGCTTTGCGCAGGCTGTCGCCGTCCGGTAGTGAAAATCCGCCAACGACGTTAGCAATACGGATGACCTGTTCCTGGTAAACGATGATGCCGTAGGTGTTGCCGAGTATGGGCTCGAGCATCGGATGCAGGTAGATAATCTCCTCCCGACCGTGTTTGCGCGCGATGAAAGAGGGGATGTTGTCCATCGGCCCTGGCCGATACATGGCATTGAGCGCTATGAGATCTTCGAGGCAGTTGGGGCGGGCGTCTCGGAGGAGCTGGCGCATGCCTTCCGATTCAAACTGGAATATCCCCTTGGCCTCGCCCCTGCCAAGCATCTCGTATGTGGGCGCATCCTCAAGATTCAGTTGACCGGGGATAAAGTCCACGTTGTGCCGCCTCTTTATGTTCTTTGCGGCGTAATGGATAAGCGTCAACGTCGCCAGGCCAAGAAAGTCGACCTTCAGCAGTCCCACCTTCTCCGCCATCTTCATTTCATACTGGGTGGTGACGTCTGCCGTGCCGGGCGGAACGTAGAGCGGGCAGTAATCGGAAACGTCACGGTCGGCAATGATGACCCCTGCCGCATGCACACCCGGGTTGCGGGCCAGGCCTTCGAGCCTCAACGCATGGTCCACAACCTGCTTGAATTCCGGGTTGCTGTTTACGACACCGATGAAGTCCGCGTCTTTGAGCGCATCCTCTAATTTTATACCCAGTACTTCCGGCACCTTTTTCGTGAGTTTATCCATCTCCGACAGCGGGACATCCAGCACACGGCCTACATCCCTGAGCGACCCCTTCGCTGCCATGGTGTTGAACGTGATGATCTGGCAGACGCATTCACGGCCATATTTCTTCGTGACGTAATCGATAGTTTCGCCTCGTCGTTCTTTACAGAAGTCGAGATCGATGTCCGGCATATCATTGCGGCCCGGATTAATAAATCGTTCGAAGATGAGGTCGTACTTGAAAGGATCCAGATCCGTGATGTAGAGGCAGTAGCAAATCAGACTGCCGACAGCCGAGCCGCGCCCAGGCCCCACGGGGATATCGTTTTCGCGTGCGTACCGAACGATGTCCCACACGATGAGCAGGTAACTGCTGAACCCCATGCGCGCCAGAATCTCCAACTCGTAATCGAACCGCTCACGGATTTCGGGGGTAATTTCAGAATAACGCTCGTGGAGTCCCCTGGTCGCCATTTCTCGAATATGCTCGTCCGGTGTCTGGGGTTCAGGGCATTTGAAGACCGGGTGGTGATAGGTGTCGAAGTCGATTTTCAGGTCGACCATTTCAGCCACCTGGAGCGTGTTGCTCACCGCTTCTGGCGCGTAGCTGAACGCCTGATACATCTGTTCAGGCGATTTGAAATAAAACTCATTCTGTTCGAACCGAAGCCGATTCTTATCTGCCTGCTTTTTGCCCGTGCCGATGCAGAGAAGAACGTCGTGGGCGGAATGGTCATCCTCATTCAGATAATGGATATCGTTTGTGGCGACCAGGGGCAGCCCGGTGTCTCTGGCTATCTTGAGCAGATGTTCGTTGACGATTTTCTGCTCCATGATGTTGTTTTCCTGGATCTCCAGGTAGAAATGATCGGGCCCGAAAATCTGGCGAAAGTCATCGATCACTCGCACCGCGTCCTCGATGCGATCCTCCTGGAGTAAATCAGAAGTCTCCGAAGCCAGGCATCCGGAAAGGCAGATGAGCCCATCGCTGTAAGTGCTGAGCACTTCCTTATCGATGCGTGGACGGTAGTAGTAACCCTCTCGATAACCGATTGTGGCCAGTTTCATCAGGTTCTTGTAGCCAGCTTCATTCTTGGCCATCAAGGTCAGATGAAAGGAAGACTCGCTGATGCCCGTCCCCCCCTTCTGCATGCGCGACTGCGGGGCCATGTATGCCTCGTAACCAACGATAGGCTTGATGCCTGCTTCTTTACACGCCAGGTAAAACTCGACCGCGCCGAACATATTCCCGTGGTCGGTCAATGCCAGGGCCTTCATGTTGTTCTCGGCGGCCTTCTTGACGAGGTTTTTGATAGTGATGCCACCATCGAGCATGCTGTAGTGGCTGTGGACGTGGAGGTGAACGCAGTCTTTCATGTTGTTTTCCAGACTATTAGAGTTCGGGCGTCAGACGATGGGCCGAATTCCGGCCGAAATCCGACATTCTTAGAGATTGAGCGGGGCAATGGGCTTCGGAGACGGAATTTCTTTTCCAGCCCACGAATCGATGATTCTAGCAACTCGCATCAGAATGTCTGTATGCATCAATCAGTTCGTGGACTAGCAGGCAACCCCAAAGTGTTGGGCTCAGTTATTCCTGACCCCCAGTTTATGGTAACGAGGATGATTGAGGCGGGCTAGTAGACCAAGATGAGGGTGATTTTAGGAAGTCAGATGACTTATTCAGGGGCAGACCTCCGACCGTTGCCAATCCAGCGCGTTGGGCCGGGTTTGACTCAGCCCTTCTTTATGCCGAAGGCATTACGCCTTAAAGCCCAGGGTTGCGAGGCTTTGCGAGCTACCCTGGGCTTTAAGGCGGAGCATCTTCTACCCTGAAGGGGTTGCGCCCATAGAATCTGTGGAAGCAGACGAACCTTGCATAT
>JAQBXN010000062.1 GCA_027625095.1 Planctomycetota bacterium | reverse complement strand
GAGCCATACCGCCAATGCTAGTTCGATTAATGGTGACGAAGCCAACGATGCACACGTGCTCGTGCCGGGTGATGACATCACCATTACCGGGACGGAATTTAACGGAACCGCGATCACCGCGGCAACGTTTGTGTATGGCGCGGCAAACAACGGAACAACCGTTGGCGATCTGATCAATTTTATTAATGGAACGGGTGTCGGGGTCGGCGGCGGCACAGACAAATTTACGACTGCTACGATGGATCTCATTGGTCCGGGTGACGTAAACAACGGCAAACTCCGCCTGGTGGCGGACAACGGTGGTCCCGGGATGCTGTCCATCGATATCGATGCGCCCAATGCGCATGTAACCACCCCCAAAAATGGCGGCGTGACCAATCGTGTGACGGAGATCATTACCGGTAGCACTTCAGGCATCGTCAATAACCTGATTGCTAATGTAGGTATTAACGATGGGGATACATTGGCCTGGACTGGGACGGATTCCGATGGGACGGCCTTTAACAGTACTTTTGTAGTCAACAACGCAGACGCCAATTTTGACGGCGTGGACAATCTGATTGCTGCCATCAATGCCAATGTTCCGGATGCCTCAACTGTGACCTTTACCGGCGGGCAACTTCGGTTTACGGCAGAGGACGCGGGCGATGTCCCGCTTGCGCTTGCCATCACAAACAACACCGTTGGAGGCAATCCGTTCGGCACGTTCGCCGTTACCAATACAAACGGTGTGACAGGCGTAAATGCATTCTCATCCTTCACGCTCGATAATGATACGCCTGCCACTAACGTCGACACGAGCACCCTTCTGAATGCGCTCGACCTAATTGACAATACGAATGTCCTGAATGATGGAGACGAAATTCGCATAACGGGCACTCAAAAGAGTGGCGCAACTATTGGTGCGAATATCGAGTTCGTATTTGGTGCTGGCAATAATGGAACGACGGTCGGCGACTTGATCAATTTTCTCAATGGAACGGGAATCGGTCCGGGGGGAGCAGTCGATAAATTCGCCGCAGCCACCGTGACCCTGACTACAGGTGATCCTGGAATATTGAGAGTCCTCGAGAACAGCAACAGCGGTGCTGAACCTGTTACCCTCGACCTCAATCTTCTGGACGAAGGCAAACACATCCAGTTCCAGGATTTCACCGGGCCTCCTTCACCCGATCTCCTTCGGTTGAATGCCAATACCGAGCAATCCGAGTTCCTGGCACGCGGTTCTGCACACATCGCTCAGAATCAGGGCGGAAATCAGGATGCCTTTGCTGAACTGAATAATTTCGCCGGCGCGGACAGTACGTCCTTCAACTCCTTGAATCAGAGTGCACAGGTTACACAGACGTTTGATGTAGACCTTACAACGACTGTTCTCAACTGCACACTCGCCAATAACTTCGGCGCCTTTCACGGGGCACGCTTCCGTGAACTGTACTCCACAGACGATAACAACGCGGCCCAAGCGATATTCACGAACGGACAGCGCCAGGGCTCCGCGGCCGAAAGAATCCTGCAAAACGCCATCGCAAACGGGGCCGACGCGGATAACACACGAACCATGACCGCGACACTCAGCCAGACCGGCGATGTACGACATACGGGCATCATCGATATGACTCGCAAGGAACAGGTTGCCCTTACGCCAAGAGGGGTAGATATCCTTGCCAGGTATGCGGCAAACTCCGCTCAGAACACCAGCGCGGCATCCCAGGAACAGAGCCAGATACAGAACGCGGCAGCAGGAATCAACGATGCGGCCAATACAACCGAAAATGGCGGCACCGCACAGAACCTCTCTACAGGCAATCTGCTCGGCATCGATGCGGTAACCGTTGCCAACATTGGGACCATGATGCTCTAATCCGACTCGCAAGCGACAGCTTTATCGCAGGCCGGGATTGGCAGCGATCCTGGGGTTCAATGAAGCTCACCGCCTCTCCGCATGAGGCTTTTTTTGAGCTGACTCGGCAGACCTAACCTACCGCCTTTATGTACCGCATACGGAGATCGTAGAGGATTTGAACGAAGAGGTTCTTTTCTTCGGCGCTTGTGTTATCGCGGGTTTTCTCTTCCAGCATTTCAAGCATGTCGATGTTGAATTTCGCCCAATCAAGGTCCTGTTCCTTCTTGCTCGTGGCGGGATTTTCTGCTTCGCCGAGGCCAAACAACGCCTGGGTCGCGAAGCTCATGATCAGGTGCTGTAGCGAGGGCTCAGGAATGGGCGGTTTATCCGCCTTGCAGTCGGCCGTTGTCTTGGGCTCCGCTTTAAGATTCCTGGTTACATCGGGCATTAAGACCCCCTCTTGAAAGTGTGTCGGTTCGGCATTCTCCCCGCTCAGGTTTTGAGTTCAACCCTGCAGCAGGAGAAGCGCTGCCGTAGCTACTTCCTTAATCGATGGCCGCAAGAGGTTGGATGAGCCTTTAAGCGTTTGGACCTTCTCGCCTATAGGGCCCCATAATTCCGGCAGTGTCGGGCCAAAGATTGCCAGGGCTGGACAGCCTGCCGCGCCCGCGAGATGTGAAATACCCGAGTCGTTTCCGATGTAGAGCGCGGCCAGCGACAGCAGCCCGATCAATTCACCGAGTGGAGGGTTCTGAAGCCATTTGAATTGAAAACCGCTTGCCTGCCGGATCTGTGAGGCCGTTTCCTCATCCGCCGGGCCCTCTATAAACAGAATCTCCAAATCCGCCGCCGTCCCTACCGCTCGTGCCAGATGAGTAAATCGCAGGGCCGCCCAGTTCTTGGCCGGACTCCCACTGCCAGGGTGACACAACACGAATCGCGGCTGCATGCCGAGGGAATCCAACCTGCTTCTGGCCATTGAAATCTCCGTTGGGGTCGCCGGAAGCAAAGGATTCTCATAAGTCATGGACACCCCGATTTGTTTAAGCGGCTCGAAGAGATGCTCGGTGACATGCCCCGGGAAATCCTCGACAGGTTTCGGGTGACAGCACAGCAATCTGCCTTCTCGGCATCCAGCAAGCTGTTTCGAGAATATGGAATCCGTATTCCCCCAATAGCTCAGGATGAGCTCAAACTGCTGGAAGAAATCTACCAGCCTTTGGTCCTTCTCAAGGGCTTCGCTGAAGAAGGTGTGCAGGCCGGGTAATTCAAGGTGATGAAATCGCAAGTGTGGATTGCGCGGCCCCAACAGCTCGCGGGCGAATCCCGGTGCCATGACGTGATGTGCAGCCTCGGGGTAGGCTGTCATCAGGGCGCGAAGGACTGGAATAGTGACGATAAAGTCGCCCAGCGCGCCGGGGCGGATAGTAAGGATTCGCATGGCTGGATGCTCGACCTTTCTGGCTTAATCACAATACGGTTCAGTTACGAATGGACGCCCCCATCCGGGCAAGCTGGATGGAAGCGTGAACCGTCGTTTTCTTCGAGCCAGTCGGTGCGGTCAAGTGACCGAATCCGAACTGTGCGGGTCCGTAGTTGTTCAGAAGTCTCTGCCATAAAACTTGAGCGAAAGGATGATAAATCGCCCAAGGGGAAGTGCTGGGTTTTGGTCGGCAGCGACCGGGACAAAGAAGCCAGGCAGAGCGCCTCCATGGGGGCCATTTGCCGGATTCCGTATTTTTTGTTGATGCCTCAGCCAGATGCTTCACCATCAGCCGCCTGCAATCTATGCCATCCTGGGCGCCAGTTTTGTCCTTAATCAATCGGTCTGGGCATAGGGACGCCAATCGGCCGATCAAGGAAATTCTCTGAATTCCCGGGAGCAAGTATCACTTCGCGGGAAGTCCACTTCCTCTCGGCTTCACTTTGATCGCACAATCAATCGTAAACTCAGGCAGCGGAATAGAAATCGTGGTGCCGGTGACGGAGGCGTTTTCTTTCTGAACCACCTTGCCGGTCACGGTGTCCCACACCTCATAGGTGTAATCGCCAAATCCCATCGCAAGCGAGAGGCTTGCCCCACTGAAGGTTCGAGCGGTACCCTCCTGTGGCCAGCTCTCCATCGCGGTCTGATCGTACACCCAGGCATACGCCCGCTGCCCATTCGTCAGAACTTTGGCGCTGAGTCGAAGTTTGTCGAATGCGTTCCCGGCAACAATCGCGCCGGCGGCATCGTTCTGATAGAGCCCCTGGTTCCGGCGGTCTTCACCCTTGGCGTAATTAGCCAGCGCCTTGTAACGAAAATACTGATCCTGGTGATCAATAAACTCGAACCACCACAGCAACGGCGAAGCTGCCGAAGGTGTCATGTAAGTGGCCCACAGCCCGGCCTGCAGATCCGCTTTGAGTAAAGGGATGACTTGTGCAGCACTGGTCGCCCACGGGCTGCCGCCATACTCGGTAACAAAACAGGGTTTACCATACTGGCTTGCGCGTTCATAAGTTTGATCAATGAGCTCCACAATGCTCTTACGGCTGCGATAAGCGTCGACGACGACATAATCGATCTGGGGCAGCGAGACAACATTGGGATCGAGCCGACGCCAGTCAGTGGAGTAGTGGGTGGTCACCAGGTGTTTGAATGCATCGAGGTTGCGGAGTTCCTGGCCGATTTCGCGATGCCAGTCCGCCTTTACTGCGCTGTTCTTGAAATCAAAGCTGGCCCCGGTGAGGTCCAGTTCGCTCCATAATTCAATGCCCATAATTCTGGGGCTGTATGCCCAGCGGGCGACAATATAACGGAGTGTCTTCTTGTAGGTGTCCTTTGCCTCCTGATTGGTGAAGTAATCTTCCACATCGTAGGCAGGGCCGCCGTTGTCAGCATTATAGGGATTGTTGATCCACTCGGGGTCACACCAGGTACTGGCTTTGCCATGATTATCCAGCACGAGGTGGTAATAGATGTCGTTCTTGTCCGCTATCTCGAGCATGTAATCGAGCTTGCTCGCGTTAGCCAGGTTGTAATCAGTCAGGCCACGGAATCCGCGCCACTCGCTTGTCCACTCGATTGCCAGCCACCAGCTTGCCATCCAGATTTCCGCCAGGTTTTCACCGTTTTCATGCATCTTGCGCAGAATGTCGTCGTACGCATAAGTGCCCTTGTCCGGAGGCAGCTTCTCCTTCTCGAGTACGGTTGCCCACCATCGTTCGTCAAACGGCGAACGGACATTGTGACCGATCGGATAAAAGAAATCGCCGTTCGAAAATTCAAAGTACCGGGGGTCTGTCTTACAGACTCTGACGAAGCCGGGTTTGTTGGAAGGACTGGCAATGAACGAGTGCCATTGGGATTCAATGGTCTTACTGCCCGTCTTGATGATCAGACGGTACTTATGCGCGCCGGGTTCCATTGGCGTGAAGCGCACTTTCCACGAGGGCGCCCCCATCGGGATCATCTCTTCCCATCTTTCGACAGTGAGTTCTGAATTCACCGCGCGATTGGAGCCGGCAACCAGGTCGTCCACCAGGAATCGTTCCCGCCGTGGATTGTCTTTGCTGCGCACGAAATCCTGAGAGTAAAAACCTGGAATGGTGTATCCCTCAGTAGGCGATTTGAACTCTGCGTCGACCTGAATGTGGGTTGGATCGAACGGGTTCTTAAATTCCCTGTTCAGCCGAAACGAAAGTTCAAACTTTTCAAACGTGCCCAGCCTCGAAGGCCCCGGTTTGAAATCCAGGATTCGCAGGGGCTCACGCTCTGTCGTTCCGGCAACCGACTCGATCAGGTCTATGTAGAACTCACCGGAATACTCCTGACGTGAGATAAGCTTGATACCGAGTGTGTCGATGTGCGCGGCCACCCGGCCGCCCCAATGCCCATAGTGATCCTGCGGCACCAGGCCGACACTCTCAGTGGAGACATCAACAGCAATCTGCTGCCAACCCTCCTGGAGCTTTTCGGGGTGAAGGTATTGATAGAAAAGTCCGTCCTTATCCTTCAGGTAAAGCATCGCCTGCAAATCAGCCGGAGAGCCATGAGGCACAAAAACCCAGAAGTGGATTTCTTTGAGGGACTTCACTCCAAGTTCGCCAACGAACTCAATCCGCGCCGCACGAGGAAAAGAGCTGTTCACCATCAAACTCTTGCTGCCATGCCGGGTGATACCGGACGCAGATTTGATCTGGCAGTCGCGAGCTTTCCATCCCTGGGTGCCATCTTCGAACGACCAGCGAAGAGGCGCCTGGGCAGTCTGTAATGAACTGGGCCCGGGTGCCGGTTCTAGCGATTGGCCGAAGCCTGAAGCACAAAGAATTATGATAAGAGGTATCAACCGGTGCATGAGGCAGTGATACCCCCGAAGTGTCTGAGAATGCACAGTAAAGGCCTTGCCGGAGGGTAAAGAATTCTTGGGCTGGATGATTGTGCCCAATGGGTTTGCCTTTGCCATTCTAAGGGTCGCGTCCCCAACAACAGTATCCGAACACATGAAGGTGCTTGCGCAGAAACATCTCAGAGTCATGCTGGCTGCCGTCACTCATCTACCATTACTTCTCCGTGTCGTGCGGAGATTTTTTTAAGCATGTATGAAGAGAGCCACGGATAAAGAAGGCGACGGATGAAGAGACCGAAGATGTTTTGATCCCGATATCCGTGGCCCTCTTCATCCGTGGTCCTCTGTGCCTGCGGCCAATAGGCTGCCTTAGGTCTTTTGCCTGTGGAAGCTCCACTTATCTGCCGTCGAGACTTAGTTCTCCTCGCACTACTCACCATAGCGGCCGGTTTACCCGGGTTGGGTAGCCTTTCCATCACTCGGGAAGATGAGAGATTCTATATACAGACCGTCCTCTCGATGCCGGAGAACGGCCACTATCTGGTGCCAACTTATTACGGCTATCTGCATCTCGGCAAACCGCCGCTGATGAACTGGCTGGTGTTGGGCATGTGCAAGATTTTCGGGTTCAGTTTATGGGCATCGAGGCTGCCCTCACTGCTGGCTGGCGCATCGGTCGTCGCTCTCATCTACCTTCTGGCCGTACGCCTCTACCGGCATGCTTTAACTGCTCAGCTTGCCGGGCTGATGGCGGCCTCCAGTTACACCATGCTCGTGCATTCAAGGCTTGCGTTGACAGATATGGTCATGCTGGCCGGCATGCTCATGCTTTACCTGAATTTCATTGCCGTGGTTTCGGGCGAGCAATCGCGGCGACGATTCTTTCTTGCCGCTGTGGGGCTTGGAGTAGTGGTCATGGTAAAGGGGCACGTGGGCCTGATACTGTCAACACTGCCAATCGCCGTATTCTGCATTGTCGAGCGCCGAAGTCTGAAGGAGACAGGAACAGGAGTTCTGTTCAATCCCTGGTTCTGGTGTCCGGCGCTGATTTTCTGCTTCTGGTGGTATGCAATTCTTTTGTCCACAAACACCCCTGCATCCGAATTTGCCGCTCATCATAGACCTGCAGAGCAGAGCCTGAGCAAAGCCTTTGTCTCATTTTTCCAGGAAGATGAAATCAATGCACGAGCCAGCGGAGGGTTCTCACGAATCGGTGAAAACATCCTGCGATATCCCGTTGATTTCCTTCGAATATCCTGTCCCTGGTCTTTGCTGGCTCTTGCCGGTTTTCTTTTCTGGGGGAAACCACTTTTCAGAGATCTAGCAGAGAAACGCAGGGAGACCGTGTTTCTGCTTTGCCTGGTCGTCCCACTGTTTCTCTTTTTTACCTTTGTCGTGCGGCAGCCCCAGCGATCCCGTTACCTTCTGCCAATCGTTCCTGGAATTGTGATCTTCGCGGCTCGTTTCATAGCCCTTAAAGCGGATGCAATCCCTTGGGCGGTCAATACCGCGCGAAGTCTCTCACTCGTCCTGATAGTCGTTTTTAACATCCTGTTTGTTTACGTAGGCCCTTCAGTGCGGCAGAACCCATTCGAACAACTGGTCATGGATTTGAAACCAAGAGTGTCTGCAGACCATGTAATCCTGGTGGGCGGGATGTGGCCCAAGTGGCATACATATGCTGGGGCTATACTGGGCAGAAAAACTGATTTTGTCGGATATACACCGAACTCCGACACTATTAAGCATCAACTCAAATTACATGAGGGAGAAACCATCTATGTCTTGATGGATCGGACTTATTTCGCTCTCTGGGACAAGTCCGTTCAGGATTCCTTCGAAATTATCTCCGAACGCAGGGGAATCGAAGGACGAATAGAATTTCGAGATTTAATAGACTCGCTTGCGGGTAGAGAGTTGCGGAAAGAGAACACCTTAAACCTGATGTTGCTGAAGTATCGCATCGAGCCTGAGAACGAACAGAGGTAACTATTCGGGGATGGCAGAAACGAGGTAGGAGTATTGGCTTTTGCCGGGCCTTCTCTGCTATCGTCTCACCGCCGCTCTGTGTTGAAGAAGAATTCTGATTGCTTAAAGCATTTTAATCCTGCTCACTTTATGCCAACCCGAAGAAAGATTGACCTCCTCATGCTCGTGAGCCTTCTGGGTGCTCCTCTGACCGCGGAGGAAATACGACTTTCTGATCTTCGGCTGGAGCATCGCATTCAGAGGGATAAGTATTCCGCCACAGCCACCTACACTGGCAGCTATTCACGCGATCACGAAATTTTCATTCGAACGGCGGAGAAGGGGACGTTTCGCACCCCTCGATTTCTGCGGGTTGGCGGCGCGATCTCAGAGCCCGATGTGATCGAAAACGATGGCGGTCTTCTGAAAATCAAACTCACGGCTAACGAAGGGCCGTTTCCAAAGTATCTGGTTGGCAGTATCGACGAACAGGCCATCCATGAAGAAGTGATCCAACTCTTGCACGGTGCGGATGTCGATGCCACACATAGGAGCTTCAAACTAGAATCGGATCGGGAGCGGCGTACATTTCTGGTGCGCGTGCATGTCCTTTCGCTTTGCACGGACGAGGGGCTGCCCGACAAAGCCAATTCAGAAGAAAAGCTTCGAGAGGATCTCTTGCAGCGACTCAAGAAATCAGGGCCCGACGCTGGTTCCATTAATCTCTCACGGCTGTCCTCAAGGGAACTCGGGGACAAGCTGAATTTTCTGAACGTCAATACTCAAATCGAGGCCACCGGCGTCCCTGCGGAATTCCAGGAAGAGGGACTTGTCGTAGCTATCCTGCGTCAGCAGATTACGAAGAAACTCAGCCCGACAGCGCTCTACTCCCCAGAGAAAGTGGAATCTCTCCCCGTAGAGGAGCTTGGTGCAATGCTCGAATATCTTGGTCTTGAAAAACGGCATTCCCGCTCCTCGACAAAGAAGAAACGAGAAGCAGTGTTCGAAGCCGTCGCGTGGCGGGCCCTGATTCGCAGGAATCGAATCCAGCACCTGGATCGAAAGAAGGTGGAAGAGTTCCTTCAGGCGAACCAGCTCGCAGGCATCCAGGCTGCCGCAGAGCAGATCCGCCAGCAGCAACCGGGCAACGAAAATCCTGAACAGGCAGCGCTCACCCGGCTCACGGACGATTTCATTCGCGACCAGTATCAGATGGCCGCGGCAGGCATTCCGCTTGAGGACCGCAAACAGTTTTACCATCCATTCAGGTCAGACAGGGCGCTCGGCGAGGCGTACGGTTTCCTGAACAAATCAGACGCGAAACAACTTTACGAAACCCTCAAAAGGTTTGGAGTGGGTGAGCCAGCACTTAAGGCGATGAAGGCACAGATGGCCGCGAAGCTCTACGAAGCATCCATGGAGACCATCTCCGCAACCACATCTGACAAAATTTCAGGGGACACCGTTGAGACGCTCTCCCCGTTCCTCGACGGCGCGAATAGTGCCGCTGGAGTCTGGAAAGCATTTCGCACCTACGATGTCGAACTCCACTACGATTTCGATGAGCCCGGCGGCGCCGATCGAAATGCCTGTTGGAAGAACGCCGAAAATTTCAGCGCTCTTGTTGAAGGCGAAAATCTCGGCGCGGTCACCCTCGCGGGCAGCATGTCTCCAGACAAAGGGGATTCGATCGATTGGTGGTATGTACCGGCGTCACTGAAAAATCGGTCATGGAAGGTAGTGCCGGAGGATGCAGCAGTCGGGGTGGACAATGTACAGGCAGACGAAGGGAGTTACTTGAAAGTTCGCTCACTCGGCCCCGCTGTAAAGTACACGCTTGAATCAAAAGGCGAGGGCGAACGAGCCTTAAGACGATTCGAGCAAGTGGAGGCTCACAGGGAAATGGCGGGCCCACCGTTCTAACAAGGGCAAGCACTGAGAGTCATCCGGCAGACCATTTCAAGGGGAGATAATGATGAATTCGCTGTCAGAAGAACTAAGCCATCCTGGTGTCGATGACCTTGGGCCTCCGCAGAATCTGGCTCCCCTTTTTCCCGCCGGGAGCGAAATCAGTTGGGAAGTCTGGGAGAACATTCGCAAGATCTTGCTTGGCCGCTGGCAGTCTGCGATTGGAGTGCCTTCCTTCGGCGAATTTGACCGGTCTGCTGAGGTTGTTGATACATTCGAAACGCAGGATTTCAATGGGACGATTCTTCTTCAGCCGACAGGGCCGGGCCAACGGCAAAAGCTCCTCTTGATGGAGCCAAAGAATGCGCAGCGTTCTCCTCGCCCCGGGGTCGTGATTCCGTTTTATGATCCAGACCGTATGGCTGGATTTGATCTGAAAACCCGGACGCCCATTACCGACAGACCCAACACTCAATTTGGCCGTCACCTGGTTCAGCAGGGGTATGTGGTCGTATGCACCGAGGCATTTCCATACAACACGGTTTCAAAGCCGGAGAACGGTAAAGGCTTTGCCTGGTGGCAGGCCGGAGCAACCCAAATCCTGGCTGAAAATCCCGAGTGGACAGGCATCGGTAAGCTCACATGGGATACAAGCCGTGCGGTCGATCTCCTGCTGGAACAGCCGGACATCGATACCGAACGCATTCTCGCCATCGGCCATTCCCTTGGCGGCAAGATGGCTTTCTATACTGCCGCTTTCGATGAACGTATCAAGGCCGTCATCTCTTCCGATTTCGGCATCGGCTGGTCTTTCACGAATTGGGAGGCTCCCTGGTATTTCGGCAATCAGATCAAGGATGAGAATTTCACGCTCAATGGTCACCATGCGCTCGCCCTGATTGCGCCACGTTCCTTTCTGCTTATAGCGGGCGAAGCTGATCGACCTGAAAGCTGGCAGCACATCAACGAGGCCAGGCAGGTTTATCGGCTGCACAACAGGGAGACCGCCGTCGGCTGCTTCATGCACATGACGGGTCACGACCCGACGGGGGAATCGATGATTGCCGCGTACAAATGGCTGGCTGAACAATTTGAAATTGAAGAAAAGAACTGGAAACCCTGATCGTCGCCGTATCGTAGCTGCAAGCTGCCAGTCTTGTCGTTACCCGGATCGCGTTCAGGGCCCGAGAGCCCTGTGAGCTTGCTCTGTGCTTTCCTCGTAAGTCTCGCTGGACGGTGAGTGTTTGAGACACAGTGCACCGGATCGCTGGCCTTCAAAAAAGCCTCGCATAGACGGCATCGATTCGTTTGGTGACAGCGATGTCGCTACACATCCAGAAACTGTACGTCCAGAGCGTGTGTTTCGATAAATTCGCGCCGCGGCTCGACCTTCGTGCCCATCAGAATGGTAAACATCTCGTTTGCCTTCACTGCATCATCCATTTTTACGCGCACCATGACCCGCCGTGTGGGGTCCATGGTTGTTTCCCAGAGTTGGTCGGGATTCATCTCGCCGAGACCCTTGTAACGCTGGAGGTCAAAGCCGCGCTGGCCGCGCTCCTGAACCTGCTTCAACACGTCATTGAGGTCGTGAAGGCCGACCTCCTCATTGTCGCTGACGAGGAAGAATTTTGGCGGCTCTTCGGAATAATCATCACGTTTCAGATGAAGGTCACTGATTTCGAAGGCCATTTCTTTGAGCAGGGCCAGTGAACGCTGGGTGTGCGCGGCGTTGTGGAAGATGTACAGCTCATAGGAAAGGTCGATTGCTTCAGACGAACTTTCTGTGTCAGAGGAATCCTGTTCATCATCAACTTCAGTGATTGCGGCGGGAGCAGGGGTGGTTGCGGTGGGAGCGGGGGTGGTTGAGGCGATGAACTCGTTGATTTCGTTTTCGGAATAGAGATACATCGGTGGCTGACCCGAATATGTCACCCGAGCTCTCGGCAGATTGCCGGTATCTGTATTCCGGAGGCCCAGATACTCGTCAAATTTGAATCCGTTCCTCTTTAGTTTTTTTGTCTGGCCCTCAATATCTATGATCAGATCCATGAGCTGCCGAAGGGCTTCGCCTTCCACAATTCTTGGTTCTGCCGATCCGTTGCTGATACGCAGAGACGCTGACTCGATACCCTTGCTTAATAAAAACTCTCTGATCTCCTCTTCGCTGTGATAGTAGTTTATCTCCTTTCGGCGCTTAACTCTGAAGAGTGGCGGCTGAGCGAGGTAAAGCCGTCCGGCATCGATGAGCAGTGGCATGTGGCGATAGAAAAACGTAAGCAGCAGGGTCGCGATGTGCGAGCCGTCAACATCCGCATCCGTCATGATGATGACTTTGCCATAGCGGAGTTTTTCGAGATTGAATTCTTCGATGCCGATGCTTGTCCCGAGGGCGGAAAGCAGCGCGCAGATTTCCTCGTGTTTGAGTATCTTGTCCATGCGGGTCTTTTCGACATTCAGGATTTTGCCCCTGAGAGGGAGGATCGCCTGGTATATGCGGTCGCGGCCCTGTTTTGCTGAGCCACCGGCGGAGTCACCCTCGACCAGGAACAGTTCGGTGCTGGCTACCTCTCTACTGCTGCAATCGGCCAGCTTGATTGGCAGGCTGCCGGAGCTCAGCACTCCCTTCCTCCGGGTAAGATCACGCGCCTTTTTTGCGGCCTCGCGGGCTTCTGCGGCCTGGATCGCCTTGCGGACGAAGTTCGCTGCGTCCTTGGGGTGTTCCTCCAGGAAAATACCCAGGCCCTCATTTAGTGCAGTTTCGACCAGTGTGCCGGCCTCGCTGTTACCGAGTTTGGTCTTGGTCTGACCTTCAAATTGCGGGTTTGGGAGACGGATGTTGATCACAGCGGTGATGCCCTCGCGGATATCTTCTCCTGTAGGCAAAATGTCGTTCTTGAACAATCCATTCGATTTGCCATAAGCGTTAATGGTGCGCGACATGGCGGATTTAAAACCGCTGAGATGTGTGCCGCCCTCGTGGGTATGGATGTTGTTCGCGAAGCTGAAAACAGTTTCCGAGTAGCCCAGGTTGTATTGGAAAGCGACTTCCACCCAGCATGGGCCATCCTGCTTCTGGATATAAACGACCTCTGGGTGCAGGAGATCGTTGCCTTGATTAAGGAACTTCACGAAATCCCTTATTCCTCCTTTGAATTCAAAGACCACTTCCTGATCGGTTCGCTCATCTGCACAAATAATCTTCACCCCGGGATTGAGGTAAGCGAGTTGGCGCATCCGTTTGACGATCGTCTCAAAGTGAAACACAGTCGTCTGGAAAATCTGTGAGTCCGGCTTGAATAAGATTTTTGTCCCGCGGGCCTTGGTCTCCCCTCGAATCTCGAGTTGGGTGACCGTCTGCCCCCTTTCAAACCGCATGAAGTAGATTTTTCCGTTCAGGTAGACTTCGGCTTCCAACCACTCACTGAGCGCATTTACAACAGTGACGCCTACCCCATGGAGGCCCCCGGAAGCCTGGTAAGCTTTTCCGCCGAATTTACCTCCAGCACCTGTGATAGTCAGGATAACTTCGAGAGCAGGCTTCTTCTCTTCCTTGTGGATGTCGACAGGGATGCCGCGGCCGTTGTCCTGTACGGTTACAGAGCCGTCTTCGTGGAGCGTGACCATGATGAGGCTGGCGTACCCGGCCATGGCTTCGTCGATGCTGTTATCAACTACTTCGTCGATGCAATGGTGAAGCCCACGTTCGGTAGTATCCCCGATGTACATGGCTGGGCGGAGTCGCACGTGTTCGATGTTCTTCAGAACTTGGATGTCTTCCGAGGTGTAGTCTTGGTCAGTCACGTAATTTCTGCCTCTAAGTAGCTGAAACTAAAAGCCTTCTGGAGCTTTCGCTCGATCAGATTTAGGAATAGCCGAGCCGCGCGGAGCTGTTCTTGGGAACGTAAACGAGATGGGCGAAGGGGGCAATCGGTGAGAAGCCTGAGCTGAAAGCCGGGCTTTGGAAACGCAGAGGAAAATTTTACTCGGATCGCCCGGTTCGGCAAGCGGGGAAGAGTTCAGAAGTGTCTCTTTCGGAAAGAGTTGCAGCCCGAAACGCAGGAGGGGGAGATCGCAATGTAGGAAAGCTTGAATATGAATGACAGCCTGAGTATTGGAAGCTTCCTGTGTCTTGCATCTGAATCAAAAAAGGCTGCCCCGGATGGAGCAGCCTCTTTCAATTTTGGCTTGGGATGACACTTAGCCGCGGGCAATCTTTTTCATCACATATGTGAGGTATTTCTGCGCCTTTGAGACGTGCTCGCTCTCTGGATGGTCGTCGATAACCATCTTGAACTTGACCGATGCGGCTTCGTAGTCCTTCATCATTACCAGGCACTTACCGAAATTGAGAAGGATGAGGTCGATGAATTCGGCATCCGGGTAATCACGAAGAGTCTTTTCATAGATTTCCAGAGCTCTGGGATAGTCCTTCATCTGGTAGTAGAAATTGGCGATTTTGGTAATGGACTTCGGAGCGTAATTGCTCTGAGGAAACTGCTCCGCACACTTTTTGTATTCGACGAGCGCCTTTTCGTAGTTGGACTTGTTCTTTTCGCCCATCTTTTCATAGCACTCAGCGATGTTGTACTGGGCGTCCGGCGCGAGGGGTGAGCCGGTGCCAATCGTCTTCTTTTCGTCACCCGGCTTGGAGTTCGTGTTGACTACCGATGCCTGGAGCAGTCGCTGGTAGTAGGAAATAGCGGAGGTGAATTCTTCTTTTTCCTTGGCCACGTTCCCCATCATGAAGAGCGCATCATCTGCGAATTCGGAGTTGGGGAAATTTCGGAGGAGATTGAGGCAGACAGAGGCTGCCTGGCCGTGGTCTCCCTTTTCAAAATAGATCTTCCAGAGGAGATACTGGGTGGTCTCCTCGAGCTCGCGGTCGTACGCGCCACGTTCGCGGGCGACCTTGGCGCATTCCTTGAGGGCTTCGACAAATTTGTCGTCCGCTTGTTCCTTGAGGCCGAGTTCCTTGTAGATTCGGCCCATGTTCATGAGTGCTTCAGCGACCTGGAGTTCGGTCTTCACCCGCAGTGCAGCATCACGAATCTTGCTCTCGTAAGGAATAGGTACAGTGAGCTGGCCCTTGACGACGACAACCTCGGCCAACTGTGGCTCGGGCTTATCTCCGGTCACACGGATTTCGTCCATGTATTCGACCTCGACACGATCATTCATTTCGGCCTGGATGATCCCGTCTCCTTTCTTGGCCTCGCCTTCCTTGACCATGATATTGCCGGTGAAAATACCGGTGTGGAAGGTGGCCGGCTTGGCGGGTTCGGCGGGTTCGGCACCCTCTTTAACCTCGGCGCCTTCTTTAACCTCGGCGCCTTCTTTAACCTCGGCGCCTTCTTTAACCTCGGCGCCTTCTTTAACCTCGGCGCCTTCTTTAACTTCGGTTGAGGTTTCGCTCACGGCGTTGAGGTCAACGGCGCGTTCTTTCAGCTCGATGACTTCTTCGTCGAGAATTTCATATTTCTTTTCCTTCTCGTCAGTGGCCTTGGCGAGGAGGTCTTCCTCGCTGATGATTTTGCCAGCTTCTTCCTTGATCTCGCGCTTGGACCGCACAATGAGCTTGACGCTGTCCTGCGCATTACTCAGGTCACGGTCGTAATCGATGACACGGATGTTGGCATTGCGGTCAAGTGACACGCCCTGTACTCGGCTCTTGTAGATACCATCGACGATGTCGACGCGGGCATCATCTGACATGGTGATGACGTGCTTGCGGGAAATATCTCGCTGACGGTCGCTGGCGTGGGTATCGACGTATTCGACGCTGATCTCATCGTTGCCGAGCACCTGGAGGACATCGTCGCCCTTTACGGCTTCACCGAGTTCGGTCTTGATTGAGCCGATAAAGTCTGTGCCTGTCATGCCTCTGGAGTGCAGTTCTACCAGTTCCTCGTCGCCGGTCTTGACGGTTGCCATGACCTTGAGGGTCTTCTTCTGACGGGAAAGGATCGTGAGGTCCCGGTCGTTTACTTTGATGAAGAGGCGTTTGCCTGGTGAGAGTTTTCTTACGTTTTCGTCACCTTCATCGACCGAGGTGCCAACCATGCGGAATGCCTCGATCGCCCGTTTGTAGTGCTTGAGACGGAAGTGGGCCATGCCAAGGTAATGGTAGGCCTTGTTGCAGTATTCCGTTCCCGGGAAATTTGCGGTGACCTTACGAAGCTCGGAGAAGGTCTTCTGATACTGAGTCTGCTCAAAGTAGCTGACACCAATCAGGTAGAGGCTCTCCGCCTGTTCTTTGGGATCCTCGCTGCCCTCGGAGCACTTGTACAATTGGCCGACCGCATCTTCGTACTGTTTTTCACCGAATTGATGCTTGCCGAGGCGCAAATGGGAAGTGAAGCGATATTTGCTCTTGGGGAAGCGATCAATGATGTTTTTATACATCTCGATGGCTTCGGCAAATTCACGCACATCATACTTGAGATCGGCGTTTTTGAGCAGGTCTTTGGCTCGCTGGTCTTCAGCGGATTCGCCGGCCAACTCCGCGAAGATCGGGGCCACGCTCAAAGTAAAAACAGCAAATGATAGGGCAAGATACCTCATTGAATGGGCTCCTGTAGCGAAGAGTAAGAGTTCTGATTGTTGATTCGTTGGACTGTCCCGTCCGCACACAAGTGGAGGATTGTAGGCTCTGACCCCGGAGTTTCAATCCCCTGTGCGTGTTGATTTACAACCAATTACAGGGTCGCCGGGATTGCTGGATCCGTCTCAGCAGGGGAAATCAGGGCTGCCGTTAGTTCCCAATCGTGGCTCGCAGAACATGACATTCCCGCAACGTAACACAAACAATAAAATGTATCGGCTTACTGCCCAAACCTGCGTCCGCGTTCAGGCAGTTTTTTGAAACGCCATTTGAGCAGGATCAGGATCGCCTCGGCGCCGTCCTGCCAGCGGATCTTTTTTCCTTCCTCAATGGAGCGTGGGTAATACTTGATGGGCTTCTCCACGATGCGGTGTCCCAGGCGGCAGATCTGGGCGGTGACTTCCGGACAGAACCCAAATCCATCTTCATCAAGCGTGAGAGACTGAATGAGTTCACGACGGAAGACCTTGTAACAGGTCGGCTCATCCGTGATACCGCCCCAATAAAGGAAGTTGGTCACCATGGTGAGGATCCGCCCGCCCCAGTAGTAGCGGTGATAGGATTTTTCGTTGCTGCCGAGGATGCGCGAGCCGTAGACGACTTCTGTTTCGCTGTCCAGGATGGGTTGGAGGAGTGCGGGATAGTCGTTGGGATCGTATTCTGCGTCCGCATCCTGAATGATGACGATATCGCCGGTAGCCTTTTGTACTCCTGTCCGCAAGGCGGCCCCCTTGCCCTGGTTTCGGGTCTGCTGGATCAGATGCCGGTGCTCCTTATTCTTGAAGATTCGTTCCACGATATCCGCCGTATCGTCGCTGGAGCAGTCGTCGATGACGAGAATCTCTTTGTCAATATCGACCGCTTCAACTTTTTCGAGGATCTGCTCAATCGTTGCTGCCTCATTGTAGGCGGGGATAAGAACGGTCAGTGTGGGAGCACTCATTCAGTGTTCGTTTCTGAAGATTTGTGGCCGGATTTTTCAGGGTCAGAAGTTTCTAATCGAAACCAATGGGCGAGTGCCACGCCAGCAAAGCAGAGCAGATAGGGAATGATCGGAATCCGGTATCGCACCGAGCCAACAAAGACCAGATGCAGGCCCGCGGTGTAAGCGATAGGCACAAGGCACAGTATCGTGGTGTGCCAGCTTTTTCTCCAACCGATGAACAGCCCGGCGATGGCCAGCAGGTAGAGGGGCACTGTCGCCAGGATGCTGATCGAGTTGTAGAGGGGCGTCCGGTATTGCTCAAAATTCAGCAGGACATTCCAGAAACGGATGCATCGGATCAGGCAAAGCTTCACGAATCGCCCCGGATTTTCGATGATAAATTTCTTGGCCGCAGCGGACATCGCCTTATCCCGTTCGACCTCCGGCAGTTTGTCCGTGCCTTCCGGCCAGTATTCCTGGTCCATCATCGGGCCACCGTCAGCCCTTGGATTGTTCGATTCCCACAGGCTCTCACCGCCCTGGGTGGTTGTCGGGATGAATGCGTTCAGGACTATGTAGTTCCGGATGATCCACGGGGACAGGACCAGCACAGTGCAGAGACAGCAGACAGCCCAGAGTTCGATGGACTTCCGCTTCGCCTGAAAGGCAACAAAGAAAGGGAGAAGAAACGGCGGCATCAACAGCATGGCTGGCTTCACGAGAATCGCGAGGCCGATCAGGCATCCCCCCCCAGCAGCAGCTTTGAACGAACTGCTCTTCAAGGCGCGCGCCAGCATCAGCATCATGGCGAGCATCAAAGTCGTGTGCAGAGTTTCTGTCAGGACAAGTCTGGTAAAGAAGATATTAAACGGCTCAAACGCCAGCCCCATACCGCACAATCTGGCAGCGGATTCTGAACCAAAGAGTTCGCGGCAGAGCATCACCAGCAGAACACAGCTCAAAGCGCCTGCCGCGGCCTGCGCGAGGCGGATGGCCAGCAGGTTGCGGCCGCACAGAATCATGAAGAGAGGATAGGCTGGTGGACGCTGTGCCTTCCGTTCGTCACGCAGGATGAATCCTTTGCCGTCGAGAACGTTTGCTGCCACCGTGTCGTATTGGGCAGAATCGTGGAAGACGAACCCCGGACTTCGATAATGAAAGACCCCAACCACGGCCACTCGGACGAACAGCGCGGTCAGGAAGAGGCCAGCGAGAAAGTGTGGCTGGCGGCTCTGGAGGGCTTCTCGGATGGTGGGCACGGTGGTCGGTGATAGTGGTGGCGAATCCGTCTGCCTAGGCCGCATGTGACTTCGTAAGGGATTCTATCGGAAAGTCCGGCTAATTCTTTGGCGTCTATCATGGCCTCCCCGTCCCGTCCGAGCAGGGTAACAACATCGCCAGTTCGGACTTCCGGAATGTCAGTGACATCGAGAGTCAGACAATCCATAGACACTCTCCCGGCAATGGGCACTCTCTTCCCGTGGACAATAGCCTCGGCTTTATTGGAAAGCGAAGTGGGCCACCCGTCAGCATATCCAATGGGAACAGTAGCGATGATACTTGGCCGCGTGGCAGAGAAGGTCGCGCCGTATCCGACGGTGTCTCCCGCTTTGATTTGACGAACTATGGTAATGCGTGCCCGGACAGAAAGGACCGGTTCGAGATCCACTTTACATTTGAATATCCCGGACGCATTCATGCCGTAGACCGCAATCCCGGGCCGAACCAGATTGAAATGGGATTGTGAATGCCCCAGCACTGCGCAACTGTTCGCGGCATGGATGAGGGGTGGGAGCAGACCTTCCTTTGTCAGTGCATTTATGGTCTGTGTGAAAGCATCAAGCTGCTTGCGGACCAGGTCTCCAGCCACATCCTCCGATGCTATGAAATGGGTCGCCAGGCCCGCGACTTCTATGTGCTCGCATCGGGCCGCGGCGCGGGCGGCTGTCATAGCCTCATCACTGGAAATCCCGTTCCGGCTCATTCCCGTATCGACCATCAAATGGATGACTGCTTTCCGATCCTGAGCTTTCGCAGCCTCTTGGACATGAGGGAAAATATCTGCGGGCGAGAGCGAAATCTGAAGCGAGTTTTCTACTGCAACCGGTAACTCCTCAGGCAGGGAGGGCCCAAGAAGGAGGATTGGTGCATCGATCCCTGCCTCTCTGAGCTCCAACCCCTCATGAACATCTGCAACCCCGAGGAGAGCAACCCCGGCGCCGATTGCTGTACGTGCGACTTCCACCGCGCCATGTCCGTACCCATTGGCCTTGGCCAGGACCAACAGTGCACGATTGCCGGAAAACCGGCGCAGTTTCTCGATATTGTTTGCGAGCGCGCCAAGATCGACCTCAGCCCATGACCGATCCCGGATTGTTGAATTTATGCCGTTCATGGCCTCTTACCGCGGGCAGGAATGACGTAAGAGGCGTCGATATGTGAGGTCAAAAGCGGGCTGGCTATTAAAGTGAGTTCCCTGCTAAGTGTCGAGGAATTCGAACTTTCTTGGAATAATTCCGGCTGAATCGGGCACTACTTGGGTGAAGCCCATTACCACCCCCTGTCCTGGTGAATCATGAAGCAGGCCGAACGAAGAAGTCTTTACAGTGAGTTGGTGAGCAAACACGCCACCGACCTGTATCGATTCGCCTATCGGCTTTGCGGACGAAATGACGCCGCTGAGGATCTGGTGCAGGAGGCATTTACCGAGGCGTGGCGGTCTTTTGATTCGCTGCGCGAGATTTCGAAAGCCCGGGCCTGGCTGTTTCAGATTCTCAGGCATAGGTATTCGCATTGGATGCGGGATAACAGCCGCCGCCTGCAACTTGAGTCCGGTGGTATCGAAGAAGTGGAATACGATTCCAGCGTTTCCTCTCCGGATCATTCCGAGCAATTGTCCCGGCAGGAAACTCTGAATCGAGCTCTTGGTGCGCTGGAGGATCGATACAAGGAACCCTTCCTTATGGTCTTCCTGGAGGGCCTGAGCTGTAAGGAGGCCGCGGCCAGCCTCGATATCCCGTTGGGCACGGTGTTGTCACGCATTCACCGGGCTCGGCACTTTCTGCGAAAATTCTTGAAGAAGTCGGAAGAAGCGGATGACGACATTAACCAGTCTCGAAGCCCCGATACGGGCATCACACCATTTCGGTTGGGAGGTCAAGCATGACACCTGAACAACAGGAAAACCTGCGCCGGGCCATGGAAGAAGCGGCCTTACTGCCGACAGAAGATCCCATGCGTAGAGAAATCGAAGCCCGCATCGTTGAAGCCGGAAATTGGGCTGAAGAAGAATGGCTGGAAATGCTGCAGTCCGATGAACTGTTGCGACTTGACCTGCAGCGAATTGCCATCCCCGCCGGCCTCGAAGAAAAATTGATGGCGATTCCGGATGAAGTCCCCATCTCCCGTTCAAGCCGCCGTATCTGGATTTATCCGGTTACGGCCGCGGCTATGCTGCTGTTGACGCTTGGCATTCTTCAGCTCCGACAGAATCGAAGTACGGAACTCCTGAACACCGTTGCCATGCTTGCCATCAGCAACCATGAGAATATCGATTACGTGAGCATCCATTCCGATAAGAATATCGAAGTGGAGCAGCACCTTTCAAAGAAGGCTGGATTTGAAGTGAAAATGCCCGCCCTGAACCAGCGCCTTCAATTGAAGGGCGGTCGTAACTGCGGCCTCGGCACGCACGGCGTGGTGTTCTCCCGCTGGGTTAAGGATGACAAGAAATATTCGCTGTATCAGTTTTGCAGCAAAGATTTCGGTCTGCCGGAAGAGATCCTGAAGAGGGTAGTCATTCCGAAGTGTCCATCGGTTTCAAACAAGCAATGTTGTGTGCTTATCTGGACTGAAGGCGGTTGTGCCTATGCCCTGGTCGCCGATCAGCCGGAGCACCTCGAAGAAATTCAAGACATTCTGTGATTAGCCGCTGAAGGCCAGGTCTCTCGAAGCCCCCTGTGAATTCGGGCGACCGGATTCGAACCGCATGGAGTCTGTTCTCACTTTTAGTCCCCAACCCCTGTTCAAGGAAGAGGCTGTATTATGGTAACCGGGAGCACCAATATTGACCCCACTTACTGGGTGGAGAACCACGCCGACTATCTGAATGGTTATGCCATGCTGAGATTGCGGAAACCGGAGATTGCCGAAGAACTCGTCCAGGAGACCTTCCTGGCTGCCCTTCGTGCCCGGAACAATTTCTCTGGCAATTCGTCCATCCGCACCTGGCTGGTTGGAATCCTCAAACACAAGATCATCGACTACTTCCGGTCAAAGAGACGTGTTCGGCCCTTAACGGATTATGAAACCGAAGATCGCAATACTGCCGAGATTTTTGATCAGTCAGCCAACTGGAAAAAGAAACCCAAAGACTGGGGGGCCGACCCGGAGGACGCGTTCGAGCAAAAGGAATTCTGGACGACACTCCACCGCGCCATTGATGCATTGCCCAATCGAATGGCCGAAGCTTATAAAATGAGAGAGCTGGACAGGCAGAGTACGGAAGAAATCTGTGAAATACTGGATATCACCCCAACCAATCTGGGCGTCCTGCTCTTCAGGGCGCGGACACGACTGCGTGACGCGCTGGGTACCGAATGGTTTGGAATCCAGAGAAACTGATACTGAGCTGACAGTTATTCCTGTCATCTACTTCGTCCCCTCCCAAAGTCGAATTTTATCCAGTGAATTCACGTGTTCTTACAACCCTCATTTGCCTGGTTTTCCTTTTAGCTGGAATTCTTTTCTTCCGACAGTCTCGACAGTCTGGAGCGAACAATGCAGAACCCAATCGACAACGTACCAGCAAAGAGCTTCCGCTCCCCGCTCAATCGGTGGCTGATGTAAAGTTTGATGGTGAGAAGGTGTTTTCAATCCTTGGAAAGGATGCCCTGCGATCGATCGATAAACCTGAATTTGTAAAGGCATCAGACTCTGAGATTTCTGACAATATCCAGGTCATCGGGATAACAGATGGCAAAATCGCTCGCGCTTATTCAATTTACCTCTTGGACCGCCATGAGATCGTCAACGATCAGATGGGTGAGCACCCAATTGCTATCACCTGGTGACCTCTTTGCGCCTCGACTGTCGTGTACAGTCGCAAACTTGATGACAAGGTTCTGGAGTTTGGGGTCAGCGGCAGATTGTGGAAGAATGCACTGGTTATGTATGACCGCCAGACAGAGACCTGGTGGTCGCATATCACCGGAAAATCGATACATGGCCCTCTCAAAGGCAAAGTTCTGGAGAGAGAAACCAATCTCCGAATCCTCCCTCGCATCTCATTCGGTGAATGGAGAAGTCAGTTTCCTGAAACCCAGGTGCTCAGTGTCGGCGGCCGGGAACAAGTAGAAACGTCGTCCTATGCCAATTATCACCTCCGGCCGGAGGTTGGCATCGGCACTTCTGCTCCAGTCAAAGACAATCGCCTGCCACATAAATCCATTGTCCTCGGCATAGATTCACCCGATGGGGCGCGTGCTTATCCTGTAAAGTTATTTGAAGATTCCAGCCTCTACGTCGATTCGAAACCAGAGGATGAACTGTTGGTTTTCTATGAAAAGAAGACAGGCGGCGGCGCGGTTTATTCCACAACGGTGAACGGTAAGAAACTGAAATTCGGTTCCGAAGCAAAAGGGCTTCTGGTGAAGGACCGGGAAGGAAACTCCTGGAATCTGTTGTTGGGAGTTGCTGTCGATGGTCCTCTGAAAGGGCAATCGCTTAAGAACTATCCGGTAATGGAGATCTTCTGGGGTGCATGGATCGATTATTACCCTAAGACATTCCTGGTGGGTGAGTGAATCATCAGTGTTGAATGTTTGGGCTGCTGGCCTGAAACAATTTCGTTCAAGGCTGAGTCTTTTTTCCATTCCCTTCCAACAATTCCACCGCCTCCAGTTCCCTCTCAATCGGGCTCTCCTCGGCCACGCCACCCAATCGCGGGAGCAGACCCTTCATCGCTCGAGCCAGCATACGCATTCCGCCCGCGAATTTGACTAGCAGTTGCAGAAGTATGAAGGGCAGAATCCACACTAACACAAGTGTAAACAGTGCGTGACGGAAGTAATCATCCGACAGGTAATTCGACGCCAGGAAGGAGAGGATGCAGGTATAGGCGACCTTCCCTGCTATGACGATGAACGGCAGATTCAGAACCAATTGAAGGGAACTGTGACTCAGGCCTTGTGCAGTTTTTTCGATGGACTCTGTTAATGAATGCACCCAGGCTGATGCGACCCGATTGCGGAACCCATCGAGGTCAGGGGAGATGTTTTCCTTTGCAAGAATCTCGCGACTGAAACCGGCATGAATGAGAGTATCGGCGATGTCAGGCCAGCGTCGGTTGAGCTCGGCCCGGTATTCGCGCAGAGCATCTTCGACCCATTGACTGTCCGACGCCTGGCCAATCGCCTCTGTGGTCTGTTTGTGTTTGACCGCGGACGAGATTGCACCCCATGCCTGCATCACCGGGCTGCCGAAGCGCAGGACGCCTAAAGCGCCGCTCCCCCAAGAGAGCAGCTTGGACCAGATTGCGACCAGCCAGCCCACCGGCCCCCACGAGAGTTGGGCCATCCGCTGATAAAGCATGACGTCCATGGCGAACAGTTCTTCGCCGCCCTTTCGCTCCATGGATCCGACAGCAGCTTTGAGCGCGTCCTGCTGAAGTGCGGCGATCTGTCTCCCCGTCATTGCCGCCGCGGCGATTGTTTCGCCGGCCTTTGTTGCTATCGATTTCCGGACGTATTCCGCAAGATGTTCGGCCTGCTGAATCCGCCGATCGAGCACCACGCTCCCCCGGTTGAGCTCGCCGAACAGCAATTCATGGACTTTGCCGAATTCATCAAAACTGTGCAGTGGCCCGGCGCCCTTGGGCCACTCCGGGTCAGATAGATGGCTGCGTCCTGAGACACAGAACACTTCGATGGATTCGCGAGACCATGCGCGGCTCAGGTGCTTCTCAAAATCAGGGCGAATGGAGTCCTTCAATTCTGCTTCGGGCCGCCGGTCGCAATGAGTGAGAATGCCGTAGACTGAATCTTTGGGGAACAAGTCGACCAGCGGCCTCAGAAAATCGATGTTGTCCAGCCGTTTGGGATTTTCCGAATTGAAAACGCACATCAGGACATCGGACGCGGCAATCACCTTCTCCACCAAGGGACGATGTTCCGGGCATTTTTCGCTGTCGGTGTCCGGCGTATCAATGAGCAGCACATGCTGAAGTGATTGCGCATTCGGACTCGTCAGGACTCGAACTGTCTGCTCGCCCAGCGTATCGACCAGAGGGGAGGCGTCGTCCCGCTCTTTGCAGTAGACCGCGACATCCCGGGTGGTCGGACGGTCGAAGCCAGATGTAGAGAGCTCATCAACACCGGCCAACGCGTTCAACAGCGTGGATTTGCCCGCGCCGCTCGGGCCGATCAGGGTAACGATCAACTTCCGTTCCAGCCTCTGCTCGAGGTTGTCGAGCAGCTCCAGGGCTTCTTTGCACTTCGCATTCAGCCCCGCTGCGGGTAGCCAATGGGCCGCGATCTCCAGGTGCGTCTGGCTTGATCGTATCCTTGCCCGGCAGATCTCAAGCGTCTCTGCTACTTCCAGTTGTCGCTCGTGATTTGATTCAGCCACTGTTTAATTCCTTGATGGCCATGTCGGCATTCTCGATCAGTCGGGCCGAATCCACCAGCCGCCGTTCGGCTTCGTGCAGCACTTCGCCGGTGATTTGCTCCTGAAGCAGTTCGCCGATCATGGCTGATCGATGCTGAAACCACCTCTGAACGACCGGTTCAAGCATCCCCTTGAGTTGGGCTTGGTCAGCTTCGCTGAGGCCGGTATTTGCCGGCAATGCGATCAGTGCCCAGAGATCGTTCAAGCCGAAGAGTCCTGACACTTTGGCCGAAACTGTGGCGGCCACGCCGACTTTTGCACCAGCCACGGCCGAACCACCGACCACATCACCCGTATGTACCACGTAAACGATTGCCAACACCGGTGGCGCAAGATGGAGGGAAGCGAAGACCGTCTCACGAATCCTCTGAGTGAAGCCCATGTTTTCGCGGAATTCGTTCAAGACCGTCACAAGATCCTTATCAAAAGAAACGTCATGATCAGAAGAAGCGACGGGGATATCGATAATTGCCTTTGCCTTCTTGTGCAGGCCTTCCAGCCGGGACCGCCATTCCCGGCTTTGATAATTCCGGCGGGCCTCGAGGAGAGAGGGATGAATGTCGACCGTGAAATCGAATGCCCCTCGATTCCCGGATGTGATGCTCGGGGCTTCGTCGCCCGTAATACCTTCGGCCTTGCGAATCTCTTCAATGAGCGCCCGAACACGGCTGCCCCCAGGGTCATTGTCAGTCGTTCGTGAAGCGAGTTGATCGATGATCAGTTGCCGATGCAATTCGCCCGCAGCTTCTTCGAGTTCCTCGATGCGCGCGTCAAGGCTTTTACTTACGCCCTGATTGGGGGTCTGTTGTTTTGTCATCCAGTGCAACGCCTTCAGCCCTGCCTTGACTGGAAACCCGAGCACCTTGCTCGTGTTCCGCAGGAACTTGATTCCCGCTGGGCTCGATTCTTCCCACAGGCGGTGCAGCCGGTTGCCAACATCCTGCACCGGCAGGCTGACGAGGCCACGATAAACGCAGTGACTCTGAACGATGCGAAGAGAGTCGTGATAGAGCTGGAGTTGCTTTCGAGAGAGGCTTCCAGCCTCTGCCACAGAGGCCGCCTGCTGCAGTACGTCGCTCAATATGAGCGTAGTTTGCTCCTTCCGCATTTCGCGGACATCAAGGCTGCTGAGGAGATCCAGCAACGGCAGTACGTCATTGAGCGGCATCGGCTGCATCGGCTGGTTGCCCGCGGCGACTTCATTGGAATCGTGGGCACGATAGATGCCAAGAATCTGTTCGTTCGAATCAGCTCCGTAAAGATTCCGCGCCACCGTGGCTGAATGGTCCAGGATCAGTTCGTCTGGAAAGCTCTCGTAAGCACGGTAAATCAGGACGCATGGTCGCTGCCCGATATCGGTGAGAACTCTCCGAATGAATTCGGTGTTCGCCAGGTTGTTATAGGTGGCGTTGGTGAAGAGGTAGATGAGCACGTCGCACGCCTCAAGCACGGGCCTGGCCAGCTCCCGGTTGGCGTATTCACCGCCTGCACCGGTATCGAAGTCAGGCGTATCCAGAAGAACGAGCCCTTCAGGCAGACCCTCACAGGAGGCATAGAGTGGGTCGCCCGGCGTGGTGAGTTCCCCGGCATTTGTAATCTCCTCGGGAAGCGTTCCGAACGGCTGGAAGATTTCATGTATCAGATCCCGTTTGCGCAGCAGCGCGGGATGTCCTCCTACCAATACCCGCCGGTTAAGCCCGGCCTTGGCGCCGACAGGGGAATGAGCGTTTTTCGAGAGCGAATTGAACAGGGAGGATTTTCCGGCCGAACCACCACCGCAGATGGCCGCCATCAGGGGAAACTCAGGCGACAGCCGCGGCAGCAACCGCCGTTCGATAGCCTGGTTCCAGCTCTTCAGGTTGATGCCCGGCTCGAATTGCAGCGTATCGACCAGGCCGGTGATGCTGTCGCGGAGCGATAGAATTGCTGCTTGCATTGGGTGGTATGAACAACGGAGAAAAGAAGGCTCAGGATGGACGGATCATTCGCACCATGGAATCTCTTCGCAACCCGGGTGGTTACGGCCAAGCGCCATTGCAGGATCACAGAGTTAGTCCTGAAAGTTTGCGCGTCGCAAGAGTGCTTTTGATTACGGCCAAAGGCTGCCATACGGGTAATAACTCCCGGTCACCTTACACCACAGGCTCAATGGTTGCCGACATGGAGCCCTTACATCCGGCCATCCTCGGGTCTTTGCCGTAGGCGTGGATCTGATCGCGTTTCAGTTCGGCATGCTCCATCGTCGTTGTTAGCACGATTACCCGTCCGGTAGTGTCTACCTCTTCGGCGAGCTGGTAGCCCTTCTGTTCGGGATATCCGAAGAGGGCCTTTAGCATTTCAATCACGTATGCGTATGTATGATCGTCGTCATCAAGCAAAATGACGTTATAGGGCGGCTGCCTGCGGACTTTGGATTCCTTATCCGTTTCTATTTTGGTGCTTGCGCCATCGAACTCTGCCATGCCAGCATCTCAATTCCAGGGTGAGAAGGTGTGGCGGTTGATCATGTCATCGAGATCGGTGGGCGCGGATTTAGCGACCATCTTGCCCACGTAGACGAAGAGTGACAGGGCCCAGATATCCACGGGCCCGGCGCAAAGCCCCGTATGATGATCGCCGGACTTGTCGAGCTCTCGTTGGTAATGATCAATCGCCCTTTCGACTGAGCCGTTGAAGACCTCCATCTGGTTACCGATATTGCTGTACTTGCCCGGTGGGAAAGATGCCATGCGAGCGAGCGCCATAAACGCCCCGTTTCCGCTGGAATCTTCCTCGTATTCGAAGCCTTGAAACTCCATCGGGTTGTGAAGAAGAAGGAGCTGCGGCTTATTGACCTTAACGATCCCTTTGCGCACCACAGTATCGCCCACATTCATCGCAGATTCGCTTAGAAGGACATAAGACAGCTCGGTTTCACTCAAAGTCAGCAACTTGGATTGACGCTGACGAATGATCCGCGTTTCTCCGAGAGCTCTCATGAAGTCTTCCTGTAATCCCATTACGTATCTCCGTTTTGCCGCTCAGTGCGGTATGGTTTTGTTACATTGCCCGGAATTCTAGCACAAGGCCCCGACAATGCTTTAAAAGTTGGCGGCTGGTATTTAACGCCGACTATGCCAGTTGCTCAGCCCGCTCTACAAGTTGCTCCAATACCTTTAACCCTCCCAGCCAGAAATCGGCGGTAGCAACATCAATGTCCATCTTGGCCAGCAGGTTTTTCGGAGATTCAGAGCCGCCAGCGCGCAACATATCGAGATACTTGGGGACGAATGGTCCACCTTCCTCCTTGTATTTTTTGTACAGCGCGAAAACGAGCAATTCCCCGAACGAATAGGCGTAGCAGTAAAACGGCGTGTGGATGAAGTGCGGAATATACATCCACCAGTAGCCGTAGCCCTCTGTAAGCTCGACCGTGTCCCCGTGCATAGGCTGATTGGCTGCCATCCAGAGTTCATTGATGCGTGCAGTGGGAAGCTCGCCCTCCTCCCGCCTGGCATGGTGCGCCTTTTGTTCAAAGCGGGTGAGCACGATCTGACGGAATACCGTGGCAAAGGCGTTTTCGATTTTGCTGCAGATCAGGCCTCTGATGACCGCGGGATCGTCGAACTCTTCAAGGAGCCTGTAAAAGGTAACCATCTCACCAAAGGTGCTGGCCGTTTCGGCCATGGTGAGCGGTGTACCCTGCTGCAGATAGCCGGCCTCGCGTGCCAGGTACTGGTGAACGCCGTGACCAAGCTCATGGGCGCAGGTCATCACATCACGGATGTTATCCGTGTAATTCAGGAGGTTGTAAGGATGGGCTCCCGGGACAGTCGAAGCGCTGAAGGCACCGCCACGCTTGCCGTCGCGGAGCTCCGCGTCGATCCAGTTCTCATTGAAGAACCGGTCGACAATGTTACCGAGCTCGGATGAGAAGGAGTGGTAGGAGGCGGACACAACCTCTTTGCAGCGATCCCATTCGCAGTTTGGCTGCTTCTCAAAGACTGGTGCGTAGCGGTCGTAATCCTTCAGGCCATCGATTCCGAGCATTTTGGCCTTCAGGCGGTAATAGCGATGCACCAGGTCGTGCCGGCTCTCGCAGGATTCAATCAGCAGATTGACTGTTCCGGCATCGATTTCATTAGCCAGGTGACGCGAGTCTGCAGGGCCATCGTAGTTTCGTAATCCGTCTGAGGTCTTCTTGTCCTGGACGAGGGTGTTGAAGATGAAAGTAAGGAGATGCTCGTTCTTTTTTAGTGTGTTCGTAAGGCCAGTCGCGGCAGTTTCGCGCAGTTCACGTTCGGGCCTGTAGAGGTAAGCCAGGCCCTCCTGGAGAGAGACCTCTCTGGATTCGCCATTCTCGACCACTTGCATGGTGAGCCGCGAATTGGTCTCTGAAAACAGGCGCTGGAACGCGCCTGGCCCAGTCGTATTCCGCACGTTCAAGATTTTCTCTTCCGCTTCGGTCAGCTTGTGCTCTCTGTAGACGCGTTGCTTTTCGAGGAAGTGACCGTACCGAGCCAACTCGGGGGAGCGGATCAACTTTTCAGCAGCATCGTCCGGGACGGAGAGCCATTCGAGCTCGAAGAAAATGAGATGCTGATTGACCTCCGCTCCGCGTTCGCTTGCGCGTTGAACGAGTGCGCCATGCTCGGCCACATCGCTCTTCGCGGCGTGAACCAGGCTGGCGTAGGAACCTGTTTTGCCCATCAACTCTTCGATGGATTCGAATTCCTGCACGACTTCGCAAAGAGTCGCGGCTGAGATGGCAGGCTCGGTATGAATGCTTCCCTTGTATTTTTGTTCGAACGCCCGGGCTCTTTCGAGTGAGGTATCCAGATCGGCTTGAATCTGTGGATCGTCAATCCCCCGATAGAGGGCGCTCAAGTCCCATGCGATCCCGTGAGCACTGGAGCGTTTGTTGTTGTTCATGTTCATTTGTCCTGTTGATTTCCCTCAGCCTCAGCGGTGCTGGACACGTGGCAGACGGACTCTGAACAGGCCGCCGCCCGCATCGCTCGAATCCGCCTCAATGTTTCCGCCGTGTGCGTGCACGTGCTCCTGGCTCAGCCAGAGACCAAGCCCCATGCCGCTACCGAAGGGTTTGGTGGTGAAGAAAGGGTCAAAGATTTTCAGTTGAGTTTCGGGGGCGATGCCTTTGCCCGTGTCGGAGAATTCGACCAGGATTTCGTTTTCTGTTTCGTGAACAGCAATGTCCAACACACCGCCATCCGGCATGGCGTCGAAGGCGTTGAGGCCGATATTGAGAAAGACCTGTTGAAGCTGATCCGCAGAGCCCTGCATGAGTAAAACGTCTTCACAGTGCTGATTGATCTCTATGGCCTGGCTTCGGCGATCCAGTTGGAGGACACGAACCGTTTCATAAAGGACTTTGCGGACATTACATTCAGCCCATTCAACCCGTGGGATGCGGGAAAGGTCAGAGACGTTCCTCACAATGCGGGTCATCCGGTCGGTCTGGGAGGTCAGCAGCTCGATCGTATCGTCAATAAACTCTGGCTCCCGTTTACGCTTCAGCCGCTGAAGGCGGGCTGAAATAGAGGCAAGCGGATTACCAATCTCGTGGGCGATCCCTGCGGCCATTCTGCCGAGCATGGCCATTTTGCTGGCATGCTGAAGCTCGGTTTCCATGGCGCGGCGTTCAGTCTTATCCACGCAGACCCCAACGCAACCTACAATTTCACCTTTGGAATCTCTCAGCGGCTCGATATGTGAGTCGAACAGGCGCCCTTTCAGCTCAAATTCAAAGTTGACCGATTCGCCCTGGAGTGCCTGCTCATGTGCGGAGATCGTGGCGTCGCCGGGGCCAGGCAGTTCGAGCACTTCTGAAAGTGAATGCCCGATCAGGTCATCGCTTTCCGAGTTCAGACGCGAGAGGCCGGCGCCGGAAATGTAGGTGATGGTCAATTTCGTATCGACAGTCCACAGGATGGCCGGGACTTCTTCGGTGATCAGGCGCAGCCTTGCTTCACTCTCCCGGAGCTCGGCGGTTCTAATGAGGACGCGCTGCTCGAGTTCGCGATTGAGGGTCTCGATTTCTCTACGCGCCCGTTCTCTTTCAAGAGTATTGGCGAATATTTCTCCCACGATTTTCACCAGCGAGACGAGGTCCCCGGGCCAAACCCGTTCTTCATGCGAATGGATTCCCACGTAGCCGATGACTTTGCCGGCGCAGACCATGGAGATGCAGACCAGAGCCTCAATTTTGTTCCTGAGGCATTCGCTTTTCTCAACTCCGGCCCCCTTCGGAAAATCGGAGAGGCGGGGAATAATGATCGGCTCGGCCTTCTTGTACTTCCCGGTGCTCCAGGAGAAATCAGTGACCGGAAACTTCTGATATTCCTTCATCAGGCTCGGCGCTCCCATTGAGCACCATTCATGGGTGTTAATCAGATGCTGCTGGTCTGATGAAAACTGAAAAACGAAGCTGCGATTAACACCGGTAAATTCTCCAATGGCTGCCAGGGCGCGGTTAATCTCATCATCAATCTCCTCGAATTTGAGGCTTATAAAGCGGGTGGAGATGCTGGTGATCAGAGTTTCAAATTCCGCCCGATTCTGAAGCTCTTCCTCGGCCTGTTTGCGCTTGGTGATATCCTGCGATGCTCCAAAGATATAGACGACGCGGGTCTTGGAGTCGTTGAAAACCGGGCGGCGGTAATCTCTTAACCAGCATTCATTGCCATTGCGCGTGATGATCTTGAATTCGCTCACATCTTCGGCGCCGCTCAACAGGTGACGCGAACGCTGCTCCACCTTTCGTTTGTCCTCTTTTCTAATCAGGCTCGAGCCCCCCACACCCCATTCGACTTCTTTGGCATTGAAGCCCGTGACGCGGCCAAACGCGTCGGTCATCCAATCGCAATTCACACGGCCGTCTGTTTCGATGCGCAGGACGTAGGCAAAATCAGACGAAAGCTCAGAGACGACCCGGTAACGCTGTTCGCTCTGCATGAGCGCCTCAACGGCCCGTTTCTCTTCAGTGACGTCCCGGTAGACGCCAACGGCTGCGACACGTTCGTTTAAATCATTGAACATGGGGGCCACGATAGATTGGCAGGTCCCCTCGGTGCCATTTTTGTGTTCGTAGTTGATCTCACCCGTCCACTGCCCCTTCAGGCGGACATTGCTCACGATCGCCTGGGTGAGCCCGGCGGGCTCATGTTCGGTCTGCAGAAAACTGGGCGTCTGGCCCAGGGCTTCTTCCCTGGTGTAGCCGAACATCTTTTCCGCACCGCGATTCCAGTCGATGATTCGGCCTTCGAGATCGGACACCACGACGGCATCGTAGAGGTTTCGAAAGATCAGTTTCTGCCTCGCGAGCTCCTCTGCAGTAATGCTCTTGGAAGCTGCCAGGCCCTCGTTCTCGAATCTAAGATCGTTAACCGATTCGGAGATATCGGCCAGGGCCTCCATCACTACGGAACGGGCGCCCGGATTGAGAGGTTCTATCTGGTCGAGGATACGCTCCAGGCTCCCCTGAACTGCTTCGACCCGTGTTTCAACGCTTTCGCTTACTGGCATTCAATGAATGGTTAATCGTTTATGGGGGTGGTCAGGCTTTAGAATCTCTTTCCAGATTCAGGGAAACCGAATTCATGCAGTAACGAAGGCCCGTGGGCTGAGGCCCATCATTGAATACGTGCCCCAAATGCGAATCGCAGCGGCTGCAATGCACCTCGGTTCTGACTGAAAAGAAGCTCCGGTCTTCCTGTTCCTCGACATTCCCTGTCTCGAGCGGCTGCCAGAAGCTGGGCCATCCGGTGCCGGAATCGAACTTGGTTTCAGAACTGAAGAGTGGCTGGCCACAGCAGATGCATTTGTAAATTCCCTTGTCCTTACAATCATGATATTCACCGGAAAAAGAACGTTCCGTGCCGTGTTTACGGGTGACTTGATAGGATGCCTTGGAGAGCTGTTCCTGCCATTCTTTGTCCGTTTTTGTAATCTTGTCGGCCATGTCAGCTCCCTGCCAATTTGTTAAGGAAATCCTGAAATTCGAGAACCTCACCTCGTGCGGACGCCGTTCCGAGGGCTTCAATGATGCCGACGGTATCCAGATTTCTCTTGCCACTGAACGAAGGCTCAATGCCTTCATTAATGTATGCAGCGAAACCGTCGAGCAAGATGGTTTCAGGCGGAGCGCTCTCGACAAAAGGCAATTCTTCAGCTTCCTTTTGGCCGGGCCGATTGAGTTTCAGACAGCCGCTGCCCTCGGTCACCGTTCCGCCTTCAAAATCAACGCGGAGGCTCGAGCCTCCAGCGTGTGAGGCGAACGTGCACAGGAAGCTGAAGGTCGCGCCATTCTCGAACTCGATAAAAGCATGCAGTCCTGCTCCGGCGACGTAAGGACTCCAGCTTGGATTGAATTCATGGGCCCAGACGCGTTTGGGGCGAGAGTTCATCATGAAGCAGGCAGCATCAAAATCATGAATCCCGCGCTCCCAGAGATAGGAATGGACATCATCGCTAGAATGATGCGTGCCCGGTCTCCAACCGAATTTGGTCATGAGTGCAAACGCCGGTGCACCGAGAGCGTTCTCACTTACCAGATTATGAATGGTCTGAACTGGCCCGCCGAACCGGGCATTCTGGCAGACGGCAACCTTAAGGTCGCGCTTTTCAGCCTCTTCGATGATTTGATGCGCCTCCTTAAATACCTTGGTAAATGGCTTCTCAACCAGTATGTGCTTGCCCGCCCGGACAGCCTCGAGGCACTGTCCCGCGTGAAGGCGCGGTGGGGTGATGACAACGACTGCGTCAGCCTCCACTGCCTTAAGCGCATCCGCCAGGCTGTTGAAACAGACCTCTTCGCCCAGACCGCTGACAGTTCGGGCGTTGGCGAGATTGTCTTCGTTGACATCCACAAGGGCGACGCTCTCGTAATCGTCTCGTTCGCTAATCAATTTGACCGGCCAACGACCGCGCCCGCCACAGCCAAGGTGAATCATCTTAATCGACATGGTGGTACCTCTCTGTTGTTGAAAACTGTTCCATAGAAACTCGTATCAAGTCTACATCTCTTACGTGATCTGATTTTATAAATCGTTAAGATCCTGTTCTTCGGCCCAACGCTTCTCGTTGGAGCAGCCGGTGAGACATTCTCTGCTGGGGGTCGTAGGGCCAGGTGGTTTTACACAAAGGAGAACAGATGGCCAAAACGAAGGTCAAATTTCAAGTTGAAGCGCCGGAAGCAACGGAAGTGTTTCTGGCCGGTGATTTTAATGATTGAGACGGTGAGTCAATCAGACTTAAGAGGAAGAGAGGGAAAGGCAATAGCAGATTTGCCACGGAACTTTCCCTCGATCCCGGTCAGTTTGAATACAAGTTCCTCATTGATGGGAACTGGGTTTGTGACCCGGATAGAGACCGTGTTCCGAATCCTTTCGGCACAGACAATTCTCTCATTAACGTTCAGACAATAGCAAAGCAGACCCAATCAAGAAATACCGGAGCGATGGCTTCTGGTGGCCGTTAGTCTCGAAGGCCTCCCGATTTCAGCATAAGAAGGCGCTCGATTTAGAGCGCCTCTTTTGTGTACACTGTGAAAATCATGTTCAGCGGGATAATTGAAAAACTCTGTCGGGTCACCGAAGTGAAAGAAGGCGAGGAGGTAATCCACTTGCTCGTCAACCTTGAGGAACTGGCTGATGGTGTCTGCATCGGCGACAGCATCGCTGTGAACGGCACATGTCTCACAGTGACGGAACTGAATGAAACAGTCAGCCGATTCGATGTTGTGCCGGAAACTCTCGACAAAACAAACCTGGGCGGACTGTCCGCCAGTTCGCGAGTGAACATCGAACGGTCACTAAAAATCGGCGACCGCCTTCATGGCCACTTCGTTCAAGGCCACGTGGATGGCGTAGGTACGATCTCTGATGTGCAGAGGAATGAAGAGGGTGGAGTCATAACGATCGAGGCGTCCAGAGAGTTGCTGGATCAGATGATCTATAAAGGTTCGATCTCAGTGGACGGTATCAGCCTGACGATAGCCAGCCTCGAAGCCTCGGATTTTTCGATTGCGCTGATCCCGCATACTCTCAGCATGACGACGCTGGGAGTGAAAAATGCGGGTGACAAAGTAAATCTGGAAGTCGACATGATCGGCAAGTGGGTGCGGCGCCTGCTGCCAGGCCAAGAGGCGAACGCGAGGTCGGAAGGTGTGACAATGGAGCTGTTGAAAGCCGGTGGGTTCACATAGGGAGCCGGAAGTTTTCCTCTTGATCGCAATCTTACGGCAGCCTGCGGCATTCCTCCTCCACTCCATTCTCCGCCCCTTTCATTGAATTCCACGTAATCGATTGGTATATACCCCCGGCCATCCAGCACCATCAAGACCCGAATTCTTGCGATCTCGGCTACCAATCTGAAGAGGCGAAAATCGTGACATCAGACAAATCGGCAGCAGCTTTTCAGGAAGCGCAGAAATACATTCCAGGGGGCGTCAACAGCCCAGTCAGGGCTTTTAGTGCAGTTGGCGCAAGTCCCAGATTTATTCGGTCTGGAAAGGGTTCACGGGTGACGGACATAGACGGCAACGAGTATGTGGACTACGTCTGCTCGTGGGGGCCGTTGATCCTGGGCCATGCTCGTGCTTCGGTAGTTGCTGCAGTTAAGGGCGCGCTGGAAACAGGTTCGAGTTTCGGCGCTCCAACGGAGAGAGAAACGGATCTGGCGCGGAAGATTGTTGAGGCTGTCCCGTCAATCGAAAAGGTGCGTCTGGTGAATTCCGGTACCGAAGCTGCGATGAGCGCGATTCGCCTGGCTCGCGGATTTACGGGACGCGATAAGATCATCAAATTTGAAGGCTGCTATCACGGCCACGCAGACGGATTGCTGGTCGCAGCCGGGTCGGGAGCGACCACGCTCGGCGTTCCGACCAGCCCGGGCGTCCCCGCAGACTACGCGAAGAACACGATTGTCCTGCCATTCAACGACGTGAATCGCGTCAAAGAGGTCTGTGACGCGGAAGGAAGCGATATCGCGGCCATTATTCTCGAGCCCATCGCGGGCAACATGGGCGTCGTGCCCCCGGTCGCCGGATTTCTCGAAGGCCTGAGAGAGATTACGAAAGTGCATGGGATCGTCCTGATTTTTGACGAGGTCATCACTGGATTCAGAATCGGACGGGGCGGCGCACAGGAGCATTATGGTGTCACCCCGGATTTGACCCTGCTCGGCAAAGTGATTGGAGGTGGATTGCCAGTCGGCGCTTACGGCGGCAAGGCAGAGATCATGGCCCACATTTCTCCGGAGGGCCCGGTTTACCAGGCCGGTACACTCTCGGGCAATCCACTCGCTGTCGCCGCCGGCATCGCCATGCTCGATGAACTTTCCAAGCCAGGTGTTTATGAACAACTGGAGTCGCTCGGGGCAATTTTGGCAGCGGGATTGGAGGAATCAGCCCGGCAGGTAGACATTCCGACCTTCCACACCAGGGTCGGTTCGATGCAGTGCATGTTCTTCAGTTCGTCTAAGATCTGGAACTATCAGAGCGCAACCGCGTCGAATACCAAAAGGTACGCCGCGTGGTTCAGAGGCATGCTCGATCGCGGTTCCTACTTCGCCCCCGCGCAATATGAGGCGGCCTTCGTCTCAACTGCGCACAGTGCGTGGGATATCGAACAGACTCTGGCCGCCTCGATAGACGTGATGAAATCTCTGTAACGGTAAGACGCCGGGTGGTTCAAATCAGAAAGAACCACGCCCCCGGTTTCCCAAAAAATTACCTACCGAAGTCTTAGCGCCTTCTTCTTACCTGCAATCCAGTAGCCGTCGGGAAGTGGGATGATGCCTGCAGTAGGAACTCTGCCAGACAACAACGATTCGCCGCAAAACGAGACACCCTCACCGATCTCCAACTCACGCGAGCCCCCAGTCAGTCTGTTGATTGGCTCGGGGCCCGCGTCTGTGATTTTGAACCATTGGAAGAAGGGTTTCGGTGAATGTTGGGCCGCTTCCAGAAACAGGCCGGCCTCTGCGGGCCGGAGGAGCAGTCGGTCCGGGCGGTCTCTAAGAACAAGCTGCCATTCTCTGATGATCGAATAATTCCCTCCCTCGCCCTCGGCCCGAATATGCAGGACTCGTTTGCCGATGACTGCATACAGAGCCGCGCCATCGAATCCCATGGCAACTGGTTCCGAGACCGAACCAAGTGCTTCCTCGGGATGTTCGTAGATCGTTGTCAACTCAAGGGTGTCTCTTCCCATTGCGTAAAGCGCGATGCCTGAAGGCGTCCAGGCGAAGAGTTTCTTTTCACGCACGGCAACAGCCAGGGCCATTTCGTCAGCGAAGCGGCCGTGCAGAATTTCACGCCGGCGGGAAAGCAGTCCTCGCCAGAGGATCGAGATACCAGCCAGTTCACGATACCAGTGCCAATGGCTGTCTTCGGCGATCCTCGCACGAAACAGAGATGGCTTGTCCAGTTGCAGCCAGTGTTTCCCTTCCACTGGCGCCTTGCTGAATCGATAGGTCTCAAGCCCCCGTTCGCCGCTGGAAAGACACATGATTTCCGGCCCGTCAGAATCCTTTTTCAACAGACGCCACACGTCTCCGGGTTCTGCATAAAAACGGAATTCCTGGTCTCCGGGCGGTTTGGTTGTGTTCCATGCGACCATACCCGCAGGCGTCGCCAGCCAGATTGTCTGGTCCACACATTTGAAGTCGCGAATGTTGTCAATGGGCAGCAGGCCCGCCTCGAGTTCTACCTCCTGCCACAATCCTCGCGGCCCCCTGATATCAAGATGCAGATGCGTGTGGTCGAGTTGATCGCCGGCATATTCCTCAAGGTGAGACCAGCGGGTATTACCATCCGTCAGTCGAGGGCGTTTCCGAAACGGGTTCGCTGATCCCGTCATCTTGAGCGGCTTACCATCGGGCAGATTCAAGCTGTAAACTGATTTGGCTTTCTGTTGCAGGCGGATGAACAACTGATTGCTGAGCGAGTCACGGACTAGTTCGGTCGCCGATGAAAGGTCTGGAAAGATAGTCGCGCCTGCAAGGCCGAGTGGAGTAATGAGTTCGCCGGACTCATTCGGCTGGATCATCGGAAAACCGCACAACCCTCCATCGGTGGCCAGCCAGATGGAGCCCTCGCTTGTCAGAATGTCGTTGACCTTGTCGAAGGCAAACCGCCCTCCTTCGAATTCAATTTCTGCCCAATTCCCCCCTGAGTCAAGAGCCTCTATCTTCACCAGTGGCATCTTCGGCTCTGCCGTGTGATCCCAATTCCGTTCTCGAACCCAACGCCAGAAGCCGTCAAATTCATGAAGGACGTCTTCCTCACCTGAGAGTTTCAGAACAGGAAATGTCTTCTTGACGTCCGCCACCTTGTTCATGCCGTTTGCCAGGTCCGGCATCTGCCAGGCGCTGCCATCCGGTGACCGATAATAGACACCGGGTTGCAATTCATTACGGGACTCTTCGAGCCGCAGCAGCTGCCCGCCCGTCTTGCCTGCCCGGTGGAAGCGCACTTCGTTCAGCGGCAACCGGGAACGCTCCATCAGGCATTCAGCGATGCCGATATCGGTGGAGAGCCAGATACTGTCCGCTCCAGGGAGGGCCGAGTGAAAACGATCAAAGGGGAATGGTCGCTCGAGCGAAATGACAGACTCCGTGCCGTCACTGTATTTGATGGCCGCACTGAGCCGCGTCCCATTCGAATAATCTTCGACCCACTTGAGCGATGGCATCTCCCCCACAACCTCGGATTCAAAAATTACAGCCGGGGCCAGAGCCACTGCCTTCCAACCCTTCGGTTCGCTATGGAACTCAAAGGCCTTCAGACCACCACCGGTCTCGGCAATGAAGGTAGGGTCTTTGTGGCCTTGCAAGAATCGAAATCTGATCGAAGGGCCGATGCGCGGCCAGTCGAAGGTTTCGGTACCGGTTATATCCGTTGCCTCATCGTTAAACTCAATTCGGCTTACGGTGTCCGTTGAAACCAGCCAGAGTTCGTTTTCCTGCGCGAACATCGATTGCACGTCATCAAATGACCAGCGTCCATTGACGAGGTGGAAGGGCTTCCAGTTGCCCTTAATTCTCTGCCACTTGTGAAGGACGGTACGTTCACCGGCTTTCTCGGCCTCCACTCGCCAGTTGTCATCCAATACGAGCGTGTGCCGGTGATCCGGGGCGAAGGAGGGCGCGGTATCCGACGATTCGGATGCGGATGCCTTTTTCCATTTTTTACTCTTCGTCAGAAACTCCCAGGTTGTCTCCATGGGGGCGATTGCCAGGATTTTCAGTTCAACGCCGACCTCATGCGACGAAACTGCGAGTAGATCATCAACCGGCCCTGTCGGGGGAATGACCAGCTTGCTCAGGGGAGTCAGAGCCGGTTTGCCGGGCAAGGGGATCGGCCCGGCCTGCGTCAGAAGCCAGACGGTTTCGCCGGCGACTTTGAGGTCGTTTACGGTGTCAAAACTGAACTTTTTCTGGCCGCCGCTGTTTGTGAAAATCGGCGTGTTCGACGCACCCTTGAAAGCGCCTCTGATAGCCTCACCCTCCCGAATCCAGATCCAGAATTCATTGTCCACTCGAATGTTGCCACGGGGTTCCAACTTCGCGTCACGGGCTGAAGGCCAAAGACCTTGCGGTGCGCACCGGAACGTATCTGTCTCGGTCTTCGCCAACACCTCGCCATCTTTCGTCGCCAGTTCTCTGATCTCTCCAACGGGCGGGCTACCCCATGCCTGCCAGGTTCGGGCGTCTTTGTCGTACGCGTAGAGATTGTTCGCCGCTGCCGCGAGAAAGAAACGTCTGGTTTCAGCAACGTCTCGCAGTTCTGTATCTTCCGGGAGGCCCCTGGCGGACGGTGTCTCTTCGCCCCATTGTGAACGAAGGTTCAATTCATTCTTACGTAGAAACACAAACGTGCTCCCGTATGCCGCCAGACTGTTTACGCCTTCCGCCAGGAGTATTTCTCCCTTGAATAGCTCACCTTCAGACGTGAGGGCAAGGGGTTTCCCTTCCACCACATGTAATGTCTTCACGTGGCCGCTGGTCTTGAGGGATATTGGTTTCGACCAGGCGCGATTGCGAATGTGGTACGCGGCTATGAGGCCGCGTCCGGCAATCCAGAGGTGCTCCCCATTCGCCGATATGGCGGTAATGTCCTTATCTTCGAGTTCGATCTTGCCCTCTCCAATCAACGGCACCCATCGCCTGTCGAGTCGAAGGGTGATGCCTCCCTGTGCCGATCGGCTCGCCAGGAAACTACGTCCTGCCCGAACCTCCATGATGGAATCACTCGGAAGGCCTCCGGGGGATGCGGCGAGCGTTTCTTCCCATCTGCGCGTCAGCGGATCGTAGACCTGAATTCCATTACCGTCGGTGGCGAAGTAGAGATGTGTGGATGTCTGTGCAACGGAGGTAAACTTCAGATCCTCCACGGATGGCCCACCGGAAATAAGAGGGATGCGCGTTCGGTCCGAGAGCTGTCCGAGAGAGCCTTTGGCTGTGGAATACAGAGTTCGTCCCTTCCCGCTGTAAAGGCGTAAGGCTTTGTCATCCGGTGGATGGTCTATCGTGATCGTTCCGTTACGGATTTGCTGATCGGTCACAACCACAAGGCCACCTCCGGGCGCATCGGCCATATCGTAGATCTGCTGTTCTCCAAAGATTTCCTGCTGCCATGTGGACCAGAGATGCTCTGCCATGTCGTAACGAAAAACACCGCGGCGTGTGCCAACAAGCAAGCGCTCCGCTGACGAATGCACCGATAACAGGTCAGTGGGTTTGATCTGGTATCCCAATCCCTTGCCTGCCGTTTCTGCCTGGACGAGCGCTCGCGAATCCTGGATGAGCCATTCCACTTTTTCGTCAGCAAGACTTATCCGGGCAAGCGTCGATTTTTCCGTGACAAACCACAGATGGCTGGGCGTCTTGAGCATCTTTCTGACGCCCACATCTTCCCGGGTGAGACCGGATTCGGTGGTCTTGTCGAGGTAGCCGTAAATCGCCCGGAAAACAGGCACTTCAGCGCTTCGGCCAATTTCCCAGAGTCGTTGAGAGTCGGCGAAAACAAGCAGGCCACGGTCGGTCGCCAGCCAGAGCTTGCCGCTGTGAACTTCAAGCTGGCGGATTTCAGGAGCATCGCTGGTCTGGTTGAAAGAAACAGATTCCCACGACCGGTCTGCGACATTGCACACCCGGAGGAATTGGTTCTTCGTGCCCATGAACAGGAAATTCTGCCAGCGGGTAATATCCCGCGTGTCGGCCGGAGGCACATTCAATCTACCCGGCGTCATAAAATCCCTGGCCTTCCTGTCGATGATTCGACCCACCCGCATGCTTCCTTGCACACCGCTTCGCACATACCAGAGGACGCCATCGTTGTAGTCCAGTTTCAGGACCGGCGATCGGTCCAGCCGCTCATGTTCCGGAATCAGCCACTTCCCCCGCCGCCAGGTAAACAGTCCGGAACCTGTTCCAATGTAATGAGTGTCTTCATTCTCGGCGAAAGCAAGGGATGTAATCGAAACGAGATCAGACTCCTCTGCAGGCCCGAATGCCTCGCGCCACGTTTCATTATCCAGGTCATGAACGAAGTGGGTGAACTGGCGGTTCCGTCGTTCGTAAATGATGAGCGAACGAGCCTGCGCTATGAGGATCTCGTGCCTTCCAACCGAGACGTCCACCACCTTGCTGAAATCAAGCTCATGCAAGTCAGTCACACCAAACATCGGAGTCAATCGGCCGTTCAGCCACCGGTGAACAGTTCCCTCACCGTCGCCAAGGAATACGTCTTCACCGGATTGGGTGATCCAGCGGACCGGAAACGAGGTCATGTCCGGCGCTATGGTCTGCCACAGACGCGTCCGGAGATCGTAGAGCTCAGCGCCGTGACCCGTTCCCAGCCAGAGGTTTTTCTCGCGCGCGTCGTAGTGCGCGGTGAGCAGCGAGTTTTCGTGATACTGGTGAAGCCGCCGAGGATCTTTCAGTTCCGAAACAGCCCCGGGTTCGAACAGCCCCAACCCATTGAGGATCGCATACACGGCCCCGCAAAGGGCGAACAGCGCGAATGCAACTACTGCCAGCACAAACACACGAAACAGGTCCGATCCGGATTTGCGGAGTTGCATGGAACTCCACAACGGCTTCAAGCTGCCGGCCTGGCCTGCTTCCGATGATTCTGCAAGACGCAGATTCAGGATTGGGAGCTTGCTGCTTTGATCCATTCGGGGTCGTAGCGTGAGTAAAAATGCCGCAGAGCCTGGCTTTGCGAATAATCTGCAAGTGGGGACAAAGAACGCTTTGAAAGGGCTGCATGGGCGACGCCACACATATGTCGAATGGCCTCCGGCCGGCGCAGCTCACTCTCCATCAGAAAGAGTTCCGCCGCCATCAGATCAAACGAACCTGGCGCGTTTCGAAGGACCTCCAGGTGCCTCTGAAGAGGGCCGTGCGACAGTTCGAACGCGACATCAGCCAGCCTTTCAATCCCGTCTTGTTGGAGGAGATCGCCAGCCGCAAGGATCCATAACTCGAGGACGTCTCCAAATCGGTGTGACAAATTTAACGGCACGGTTGAACCGAAGCGTTGAATGTCATGCCATAAAAAATCTGAAAGCCTGCTCTGCTGAGTGGCCGCCAGCTTCTGGAACAGTTCCCAGACTTTCTCCAGATCAGGCCGAATGAATGCCTCGGCCCCCCTGAGAAATGTGGAGTCCTGCGCGTGCGAGTACCGGGTCAGGAAATCGATAACCGTGGAAAGTGCAGAAGCATTTTCTTTCTGTTGAAGACATGACTGAAGATGCTGCCAGCTTTGCTCTGTCTTTGCGAACAGGTACCAGCGAGCGGATGCGATGAGGCCATCGATGGAAGACGAGTCCGTACACTGATATTCCGCAAGGAATTGGAGCCGTGCTTCCAGCTTTCCGTGGAACTCATCTGCAGCATACTTACCACCAGCCTGAGAAGACCTCAGACGTTCGTGGTCCCGGCGTTCGAGGAGTTCAGCGACCTTGAGGATGACGCTCCGAGTTTCCAGGCGTGTTTGCTTCGCTTGTAGATTCAGGCTGGCGGCCAGAGCGGCAGTGTTTTTCCGCAGCCTTATCAGCATGAGCCCCGATGGCTGAACGAAATCGAGATAAACCCAGGCACAGAGGAATCCCGGCAGTTCGAGAAGCCCCATCTGCAGCACCCAGGAGGCCCACAGCAGCAACCCCAACAAACCAAATGCAAAGCATCCAATCTGAGACCAGGGCGCTCCCCAGTAATAGACGTATCCCCACAGAGGCAGCCAAAGCTGGTCATAAAATCGGCCCTCCAAAATGAAGACCGATTCAAGCGAACCAAGGGACAGGCAGAGAGATACGCCGCCAAGGATTGTGCCCAGAAAGACCGCCGACAGCTTAAGCCGTTTTTCAATGCGCTGTGAGGAAATGGGCATGAAGTGCAGGACTGATTGAGGATTCTGGGAGGGCAAGAGGTCTCATCATCCTAAGGTGGCTTATCGACAGCAACCCAAGGGCGCTCTTCAACGCTCATTTTCAACCTTGCTTTTCATCTTTTTTTGCTTCAGCCAAGACGAGCCTGCCCGGCACAGCGCCGCAACCGACAATCCGGAGAGCTCCAACGGATGGATTTTGGATCCAGTTCTTCATCAGTTGTATCGGTTTGCCATCCGTTGGCCTGGCCAGGAGTACACGCATGACCGGCAGAAGTTCAAATGTAAATCGACTGGTCTTTCTCAGACTTCGCTGAGAACAAGTGGCCCCTTCGCAGAACTCCGGCCATCGACCTTATCAAAAATGTTACATCACCCGTCCGCCTCTTCAGCCCCGAAGGGGCAGGGGCAAGTAGTCGATGGTTAAGGCAAATTTCCAGAGCCCGGTTCGCAGTGCACCGTAACCCGTACTGCTGGCGCTCTGCGCCAGCTCTTTCGTAGTTCAGCCTTCCAGGGTGAACTACGAAAGCCGGTTGGTGATTGCCGGCAAATCTTGGCGCTTCGCGACGGCACAGGCAGGATGCCTATGCTACGAGCAGAACAGCCAGTTCCAGACTCGTAGTTCAGCCTTCCAGGGTGAACCGTCAAACGCGAGTGACGATAGTCAGAATTATATGTCGCTTCGCGACGGCACAGGCAGGATGCCTATGCTACGAGCAGAACAGCCAGTTCCAGACTCGTAGTTCAGCCTTCCAGGGTGAACCGTCAAACGCGAGTGATGATAGTCAGAATTATATGTCGCTTTGCGACGGCACAGGCAGGATGCCTATGCTACGAGCAGAACAGCCAGTTCCAGACTCGTAGCTAAACCTTCCAGCTTTTTCGTAGTTCAGCCTTCCAGGGTGAACCGTCAACAGCCGGTTGGTGATTGCTGGCAAATCTTGGCGCTTCGCGACGGCACAGGCAGGATGCCTATGCTACGAGCAGAACAGCCAGTTCCAGACTCGTAGTTCAGCCTTCCAGCGCTTTCGTAGTTCAGCCTTCCAGGGTGAACCGTCAAAAGCCGGTTGGTGATTGACGGCGAATCGTTGGCGCTTCGCGACGGCACAGGCAGGATGCCTATGCTACGAGCAGAACAGCCAGTTCCAGACTCGTAGCTCAACCTTCCAGCGCTTTCGTAGTTCAGCCTTCCAGGGTGAACCGTCAAAAGCCTGTCGGTGATTGCCGGCAATTCGTTGGCGCTTCGCGACTGCACAGGCAGGATGCCTATGCTACGAGCAGAATGCTTCGCTCCCCTTCATTCTCCACTCAATTATCATGACTGACAGACTCAAAACCTTGATGACGATCCTGCCGTACGAATCCTGGGGACGATGGCCCGAGCGCGAATGCAGGACGGAGAATACCAGCCTGAGATGACTATGGAACTGCGGCAGGCACTCGAGGAACATTTGGCGATCCAGGCCGAAGGCCCATCGTCGGACTCCGGCGAACTGGTCCCGCTGGCGCTGCTCCTGGCTGACGACTCGCAGACGGCCATGGCTCTCGCATACCTGCTCGACAACCCTCAACCGCCCATGCGGTTCGGGCTCGGGCCATCGCTACCGCGGCCATGATCGCGCTCCAGACCCATGTCCGGTTCGAAAAAGACTTGACGGGCAGATGGAAGCTGCTTATCGAAAAGAAACCGACAGAGGACGGCCTGCTCAAAGACCTGGTCAGCCGGACTCTGAGCTGGAAGGACTGAGCGTCCCCGCATTGCCGATGAAGGCAGGCGACGCGGAGAGGGTTGCAATGATTGAATCAAGATGTGTTACAGGCGCCTGAAGAAACCGTGAAAGAGGTACTAATGTTTCCCTGGGAAGAGAACGTGCCAATCGTCCGTGTCCGGAAGGAGCTTTACAAGAGTTATCACCGGCACGGGGTCGCGGCTTCGGTGACTGTTGATTACGCGGGGCCAGGGCTGGAGCGGGTAGAGGTACATTCCGGACAGGACCGGGTGGATGTTCCGATTGAGACGGTGACTCGAGTTTCTGCCGACAACGGCAGGACCTGGTCAGAATTCGAACCGCTGCCGGAAACACTGAGTTATCCCGCCGGAGTGGAGGTATGGGAGGGATCGGGGCCGACCTTCTTTGATCCGGTTGCGGGGGGCATGGTCGATGGATGGCTGCGTCAGATTGTTGAAGAAGTGGGGCCCAGGTCTGGGCCGACTGAGCCATTCCCCGGTGTGCCGGAAGGCGCCTGGGCACGCCAGCAGCGATACTGTGACGGGTTGCGATACAACTGCTTCTCTTACTATCGAATCTCACGTGATTGCGGCAAAACCTGGACTCAGCCTCGGCAGTTCAGATATGAAGATGGGGCTGAGTTCGATCCCGCCGATCCTCTGAAACCTTCTTTCCTCCAGCGCAACCAGGCTCAACTCGCCGGTCCAGACATTTTTGGCGATTAGATTGCCGTCCCGGAGCTCTCTGGCCTCCAGATGATGGAACATCTGAACGCCTTTCTTAAAAAGTCTCGTGAGGAGTGGAGGGCGAGTGGTAGCGCCCAGGAAGTTGGCGATGGTCTCTTCGCTGGTGATGAGGTCGACTTCCTTGCCGCGGTCGCGAAGATATTCCGCCACTCCAGGGCCCTGGTGGCCGTATTCTTCATCGATGACCAATACCGTATCACCGAGTTCGCCGGCCTCATCCATCAGTACCTCCCAGGCCGAGACCACATTGTGGTCTTCCATTCCAGCAAGGTCCGGTTTTCGGGCGGAAGCACCTGTAGCGATAAAGACCAGGTCCGGCGACTCAGCGACAATCGTTTCGATGTCCGCTGCACTTTTCAGGCGGATATCGACCCCGTGTTTTTTGCACTGGATACCCGCCCAGCGGCAGAACCCGTCGAAGTCTTGACGCCCGGGCGCTCGAATGGCGATAAGGGTCTGGCCGCCGAGTTGCTCATCTTTTTCGAAAAGCACAACCTGGTGGCCGCGAAGAGCTGAAACTCTCGCCGCCTCCAGACCGGCCGGCCCGCCGCCGACTACGACTATCTTTTGCTTCCGGCTGCTGACCCTCAGCTCCACCCATTCCGCTTCCCGGCCGATGACAGGATTCTGTACGCAGGTAACTCCGCGGCCGGTGTAGATCCGATCGATGCAGCCCTCGTTGTAGCCCATGCACTGCCGGATATCTTCCAGTTCGTTGGCCTGTGCCTTGTTGGCCAGATGCGGATCGGCGATGAGAGCGCGATTCATGATGCAGAGATCGGCCTGTCCGTCTTCAATGATCTTGTCGGCCTGGACCGGGTCGACGATCCGCCCGGTGGCAATCACTGGAACGTCAACGACCTGCCGTACGCTGGCGGAAAGATAGGTGTAGAGACCGAGGCCGAAGGACATGTTGGGAACGGCCGCGGCTTCGCCCACGTAGGTCTCGGCGGTGCTGCCGATCACGTTGAAGTAGTCGAGCATTTTGAGGTCGTTCAGGCGTCCGCAGATTTCCTGCATCTGCGAATTGTCCAGCCCGTTCTCCTGGAAGTCGTCGCCGGTGAGCCGAATGCCAACGACGAAGTCGCTCCCGACACGCTCCCGTATTCCTTCGATGACGCGAATAATGATGACACATACCCAGGGCGTTGCCCTGGGCTGGCTTGTGCCGCACCGTTGGTGCTGAAATCACCCGCTATTACCAAGCTCCCTCAGGTTTGCTTTGATGGCCTGCTCCAGTTTCGCGGACTCGGCGAACTGGGCGTCGTAGAAGGCGACTTCGTCATCCGTCAGCCCGAGGTCTTCGCCGCGCTTCGTGGCGGCGTCGAGGTAATTGGTGAGTTTGATCAGCTCCTCGATCTCCTGCATTGTCGAGATGGCGCGGACAGCCCCAAAGGGGCGAGACAAGCCAGCCCAGGGCAACGCCCTGGGTTCGATGGTCAAAACATCCCAAGCCCTGAAGGGGCGAGACAACGGTTGTGCCAGAGGGTAAGGGAGTGGCTTTCGCCACTCCCTCCCCGTTGTCGCTGACAGGGTTGATTCCCTGCATTT
>JAQBXN010000006.1 GCA_027625095.1 Planctomycetota bacterium | reverse complement strand
TAGCAACGCTCGCGGCCAAGCCGAAAGATTGACCGCCCCAAAAATCAACCCCAAAGTCTCACGTTCCTTTACGCGCTTATTTTGGGACTAGACCACGTCTACCTGATGGATCCGCAGTAGAGGAGGCCGGCATCTCTCCTTTGAAATACTGCACTTGTCGCAGCTTTTCCTTTTTCCAGGGTATTACAGCAAGAGAAAGCTCCAGCAAGTCGTCTCCCTCCACCACTCATCCCAACCTCTCCATCACCTTGCCTGCGTAGCTCCTTACATACGCCCGCTCATCATCCAGATATCGATGAATGAGATCTAACCTGTCCACGCCAAACTTGTGCAGGGTTTCGGCCGCGACAATATGCAACTGCCAGCTTGCATTCTCCGGAACGCGGCGAGCCACATCAGGCGGTGTCAGATGCAGTTTGCGCTCGGTCGGCAGGTCATCCCTCACCAGCAACTTTTCGATGGCCGGCACGGCATCCGGATTGCCGATCATATTCATTGTTCTAATCGCGCCTATCAGTGCCTCGATGTCAGCATCGGCATCTTCAAGCAACTCGGTGAGGACCGATACAGCCTCCCCATCCCCCACTCGTCCCAACAAAAGCATTGCCGGCATCCAGAGGGGAGCCGCCTTCGTAACGCGTTCCGGAACACCTGAATTCCTTTCACGCACACATTCAATCAAGGCTGCTGCGGCCTCCTTCCTCCCTTGTGTGGCCAATGCGAATGCTGCCCAAAGACGTTTATCTTTGTCTTCGCTTTCGATGAGTTCTAACAACGGGTTCACGGCGCTTTCGCCAGCGCGGCAAAGGTCCCAGACAGCCTCTCGTGCGGTATCCCCTTCCAGGGCATCAATACATTCCTGCACCGAACGGGCGGAGCTTACAGCCGGCAATCTTGGATGACTGTGAATGGGCAGATGCTCGGTATCTTCACTCATTTCTCCCGGCAGTTCTTTGTTCTTGCGATCACCCAGCGCACCTGTATCAAACAGTTTCTTCTGCAACTCGATCAATGCGATTTCCCGAGGCAAGACATCCGCCTTCACGGCCATGGCGGCTGCGATACCAGCCACTTCGCCGATACGTTGCATGTCTCGCTGCATACGAAATTGATTGTGCGCATCGTGAGTCATAGACATGGCTCGGCAGGCCACCAGAAGCCCATCCACATTGATAGGCAAAAGACATCGATACGGAATCTCGCAGCCGATGGCTTTGCTCCAGTTACCTGCCAGCCAGACCCAGAGCATGACCTCATCGTTTTCGTTTTCGTAATCGTACGCGTGGTTGTCGTAATGCGAGCGAGCGTAGGCGATGACGTCTGGAAACTCACGGGACGCGATCTGATCGAAAAAGGTCAGTCGGTACTCGCCTTGGATTTGTCGACTGTTCCGCAGCCCGAGCAGCGGGGCGATGTAAACCACGCGGTGCTGCTCCTTAAATTCCTCCTTCCAGTAAAGCTGCACTCCATGCCGGCGCGCCCGAGTGATATCTTCCAGGTCAGATGGATCACAAAAGCCCGCGTCGAAATTGGTGATCATCAGTCTCTTTTCCTCAGTTAATCTTCCCGCAGCCTGCGAGTACGCGTGCGGCAGATTGTCTGAATCACGGCCAAATGTAAACGGCACGCCTGCCATGAATGCAACGTCTGCATCGCCCGTGCTGTCGATGACCACCCTGGCCTTAAAGGTTGCGGGGCCCGAAGGCAGGGCCGCCACCACCGCGCTCAGGCGACGCTTCGGCATACGGCCCTTCGTCGTCGGCAGATTGGTTTCGATTTCTTCTGTCTGCGCTCCCGTGATCGTCGTCTGAAAAATAACTTCGACTCCAGCTTCTTCGGCCATCTGCTGGAGGACCACCTTTTTTACTTCCGGATGAAAACCGGCCACCTGTTTGATATCGCCGAACAGCGGCGTCATTTCTTTGATGCGGTCATCAACCTCATCCTGCAATCCACCGGTGATACCATGGTAATAGGAATGAATACCACCCCCTGCACCAATGCCGCCCAGAAAAGTCGAAGCCTCGAGGAGGATCGTCTTCGCCCCCTCCCGCGCAGCAGCGATGGCGGCCAAGGCACCGGCCGTGCCCCCTCCGCAGACCAGCACATCGCATTCATGAAGTGGCGGCTCGGTGACGGTTGCCGTTTGCGTTTCTTGCACCGAAGTGGACGGCAAACCTTCAAAGACCTCGACAACCCTTTGCCCGCACTGTTCACCATGCGCAAGGAGATCTGCCGGAAAGTATTTTCCCGTGTGCGATGACCAGGTACCTGCCGCAAAGAGATTCTGTGCATTCTCATGCACAAACAATGGCTTACCGATTTTCACGCAGGCGCCATCCACTGCCGGCTCTACCGCAACATGAGTAACGACAGCATTCTCCAGGCCCATGCATTCGCGAACCTGTTTCAGAACGTCAGGAATGGCAAGGCGTCCTTCCCGCACTTCAGACGTGGAAAGGCCAAACTCGACGGCAATTTCTCCCGCCCACACAGAAGGCCTTATCTTAATTTTGCCTGTTCCAATTGTGATGGTCGTGGGCTGAGTGTCACTCACCCCATTCACAAACACGACGAAGCTGGAACGATCTGATTCTTCGATCACCTCCCCTCCAGCCATCTTCCATAGAATCGCGTTATCGGTCGCGTCAACAAATGCCTTCGCCAGGATTTCACTTTCACCAGACTTGCTGCCAACCACCAAGGTATGGACTCCCTGTTCGCTCATCCCGAGAGCTACCGGTTGCGCATAATAAAGCAGGCTCGCACCGACTCGTTCGAGTTCACGATCCAGCAACATTTCGAGAATGGGCGCGTCCATTCGATTGTTTGATATGCCTTTGACTTGGGTCATCGTGTCCCGCAGCCAACACGCCACTTCCGTCTCCGTCTGCTCCCATATCGGGTCTTCGAAATCGAGAGCGAACGCCCAGGTACTTTCCCAGCCAAGAACCGGACGGCGTTCTATAAGGATTGTCTTCAAGCCAGCGACAGCGCACGCACGGGCCGCCGCAAAGCCACAAAGCCCGCCGCCAGCAACAGCCACATCGTATTGTTGTTCGAGAATTCTCATGGTTTGTTCCTCAGTTTTTTGCGGTGAAGTAATCCAAACCGTTTTAGTTCCGGTTTCATGGGGTGGCAAACGGCAACGCTTTGACTCTCTTGATTGAATCGCCTTTCCCACTTCCGGCCCACTTTGCAGCACGAAGAATTACGTGCAAAGCAGACCAATTTGGATTAAACCAGACAGCACTATATGTGATTCTCTTCCCAGGCATCCAGTCCTGAACCCTCACATCCAGAAGGAGTGAACATGTCCGAATCGCTGCAGGAATTCAGGGTGTCAAATGACGCTATCGATGAGGCGCCTGAATTGCGTCGCCGAATGGATGAAGAGGGGTATCTCTTCTTTCGAAGCTTTCAGAATCCGGACGATCTGGCAGCCCTCCGGATGCAGATGCTGGAGGTGTGCCGGAAAGGTGGATGGGTCAAAGAAGGGACAGACCTGGCGGACGGAATTATGAATCTTGAGTCCCGGTGCACAGAAGGAAATCCGGAATACACCGACGTGTATCACGAAGTCTACAAACTGCCCTCGTTTCATCGGTCGGGACACTGGCCCGTAGTACTGGACATGATGGAAACCCTTTTCGACAGCCCCGTCATCCCACATCCGCAGAAGGTGACGCGTATGTGGTTTCCGCAATACACGGCGCACACCACTCCGATCCACCAGGACTTCGTTCACTTTCAGGGAGCGTATGAAACTCTCACCTGCTGGACACCCCTTTCTGACTGCCCGGTTGAACTGGGCGGCCTCGCGATCCTACCGCGCTCACACAAAATCAATACTGTTCGTGAACACCATTTTTCCTTGGGGGCCGGAAGCCTGGCAATACTTGAATCAGAATTGGACGATGGTTGGGTGACGACCAACTACGAGCTCGGGGACACGTTGATCTTCACCAGCCTCACCGTCCATAGGGCGTTACCCAACCTGACACCTGATCGTTTAAGGTTGTCTCTAGATAATCGCTACTCAGCAGTAAATCAGCCCATCGCCGAACAGATGCTCACTCCGCACTTGAGTAATCACACAGAATTTAAGTGGGACGATGTCTACGCCGATTGGGAAGGCGATGAAGATCTGAAATTCTACTGGCACAAATATGACCTGGACGTCGTGCCGTATGATGACCGCTGGTCTGCCTGGGGGTTCAAAGAGGCCCTGTCCCGCGCCCGAGATGGAGATGAGGCGGCCCTCTTCTACCTGGATCGCACAATCAAACGCGAAGGCGACACTGCACATGCCGATGAAGCGAGACAGGTGCTGAAGGAGTATGGGCAGGTGGTAACTGCTGCTTCGTTGTGATTCCCGAACGCTCTATCGTTGAAGACCTGATTAAACGCGTTCTGAACGCTCTGTTGCAGTCCGGCCTGTCCACCCTGACAGTCCTTGGGATGGTGGTGGTGCCGATCGGGATATGCTGTGCCGCGCTTTACTTCATGGGCACCTGGCAGAATAAACGATTGTTCCAGACTTTCGGATGGCACGGCCTTCTGGTAACCGGATGGATTGGGACGCCCGTTCACGAGTTGAGTCACGCACTGGCTGCAATCCTTTTCTGTCACAAAATCGACGAGCTGGTTTTGTTCAGGCCGAACAAAACCACCGGCCAACTGGGTCACGTGCGGCATTCGTTCAACAAGAAGAATCCATACGCCACAATCCTGGGCGGGGCGGTAATTCCGATAGCCCCATTCTTTGGCGGAGCGGCCGTCATTTTTCTACTCACTCTGCTGCTCTCACCCACCTTGCTGCCCACACACGGGATTCCGCACGCGTCACCGCTGACCGCGGAGGTTCTGCAAGATACCACGTCCTACATTCCCCTGGCCAGTCGCAGCGTGAAGCACATGCTGAGCTTGAAAGAAATTGTCGAGGCAAACGAGCTCTGGAGGCAGTGGCAATTTTATCTGTATCTTTACCTGGTCTTCTGTGTGGCGATGTACCTGGCACCAAGCGGGCCCGATTTCAGGAATTTCAAGCGACCTGCAATGGTGCTGCTCGTCCTGCTGTTTCTGTCAGACCTGCTCCTGCGACTCTGGGGGCAATCCTCCGTGCTGGTTGTCGAGTATCTCTGGACACCGATGCTGACGGTGACGAGCCTGCTCACCTTCGCAATTGGGATTTCATGCGCCGGCACGCTCGTGGTAGGGGCGTTGACGTTTGTTGGAAACGTGATTTGGGGGAGAAGGTGAAGAGAGGAATGAAAGAGTGGAAGAGTGGAGTGATGGAGTGATGGGGGGGAGAGTGGATCTTCCATTCCTTCATCACTCCATTCCTCCAATCCTCCTAGCCCCAAGCATCTCGAATCTTTTGCACCGCCGTCACGATGTCCTGCATATCGTCTGCGCTACCCAGCAGTGTCTGCTGCGAAAAGATGATATTGTGGCCGCAGATGTATTCGATGTTGGGGCATGGAAGACGACGCACTTGATCGGGGTAGCGGTCGGCGATTGATTTCAAGCCGCCGGTATCGGAGAGTGGGCTGGTGTAACAGGGGCCACACGAGATACCTTCAGCGCAGAGAGCTTCAACGAATTCGGTGCGGGCCCGGCCACCGAAGGCTTCCGGCTGGTAAAGCATCATGTAAAGGTGGTATCCGTGACGGGTGGTATATTCCGCCCAGTGCGGGGGGATCAGGCCGCCGGCCTGATTGAGGCCTTCGTTGAGCAGGGCTGCGTTTTCGTTCCGCCGATTGGTCTGTTCGTCGAGGTGAGGCAGACGAGTGAGCAGCAAAGCGGCGAGATATTCTGAGGTGCGGTAATTCCATCCGAGCCTCGGGTATTCCCAGCGAGCACCACCCGGACGGCGACCGACATCCTTGAACGCGTGGGCGCGGTCTCGAACGTCTTCGTCGTTGGTGACGAGACATCCGCCTTCACCGCTCGTGAGATTCTTACTGGATTGAAAACTATAGGCGCCGGCATCGCCGAGTGAACCCACGCGCTGGCCATTGTATTCCGCACCGTGGGCCTGAGCGCAGTCTTCGATGATCTTGAGGCCGTGCCGATCTGCAATGTCTTTGATTGCACCCATATCGGCCGGATGTCCGCACACATGCACCGGCAGGATGGCGACCGTCTTATCTGTGATCGCATCCTCTATTGCTTCGGGAGAGATGGTGAATGTCTTCGGGTCCGCATCCACCAGCGCAAGAGAACATCGCATCGAAAGCGGCGCGCTCGCCGTCGCTATAAATGTGAAATTAGGGATGATGACTTCTCCCCCCTCACCGATTCCGTCGAGATCCAAGGCCCCGGCAAGCGCTGCCATAATCGCATCGGTACCGTGTGGCATCATGATGCCATACTTTGCATTACAGTATTCAGCGAAACCCTCACCGAATGCAGAACCATTAATCGCCGGCAATCCTTCAGCTCGGCTGAGATAGACTTTGCGCAATGCAGGTTCGATGGTCTTTTCCCATTCCTCTTCTTCGTTGACTGGCCAACGGATCCATGGCTTTTGTTTGGTATCTCTTACGGGTGTGCCGCCGTTTATCGCGAGGGTGTCAGTGTTGGGCATGATAATAATAAAGTGGAGTGTGGGAGAACCTTAGATCTAAACTAATTCCAGACCTAGTATCAACAACGCCGCTAATACCAGGGTTACCAAGGCACTCACTGCAATGAGCACAAGGGGGGATGGCTTGAGATCAGCGTCTCCCATCCGCACGTCTGACGGTTCATTCAATTCCTCGGCCCTCACATCATCAGGATCCTGGAGCTTCATACTCTTCACAGGCGGGGCGTCTGTAGCCTGTAGTTTTTCTGCTGCTTCCAACAGGGCAACAAGTTCCTGCGAGCCGTCCAGCTTTGAGACTCGTTGTTTCGTCTCATCCCCCTTTTTCTTTATGGCCGGCAAGGGCTTGGTACCGATTTTTTCCTGACCGTCCGCTTCTACCTTTACCGCCTCCTCATAAAAAGTGTCGACCTCCGGGGCCAATTCCGGTTTTTCCGTTGGCTCATCCTTCTTGTCGAGGCCGACGGTTCTCATCATCCGGGTGTCAGCCGATTCCGCTCCTGTTTCGTTTTCGATGGACTTCAGTTCATTCAGTGGCGGTACTGCAAGTGCTCGGCCACCCAAAGTAGATTCGAGATCCGCCAGAAGACTCTCGATGTCAGGGTATCGGTCGCCAGGCTCGAAGGCGGTCATCCGATTCAGAATCTCAATGGCGTTGTCACTGATATTGGTATTTTTTGCAAGGGGGTCGGGCCAAGGCTCGATCATTCGCCGGCGCAGGTCGAGCACCGGTATGGAGCCGGAAAAGGGCACTCCTCCAGTGAGCATTTCATAAAACACCACACCCAGGGAATACATGTCGGAGCGGACATCGGGCCTGGCGTCCGGCCGGCCGAATTCGGGGCTGCAATAGTAGGGCGTACCCCAGGCACCTGACGGTTGCGTAAGCGGCTCGCCCCAGCCGGAGAATGTAGACAACCCGAGGTCCACGAGCTTCACCAGGCCGGAGTGGGTGAGAAGGATGTTGTTGGGCTTGACGCCTCCATGACAGGCCCCCATCTCTTCGAGCTTCTGCAGACCCAGGGCGGTCTGGATTACCACCTCCCGCGCCTGAATCTCTTCAAGCATGGGCAAGTGGTCAAGAACCGCGGCCAGTGTCTGGCCTGGGACAAGCTCTTGCACTACGTAGTAAATATTGCCATCAACGTCCGCCTCGATGATGCGGCCGAGGTTTACATGGCGGCACTGCATAGCCTTAATGATGTTCCGAAAGAATCGTTCGCGGAGCTGGGGCTCGGAGGCCATCATGACAGGCAATGCCTTGAGCACGACTGTCTCCTGGGGCCGTTGCACATGCGCAACCTCGTAACACGGCCCCATGCCACCCTGACCTAGTTGTCGCAGAATGGTGTAGCTGCCGATTTTCTCTCCCCGCCGCCGTACGTCGTATGGGAATCGGCTCATCAGGTTGAAAGCATTTCGGAGCGGCTTTTCCCCAACAAGCTCCTTCTCAAGAATGACATCGCCGAGCGCTTTTTTGAGGCCGTTACTTTCGCTCTTCTGGATCTCGCGGAGGCACGAATCCGCCTGCTCCTTCGAGAGAAGACGGCTGTTTACCAGAAGCTGTGCAAAAAGAAGATCGCTGCGGGAGGGCATTTCGGAGTGGCTGACGAAGAAATCCTGAACTTATTGTGTTTGAAACGGCCGGAACTGGTTGCGGAATTCTTCCTCGTGGATGGAACCGCCTGGCTGGCCCTTGATGCCCACGGTCATCGGCTTCGCCGACTACAACAGGATGGCACTGTTATATGTCCAATGCGCTGATTCATAAATACGGAGGGGCCGGATTCTAGCTTTCGCACACAATAGACGCAATGCCCGGCAGGTGGCGAGTGAAATGCCAAAACCGTTGAATAAGAGGGCGCTAAACCTATAATCCCTCGCCTTTCACGAGGGCAGCGAGCACATGCGAGCTATCTGTTTAGCGTCAGCCAGGGAGGGGCGAAACGGATGCCAACCAAGTCTGACGGGCCGGGCAGGAATCATCTTAAGAACTTTGCCACCGCGGTCTCACCTTTAACACCCGAACAAGAGTTTTCCACACATGCCGCTAAGCTTACTCAGGCGTAACCAGGGCTGGCTGCTCTGGCTGCTTATTGCCATCTCAGCCGTAGTTTTTATTGGTTTCGGATTGGAACGCACCATGATTCAGGTGGTGGCCATGCTCCTGGGCGGGGGGCCCAAGGCCCCTGGCCTTCACCGGGGTAAGCCCATAGATCTTGATGAGTATCGGAGTTTCCGGCAGCGTTGGGGCAATCTGTTTGGGCTCCGTAATCAATCTGATGAACAGGCCCACTCATTCATACTTACCCAGATGATCATGCTGCGCGAAGCCGAAGCAGCGGGGATGGTCGCCACGGATGGTGAGGTGCTCGACCGTATTAAGACGAGGGTAGGTTACTGGGCCAGCCGCGGGGAAAACAAAACCCCCGACAAAGATGCGCCATTCGATCGAACTGCCTATCAGCAGATGTTGCGATCCTACGATATGACTACAGCGACTTTCGAGCGCACACTCCGTGAAAGCATCCTGGTTGAAAAGTACCAGCAGGCCATGCTCAGCATCGTCCGGCCAAACGATCTGGAAACGCGGGCAGAGTTCGACAAGGAAAGCTCACAGCTAAAGGCAAAGTATCTCTCTTTCCGATCCGATGAATTCTCAGAACTCTCCAACCCGACCGAGGAGCAGGTGAAGGAATACTTCGAGAACAACAGTCAGCCCGATTCAGGCCTTACCTCAAATGGACCGAAACTGCCCGGCAAGTATTTCCAGCCGGACAGGGTCGCCATCGAATACGTCTACTTGAACTTCAAGGAAATCCAGTTTGAGCTTCAAAATGCCAACCCGCTGCCATATTCGCGAGTGGAAAAGTACTACTACAGCAATCGTGAGGATTACAAGAACAGTGATGAAGACCTCAAGAAGGGCAAGCCACGGTACAAGAACATCTCCGAGATCTACCACGAAGTGGTCAACAAGATCTCTGAAATCGAGGCCAAGCATACTGTACGCAAACGAATGTTAACCCTGTTGAATGCCTGGGGCGAAACCGCTTCCCATGACATGGAAAACATCAATACCTACCTGAAAACACTCGCGGAAAAATTCAAGGCGAAATACCGTGGCCGCACGCAGGATTTCTCAAACAGGGAGATAAATGAATCGACGGTCGGCCCAATCGCCAAAGCAAATCAGGTGCAGGCTGCCGCTTTCAAGATTTACCAAAGGCAAAGCGATGGCAAACCGATGAGCTCAGATGAAGCGCTGACCTATATCAGCGATCTGCTGGAATCCACGGACGGCGTATACCTCCTGCGTGTGATCAGTCAGAAGCCCGCGTTCAAGCCAAGTTGGCAGGAGATGATGAACGGCAGCGTGCCGAATCTCGACTACGAAAAAGTCAAAGACGACCTCAAAGTTGAAAACGGATTCCAGCAAGCCAAAAAGGAAGCTCTCAAACTGCGCCAGGCCATCTATGCCATGACAGTAAGCAGTACCGCCAACGCCCTCGGGCTGAGCGTCCAGGAGGTTGAGGCAAGTGAGGACGGCTCAATCCAACCAGATCTCGGCGAAGCCACTTCGGCAATTAACAAGAAGATTTTCAAGTCCAATATCGGCAACATCGTGCTGCCATTCGAAGCCGCCTCAAAGCGTTACCTGGTGCTGGTCACCGGCGGGACCGAGGCAAGGCGCCAGGCCAGGGTTGTAACACTCGACGATGAAAAAATTAAGGCCTATGAGCTATCTCCTTCGGATTCGCTCCTTGAAGAGTATTATGGAACTGTAGAGTCAGGCACCGCTTATAAGAATCCTGACAGAATCGAAGCGGAATTCCTTCAGGCAAAGAACGCCGATTTTGAAGGCGACGGCCTGAAGGCCCGGACAGTCCTCGAAGCCATCTCCAAAGACGAAGCCTTCACAAAAGAACCAATCACAACAAAAGAGAAGGCCGACCAGAAAGACAAGATAAAGGCTCTCTCTGAGAAGAACAAAATCCATTACGGAAAGAATCTTGACAGCTTCGAATTGGGCGACACCGAAGCCGCGGCCAAACAGCTCGGCAAGGGTATCGCTAATGCAATCGGTCTCACCACCGCCCTGGACACGTCCGAGGAAGGGAAGTGGAGTGAAATCAAAGATTCCCTCGAAGGCCCGTTCATGATCCGTGTCGTCAGCAAGACAGGCGGCGGACCGGCAGATTTCGAGGATGTAAAGGAGCGCGTCAGAGAGGATTTTCTCTCGGGATGGAAAAATCGCGAGAGCTCTTACCAGTTTGCCCTGGTATGGCAGGAGCAACTCAATGCCTCGCTCAGCAAAGTCGAGACCCTCGACCCCATCGTAAAGAAAACAACGAAGACCTTCGGGGCCAGGAGTTCCGAGTTCTTCGTCGCCGACCGCGCTCCGGCCCGATTCGAGGATGACATGAAAGTGGCGGACGCCATTCGCGCGCTGAAAGAAGGCCAACTCTCGGGCGTGCTCGAAGCCGACAACAGCTTCGTCATCGGCATGGTCAGCGATGAAAGGACCGAGAAAAAGATAACCGCGGAATACATCGAAATTGCCGTCGATGATTTCAAGCCGGCGGCAGAGACTCTCAAGGATGAAGACCTCGAAGCCCACTATGAAGCCAACAAGAAAACCGCGCCTGCCGAGGTTGAGATCGAATACGTCACAGCGGACATCGCAAAGTTGAAGGCCGAAATTGAGAAGGGCCTCTCTTCCGCAGACAAAACCGATTTCTTCGATATGCACCTTTCCGATTACTACAAAGGGCTTGACTACAAGGGCTCAGAATCTGCAGTCATTAACGACCTCTCAGACGAACGCGCTTCGGAGCAGGCGGAGGGGAAGCTCCTCGAGGCGCACAACATCGTCGGTAAAGCCGCGCAACAGGGCGATAATGCCTTTGAAAAAGTTGCCGAACGATTGGGCCTTACTTACAAGAAGCTCAAATTCTCGCGGAACAACGTCCACAAAGTCGCTGCCCACCTGGGAAGCCTGCAGGGCTATCCCCAGAAGGCCTTGGCGATGGCCGATGGCGACATCTCGAAGCCCTTCAGAACTTCGACAGATCACTTTATCTTCCGCCGCCTGGCTCTTACCCCCGAAAGGGAACTCTCCCTGGATGAAGTCAAGGATGAGGTCATCAGTGCAGTCCAGGACAAGAAGGCTCTGGATGCAGCGAAAGCATGGAGCGCTTCCTTAGTCACCGCTTCCCAGGGCAAGACCCTTGCCGACGGTCTCAAGGCAGCGAAGTATCCTGAAGGCAAGAAGGCCCCGGAAGTTCAAAAAACAGTCCCGTTCGGTGCGACGACTTCCTTGAGTTCCGTTCCGTCCGGCGATTTTCGTGATGCAGCGATCAAGCTTATGAAGGACGACGTCTTCGGTCCATTCGAATCTGAGGACACAGTGATTACCGGAGCGATTACGGATGTAGCGAATGAGACACGTCGCAAGTTCCTCTTCGTCTCTTATCCATTCGATTCTTTCCGCCCGCTCGTGTCGCAGGTAAAGGACGAGGAAGCGGCAACCGCTTACGAGAAGGACAAGGAAACCTACCGCAAGCCGGATCAGTTCCAGCTTGAGTACATCTTCGCCAGTTATCCGGAGCTGATGGAATCCGAGGAGGTGAAGGCCCTGGCAACCAACGAAGCGCTCACGAAGCTCTACGAAGAAAAGAAGACCACCCTCTATAAAGACACGCAGAAGAGCACCAAGGACGAGGCGGTTGCTCTGCCATACGACCAGGTCAAGGGCGAAGTCTCATTCCTGTTCAACAGCCAGGCGGCCGAGGAACTGGCCGCAGAAAAGATCAAGAAGGCAGAGGAAAAAATCAAAGCCGGCGAAGAACTCGCTGCCGTGGCGAAGGAACTTGGTTTGAAACACAGCACCACCGATTTCTTTTCCAAGGAAAAGCCAGAGGATCCCGTAGCGGCTTTCAAAGATCTCGAGAAGGTGACCGACCTTGCCCAGATTGCCGTCGAACTCAAGGAGGGGGAAATTCGCGCAAACGACGATCTCAAGACCAGCAGCGGACGCGCTCTGATAAAGCGCAAGGCATTCAAGGAGAGCTACATTCCCGAACTCGCTGAGGTCAGAGCGCAGGTCATTGAAAAGGTGCTCAGCGCAAAAGCCAGGGACGCTGCCAGAACGTTCGCCGAAGGCATTCATACCAAGCTTGCAGATGCTCTAAAAGATAAGAAGGATACCGACGAAATGGCGGATCAAATTCGCGAGACTGTTCGTGAAGCCACCTACCTCGCAGACTCTGTGGTCCTGCCGGTCGTACGTGAGACACAACTCTTCAGCCGGCCGAGCTTCTTCGGAGGCCGTCACCTGGGTTTCGTCCCGGGGTTGACCGGCGGGAACTACGAACTCCAAGCCCAGTTCGCCCTCGCAGCTTTTGGTGAACAGCGCGGCAAGATCAGTGCACCGGTCACCGTCGCCAACGCGAACACTGAATGCATCCTCCTCACGGTCAGTGGAGTCAAAGCAACGACCGATAAAGACTTCGAGGCCCAGCGCCGATTCGTCGGCCGCTACAGTCAGCGGGATAAGATCCAGGGTGCATCAACCAGTTGGAACAAAGTGGTGGCCAGTCTGCAGGAAGCGCCCAGGTAGGGCGCTGATCGTGCACCAGCCTGAAACGCTTCTCTATGTCCGAAGTCCCCCAGGCACATCCACACCGAGCTCTGCGGCCAGTTCCGTCAACTGCCGCCAGGTTTCGTCATCCAGGGGAATGCCCTCTTCCAGTCGCATCCTGCGGGCTCGGTGTTCCGGCTCACCGGGAACGAGCACTTCATCGAATCCATCACGAGTGGGACAGCTCTTAATGTGAGCCAAAAGCTTCTGCATGTGATTGTTAAATTCTTCACGTGGCATAAAGCATTCGATGTCTGCAACGAAACCGAAAACACCGTTGCCAAGCCGTGTCTGCCCAGAGCGTGAATAGCCGTCACCAGTGAGCAGTCCCCCCAGAATTTCGACCATCAGGCCGAGCCCAAATCCTTTGTGAGCCATGCTTCCACCAAGTGGCATCAACGTCCCCCATGGCGGGCCGTAAAGGTCAGCAGGATTCCGAGACGGATTGCCCTGCGGATCGAGTAACCAGCCCTCGGGAAGCTGCTGCCCCTTGTTGAGCGCCACGCGCACCTTGCCCTCCGGGGCTATACTGGTGGTCATATCCAACAGAAAACATTCGTTCTCTTTCCAGGGCGCAGCAAACGCAATCGGGTTAGTGGCAAGCCGCCCCTCAAGCCCACCGACGGGCGCCACGATCTGCCCCGCGCCCGAGTTGTTCGCCACCAGCCAGCCCAGCAGCCCTGCCTCCGCGGCTTGAGTTGCGTATTCGCCCAGCCGGCCGATGTGGTTCGTTCTTCGGATACCTAGCTGCACGAGGCCCCGCTCTTGAGCTTTCTCGATGGCTTGCGACATCGCCTGCCGAACGATGACCTGCCCGAAGGTGTAATGGCCATCAACGATCAGAGTAGAGCCTTCGTCCTTGATAACTTCCGGTTTGTTCCCCGGCACGATCAAACCATTCTTGATCATACGCACATACTGCGGAACTCGAATCGCACCGTGTGAGTCGTGCCCAAGGAGATTGGACTCGGTCAGCGAATCCGCGACGATTCGGGCTTCGTCTACCGTAGCTTCGGCAGCGATAAAGATTCGTTCAAGAAAATTTTTGAGTGTTGAATGATGAAGATTTGGCAATTCTGCTCTGCTCAATGGTTAAGAAGATGAAGAGGTACTGAGTTTCCGGCACTATTTCTACATGTCAGATGCAAAAGGATAAAATAGAGCACCGCAAATCATGAATAGTCTCGAAGATCCACTTTGGGAGAACTGCAGGCTCGACAAGGCCGCTAAAGAACAGCTCGACTTCGACGGCCATTACGCATTTCCAGGCGTGCTGAATCATCCGACCCAGAAGCGGCTGACTGAGGCATTGGCGGCCATCGAAGACTTGAGGAAGGACGAAGCTCGATTTGAAGGGCCCAAACCAATTCACATGTACGCGGCTGAATATAACGAATACCTGGCCAGCCTGGTGGCCCACCCTCAACTTTTGAAACTTGCACGTGACACACTCGGGGACGATATCCGGTACGACCACACGGTCACTCTGAATCGCCACCCAGGCAGTAACGGGGCGGGCTGGCATAGCCACGGCTATGCTGAGGACGATCCTTCTCTCGGCTTCGTAAGGATTTTCTTTTATGTCAATGGATTCGAAGCGAGCGACAGCGCTCTGAAGGTCGTCCCGGGGAGCCACCATTATCGGGATGCGGAGATCAGTGCAGGCTTGAAAGATGAAGACCTTCGAGAGAATTGGCTGGCCGGGAAGAGGCACCCTCTGTCTGGGGAACCGTTACGAATCGAAAAGCTGGTGGCTCCACCCGGCACAATCATCCTCATGTGGACTCATGCAGCCCATGCGGTGACTTCTCGAATAAGCACAGACTCGACTCGATGGACCGTGGTCTATGCCTACCGCAATCCAGGCAGAGAATCAGGAGCTCGCCAGATTTCAGAAGCATTCGAAGCAAACCCGCCCGATGGGGCCGAGGGCCTCATGAGCCTTTACTGATACTGCAAGCATTCGTCCCGGATGTCACCACATCCATTCGGGCTTCATCGACCGCGCACCGCCAGGCTTCAAGCTTCAGGATTCACCATTCATGCACCCCCTTTTGCGTTTACCCTTCCCATGTGTTCGAATTCCCCATTACAACTGAACGTCTGAAGCAACTACCCCTCCAGGAAAACACCATGAAGAGTTTGATCCGTTACCTGCCCCTGCTGCTGCTGCTCCACACTCAACTGTCAGCCGAGGCCACCAAAGAGGCGACGCCTCAAACGCAGAAGGAGCCAGACACCCAGGTCAACGGCAAGCCAGATGCCGTGGACAAAACAGATGCCGCGGAAAATACAGATGCCACGGATGAGACTGATGCCGATATACCGGAGAGCGATTCCAAGACCGAGATACCCAAGCAAGAACGCAAGAAAAGTCAGTACAAGCCGCTTTTCGACATTGATATCGAACACGAATTCAAGAATCCGAAGGAAGCGTTTGAAGAGACCAGGCAGCTCATCCTTGACAACTATTATTCGAATCACATTACCGAGAAGGCCCTCTACTGGGCCGCCATCCACGGGATGCTGCGGCACGTCTCCCCGCCGGAACATCCGGAGCTGGGCGCTATCTGGACTCCGCCCCAGTACGGTAAAGTATCCGAGGCGCTTAGAGGGGAACAGATCTCGCTTGGAATTCGCAGTTCCTTCAATGGGAATGATGGCAGCCTGACCGTGAACTCAATCCTGCCAGGTTCGCCAGCAGAGAACATCCTTCAACCTTTGGATCGGATCCTGCGTATAGACGGCAAAGCACTGAGAGGGCTACCCGTTAACGAGATCGACGGCATGATGAACGGCGAAGTCGGAAGTTCAGTCGAACTCACGATTGTGCGCGATATCAAAGCTTTCACGATCAATCTCACCAGAGAGAAGTTTAAAGTCGTCAACCTGGAGACGGAAATCCTGTCAGACAACATCGGCTATGTGCGCATCAAATCATTCGCCGCTGGGATCTCCGATGAACTCGGGGAAAAGGTTGAACAGATGCACAAAATGGGTGTCACGAAATTGATTCTGGATCTGCGCAACAATGGCGGAGGCGTGTTCGTGGAATCCATGCGTGTCGCCGAGATATTTTTGCCGAAGACGAAAATCCTCCTACGTACCCTGACCCAGAGTGAGGGTCTCCGCAATTACGTTTCAGCTAGCCCGGAGTCCAAGCCGCTCAGTATCGCGGTTCTTGTAAACCAGAAGACCGCCTCCTCTTGTGAAATCCTGGCGGCAGCCCTCCGCGATCACGGCATCGGCATGATTGTAGGAACGAAAACCTATGGAAAGGGCGTCTACGAAAAGACCTTTACGCTAAAGAACGATTACCGCGTCAAATTCATCGTGGGAGCCATGTATTCACCTCTCGGCAAATCGTGGCAGACCAAGGGGCTTATCCCCGATTTTGCAAGCGAGGTGGATGACAATACCTTCACAGCCTTGATGGGCGTAACACCAAAAGAACGTCTGAAGAAGGACGTTCCAATGATCACTGCGTACAAGTTGCTTCTTGAAAAGAAGTAAGTAGCGCGTGTACGCAACTTGGAATTCGGTGGGCGACCAAACACCTGGAATCAACTCATGAACGAGTCGTTCCCGCTCACACGCTGCATCAATCGTAGCGCATTTCCACCCAGCACTTTCTTTTTGGCCTCCAGCGGCAATCTGGAGAATACAATCCACCCGAGCTGTTGACGCGGATCACGCATCGGCAGGTCTGAACCGTACATTCCACGATCTTCGCCCGCACCTTCGACCAGATAATCGATGATGCCACCGCAGACCGGAGTGAGAGTCGGTTCGAACATAAAATTCTTGAATTGTTTCGCTAATGAAATAACCACGTCCGCAGCCTCGTAACTTGCCCCCGAATGGTAGGCAACGACGGTAAGCCCCGGGAAACGTTCGCAGACAGAAGCAAACTCTCCCGGCTGGTACCAGTTCACAGGATGGAAGACTGCGTACAGGCCGCGCTCCTGGCCGAATTCCCACCAGCAATCGTATCTAGGATCGCTGTAGGGAATGCCGTACTGCGGATACGGCTTGAGGCCGAGGAAACGCCCGTCGCTGTAGAGATCTTCCATCTGTCGCCGCATAGTCTCAGGTGTCTCATGCATTACATCGAATGTGCCAAGACCCCAGTAGAAATCCGGGCAGGCATCAATCGCGTCCTTCAGGCACTGGTTGCCCTGCTGCGCATGGACACCTACGACGCCGTTCCAACTCATAATACCCATTCGGTCTACCCCCATTCGCTCGGCTAACCTTCGCACACCGATCGGACCGCCATCAAACATGGTGTAAGAACCACCCGCCCCGTTCAGGCCTTCGTCAAGCATGTGTACATGCATATCTATCGTAAGGCAGGGCAACGGCCGGCCCTCTCTCGCCGCGGTCATGATCTCATCTTCACTTAAATTGCTCCGCTCCTTTGGAGGCTTCTGTCCTCTGAGCAAACGAATGAGATTTCCAGATGCGACTTTTTCCTTGTGCTCCTCACTTATTTCAGACCAGTCAATATACACGCGGTGCGCTCCGGCAGACATCTCTGGGGCGTTGGATGCGAAGAGCAACTGATCGACACAGCCCTTTCCAACGAGCCATTCCAAGGTCAGGTTGGCCTGCATGTGGGTGAAACAGACATGAAGATTCTGATGATTCAGAACCAACGGCAGGATGGTTCGCTGTTGCGACCAGGTTTGTCCACGCAACAAGACCGGTAACTTTGGAAACTGCTTCAGAACGGATTCCAAATCTGAAGCATCGATCTGTGAATATTCCACGATGGTGAGAATCTGGTGCTTCTCCAACTCGTTCAGAAGCGGCGCGGTGTAATCGGAAGTTACTGGGTAACCATTGGTCTTCGGATGTATCTGGACCGCACGGACATCGTGCCCTTTCATCTGCCGAATCAATTCGGAAGGCTCGGGAAACTCGTTCGTCCAGTGTGGTATTACGTTCCAGATCGGGAAGAGATGTTCGAACTCGGCCAGTTTCTCCGAGAGGCGCCGATTTTCGAACTCAGCGTCGTAAAGAGTCTGGGCAGTAGTCGCGACCAACGCACCGGAAATTGAACAGTGATCGAGTTCATCAAGGAGGTGCTGGAATGACCAGGGATGTTTCCCGTGAGTTTTTGGGCGAGGGCCGAAACATGTGTACGCATCAAAGAAGAGTGACATGGAGTGTTTAACTTTTGGGAGTATTGAAGTGTTACGAACACGTTGCATTCTTACGTCGTATAAGACCAATAGGAATACAGCAAACCGCTCTGCCGCTCTACGATTTTCATAGACTGGATTGAACGTGTCAGGGAGAGCCGAAGAGCAGGCTGACCCGTGTGGTGAATGCTGCAACCCTTCGTACTCAACGCCGGGAATTCCTGTGGGATGAGTGGTGAGGAGGAGGATAAGAAAGCCGCCCACTGCTATGCAATAACGAGTTTCTGAAAGAGTTCTGCATTCGATGTCCCCAATCGTTCAGTCAGTGGACATTCAAGCGGGTTCACTCACCAAATGCCTCCCAGCCCGGGAACTCGGGCACCGACTTCTTCCGATATTCCTCATAAGTCACTGACCAATATTTTCGAGTCAGGGCTTCATAACGATGCCAGATGTCTTCCGCTTCTGTCATCGAGGGCGCGGTCCAATTCTCCCTTGGTGTGTATGCAGCGAGTAATTCATCTTTGATTTCGCCCAGTCGCTCGATCTGAGAGTTCACGATTTTCTCTCCCAATTCCCGACTTGGAGAGTGCCCCTTATTGTCTGGAAATTTTGAGCCGGCGTAATTGGTGCCGAGTTCGGCAGGGACATCTTCCCTCTCAAGATCAACCAAGTCTGGCCTCACCGCCATGAGCTGAGAGGTCTCTGTGACACCGGCATGATCGCCGCGGTAATCTTCATGGCGAATCAGTTCCCAATCTGCGCACGCGTAGAGCTGGATCGGAGAGCACGTACGGCGCAGGTAATATTCGCAGAGTAAGCGGATATGACGTTCGAGCCCTCCGTAATGACCCGTAACCAGGATCGCCGCATGAAACCCGCGGGCATCAAAAGCACGGATCTGGAAAAGAACCATTCGATAGAACAGGTCTGCCGGGATGGAACTGGCAAGGGACTGCCTGATACCGACGGCATTAAACCAGCCATCCCGCCCGGTATGAAAGGCAGGCAGATCAGTGATGTGCCAGGCCATCGGCGGCGCAACGATTCCACCGCTTTCAGTTGCGGCCCTCTCAAGAATTCCTTGCGCTTTTATAAAATCAAGTCCCAGGGCATTGTAAGCGCCATGCGGCTCAGCCAAGCCATAGCCCATGTAACATATCGGAGACGCGTCTCTTGACTCGACGAACTCTTCGGGAAACATTTCCTCCCATCGAACTTTGGTTTCTTTCACTTTTTCACTCCACAGTGAAACGCTCACTCCTGATTGATCCCGCCGAGAACCGATTAAAAAAAGGGCAACGCCGTTTGGGGTTGCCCTTTTCCTTTTTCCGCTTTCAGGTTTGTCTACTTCAGAAGCTCAATCGGATGACTTCCGAGGCGTAATGAGAATTGCCTTCGGTATGGTTAAACGAAGCGAGGGCCATTTTGAAAGACTCTCCAGCTTCAAACTGCACATCAGGGGCACCACTCGGGATTCTGGAGCGTGGCCAGACAGCGTCTTTGGTCGTGAGATCTCTGGACATTTCAATCGTCCATTTCCCATCTGCCCAAGTCGCCATTGCCAGGACATCAGCAGCACTTCCAGTAGGTTTCGTAGTCTGGAAACGGGCAACAACCGGTTCTCCTTTTTTCTTCCTATCCGTTGAGGACATACTCACCTCCGAATAGACCGGTGTGCCTTCGTCATTCGGACGTGCCATCCAAATGATCTTACCCTGGCGATCCCGGTGCTTGGACTGTTTCTCGATCTTTGGAGATAGAGCTTTCTGGCTGTAGATGTGCCACAAGTCGAGTGCGTATCCATTGTTGGTTCTCGCGGCACCCCATTGCCATACGTCCCAATAGATAGGACTCTGAGTGCGAAGAGGTGTGAGCATGTTCGCAGTAAACGCGCCCTGTAGTTCAAAGGCTACGGAAAACTGGTCTTCAAGGTCGTTGATTTCCTGGTAGAAGTTCTTGTCTTCGCTCCACTCATATGACTTGTGTTTCGTGTTGGCTTCGGGGTCTTCCCAAGTGAACAGGAAATGGACCGATTTGCCGTCCTGAACAGCCCTCATGGTCGCTTTGACTTTCCTATCGATCAGATCACCGACCCCAAGGAGTTCCAGCTTATACTCGGTCGCCGATTTCCAGCATGCATCATCCGCTTTGCCGTCCAGCTTGGGGCCCTCGGAAACTTTATCCACTTTAGCGTCAATGGCTTCGCCCTGGATGGTTGTGTCGAAAATGATGGTCAGTGAGCTGAATGCCAGAAGTATGCCAGTCGTTCTCATATTCCTCCTCCGTATCTTAATGGGTGCTTTTAACTGGGCCGATTATAAGCTCGGGCCTGGAATCACTCAAAAAGTTTCTTCTACTTGTGGACGCAGAGCCTTCGCCGTTATTCACCAGACAAAAAAATAGCGGGCTCTTTCAAGAGCCCGCTATCTAGGTTTATTCTCAGTCTCGGATCAGACGACGAGTTGGTCGATCGGTGCTCCACCACGAACGAGCGGAATCGGGCGACCGCGTGAGGAGTAATTGACCTTATTGGTATCGATTCCGAGGGACTTGTAGATGGTAGCGAGGACATCGGGAGCAGAATGCGGATCATTCTCTACATCCATGCCGTCCTTGGAGGTCTTACCGATGGCCAAACCACCGTTGATACCACCACCAGCCATGGCGATTGACCAGGAACGTGCCCAGTGGTCACGGCCGGCGCCGTTGTTGATTCTCGGCGTGCGGCCGAACTCACCCATCCAGACGATGAGTGTTCTTTCCAGCATGCCGCGCGAACGCAAGTCTCTGACCAGCGCGGAGAATGCGCCGTCCAGCATGGTGTTGTTGCGGGTAGCGTTCATGGCAACCTGACCGTGCATGTCCCATCCGCCGAGGCTGATCTCGACGAAACGAACACCGGCTTCCAGGAGCTTGCGAGCCATGAGTGCGCTCGTACCGAACCCGTTGGCCATTTCCGCACCGTCTACCATGACCTTGCCATAATCATCCAGGACGCTTTGAGGTTCCTTGGTGATATCAAAGGCTTCCTGGGTGCGCTTGGAGTGGATTAGGCGAATGGTACGTTTGTAGATCTTATCATGAGCCGCGACTTCATCCTTGCCCTTGGTGGCAGCAAATCGCTTTTCAAGTTGATCAAGAAGTTTCACTCTCTCGTAGAAACGATCCTTTGAGTAATCGTATCGCATATTCGCAATCGGATTGCGTGGGTCACTGACAATAAGTGGTTCGTGATCCACACCGAGGAATCCGGCACCCCGAGATGGGGTGCGGACAGAGATGAAACTCGGCAGGTCAAAACCGGCAGGCTGATGATCAAAGGTTTCATTGGAGACGATCGAGCCAACGCCCGGATGCTTCACTGTGCCGGTCGGCGTATAACCAGTGTGCATCAGATAGGTGCCGCGGTCGTGGTTGCCTTCGCCAGTAGCCATGGAACGGATGAGGGAGACATCCTTGAATTCCTTGGCAATCCTTGGCAGTGTAGACCCAATCTGAATGCCATCAACGGCTGTGGCTATAGCACCGAGTTCTCCACCATTGGCATTCTCCGGCTTCGGATCCCAAGTTTCCATCTGTGTTGGGCCTCCGCCCATCCACATGACAATTACTTGGTCTGCGCGAGCACCAGCCAATTGAGGCAGTTTCTCCCCAGCAAGCACGTCTGACCAAGTGCATGCCAATGAGCCGATTGCGGCGGCCATTGAGCCTTGGACAAACTGGCGTCGCGAAACACCACAGAGACCGGTTTCATCCGGCCCCGTTCCCAGAACGGGATTGTTAGCAGAAACTTCAAAATATTCGGACATGAAGACTCCTTTCTCAGGGGCGGTACAGTGATTTATTAATGGTTAAAGAGGAATTCCGTAGTGTTCAATAAGGCCCAGAAAGCATCTTCGTAGCCTTCTTTGTGTTTTTGCTCGGCAGTTCCCTTGTTTTTGATATAAGAGAGAATTTCAGACTTTTCGGCCGGGGTAGGACGTCTCGATACTGCGGCAAGGAACATAAGCTCCACTCGGTCCGCATCGCTCTTTCGAATCTTGAACAAACGATCCAGATTCCCCCCCTTCGAAACTTTGATGCCTTCCGTGGTAAGCGGACCATTCATCATCAGAAGAGCTTGTGGAATAGTGCCTTGAAATTCTTCGACAACCTCTTCCTCGTCATTCCCAAAGTTGAAGACAAAGGGTCGAATCGTCTGCATCTTCCAATCCCGAATTCTCTTCGGATTACTGTAGCGCTGCTTTTCGTCTAGGCCAGTTGCCTGAACCGTTGCGCTGAAGAGTTGCTCAGGGGTCATCGGTTTCATGTTGGCGTAGGCATAGAAATCCGAACCCTCATACTTGCGATTATGGGGGGCCGAAGACCTCTGATAAGTGCGAGTGTTACACAACAAACGATAGAGGTATTTGACATCGTATCCCTTATCAATGAAATCATCGGCGAGGCTTACAAGCAACTCAGGGTGGGTTGCCGGGTTGTTTTCACCAAGGTCATCAATTGGCATGACGAGACCACGCCCCATGAGGTGATACCAAGTTCTGTTCACTATGGATTTAGCAAACAATGCGTTTCTGGGATGAGTCAGAGTCTTGGCCATCTGATCTACCCAGCGCCCTCCAACTTTCTTGCCCGGGAGGGTCATCTGCAGAAACATGGGCTGGTCGATCTCTTTATAGATCTCCTGGGCACTGACACCAGATCCCGGTTTGCCACGAACCTGAAAGCGGGCTTTTCCACCACCAGAGTCACTCAGCAGAAACGGACGAAACTTGTCACCGTCCATCCCCATTTCCCTCTTGGAGATACCTGAAAAGTAGGCTGCATAGGCCCAGAAATCGTCTTGAGTCCATTTTTCGTAAGGGTGGTTGTGACACTGGGCGCATTGAATCTGGAGGCCCATGAAAACTCGTGCACTGTGTCCAGCCAGTTCCGGCGCACTTCCACTGCGACGGACGAGATAGTTCACCGCGGGGTTTTCATCGCTCAGGCCTTCAGCGGTCAAGAGCTCACGAACCATTTCGTCGTAAGGCTTGTTATAGAGGAAGCTGTCCCGGAGATATTTCTCCATCAGGCCACGATCTGCGTCTCCTCCATCGCGCGTGATCAGTAGATTTGCCCAGAGCATGGCAAGATTTTCGGCGAACATCGGGTGGTTGAGAAATTCATCAATCTTGTTCGCTCTTTTTTTGCGGTCTTTGTCATTAATGAAAGCAATAACTTCTTCTGCAGGGGGGATGGTCCCTGTAAGATCTAGAGAAATACGGCGGAGGAATTCAGAGTCCGTCGTCATCTTTGCAGGAACAAGCTGTTCTTCCTTCAGCTTGTTAGAAATGAATTCATCCACCTTTCGGGCGAATGAAATATCTGCATTGCCTTCCCGGGAGAGGCCAGCATCAGCCATCGCAGGCCATAGAAAGAAACTGGCCATGGCTGTAAAACCAACAGCCAGGAAGCACTTCCGATGTCTCATATAGAACTCCTAATCAAATTTATGTCGGCCTGATTCTAATTGGGGGGTGAACAGGCGGACAACTTTCAATAAAAAATCAGGGGAGATCCCACATACTGCAGGGAGGCCAAAACCTGTGAAATATATCGGCCGGAGTCGTCACTGCAATGTTGGAAATACTTGCAATGGAGTAATAAGACCTTCTGCACCATATCCTTTGTCTAATGCTGGGAGCGTTGTCCAGGTGGCAGACTCTATCAGAATCGAATTTCGAAGTCCACGCTTTCCCAAAATCGTGCTGGGGCATGATTCTTGCACGTTCAACCATCGCTATTCAGCCTCTAACCATTCCCACCTCAAATTCAATCCCCTAACTGGCTGGAATTCACTTTGCGTGGTCTTCACTACGTTTCCCCCTGAATGAGTTGCAGGGTCCCCGATCCGAGGGGCAAAGCGGCACCAGCGAGGGTCGAAGCTGCTCCAGGTCCGGTTGGATTTTCAATCCCGGTTTTCTATCGTGACAATTTGGAATTCTTGAAATCTTAAAGGGAGAAAAGCATGTCAAAGACATTAGCATTTGTAGGTACATACACGGGCGACGATGAAACGAACGGCATTTATGTTTACAGGCTCGATTCGGTATACGGCGCCCTTGAGCCCATCAGCGCTATCGGCGGTATTAAAAATCCGTCGTTTGTGGCCATCTCACCGAATAGAAAAAATCTCTATGCGGTCAGCGAGATTGCAAACTTTGAAGGCACTTCTATGGGCGGCGTCAGTGCATTTTCTATCGACCTGGAGAAGGGCGAACTACAACATATCAACGACGAGCATTGTGGTGGCTCTGGCCCCTGTCATTTGAGCGTTGATCAGACCGGTAAATACGTGGTTGTTGCAAACTACGGTGGCGGCAGTGTTTCCATGCTGCCAATTCAGGAAGACGGTTCGCTTGGTGTATTGAGCGACTTCCATCAGCACGAAGGAGCCAACATGAACGAAGGCCGCCAGACGAAGTCACACGCGCATTCCTTTTTCATTGATAACAGCAATCGTCATGCACTGTGCGCCGATCTTGGCATTGACAAAGTGATGATCTACAAACTGGATCTCGAAAACGGCAAACTCGTGCCCAGCGGACACGCACCTATCCAGCCCGGTGCCGGGCCGCGGCATCTCGATTTTCATCCGAACGGCAAGTTCATCTACGTCATCAACGAGCTCGACAACATGATGAACGTCTTAAACTACAATGCTGAAACCGGCGAGACCTCAGACGTTGAACAGGTCCCAACTCTCCCGGCTGACTTCGATGGGAAAAGTTACTGTGCGGACGTGCACATCACTTCTGATGGACGCTTCCTCTACGGCTCAAACCGCGGCCACAACAGTATCGTGATCTATTCTGTAGATGCCGAATCAGGCAAGCTCACGCTCGTCGGTCACGAGCCCACCCAGGGGGATCATCCACGCAATTTCTGCATTGATCCGTCTGGGCAGTTCCTCTTCGTCGCCAACCAGAACAACGACAACATTGTACCTTTCAGGATCGACTCCGATACCGGTGAACTCAGCGAGACCGGGCACATCACGAAAGTGAAAAAGCCGGTCTGTGTGAAAATGATTGTAACGTGATGAGTAATCAGTGGTGAGTAAGTTGGAGCTTGAATGGCCGTCGTTGTTGGGGCGACGGTCGGTTTCTTAAATGGTGAATCGTGAGTCGTCGGTCACTTGGTGATTAGAGCCCTATGGCAGCCCAGCAGCCGACTGCTTAACCCTATCGAGTTTCGAATCTCTCGTCGGCCCATGCCGGCCCAGCAACGGCGCCTGTACCAACATTACTTATTACTCACTACCCCCACATGCCTGCCCTCCTTCACCGATGTCTCGATCGCTTCGATAACCCGCAGGCTCGTCACCGCATCTTTCATCGTGGATTACTGGGTACATGATGACAATGGCGCCCCCATCCTAAAATCGACGGAGATTACAATGACTCCATCGCTGGTGTCAGGAAAACGATTTCAAATTTCGGCGTTATCAATGCAGCCTGGACCGCATTCGCACCTATGGGTTTGAGCCAATTCCCGCAGACCAGAATATCCTGAACCCAGCGCACACCCAATTAGACAAACAAGTCAAGCAACATGAAATTTAAGAGCGAAGGCTGAAGCACTTCAAGACACACAGCTTGCTGAGCCTCAAGGACTTTTGTCATCAGACATGTCAAAGAACAACAAACAACTCCCCAAACGGGGCGATCTGAAGGGAGTCACCCATTTCGATCAAGACTTATGCTGCATGCGGCAACGGGCAGGAATTGACAGCATAAACCTGCCTCTTCCTTACCCACTTCTTTTTCGATCCGTCCTTCCCAAAGGTTCTCGGTGTCGATGCTCCGGATCAGACTGACGAAGGATCGTTCTTGAGTTCGATGTTGTCGATATAAATGTTGGATGCCTTCGTACCGTCGCTCACGAATCCCACCCAGTCCAGAGTCGTCCAGTTTTCGTTTTGAAGATTCAGTTTCGTGAACCGGACAGGCTCCTTTCCCATGATCGTGACGACCAGGTCCCAGGTGCCCGTCGATTGCCCGCCCAGGCCGGCTGATACCTCCAAATGAATCCACGTATCCAACGGCAACGTGAGCAGTTGCCTGCCACCGGAAATCAAATTGCCGCCTGCTATCTGCAGAGTGGGGCCGACCCGGTAAGGCGAGGCCCGATCCCGCCACTCGTGATAAAACCTCGCCGCGTTGTCGAGCCGGATATCAAAGCTGCAGCGAGTAATCCCATTCTTGTGATAGGGGCTGAAGTAGAAGTGTGGATTCCAATTGTGCTTCATGCCGGCGGCGTCTGTCAGCTTCAGTGAATGCTTGCCGCCTGCGGCCTGCTCATCAGAAACAGCTATGGAATCGCCTTTGTTTTCTGTGCTCAGGTGCGCCGTTGGAAGGGGCCTCTGCGTGGTGGGGTTTTCAAAGTCCTCCTTTACCTCAAGTACGGGTGGAGGAGGCGGCAGTTCGAACGGCGGAAAGTGGACGCTGCCGGCGAGAGCGATCCATTCGGCCTCGCCGTAGACACCGGCCTGAGAGAAATCGAACGGTTTGAAACCAGTCCTGGTGGCGGGTGAGCCGGGGGTGAGCCGGAAGTCATACTTCTCCACATCAACGAAAATCGGGTCTTCGACCACCGAGCCGGCGTCCCTTCCACTCTTCTGCCATTCATCGAATTTCATGCCAGCGAAGCTGATCGGCTTGCCGCTCGACTGCCAGTAAAGATTGTCCTTGAGGTCAATTTTCGCCTCCTTCCAGCGCCCGCTGAACAGTGGCCCGTCCTTCCAATAGACGATGTTATTTTCGAAAGTAAACGAAAGGTGATTTTCGACACGCGTAAACTGGAGTTGGTGATCCCGTGCAAACGCCAGGATGTTGTTTCGAATGACATTCTCTTTTCCGTAATGCTGGTGATAACCGCCGGACTTGGTGTTGTAGACAAGGTTATTCTCCATGACGATGCCGGTCGAGCCTTCGTCGTTATAGAGGCCCCAGCCGCCGTAACTCCACGAATTAACATCGTGGATGACGTTATTGCTTACCGTCGTACCCTCTGAAGGGCCAAGCGTATATACGCCGCCCATATCGCTCAGCCAGCCCCACCCGAGATGATGAATATGGTTGAACTCGACCTTGTTCCGCTTGCTCAGGCTCTCCGCATATCCCCAACGCCAACCGACGGACATACCACTGTAATACAGGTCGGCCACTTCATTATGGGTAACCTGATTGTCACTGCTCTGCCCGATCCAGACTCCGACAGCGCAAGGAAAAACACGTCCGCCGTGCCGGATGATGTTGTTGTCGACGGTGATGTGACTGGTCTGTTCGGGCTCGTTTTTGTTCATGCCCATCTCGCCGATACGCACCCCGCCTGCTCCGAAATCATGGATGTGACAATGCACTATCCTGCAATCACTGCAGCCTTTCCGGAACCAGACCGAATAACGTCCGGTATGCGCAATCTCGCAGTTTTCAATTGAAATGTTGCGTGCGCCATCTACCTGGATGACCGCATCGACTGGCGCGGCCGCCTGGCTCGGCTCGAAGCCCTCTTCGGGAGTAAGCCACTGCGAATGTCGAAACGACAGTCCTTTGAAGCTCAGGTGTTCGACGTATTTTCCATTCGCAGCGTCCCCCTCGACGATCAGGAAATATGGCGAGACCGGTGCGTACACTTCCACATTGGACATGTCCTCGCCAGCTCGAGGCAGGTAGTGAAGGGTGCCAGCTCGACTGAGAAACCATTCTCCAGGTGTATCAAGTGCGGCAAGGTAATTTTCAAGCACATAGCCCGTATCTTTTTGCAGAGGATTCCATGATTTCATTCCTCCGCCGGAGATCTTCAGAATGCTCGTCTCCGTATCGATAGAATCGAGAAACTTTCGTGTGTTGTCCCACTTGTGGTAGGCGAGCAACTGAACGTCTTTCCTTTCCTCGTCCGAGACCTTCTCCAGCGACGCGAGGTCTCCCGGCCGTACCGTAATCGTCTGCCTGGCGCGTTTGGCTTGCCGGGGATTTCCTGTTTCGAGCACTTCTTCTGTGACATGTTTCATGTAATAGAAGAAACGATTCGGGGTACGGGCCCGCATGGCGCGGCGACCGTTCACCCAGAGTTGCTCGAAATACCAATTGCCCGCGGCAACTTCCGGGACGTGCGCTGTCCAGAGGCCGTTTTGGGAACGTTGCCAACCAGTGATGGGGCGACCACCGGAAATGTTTGGGGATTCCCCTTCCACTGCTTCATAAATAACAGGAGCGTCCTTGGTTCCAGAATCCTGCGCCGTAAACCTGATGGGCTCGACAATGCTGTAGTTGCCGCCGGCGACCTTGACATTAATCGCCTTGTTCAGGGCCCCATCTGCACGCAGCTTTCGTACTCGGTCTCTTGCCCCTGCAAGTGATGCCAGAGGGCCGTCAGTTTGATCATCGTTCGGCTGTTGGAGACTGCCCGTCCAGGCATCATTACCTTTGGTGCTTACAAAGAGGGTTTCGGCCGAAGAGGGCAAAATCAGGAGTCCAGGAATGAGGCGCAGACATTGAATTCCAAATGAATATCTCATGTGAGGTCTTGTATCGGTGGCTGAATTGACTAGCGAACCGTCTCTCGAATCCGCGATCATTCTATGAGCAACCAATCAAATCGTTCCACCCCCTTTGTAGAAGCAGCAGAGCCAGCGGCTACAGGGCAGACGTTACGTGAAGCCAGGCTGCTGTTGCTCTGGAACATCCCCATCAGTTCATGTAGTCTACGCCCCCCGCAGATCTTTAACTGCTATCCAGTCCGTCGGCTTTCTGCGGTAATTTCCGATCACGAGGAAACTCATTCCATGTCCGAAGACGAAAACAAGGAGACTACCCAAGAGGCTGAAACCGCAAATTCCGAGATTCGATCAGGTGGAGGCAACTCTGGCGGCGAAGGCCCTACCGGCACCGGTGGAGATGACAGGGCCAAGCATCGTTTCGTGTTGTTTGGCATTCTGGCAGGCGTGATTCTAGGGCTGCTGTTCGGTGGTTTGGCCCCCGATCTCGCTGCCGATACAGAAATCCTTGGAAAAATATTTCTTAATGCTCTGAAAATGATTGTGGTCCCACTGGTCATCCTGTCGATGATTTCAGGTATCACGGGACTCGGGGATCTGAGCAAGCTCGGTTCGATAGGATGGCGCACAATTGCCTACTACATGATCACTACAGGCATTTCAGTGACCATCGGTATGGTGCTTGTAAACATCATCAAGCCTGGCGTTGGCCTCGCTCCGGGTGAAAATTTTTCTGAAAATAAATATGTGTTGTCAGGGACTGCTAAGCACACAGTCCTGATCAAAGACTCAAAGTGGAATAAGACCGACTACGACAAAGATTGGGTACTGACATTAGTCGACCAGGGAATTCATGGGAAGGTGAGTTCCGTGACTCTTGTCGAGGGGAAGGCCGCTGAGTATGAAATTACCGTCTCCCGTTGGGAGCATCCCAGCAGCGACGTGGAGTTTTATGTGAACGCGACCGACGGAAGCCGGATGCCATTTCGCAAGGTGGACGGCAACCTTGTTTCAGATGAACCGAAGGTGAAAGTCGCCGGCACGGGAGTAAAGGTCAGCCCTGACCCACAGAATCTTCAGAACAAACGAGATGCAGATGTAACGAGCACGCTGAAACGCGTCATCCTGGGGATGATTCCCACGAACATTTTCGAATCCATGGTGAACATGGATGTCCTGCCGCTAATCGTTTTTTCTATCCTGTTTGGCGGCGCGCTCGCATCACTTGGCGATCGTGGCAAACCGGCAGTGCAGGTAATCGATTCGGCCAATGAGGGCATCATGACTATCGTCTGGTGGGTAATGATGGTAGCGCCTATTGGAATTTTTGGACTTGTAGCAGGACGCATCGGCATCGCTGGTGGATTCGCCGGCTTCTGGCCCCAATTAGTCGCTCTCGGAAAGTACAGCCTCACGGTTGTCGTCGGCCTGGCGATTCACGGATTTATTGTGCTTCCATTAATTCTCTTATTTTTTGCCAAACGAAATCCGCTTGAATATGCGCGCAATATGGGCTCTGCACTGCTGAATGCCTTCTCCACGGCATCAAGTTCGGCAACTCTGCCGCTCACAATGGAAGGTGTCGAAAAGGGAAATGGAGTTTCTGGCAGAACGGCAAGTTTTGTTCTTCCTCTCGGCGCAACCGTCAACATGGACGGAACGGCTTTGTATGAAGCGGTGGCCGCAATTTTCATCGCCCAGGTTTATGGTATCGACCTTGGTGAAGGTAAGCAGATAATCATCTTTCTCACCGCAACCCTCGCAGCCATTGGGGCAGCAGGAATCCCCGAAGCCGGTCTGGTGACAATGGTGATTGTGCTGAAAGCAGCGGGACTGCCTATCGAAGGAATCGGGCTGATTCTGTCCATAGACTGGCTCCTGGATCGCTTTCGAACCACATTAAACGTCTGGGGCGATGCCGTCGGGGCCGCGGTGATCGATCGAGGGGAATCTGCTGCTTCCTTATAAGGGAAGAAAAGAGCCTGATGAGGCTTAGAATTAATAACTTCCAACCGAGGAGTTATGTGTCAGACGTTCCCACAACACCTGGGCTCAAGCCCAGGGAGATTTCTGAGTCCGAGCGTGCTCAGATACTCAGAATGAAGGAAACCTCAGATTGGTGGATCAGAACCAAGGATCCCAGTGAATTCGAACCTTCTTAGAGATCCAGTGAAATTCTTAGAAAACCACAGAACTAACAGGGACAAATGAATCGCCTGAAGTCAATTATTGCGGTAATCACAGTGTTGCCGATTTTCATCTACGGGGAGCTCAGCCAGAAACTAGAGCCATCAGTTCTCCGTACGCCCCGGATGACCGCTCAGACATTCCACAATTACGCAAGCGGCAACGCCAAACGCAATTTTTATCTTGCTGCACAGTGCTTCGACCTCAGCCAATTGGTTGCTCCTTCAGAAGAAGACAGGTTAAGACTCGGCGCTCAATTAGCCGAGGTGCTCATTTCTGCACTGGACGCGAAAGGCTATCCGATCAACTTGTACGGTCTGCCCGATCTGCCAGAAGTGCCGGAGGGCGAACTGACCTTCGTAAGCAACGCACCCCAATTCCGGCTCATGAAAGTCGGAGAGACGTGGCTATTGTCCGCATATTCGGTGGCTCAAATAAGACCTTTTTACGATTCAGTAATCTCTTCCCAGGCGCGGTGGATTCTTGAACACATGCCGGCCAGCCTTCGAAAGTCGGTACTGGGAGTGGCATATTGGCAGATGATTGGGCTGTTTTTCGTTTTGCTGCTCACGTTCATCGCCCGGCGGCTCACTATTTATCTCTGCGGTAATCAACTTTTAAAATTGGCCGGAAAGACCCGCCTGCAGTGGGATGACGATTTAGTGGAGGCCGCGGCCAGGCCGATTGGCCTGATGGTATTCGCCGGACTCCTCGGCTCTCTCTTTCCCAATCTTCAATTCGGCATGAGAGTCAGTCAGATGGCACGCGTCACCTGCGTTGCACTGTTTGCGTACTCGGCGATTTGGCTCTTTTATCGATTGGTGGACGTCGTTGCAGTCTACCTTGCCCAGCTCACAGAACGCACTGATACAAAGCTCGATGACCAACTTATTCCGATTCTTCGGAAAACCTTGAAAACGTTCGTCGTCCTCATCGGCGTCATATTCACGCTTCAGAATCTCGATGTGGATGTAACTTCCTTTATCGCCGGGCTGGGCATCGGCGGTCTTGCGTTCGCGCTCGCAGCAAAGGACACACTAAGCAATCTATTCGGTTCGATCATGATCCTTGTAGATCGACCTTTTCAAATTGGGGACTGGGTAGTCATTGGAGAGCAAGAAGGGACGGTTGAAGAAGTCGGCCTTCGATCGACTCGAATTCGCACCTTTTACAAGTCCCAGATTACGATCCCAAATGCAAACCTTGCGACAACGAACATTGATAACATGGGCCGCCGCGATTATCGGCGAATCAAGACCTACATCTCGATTCAATACGACACCCCCCCGGACAGAATTGAAGCATTTATTGAAGGGATCAGGCAAATTATCCTGGCCAACGAATTCTCGTGGAAAGACTACTTCCACGTCTACTTAAATCAGTTCAATGCCTCATCCCTGGACATTCTGTTTTATGCCTTTGTCGAAACGAACGACTGGGGTATAGAACTTCGTGAACGCGGCCGTATTTTTCTAGAGATCATTCGTCTTGCAGAAAAGCTTAATGTGGACTTCGCTTTCCCAACACAAACGGTACACATCGATTCATTCCCGGGCCACGAAAGACCGGCAACGAGGGAAGAAGCATTGGCCGAAATGGCGACGGTAGCTGCAGAGTTCGGGCCGGGTGGAGGATTTGCACGGCCTGAGAGTATAGACATGAAAAAGCTGGCGGGAGATAGGAAGAAGTAGCCCCTTCCGCTGCCTCGGGGCGCCACCAGGCGAATTAACTGGAAGGAACAGAGACAGGGATCATCTAATGAACCCTGTTTTCTCTGTTTACGTTAATTCTCTACTCAATAAAGAACTCGCCGGACTCCATAAATACGTAAAGCCGTCCATGGATGGACGCCATCTTTTCCACGGGGCTGCTGAACCGACGCAGCAGCGTGAATTGACCTGAATGAGGGACCAGTTGGAAAAGGCCTCCTGACCGGCCACCTACCACAAATTGGTCTTCAAGCGTAACCCCGCAACTGATGGTTTCTCCTGCGTAAAGCCGGTGGGTTATATTCCCGGCGGGACTGATTAATAAAATCCACCCACTCCTTGATCCCACCAGAATTCTGTTGCCTGGGATGGCACACAGGACTGTTGGGTACTCACCAGTGTCATGACTCCACAGCGGGGTGGCACCGCGCCAGCAAGTAACGTGTTCTGTGCTATTTGCTGCTCCCCTTATGATTTCGATTCGGCCATCTCTGTCTATATCCGCAGCCAGCAGTGCAGTCATTTCTGTCGGCATCGACCAGTCGCTGTCCCATTCAGTTTTTAATTCCGGCAGTCTTTCACCTCCAATGGTAAACAGAGAAATGAAGCCGTGAACTGAGGGATTTGATGTGCCTACCGCAACTTCGGTCCGCCCGTTTCCGGTGATGTCAGCGAGGAGAATATGAGCTGCAGTCCCCCCTGGTAACTGTTGCTCCCAGAGCTCTGTCCCTTCAAGGGGCGTGATTCGACGGAGATGGCCATCTCCGTAACCGGCTATCAGGACCGGTTGGTTGCCGACCGATTTGGAGGCCAGGGCACGCACACACGGCTGATGCGTACTCCAGCCCGAGACGAGCTTTACTGAAATATCACTTTCAGACACTTCTATGCGCTTCGTCCATATCCGTTCGCCTTGTGGGCCAAAGCAGACAAAATCACCTTCGCTTGTGCCGGCATAATAATAGACTCTGCCGCCAACCATCAAGGTTGTAATTGCCTCAATACGGCCTTCCAGATTGTCTTCAGTTACTGTCTCGTCCGATGAAAGCTGAATTCGTTTCAGGTGGCCATCTTCATAGCCAATCAACAGATGTTCCCTGGAACAGTCCAGTGTTAGAGCGCTTGGCTTTCTTGGGTGCAGGATTGGCTCTGGCCGTGATTCCTGAATTTCTTTGTCCAGAGAAATGGGTTGGACATTGTCTACGAACGGGAATTCCTCAACCTTTTCCCCAGGGACTTCAACAAATATTACTGTGGTATCTCTTTCAAGGTGGGATGGGCCTTTTTCATTGGCTTGGGTACATACAAATCGGGTGGCAATCGATGCCCGTTCACCCGGTTTCCCATCGAAAATTTTTCGAAGACGAATTCGGTGAGCGGCTGCGGGGAGATCAACCGTGGGAAAGAAGTCATATTCGCTGTAATTTTGATCTACGTAATAGGAATAGGCTTCGTTGCTCAGGTCCAGGGTTTCCATTTCTGCTTCGACTTTTTCTTCCCAGCCGACACCGAGCCTGACTCTCTGAAAATTCTTGTCCTCCATTTCAAATGCAAGCCACCTTCCCGGGACTGGGTCCCCGAGACAAGTCCATCTCGTTTCCATCTGAAATCGGCCGGGTTCATTGACTTCAATTTCATCAATGACGAGGACGAACCCTGACGCCCGCCAAAAAATGGATCGGGTCCAATCGGCGCCGGAGTAGTCATTCATGCGTGTGACAACATGACCTCCCGAAGCAAGGAAATGCGAATCCAGCACCTTCGCATATTTGGGGGCGATGCCTCGCTGTCCGTCTTTGATGAGTAGCACGCCATTCTGTGCCGCGAGACTGGCTTCCCTCAGTCCTGTATCTGCGGATATAAGCCATGGGAAACCGCGCATGTGCATTTCCTTAATGCAGTTCGCACTCTCATATGAGTGTTCTCCACCCGAAAAACCATCAAGCAGGAGATAATCGTCCTCCCGGCGGAGGCCGGATCGAAAACTTATTTTGTCAAAATAGCGGGATTCCTGATCTGGGCAGAATATTGGATCAAGATCACTGATTCGGATACCGATAAGACTGGGCTCGTGTTTCTCTTCCAACTTGATTGCGAACGAACGTAGCGGCTCATCCCCACTGTGCCAAGGGAGGAGAGCATGGCTCATTTCCTGATCCCAGTATCTGAAGGGGGCCAAGAAAGTGCCGTCTTCATAAAGGGCTGCAGCCATTCCGTAGAGGACCCAGGCGGCCGAACCGGGTACTGAATTTTTTCCGTAAAGCGGGTGCTGTCCCTGGTTAGTAAAACATTGGAGACCTCTGAGAATCGACTCTCTGAATTCGGAGCCAAGAAATTCGACATTGTCGCTTGCGAGGGCATAGCGGGCGATATTCTGAGCGATCACGTTCCAGCGGATGTTCGGCGAATCGCTCGAGCAACCAACAAATTTTGCCTGTGATTCAAATATCCTCTGAACGCGTACCAGCCACTTCGCCGCCTCGGGCAGTTCATGGAATTGATGAAAGTAGTCGGCAATAAAATATGTGGCGAGCGCGCACCGGCAGTCTTCAACAGTCATTGGATTTTTGAATCGGCCTGGCAAATCAGAGTCGAGTTCCCCGAACCGGTTTATGCCGTTAGTTCCTGTCGCAAATTCATGGAATTGGTCGAGTACGGATTGCCGCGCGTTTTCATCCCAGAGATCGAGCGGCTCGAGCAGTCGGTACAAAACGACTGCGGCGGCGATTTGCTCGGGTGGCAGTGGATTTCCCTCAAGCAGGAAATTTTTGAAAGCTTCTGCCAATCCTGGCTCGCCCGTGTAAACAGCGTATGCCCCCGATGACAGCCCTGTCGGCCAGCGTCCTTCAGCTTCAGCTTCCCGCAAGAAGAGAACTTCATCCGAGGTCGATGCCTCGAACAGGAAAGGCACCTGCTCCGAGTGCCGGGTGAGGATAGCAGACAGACGATCAAGCCCTGCTTCAAGCCCGGCCTCATCTGAGACCCCTACCAGCAAGATGTTCACTTGTGGCGCGAACGGGCTGCAGAGAGTCTTGAGTTCAAAGCCTTCGGGGCCTGGATGTAGAGCATCCGTACACAGCCAACTGCGGAAATAGAGATCTTTGATCCACGAATGAGTTTGCAGGTTGCCGGCAACCAGCGAGTGCCTGTCCCGGGGTGCCTCTTCCCCCACCAGGTCAAGATTTATCCCCACAGCTCTCAGCCTTTTATTAAAAGCCTCCAGTGCCGGTTTTACGGCCTTGGAAGCGACCAATTGCAGGCCCGGAAGAGGCGTTTCCCGGCTAAGTTGTCTTGGTTGAAAAGCCATCAGAACAATATGACACAGAGCGCGTTACTTGGACAACTGAATCATTACTGCCAATTTCGCCGGATGTCCGTAATTGCGTTGACTCAAAATCGAATCGGAGTCAATATGCCAGACGTTTGGCCATGACGGCCTTGAAGTTTTTTTTCCCAATATTTTGAGGTGTCTACCATGCAAATGGGAATGATTGGATTAGGACGGATGGGCGGAAATATGGCACGTCGTCTGATGCGGAACGGCCACAATATGGTTGTTTACGATCGGAGCCCTGAGAGTGTAAATGAGTTGGCCAAAGAAGGGGCCACCGGAGCGAAATCTCTGGCAGATTTCGTGTCCAAGCTGAAGAAACCGAGAGCGGCATGGGTTATGGTTCCATGCGGGGCTCCGACAGAAAATACAGTGCAGGAGCTGGCCGGCCTGATGGATGAAGGGGACATCATTATTGACGGTGGGAACTCCATGTTCAAGGATGACATCCGCCGATCGAAAGGGCTGTGCGAGAAGGGCATCCATTATGTGGACGTAGGCACAAGTGGTGGTGTGTGGGGCATCGACCGCGGTTACTGCATGATGATTGGCGGTGAAACTGAAATCGTCCAACACCTTGATCCTATCTTTAAGACGCTCGGCCCAGGGAAAGGGGATATCGAGGACACACCAGGCCGGGAGAACGACAAGGGCACTTCTCAGCAAGGCTACCTGCATTGCGGGCCCGCCGGTGCCGGCCACTTCGTGAAGATGGTTCACAACGGCATCGAATACGGCCTCATGCAGGCATACGGTGAAGGGCTCGACATCATTAAGAATGCCCAGACAGAGGAATACAACTACGACTTCAACATGGCCGATATTGCTGAGGTCTGGAGACGGGGAAGTGTCATTGGCTCTTGGCTGCTTGACCTCACGGCAATCGCTCTGATGGAGAGTCCCAATCTCTCCGAATACACCGGCGTGGTCAGTGATTCCGGAGAAGGACGCTGGACTGTGATGGCAGCGGTCGAGCAGGCCACTCCTGCCGATATTCTTACGGCTGCACTCTTCACTCGTTTCCGCTCCCGCCAGGAGCACACTTACGCCGAAAAGGTGCTCTCCGCCATGCGCATGAAGTTTGGCGGCCATATCGAAAGGGCTGCAGGCGGATAATTGACGGCTTTTTTGCGATTGCCTCGACGTGGCTCGACCTGCCGGCAGGTCGAGCCGCAATATTCTCTGCGACTTTCCATTCCCGGCAGGCTGAGTGACTGCCATCATCAAGAATTACGAACGCCAACTATGAAAAATACAAAAGTTGTTTCCCAATCTTCGATTGCTGGTACACACGGTTCAGACCCGTGCGCCGAACCAGCCACTATCGTAATCTTCGGCGCTTCAGGGGATCTGACTAAACGTCTCCTTCTACCCGCGCTTTGGAATCTGTATTGTGACAATCTGCTCTCTGATAGATTCGCAATCATAGGGGCTTCGAATGCCGAACTGACGACCGAAGAGTTTCGAAACAACTTGACGGAGAACATTCAGGATTTCTCCACACGCGATTTCGAACCTGATCGATGGGCTGGTTTTGTAAAAAAATTCAGCTATCTGGTTGGTAACTTCGGTGATCCGAAGCTGTTCAAGAACATACAGGCCGAGATCGACAAGGTCTCCAAAGAGAATAACACCGGCGGAAACGTGCTTTACTACACCGCTACGCCACCTGTCGTCTTCGGCCTCCTGGCACGTATGATCGGTGAAGCCGGAATGAATAAATCCGATAAAGGCTGGCGGCGCCTCATTATTGAGAAGCCCTTTGGAAGCGACCTCGAGAGCTGCGTGAACTTGAGTAAGGATATCCTTACTCATTGGGAAGAAGATCAGATTTATCGGATCGATCATTACCTCGGCAAAGAGACGGTCCAGAATCTCTTAACTTTCCGCTTCTCGAACGGAATCTTCGAGCCGCTGTGGAATAAAAATTATGTGGACCACATCCAGTTCACCGTAGCCGAACGAGTGGGCGTAGAGCTGCGCGGCGGCTACTACGACAAGACTGGAGTGCTGAAGGACATGATGCAGAATCACATGTTCCAGATGCTCGCCTACCTGTGTATGGAGACTCCGAATTCGTTCCAGGCTGATGCCATCCGCAACGAAAAGGCAAAGCTCCTTGAAGCCGTCCGCATCATGGAGCCACAGGCCGTCCTCGAAGATTGCGTGCGGGGTCAGTACGGTCCCGGGACAGATCAAAACGACGAACCGATGGTTGGTTATCGACAAGCTCCGGATGTGAATCCAGAATCCCACACAGAGACCTTTGCAGCGGTCAAGCTGCATGTGGATAACTGGCGCTGGGTTGGCGTGCCCATCTACTTGCGATCGGGCAAAGCACTGAGCCGAAAATACACTGAGATCGTGATTCGATTCAAAAAGGCACCGGAAGTTCTTTTCCGTGACACCCCAGTGGATCACCTCGAGGCTAACGAGCTGGTCTTCAATATCCAGCCTGAACAGGGAATCGAAATAAAGTTCCAGGCGAAAGTGCCGGGTGTATCCATGCACCTCCAGAATGTGCGCATGCAGTTCGAGTATGAAGATGCTTTCCAGGCGGCCCGTGGCACTGGCTATGAACGCCTCATTTACGATTGCATGGTCGGGGATGCCACCCTCTTTTCCCGCACCGATCTTGTCGAACAGGCCTGGAGGATCGCCCAGCCGATCCTGGATGTGTGGCGCGCCTTGCCGGCCCGTGATTTCCCAAACTATACTGCTGGAACCTGGGGGCCAAAGAGCGCAAATAACCTGTTGGCCAGGGATGGGCGGGCCTGGCGGATCATCGATTAGAGTGATCGGTAACCACTTCCAGCCGCTTGAAGTTCACAAATCCATTTATTGAAGCAATCTGGACTCCCGCTTAAACTAACCCCGTTGTTGGCGGTACGAACCAAAATTGCAATCCAATCAGAGGAGTGTGAACAATGGCAGCGGGAACCCCTGGTGAGCAAGCAGCAAAAAGCCAAAAGGTCCAGCAACTCGGCAAATACAAAATTGTCGGCAAACTTGGCCAAGGTGGTATGGGGTCCGTCTACAAGGCGGAAGATGTAAACCTCGGCCGGACGGTGGCACTAAAGGTCCTGGCGCAACAATTCGTCGATAATCAGAATTACGTGGACCGTTTTATGCGCGAGGCTCGTTCCGCGGCTGCACTTTCACATCCCAATATTGTCGGGGCGCTCGATGTGGGCCAGGAAGGCAAGTATTACTATTTCACCATGGAGTTTGTGGACGGTGAAACTGTTTCGAAATACATGAAACAGGGGGGGCCCATGGACGAAGCTCAGGCCATTGACATTATCATGCAGTGCGGCAGCGGTCTCGCCCATGCGGCTTCCAAACACATCATTCACCGCGACATCAAGCCTGACAACATCATGATTTCCACAGACGGCACAGTGAAGGTGACTGACCTTGGTCTTGCTAAAGCGACCAATGATGAGAGCGCTCTAATCACTCAAGCCGGGAAGATGCTCGGCACGCCGCAGTATGCCTCTCCTGAGCAGATCAAGGGCGACCTTAACATCGATCCCCGCACCGATATTTATTCGCTTGGTATGACGTTCTACCACATGCTGGTTGGGAAACCGGCGTTCGATGGCGAGACTGTGGCTGTCATCACCTCCATGCATTTGAATGATCCTCTACCGGAACCTGAGGACAAAAAGGCTATCTCGGACCGCGTTTGGAGAGTGCTCCAGAAAATGTGCGAGAAGAAACCGGAAGATCGTTATCAGACAGCCGATCAATTGGTAGAAGATCTTCAGCTTGTCCAAGCGGGAGAAGATCCGAAGCATGCCGGACGCGGTATCCCAAAGAGTCTCAACCTGAGCAGATCTTCCCCTTCACCACGCGCCCGCGCCGCCTCTGCAAGGAACCAAAGTTCAGGCGCTGGTTACATGGTGGCAGGAGTGGTGTCGGCGATGGTCGTCGGTGGCGTCGTTGCATACTTCCTGGTAGGCGACGATTCCGAGCCCTACAAGGCGCCTCTTGCCATGACGTCCGTAGCCACCACCTCTGTTCCCAAGAAGCTCGAACCGCCTTCCCCTGTACCTGAGACACCGAAGGTTACCGCCCAGACGGCGCTGGAGGCCGCACAGGGCTACACTCTCGATAATCCGAACGACCTCGGCACTCTCCTGGGCCTGTATGAGCAGGTGCTCCAGTTCAAAGGCACGCCTGAGGCCGGAAAAGCGCAGCAGACGATTGACACCATCCAAGGCGATGCCAAGGCCAAATACCTCGAACAGGAAAAGAAAATCATGGGGTATATGGCACTTGGTGCTTACAAAGACGCCATTGCCGCCATCGAAGCATTCCCTGACAAATATCAGTTTGACATCTGGGAGGAAAAATTTCAGAGCCTGAGTGAACGCTGCGATACCGCAGTCGGCCAGGCCCTGGCCGAAGTCCGTAAGAAAACAGGAGATCTCATAGCCGCAGCAAAGGTGGATGCCGCCAAAAGTCTGCTCAATGAAGCGGTGCGGAATTTCCCGGGCGCCCACCAGATAGAAATACAGAATCTCCTCGCCGGCATCCTGGATCAGGAGGACGACATCAGACAGAAGGTCCTCACAGAAAGAGTAGCGCTCTACAAGAGCTTCTTTGGGAAGGCCATGATTCTGCTGAAGGCCCGAAAATATGGTGATTACGCCAAATCGGTATCGCTCGCCCTGGCCAATGAAGAATACGCCTTGATCAAGCCCGCCCTGGAAGCAGAACTCGACCAGGTAAAATTTTTGAATCAAATGATGGACCTGGCTGAAGAGGGGGCCAAGGGCAAACGTACCCTCACTTACGCCAAAACGAACATGACAGTCAAGAAGGTGGAAAACAAGATTATCGAGCTTGAAGGCGGAGTTGAAGGCGGAGGAGTGAATTTGTCCCTCAATCTCACAAGCAGCAATCTAAAGTCGGAATTCATTCTAGATCTCGCCCGTGCACCTTTGGTGAGAAACGAAGACAAAAACCTGCTCCTTGGGGCATTCTATTTTGCCGAGGATGACCTCAAGAAATCCAGGGAGCATTTCGAAGAGGCGAAAGTGGAGGGTAAAGAAGTCACGCTTGCACTGGAAAAAATTGAATACCTTGGCCAGAGTGAACAAGAGATGAACGCTCTGATAGCCCTCAATAAGATTCGGGGGAGATTTCGGCTGAATCAGTGGGATGAAGTTCTGGGACTCACCGACCAGGCCATTGCGACTTTCGGGGAGACCAACCGTTTCAAACAGGCCGCAGAGGAATTAGAGAAGCTGAAGACAGAATCTTCCAGGATGCTCCTGGCCGCGGCTGAGAAGAGTAAATCCAATAGACGTGAGATGAATAAGATCGCCCGTAGCGGCAGCTTGGCAGACGGTATGGAAGGCTCCGGTAACTGGCAGATATTTCATTGGGATGATCGTTCCAATCCGCATCAGGGAACAATCCGGGTGACAGGACTCAAAGGAGATGAGGACCCGAATAAGGTGGTCAAAGTCACTTACGGCGGACTTGGAACCAAGATGTACGTTGGGCTCCAAAGTGGATTCGACTTTTCAAAAATGGACAGGATCCACGTAAGAATCATTAATCCATCTCCCCAGAAAGTTCGGGTGAGCCTGGCCGTGATGACGAATGCCGGAGGTGGTGGCTCCCGCTCCCTCTATGAATGCCCTATGGATTCCATCCGCCCGCAATCCACTCGTAATTGTGCGTTCAAATTGCAGGCCAGTAATTTCAAGTCTTCGAACACGGGGTGGACATACAGTGGCAAGATTGAGGGCGCCAATGCCATCAATCACCTCGTCTTCGTCTTCTCAATGAATGACCCGGATGGCGAAGTCTTCATCGATAACGTCAGGTTAGAGGAGTGAGGACGGAGGGAAGGAAAGATGAAGAATTGAATCTCCATCATTGCTTACCACAGCCGCCGAATCTCAACGTCATCAAACCAGCCCCACCAGTCCTTCTGCTGATAGTACACAGCAAGCTGAAGGATGTACTTGCCTGACTTTGTTGGCTTGAGCGCTTTCTTGTATTGCTTCCACTCTCCGTGTGTCGGGTCAATTTGAATGACCATGAAACGGCTGATTTTATCCGCCACGATTTCGCTGGGCGATTTTATATCGCCTTCATAGGAAAAAATGCTGAATGAGGACTGCTTGTCTCGATTTTCGCTCTTGTACCAGAATGAGAGCTCATAACGGCGGTCGGCCTCCATTTCGATAATAGCCTTCATTTCCGGATAACGGCCTTCACCCATAGCGACTGCCGAGCCGCCGTTGTGGCCGGTCTCCTTCTTCCATTGATGTTTGGCAGTCACGTTCTTGACCATGCCGTAAAACTGATAGAAATCCCAGCCTGGCAATTTCGGCGGGTCGCCAGCTTCGCCTTCTTCAAAGCTGCCGTTGTTGACTATATTGTTGAAGGTGACACCTTTGAGCTTATTTATTTGTGGACCGAGGTAGGATTCCAGAGAAGGGCGTTTACGGGTTTGCGATTCAAGCCAGGCGAGGACCTCCTCCTTTGCCCTTTTCTCTTGCATCCGGCGAACCACATACCCAATGGCCCCATCCGACGCGCTAGCGGCATTGCTTGAGACAGTGTTGCGCAGTTGGCCCACGAACTGGTCATAAAATTTCTTTTTCGGTTCTGTGTAGTATTTGTTATCGAGCATCCAGCCGGATTCGTCTTGAAGGACATGGGTTTCGTAGAGTTCGTTAAAACGAGACGTAAGAGAGGTGGTGTGTTCGGCGGTCATCAAGATGGTGTCGTCATCACTCTCCATGAGCCACTTTTCGTTAGATAGCTCCTGGCTGGCAAGATATTCCATGCCATTGATACGCATGATTTGATAATAGATGCTGAGGTACTCCAGGCGCTTCTTCTGTTTGTCAGTGAGCGTCGCCTCGGACGCCTTCTTTAGAGAGGCGTCCATGAAAACGAAATCGTCACGGCGGAGATACTCCAACTGCTCCGGCCCCCGCCAGCCCCACGACGTCTCGTGAAGCTCTTCCGGCTTGCGGCGGCGATAGATCTCATACCACCGGTCAATAAACGCCCTTGTTTGCGGTGCGGCCTCCCCGTATGCGAGTTGGAGATACCGGTCGAGCAGTTTGCTCGGGTCACGGCTCGTATCCCAAAGGATATGAGCCAGCACATAAAACTTCGGAGCGCTGATAATCCAGTGTGGGATGCACTCAGAATAGAGGCCGATACCTCCGACCTTCTGCGCCTGCCTCACCAGTTCCGTCAGGGTATATATATCGGGTCTGATAGTCAGAAAACCGCCGTCCCACAACCACAGGTAGAGATTGGGATTCGCTCCCGACTTCTCCCAGGCAGTGAGGTGTTCCTGCGACGGCTGAACATGAAAGACTGAAATACGTGGGTGCACCTTGACTTCCGTGGGTGGCGTCTTCACCGCGCCGTAGCCGAGAACGGCAATGCGAGCGTCCGGGTTCTTCTCCAGCGCACGCTCCATAACTGCGTTGTAGAAGCGGAAGAAACGATCGGACAGATTCGGCCGGCCGCCGGTATTGAACGCATCTTTGCTGTCCTGTGCACGGCAGAGCTCACATTCGCAGATGTTACCCGCCCCATCGTTCACCGAGAGGCTGACGGTGGCCATTCGAGGATTCTTTTCCAGGGTATCGAGGACGTGCTTTGTGGCGATCTCGATCGACTTCGGATTACCGGTACAGGGCTGCCAACCACCGAGAGCATGCTGCCCCGGTTCTATCACCGGGATGTACCGCTTGCCCCCAACGAGCGGAAACACCTCCGGCGTGTCCTTGTACTTGTGCGGATGAAAGACCTGACCGAGGGCGTGATGGAAGCCCATCCTCACCCCAGCGGCGAGCCACTGACGGCAAGTGAACGTGGGCGAGTACCAATGCCGCATTTCGAAGTCGGGATTTTCGATCACATCGATCGTCTCGGGCAGCTGCCAGTCCGGTTGTGGCGAGATCACTTCACCCAGTTCACCGGGGCCAACCCAGTGCACATTCATGTATTGAGTAAGGAAGTGATAGACCGGCCGGTCATAACCATCCTCATCCTGAGAGACCATGAGACACACCTTCTGACCGTCCACTTCAACCGGGTAACGAATCACAAAAGCGTCCCCTCGTTTTCCTTTGAGTTGCGCGATAATGTCTTCGGGCGCGTTCGCGACCTCAGTCACCAGGAACACGTTTTTCGCTTTGTTCGGCTGCCATTCGACGGAGCTCACTTTCTCGCCGTTAACCTTGCTGATGTAACGCGCTAAATCATCGGTTACTTCCTTGATTTTTTTTGTGCCCTTTCCAGCCACCAGCCATTCTGCATTCAGGTCGTCCGGCAGACTTGGCTTGATGCCCCGTCTGGCATTGAGCCTGGCGGCTTCCTTCTTTGCCTTCTCCTCTTCAGCGTAGAGCTCATCCACCTCTTTCTTGTTCATGACCCTCGCCTCAATGTCATCGATCCAGGCAGGCGCTGGATAATTAAGTGTAAATATCCGCACATCAAAGAAGCCCGCGTTGTGCGGAATTTCACTTCGGTATTCCTCTTTCTCCTCCTTCGCCGGGACAACGGAAAGCTCCATTCGATACCAGTCGCCTTCCTTCCGATTCTTGTAAACGTAGACATAGTTCACCGTCGTTTTCTTTTGAATAATGATTGGCTTGCCAAGTTTATCGTACCAGCCAATGCCAAAGTAAATCCCGACTATCCCCTTCTCCGCATGGCCGGGCTTCACCCAGCCTGAGACGTACAGTCCCTGTTTTGGATCGAGCGGAACCAGATCGCTGTAGGCGCCGCCAGCGTTGACTTGCTCAGAGGTGCCAATCTTCAGGCATTGTTTGCCTTTCGAGCCCGGCCGAGTTTCGGAAACGATTTGAAGCACTCGCGAGGCGTATGGCTTTGTCCAGCCAGTCGGCATCTTGCCAATGGTAATTTCACCTGGCTTGTCGGTTTCAAAATCTCCGTTCCTGAGGAGGGGCGGTTCTTCTTCGGCGGATAGTGAGAGCAATAGCGAAGAAAGAATGAACGCAGCAGCTTTTTGATATGGACGAATCACTTGGGAGTCCTCAGCATCTGGTGGTCTGAATGGGTCTTAGGGGAGAATCTAATCTCTCAACACAATTGGCAAGCCTCTAGGGTACTAAATCGAAAAGATCGATTTAGATTTCGGTATACAGAGTAGTATGGGTTAGTAGCTCGTCAGAAGCCGGGTTACCAACATGCAAAGAAATAAACATCCGAGAAGATGTGACTCAGCATTAACCATCAGCCATCAACCATCAACCATATTTCGTGCCTCTCTACCTGGTCAGCACGCCCGTCGGCAACCTCGAAGACATCACGCACCGCGCGCTGAACGTGCTGCGAGAGGTCGCTTTGATCGCGGCGGAAGATACGCGTTTGACCGGCCGCATGCTCAAACACTTCGGTATTTCCAAACCTCTGATGAGCTTTTATGAGCACAATGAGAAGGGCCGTATAGCACAGATTATTGAGCGGCTGCATTCAGGCGACAGCGTTGCTGTGGTCTCCAATGCAGGGACCCCCGGAATATCGGATCCGGGCTATCCCCTCGTGCGAGCCTGTATTGATGAAGAGATTGAGATTGTTCCAGTCCCCGGGGCGACGGCTTTCGTGCCAGCAGTAGTCGCATCGGGATTACCGGTCAATGAATTTTGGTATCGCGGGTTCCCTCCGCGGCGTCCGGGGCGAAGGGATCGGTTTCTTGAGGAATCCATGGGGGCCAAAGCGACCCTTATTTTTTATGAGTCTCCTTATCGAATCAAGAAACTTGTCGAGGCATGCCTGAAGGTCTATGGTGACCGACAGTGTGCTCTGTGCCGTGAGCTGACGAAGAAGTTTGAGGAGATCGTGCGTGGTTCCCTCTCGAAAGTCTTGGAGCGAATGAACGAAAATGAGCCGCGAGGCGAGTATGTGCTCGTCGTTGCAGGAAACGAGGAAGAGACATGACGAGTGTTGCGAGTGACTCAGACCGGTTAATCCAGATGCTCGAAGAAATCAGGCTGGGAAGACGATCAGACGCCAGAGGCGAACTGGCCGTTCCCGAATTTGGCGAAGGTGAGAACGCATCAGACCAACTCCGGGAATGGCTGCATAGCAAAATCATTTGTAAGCCCCTGGTCACCTCGATGCATCAGATGGTGGCCGAATTTGTATGCCGGTACTTTCTCCTGTCAGAAAGCGGATTGAAGCCGTTGAGGCCATCCCTGTTCTCTGCAGCAGCTCTTGTCTGTGCTGTTATTCGAGACTCTCCCTCCACACACCAAATCCAAACTGCATGCATGAAATTTATGGACAGTCATGGATGCCAGGATGCGGCTGACATCCTGTTCATTCACCTTCTGTTAATGCCACTCTTCCGACAGCCGCCTTCCGACGAAAGAATCGATACTAATTGGGAACTCATCCAGCGCAGCCCGCTGACACGTTTGATCTACCTGGATCGTTTAGTGGATAATCGCAGAACGGGCGGTGGATTGAGAGCGCTTTTGTTCCGTGATTCGGGACCAAAAAGACAACCAGGCCTGGAATGGTCGAGCCTGAAGTTGCTCACTGAACGAAACGACTTCAGTGCATTTCAGCCGATGCTTCAATGGTTTCTCGATGCGCTCCACCGAATGACCGCTCCCGAGCAACAATCGCTTAAAATCGCTGCTATGGAAAGGCTCGCCGATGCTCTCGAACTGCACCTGAGAGTTCCAGGTCTTCCCCGCAGCCCGAAACCACACCACCTTGAAGAGTTCCTCATTCAGTATTCTGATGCCTGACCTTTCCGAAATTCTCGAACATATAAAACCGGCGACCCAACGCATCAAGAATCTCAGGGAGGCGCTCTGCTCTCTCTTCGTCGGTAAGGATGAGATCATTCGTCTGCTCTGCCTCTGCTCGGCCGCTCGCGAGCCGCTGCTGCTGGTCGGCGAGCCGGGCACGGCAAAGTCCGACCTCATTGTTCAGTTCTGCGAACTGCTCGGCATTCAGCGTGAAAAGTCCGGCGGCTACTTCGAATTCTTACTGACACCTTTTACCGAACCAAGTGAAGTATTCGGTCCGGTAAAGATTGAAGAATACACAAAGAACCAAATCTATTCGCGTAACAGCACCGGGATGCTGCAAAATGCAGAGGTCGCGTTTCTGGATGAAGTGTTCAAGGCCAACAGCGCCATCCTGAACAGCCTGCTGACGATCCTGAACGAACGCAAGTTTTATGATGCCGGCAAGCCCATTCCGGTGCCGTTGCTCGTCTTGTTTGGCGCGACAAATGAAGTGCCTTCGACAGACGATCTCGGGGCATTGTTTGATCGTTTTACACTTCGGGTCGAATGCCGGAATGTTTCGAGTGAGGACGACCTTAAGGGACTCGTGCGGCTGGGCATTCAGCGAGAAAGCCTGCGCTCCCGGCGAATGGTCGGTGAGGGAGCGACCGTTGAATTCGAACAGATGCCAAGTCTTGATGACTTCAACTCCGTATTCAAGGCGGTCACGAGAGTTCTCCAGCAGGAGGACTTTCAAAAGAAACAGGTCCTTTTTCTTCAATCGTTCATAAGAAAAGTGAGAGCAATTCGGGATGACCGGCTTACTCAACTGAACGACCGAAAAGTCATAAAGATGATCAAGCTCATGGTTACCAGCGCTCTGTTGGAAGGCCGCGATTTGAAATCACAGGATCAGCGTCTGCTCGAATACACATGGGACAATCCTTACGACGTTGAAGGCCGGAGGCGGTTGTCATTGATTGCGCGAGAGGAGTAGGCCCTCCGCGACCGCCAGGCATTCATTCCACATTGAGGGGGCTGGCCGTCTGTGCTATTACTTGCTCCCTCCAGACCCATCTGATTAGCCAAGTAAAAAATCAAATTCAGGAATTTCTTATGAGCGTTCAAGATGCCAGCCGTGTCGCCAAAATACTCGCTGAAATTCAATACGAACTCCGTGAAGATCTGCTCGGCAACCTGAAGGATCAGGAACAAGACTTGAAGGCCGTGCTTGACCCCCGCACCTTCTCGCCGGAATTTGATGAGATTCGCGATAAGTACCTGGACAAACTCACCATCATTCAGGGAGTCATCAACGAACTGGCGAATTTCAACCTGTGTCACACCAAGCGGGTGACGCGCATAGAATCGGTTTCAGCCGAATCGCACAAACAACTCGCCGCCAGAGTAAACAAGAAACTCATGAAGCTGGAAGGTTGCCGCATCATGGATGTAAAGTTCATCAAGGCTGCTGATGAAGAAGAAGAGGCCGAGTGGGTAGCGTTCATCACCTACATCCCAAACCCCTTGAAGCCGGCCCCGGCAAGACAGCCCTCGAATCCGGAACATTCGTAAAGTGACGTCGTGATCGCGACGGTTTGCGGCAGATCCACGAGCCATGCTCTCGACCTTCCGCCACGGCTACTTGAGATTGGAGAGAATCCCCACACCACACTCTTGGCATCGCGAACTATGGCGCGATAGCGGCCTGCAGTTCATCAGACAAGACAAACTCGCCACCTTTGAGCATGGCCGTCTGATTGACGGTCTTGCCGATGATGTCGAATCGTTTGTCATCATCCGTGCCGATCATGCCGGAGATGACTGGGCCGATGTGTGCTCGGATGGCCAGTGAGTTCGAATAACCGCTCGATTGAAGCCAACTGTCGATGTCGGTCTTGAGCTGGCGCAGGAACTTGACTGTACCAGCGGGATCATCGTCAGGAAAAGTAATCAGCGCGGCATCGCCTATGAATTTTATGACGCGGCCGTTGGTACCCTGAAGGGAATGACCGGTGCGTTCAGAAAAGTCAGAAATGAGCTGGAAAATGTCTTCGTCAGCCATCGATTCGGTGAGCCTGGCAAAGCCACGCATATCAGTGAACACGACGATCAGATTTTCTTTTTCGGGCATGAATCTTGATACGGCCGAGGGCCGCCACCGAAATTGCGGACCGGAGTTGCACTCCGGCATTTTTCACGGAGTGCAACTCCGTGCTACTTCAGAACATCGCATTTTGGAGTGCTCCGACTTGTCGCAGCTTTTCTGAAACGCACCGGGGATGTGAAAGCGGTACCCATTCCCGCACTCCAAAAATCTCATTGCTTCAACTGGCCATTCCCACCGACAACAAATTTGTAAGTCGTCAGGCCTTCCAGACCTACTGGGCCTCGTGCGTGAAGACGGTCGGTGCTGATGCCAATCTCTGCGCCGAAACCAAATTCGAATCCGTCGGTAAACCGGGTGCTGGCATTAACGAAAACCGCCGCCGAATCCACGCGCCTGGTGAATTCGTTCGAAGCAGCGAGGCTGTTGGTAACGATGGCATCAGTGTGGCCACTGCCGTTCGTGTTGATGAAATCAATGGCTTCTTCAAGTGAAGCGACCACTCTAACTGCCAGGATGAGGTCCAGGAATTCTGCTCCCCAATCATCGGGCTTCGCTATTTTGAGGCCCTTAACGATCTTGCGCGTGCGAGGGCAGGCACGGATTTCGACTCCCGCCCTCTTGAGTTGTTCAATTGCCGAGGGCAAAAAGCCAGCAGCGATGTCTTCATGCACAAGTAAGCATTCCGCAGCGTTGCAGACACCGGGCCGCTGGGTCTTCGAATTGAATGTAATGCTGCGTGCCATTTCCAGCTCCGCACCCGCATCGACGTACACGTGGCATACCCCTTTATAGTGTTTCAGGACCGGCACTTTTGACATCTCGCTTATGGCCCGGATGAGTCCCTCTCCCCCGCGAGGGATGATTACATCAAGGTTTCCCTCCCTCTCGACGAGATGCTTGACTACTGTTCGATCTGTGCGGTTGATGATTTGGATACCAGCGGGATTGATGCCAAGGTCTGAGAGACTGCTCTCAATAATTTTATGGATGGCAAGATTGGAATGAATGGCTTCTTTCCCGCCCCTGAGAATAGATGCGTTGCCTGACTTCAGACAGAGTCCTGCAGCATCCGCGGTGACGTTCGGGCGGGATTCGTAGATGATTCCGATGACACCAATTGGGACTCGTACCTGCTGGATGCGGAGTCCGTTTGGTCGTGACCAACCGTCAAGGAGTTTACCGACAGGATCCGGCAATGCGGCAATCTGCTCGAGGCCCTCAGCCATTCCTTCAATTCGACTCTGCGTCAGAGTGAGCCGATCCAGAAGCGCCGAGGTCAGCTTTGATTTCTTGCCGGCGGCAAGATCCTTTTCGTTTTCTTCCTGCAGGTAGTCGGAACTCTTGACCAGACGTTCGGCCATAAGGCGCAAGGCCGCGTCTTTCTTGACCGTATCGAGGTTCGCTATCTCGCGTGAAGCCACGCGGGCTTTGGCGACAATCTCCTGGACGTAGGCTTCTGAAGTCTGTCTCTTGGTGGTTGTCTTATTGGCCATGTTTGACGGGTAAGTCGGGTGCGAGGATCGTTCAAGATCGTAGGACAGGCTTCTTGCCTGTCTTTTGCGGAGCGACGCCCCGCCGGAATCGGGCGAGATGCCTATCCTGCAACTGAAGAAGCCAAGTTTTGTTATCTGGGTGCTCGCGCGTCTTCAACGGAAATCTCATTCCTTCGGATCTTGTCTGTTGCTTCGCGCAGTCGCTTTTCAATGATGTACGGGTCGGTCTGAAGGCCCTTGATTTCAAGAATTCTCTCCTTTTTCTCGAGCTCCATCTGGGCGACCTGCCCCCTTTTGCGTTCAAGGCGAGTTTCGACTTGGTTCAGAGCCTCGAGGGCTTGATTCTTCTGTTCTGTGAACCAGGCAATGATGCCAAAGCCGATGAGGGCCCAGAGAATGTGCTGTGGTTTGATGCCGGACTTTCTCACTTGTTCCATAAAGCTCCTCCGTAAACAGCAGCGCCACCAAGTTCCTCTTCGATTCGAAGGAGCTGATTATACTTACAAACGCGATCTGTTCGGCACAAGGATCCGGTTTTTATTTGGCCAGCATTTGTGGCCACTGCAATGTCGGCGATAGTGGTGTCTTCCGTTTCGCCTGAACGGTGTGAGATGATGTTGTTGTAATTGTTACGTTTGGCCAATTCGATAGCCTCGAGGGTCTCGGTCAATGTGCCTATCTGGTTGACCTTGATCAGGATGGCGTTGGCGCTGCCTGCTTTAATGCCTCTTGCCAGGCGGCTGGTGTTCGTGACGAACAGGTCATCGCCTACAAGCTGAACTTTGTCGCCAATGGCGTGGGTCAAGCTGTTCCACCCTGCCCAATCTTCTTCATCCATGCCGTCCTCAATTGAGCGGATAGGGAATTTTTCGCAGAGATCTTTCCAGTAAGCGACCATCTGGTCGCTGGTCTTATTCGGTTCAGCTTCGGCCTCAAGGACATACTGACCGTTTCTGTAGAACTCAGTCGCTGCCGGATCGAGCGCGTAGAAGACGTCTTCACCAACTTTGTATCCGGCCTTCTCAGTGGCTTCCGAAATCAAGGTAAGGGCTTCTTCATTCGATTTGAGATCCGGCGCGAATCCACCTTCATCTCCGACTGCTGTGTTCAGTCCCTTATTGTGCAAGACGCTCTTCAACGAGTGGAAGATCTCGGCGCCCATACGAAGCGCGTGGGAGAAACTGTCAGCTCCCCAGGGCTGCACCATGAACTCCTGGATATCCAGATTGTTGTCCGCGTGGGCACCACCGTTGAGGATGTTCATCATCGGCACAGGCAGCACAGTTGCATTGGCGCCGCCGATATAACGATAGAGTGGCAGGCCTGCCGATGCCGCGGCAGCTTTGGCCACGGCCATGGAGACTCCCAGGAGTGCATTCGCCCCGAAGTTGCCCTTATTGGGTGTGCCGTCCATTTCAATCATCAGTGTATCGATAGCCTTTTGCCCGTTAGCACACTGCCCGACAAGCGCGGGCGCAATCTGTTCGTTTACGTTGGTAACCGCCTTAAGCGTGCCTTTTCCAAGATAGACGCGCTTATCGCCGTCGCGGAGTTCAACGGCCTCGAACTGCCCAGTTGAAGCGCCCGAAGGCACGGCCGCGCGGCCAAAACTGCCGTCGCACAGCGTGACATCAACCTCTACGGTTGGATTTCCACGGGAATCAAGAATCTGTCGTGCTTTTACTTTTTTGATGCTGGCCATGATGCTTCTCACAAATTTGAAGGAAAAAGTCTGTGGCCTGTTTGCAAGCCGAAGGTTGGTCTGATGACCTTTATCGCCGTCCCCTTTCCGGAGCTAGTATCCCCCCGATTTCGGGGACAAACGGCCCTATCTTTCGGAATAATTACTTGAACCTTGCCATCTCCAGTGGCCGTCCCCGGTTCACCGGATGACACACAAAAAAAGAGCATGCTCGGTCTTGAGCATGCTCTTAATAGGTAATTATGGATGCCGTGATTTGTCAACCAGTGACTTCTTCGGGCGGCTGCTCCTCTGTCCCTTCGAGGAACCCTTCCAATTGCCGGCTGCGGCACGGATGCTGAAGCTTTCGGACAGCCTTGGCCTCAATCTGCCGAACGCGTTCCCTCGACAGGCGGAATCGCTTGCCGACCTCTTCAAGGGTGTATGTCTGACCGTCGCCGATTCCGAAACGGAGCTTCAGGATCTCCTTCTCCGGGTCGCTCAACGTGTTAAGCACCTGATCGATACGATCCTTCAGCATCTCCTGCGAGGCCGAAGCGATCGGCGAAATGGCACTGGTATCCTCGGTAAGGTCACCGAAGCAGCGATCCTGGCTATCACCAATTGGGCGATGCAGGGAGATGAGCGGCTTGGAGGACTGCATGATCTTGCGGACTTCTTCTGGCGAAATCTCTGCAGATCTTGCGATTTCTTCATTCGTCGGCTCGCGGCCCATTCGCTGCAGGAGCGTCTTGTGCACCACCCGCAGCTTACGCATGGTTTCGATCATGTGGACGGGAATTCGAATGGTTCTCGCCTGATCTGCGATGGATCGAGTAATGGCCTGACGAATCCACCATGTGGCATATGTGCTGAATCGATAGCCCTGTTTGTATTCGTATTTCTCAACGGCTTTCATCAGGCCGGCATTGCCCTCCTGAATCAAGTCGAGGAATGAAAGACCACGGTGGCGATATTTCTTGGCGATGCTGACCACGAGGCGAAGGTTCCCCTCAGACAGGCGTTCCTTAGCGCGTTTATAAGCAAGGAAACGCTGCTTGATGACGCTGACATCTCGGCGCAAATCCGACGGCTCGGCACGGCTTGCCAGACAGAGCTGATGCAGCTTGGTGTGTTCCGCCTGCACGGCGCTTTGCGGAGTATTCGTTTGCACCAGGCGTCTGATTTCCTCCTCGTGCCACTGCATCTGATAGGCGATGGTCTTGAGCTCTTCCATCATCGGTTGGAAGTGATCGGTCTGAAGATTCAATTCCTCTAACAAATTCACCGCTCGCCGGCGACGAAAACGGATGCTCCGCTTCAACTCACGTCTCTCACTTGCTGGAACTCCAGGCCGGTGCATCAGCAGCCAGTCCTGCAGGTTTCTATCAAGAACCCCGCGAATGGTGGACGAGTTGGTCGGCAATCGATTCTCGAGTTGATCCCTGTCGAGCGGCGTGGTGTCGCTGACGCGGAAGGTACGGGCCAGTGGCAGTTCTCCTGCCTGCACATCTTCGAGGATGCGAAGTGAAGATTCGAGCGAGATGTCTGATGCCAGGACTTTGCGGCGGAAGAGTTTTCGGGTTTGATCGATCTTGCGAGCGAGAATCATTTCCTCGGTGCGTGAAAGCAATGGGATCTCACCAACCTGGCTCAGATACATTCGGAGGGGATCGTCGATGCTCTCGATCGGTTCGTCATCGGGAAGCTGTGCGATCTCTTCTTCCTTGTTCTCCTTCTCCTCCTTGCTGGGTGATTCGTCCTCGTCTTCCGGATCTGCAGTCTCGTCGACAATATCGATGCCGAGCTCTTCCAGAGCGTTCAGGATATCTTCAACCTTGGCCGGCACAGACATGTCATCCGGCAGGAGATCATTGATCTCATCAAAAGTCAGGAAGCCTTTGGCCTTCCCAAGCTCAATAATTGTGCGTACAGCGACTTCAGCCTGCTCCATGAATGAATTATCTACAAATAGTGTATGGAAAAACTAACAACCCAATATATGGGGCGGGGTCATGCACGGGGTTGACGAGAGGCAGCATGTGTCAGGCGGAAGAGAAAAATTCTAGGTGGCCTTAACCCGGTATTCAATAAAATTTTACGGATATTCTTGTATTGCCTGGGCCATCGCCTCAGCGCACTATCATGCAATCGATGCAAATTACTCGGAAGTAGCCACAAAAGAAAACGAAAAAAACGAAAAAAACAATGACCGCAGCCAGCTCTGTTCGTGAGTTTTGCACATCAAGTATCGGCAAACCTTATACTTATTTAATCTTTCATTTTGAGAAGGTTCCGGGTTCAGGAGGTATTGCCTGGAGAAGTCACCTTGATACAATCCCCGCCCTAAGCCGTAGAATAACAACTCTAACTCGGCGACGGCTGGGGTAAGAGCGGTGTCAAAGATACCGCCCCCGGGTAGACCTGAAACGAGTCCTCGACAATCCCCCCGGACTGAACACCCAATGAACAGAATTGGAATGCTTCCTTGCATGGTCACGCTCGGCAATCTGCTGTGCGGATTCGGTGCTCTCGCTGTGATAGCCCACGCGCCGGGCAATGACTGGAGCCACGAGATCCTGATCGCCGCCTGGCTGATCATGCTGGCAATGATTTTCGATATGTTCGATGGCAAGGTGGCTCGGGCTACCAACCAGATGAGCGACTTTGGCGGCGAACTGGATTCTCTCTGTGACATCGTCTCGTTTGGTGCAGCGCCTGCCCTGATTGTGTATGTGCTCTGTTATCGCATCTTTCAATATCCCGCGAGCCTTGCTCTGTTGCTGAGCGGATGCTACGTCTGCGCGACGGCTATTCGCCTGGCGCGGTTTAACGTTGACAACTCGCACGATGAGGAAGCACATCAATTCTTCAAAGGGCTTGCTTCTCCCGCCGCGGCCGGAGCAGTAGCCTCGTTGGTCATACTCAACCATCACCTTGTTGACCTGCAGCGCTTCATGGGCTCGGCCAGGCACGCCAGTAGCAGCATCGCCCTCGAAATCCTCCCGATAGTCGCCCTCGCCTCGGCAGGCCTCATGATCAGCAGCGTGCCTTACGTTCATTTCACCAATCTGCTCCTCAAGCGCCGCCGCCCGCCCGAACTGGCAATCCTCTGCGCCGCCTTTGGGCTCTTTCTAATCTTCCAGATCGAGTTCACCCTCTTCTGCGTTTTCGGAGGCTATATGGCCTCAGGCCCGATGGCTTACGTTCATCGCCGAGTCTTCAGTGCCGAAGAAGTCTACGATGAGGACGAGGAAGAAGAAGAAGAAGAGGCGACAGTTTAACCCTACGGCCATCCCGGAAACGACCATTCAATACAGTCATGTCAGAAAACGATGTCTGGTACAAGGATGGACTGCACTTCTCATGCACCCAATGCGGCGACTGCTGTAAGGGTCCCGGCTTTGTCTGGGTTGACCAGCCCACTATAAAGTCCATCGCAAATTACCTCGACATGCCGGCTGAAGAATTCATCAGGCGATACACCCGGCCGGTGGGCGACCGCATCACCATCACTGAAAAGGCAAACTACGATTGCGTTTTCTGGGAGGACGACGTGGGATGCACGGTTTACGAAGTGCGGCCAGAGCAGTGCCGGACATTTCCATTCTGGCCTGAAAATCTCAGAAAGAAGAGGGATTGGGATTACACCGTTCAGCACTGCCCGGGCTCAGGCACTGGCAGCTTTTACCCAGTAGACCGCATTCAGAAGATCGCGAGGGGAGAGGCAGAAGCGTCCCTGACTGGTGAAGCCCGATCGGGAATCGGGGATGAGGAAACCGGTGGCTAGCGTCAACTGTTACTTCGGCCAGGCTGTAGCGACTGCGTCATGCTACGCGCAGCGGTGACGCTATCATCGTTTCAGGCACTATTCGAGTTTCTGGCAGGATGGAGAGTGGTCTGCCTCACTATGCCAGCTGGAAATGGGAGCCACAATGATGAAGCTGAATTCACCTTCATCTCACTGCACCTGAATTACCCAGAGAACACGGCATGAAATCACGCCCCATTGACTCGCGATGTCTTGCATACCTGGTGACGGCAACAGCAGTTTTAGCGATTGTGTTCGGTGAGGAGGCGGATCCTTATGCACTGCCCGAAGGGGATAGCAAAACTCTTCAAGACTTCATCACAAAGTTGAAGAAGATGCGGCCGAAGACGCAACAGGAGTACCTTCCGCATCGTAAGAAATCAGGACGGGCCATCATTGATGCGGCAGCACGAATTCTGGAATCTGAACCGGATGAAGCCCTTGCTCTTGAGATGACCAGCACCAAGCTGGCCTACCTCAATCAACTGGTGGTCTACAGGGAAGGGAACGTCGAGGCCGAATATGCAGACTTTGTGGAAACCGTTTCTAAAAATGCACGGCCTGCCATTGCTAACCTGGGCCATCAATATCAACTCCTGGTGCAGTGCGAGGACTTAAAAGAAGACGGCGCCAAGTTCGTTAGCCGCGCGGCGGAGGTCTTTGGAGATAAGATCGACAATTCGAAGATGTCACTGATTTTCAGCATAGGTCGAGCGCTTGGAGCAAAGAAGCATGAAAAGGTAGCTGCAGACTTCTATAGGAAACTCGGCCCGAATGTCCTCAAGAGTGAAGACGCAAATGTCTTGCGCTGGGGCAAGAAGTTTGAAGGAATGGCCAGGCTGATCGAGCTTTCTGGAAAGCCGATGGAAATCAAGGGCAAGGATTTATCAGGCGAGGAATTCGATCTCGCTAAGCTCAAGGGCAAAGTCGTACTCGTTGACTTTTGGGCCACCTGGTGCGGGCCATGTATCGCCGAGTTGCCGAATGTGAAGCGCCATTACGCCTCATACCATGACAAAGGTTTTGAAGTGGTAGGAATCAGCCTCGACACACAGAAAGCCAAGGTCGAGAAATTCATAAAGGACAACAGCATAAGTTGGCCTACGCTGTTCAGTGAAGACAGCAATGCCAACGGCTGGGATCACCCACTCGCCTCCTATTACGGGATTATGAGCATCCCAAAGGCGATTCTGGTCAATAAGGAAGGCAAGGTCGTTTCTCTGAACGCACGAGGTACCGAGCTTGCACGATTGCTCGAGGAGAGCTTGGGCGAACCGGAAACCGACGATAAAGAACCGCACGAAGACGTCACAGACAGGAATGAAGAAGGTCCGCTGGCCGTAAGGAGTGGTCAGCACATCTACTTTGATGATGGCGCCCTGGGCAAGAAACTCGAGTCCGATGGAGTGAAGCTCCTCGAACAGGGAAAGACCGCCACTTTCCAAACTCTTAGACAGCAACTGGATCGCAAATCCTGTGTTTTGTCATTGGCCACACCTTCGACGAGCAACAAAGCTCTGGAAATACTTTATCAAGAGTGCCTTGAGAGTTTGCTCATAGTGGGCAACATCTACAAATGTGGGAACTGCGCTAAGTGGCACGTGGATATTTCGAGCAGCTTCATCCTGTCTGAGGACGGGGCGTTTGTGGTTAATTACCATTTGTTCAAGAACGAAAAGCACCACTCCATGGTTGCGATGACCCATGATGGAGATGTGCTGACGGTAAAGGAAGTGCTGGCTGCAAACGAATCTGATGACCTCGTTATCTGTCGCCTTGACTCGGGTGCAAGGAAATTCAAGCCGCTAGCCCTTTCCACCCGCTCTGCGGTTGGCTCTCAGGTCTCTGTCATCAGTCATCCGTCCAATCGATTCTTCACCCTGAGCTCTGGGAGGATCTCGCGTTACTACTTTGAGAGACAGAAGGAGGGATCGAAAGCCAGACGAGTAGCCATCACCGCCGACTTTGGAAAAGGCTCCAGCGGCGGCCCGCTTATCAACGACTTCGGAGACGTCGTCGGCATTGTCGCCAGCACAAATTCTGTCTATTACAACAGCAAGGACGGAATCCCGCGAAACCTTCAGATGGTCTTCAAACAATGCGTTCCGACAGAATCCATCCTGGCATTGATCAAACCCGACTGATCACACAACTCATGGTGGCAGGCCTTTGTTTGCAGGCCTGAACCGTTTAAGCTGAATCCCAAACCGAAGCGTGCCTTTAGACTTCCGGAGATGCAACTTCCAGGAGTTCGACGGCAGGTTTTTCGTTGCAAAAAATTGTCGCCAGTCGCCCGTAGGTGGGGCCGGCATCCTTGATCTGAAAGTAGCTGGTTACTTCGTCGTTGGGTTGCATCCGCAGAAAGTGATGGACGTCGATACGGCGCAGCAGATTGTGCTTAATCAGGATGTATCCGAGTGGTGTAACACCCTCAAGGATCTCATCACGTACAGCATCAGAGCAATAATCGAAGTTAAAACGCATGATGCCGAATTGGATCACTTTGCCGGTATCACCAGCGGTCAGCAGAATTTTACGGGCGTAGAGGTTTTCCTTGCGAGAGACATCAACGACACGCAACTCAACCTTCTCGTGATAAAAACCCTCCATCGTCACAGTCATGTGATCTTCATGGACCAGCAGGGTGCGGTACGGCTCAGGCACATCTTTGCCATCAACGAACTCATATTGGGGAGCCCCAAGCCCCCCCTCAAAGATTGAAAAGAGTTCCTGGTAGTCAACTTCGTGAGGAACAGGGGGCATAGGGTTTCCTATCTTATTTCTGAGTTGAACGCCCTGACTAAGCTCTACCTCACTCACAATCTTCAATCTCTTCCAAGCCCGAGAATCAAATGCTACAGGCACGGATTCGAGGATCCCGGCAGACACCTGCCTTCACCTGGAAACATGATGGGGGGACAGGTGGTTATGAGTGAGATTGATTATCCCGCAGATTGCGCTGTGAACGGAATCAAAATCCGCCATCAACTACGCGCCAGCAGTACCGGGCTCACAATTGGCAAAATCATGCTCTCCTCTGACGGATCGGACTCTTCTTTGTCCAAGATAGTATCCACGAGGAAATACAGCAACGACCTGAAGTCGTCATTCTCCACTTCGTCGGCAATGGCTTCCGTTCGAGCACGGTACTTGTCGACCATCTTGTCGGCATTGGCAAAAACCTGGTAACGCTCGTAGATGCGGCGCACCTTACGGACGGTCATTTCCGTTCTCTGTTCAGGACACAACAAATCGAGCAAGACCTGCTTGTCTTCATCGCTGGCAGACTCGAGCGCAAGCGCCAGCAAGAGTGTCGGACGGGCGGAAAGAACATCTGCACCGCTCACAAGTTTGTTGTTATCGTCGCCTTCCCAATCCTTGAGGTCGTTCAGGATCTGGAAAGCAACTCCCAGATTACGGGAGAAGTCAGCAATCAATTTTTCATAAGGTTCGGAATCACCGGCAAGGCGCACTCCGGAGTAAAGCGCGGCCTCAAAAGCCGGCGCGGTCTTGAGCGCGTAAATCTTCAGAGCATCGAGCGGGCTGAATGATTTCTCTCCGGACTCTCGCCAGGTGAGTTCAGCGCCCTGCCCTTCCGAGAGCTTGACATGCGATCTGGAAAGTTGATTCAGGATATCAGCAACGACATCGCCCCCCATGCCTGCGGCGGCTTGACCAATCATCTGGTAGCCCTGGCCGATGAGGTAATCCCCCGCGTTGAGGGCGATGGGCATTCCATGACGGCGATGCAGCGTCTCGGTGCCGTAGCGATAGACATCGTCGTCTTCGATGTCGTCATGAACGAGTGATGCCTTGTGGAAGGTTTCAATCGAAAGCGCGGTCTGAAGAACGTGGTCCGGGATATCGATGCCCTGTTCATTCGATTTGGGATCTGTCCCAGCTCCCATAGTAAGTGCATCGTATGCGGCCAGAGTAATGAACGGCCGTGAACGCTTTCCGCCTCTGGCGAGGAAATCGAAAGCGATCTCTTCAGTGCTTGCTACCGGGTCTGCGATCAGAGTCTTTCGGGTAGACCCGTTTAGAGTCTTGCCTGCTTTATCTGCGGCCGAGAGGACGGCCCTCTTGCGTGGTCGCGGGACCAGACGTTCCAGTTCGTCCTCTTCAAACATTTCGTTAGCTTTACGCAAAAGAGGCAGGTAGGTGCGAGTTCGCGAGGCAGGCATATCTGACTTGAGGGAGATGAGCTCCTGCACCCAATCCTCATCAACGGAAGTATTTTTACAGTCGCTGGAAAGAAGCGGAACGGCCATGGCGGGTACACCAGCAGTGAGCAGTTTGTCGAATGCCTTCTCCAGGACGTTGAGGCAGGCGACGCCGACGACGGCATCGATGTAGCCGCTCACAAGAATTTTAAGGACGATAGGCGAACCCTCTGCAACGAGCACCTTATAACCAAGGTCTTCTGCGATGACCTTGAAATCAGCAACCTCGCAAGCACCACATTCCCGGCAATTAAGACCAAACTCATCGTAATCCGCGGGGCAGCCTTCCGCGTGTTTCAAGCAATGGGGTAACAGGAGCAGGCGACGGCTAAAATCGACGGCCATAAGCTGCTCACGCCAGAATTCATTGTTGATGCAGACCATTCCAAACCCGAGATTGGAAAGCGGGTCGAGTCCAACGCTGATAAGGAGTTCCTGCGCCATGTTCATGCAGACTTCCTTGGTCAGGGGAACTGAACGGTCCTTGCCATGCATGAATCTGACAGCGGCTTCCTTAACCTGCATTCTGACTGCCCGTTCCTGGGGAACCTGCTTGAGATGTGCGGTGCTCGGTTTCTTACGCCGGCCACTCTCGGGGGGGAGGTCTGGGATGCTTTGAACGACCGGCAAAGCGCCGATCGCATTATCAATCAAAGGGTTGGGCACAGTTGGACTCCGTTTCGCTTTTGCTGCGGCTGCATGAGTATTGGAGTATTTATACTTGTTCTCATGAAGAAGAAGGTGGAGTTGAATCTTTTTTACAAGCTTCGTCAAGCCAGTCGGCCTTGCGGCCCCGATTCAGGGCAGCAACGGAAAATGTTAGTGGGTAGAGCTTTTCGTAGTACCAGAGCTTGGCAAAGTAAAAACCGATCGGGGCCGGTTCGTAGAGTTGTCCGTCGCCAATGGCACCGCTTAACCAACGAATTCCTGAGACGACAGCAGGGCGATGTGTGTTTCCTGGTGCTGGAATTAGAGCGTCAATGGCAAGGGATGTTTCTTCGATAGTGGACGGTGTTCCAGCGACTCCGCCCCATCCACCATCCTGATTCTGCTGTCTGAGCAACCATTCTATGGCATGAGCGGCTTCGGGCGAATCATCTTTGTTCAGATCATGGAATGCGGCAAGAACTTTGGCCGTGCCGTAGACCGGATTGATTCCTTCCGGCGCGTGTTGATTCCCGAACCAGAGCGGTAGCCAATAACCTTCGTCATGTTGCTCTACTGCGAGATACTTAAAGCCGCTCTCTACTGCCTGCTGAGCGCGCGTGTCATGCTGTGGCAGTTCCTTTCGCCAGGCATGAATCGCACGAATGCAATGTGCCGTCAGATCCGTTCCGCTCCGATCAAATGGCAGATACCCCCATCCGCGACAAAAGGTCGGCCAGCCCCCATCCCTATTCTGCAAACCCAGCAACCACTTCACGCCATTGGAAGCAGCTCGTTTTGATTTCGCATCGACAGGTAACTTTAGGAGAGCCAGGAGGGCTCCGGGAGTATCGTCGGCATCGGGAACGCCACCCGGAAGATGTGTCCAGCTCCAGCCACCCGGTGCGGCTTGAGTGTAAGGATGAACCTCTTTGTACTGCTGGCGCAAAAGCCAATCCTTGAGAGCCTGGATTTCTTCGGCGGCCAGATATTCAGAAATGTCAGTATTCGAAGTGGTCAGCGCATTGATGGCAAGAGTTGTAACCCAAACCGAGAGATTGACATCAATCGGCCAACTGCCATCCGGCCTTACTGAATTCTGCAAAAACTCGATTCCCTTCCTCGCCACGGGATGTTCTTTTTGTCCAATACTGGACAAACTCATCGTGACAAAACTGGTCAGAGGAATGGCCTCAAGAAACCCGCCACTGTCGGGCTGAATCGATTCCAGCACTCGCAAACTCTTCTTCTTAGCGAGCGCGCGTATGATGCGAGTGACCGGGAAAATCGGCGGGCGGTGAAAATAGCGGGCCTGGCCAATCGCAATGAGTGCAGGCAGCGCGTAACTGACCACCGGAAGATTAAGCCAGTGAAACAGGGACTGCGGCAGGCAGGAGAGCTCAAACGGCAACTGAATGACATCTTGCCATTCGGCATGCCCGGCAAGCGCGCAGTTTGTCAGGATCGGGACAGAAAACGTCCGGTCTTTACCGTAGCGGGCAACCATTGCCGGGATGCCACCTGTTTTCTGAATATAGGAAGCGACCCTGGTAAGTCGTTCACGATGCTGATCAGCTAGTCCGGAAAGATGGAAGGCCGCCTTCACGAGAAGTGCAGTCGAAATGTTGCTCATGCTGCGATCCGTATCGCCCCAGCCGCCGTCTTCGTTTTGATGTTGACAGAGCCATTCAATGCCACCGTCAATCAGGCTCTGATATGCCGCTCCATCAGTGATAGCGAGGGCGGAAACTGCGGTGGCGGTAGAAAGGGCTGAGGTGGCAAGTTCACCCTCCCAGTAGCCGTCAGCATTGCGTTTGGAGAGGAGGAGTTGGGTAGCGGTCTGGAGAGCTCTGAGCAAGAGAACCGCCTCTTCAGTTGTGGGGCGCCGATTCCGCTCCATACGGACTGATATCGACGGAAACTATCTGATTGCCATCAATCTCATCCCCGCCTTCATCCTTCATCACGATCGCCCAAAACCTACCAATAGCCACTGACATAGGCTCTCTAACAACGATTCGCCGGCAGCCGGCCATCCTGATCTCAAAAGGTCTGGAAGGCCTGGCGTGCTTTGCTCTGCGAATTGTCTCAAGGTTCACGGCAGTTCCTTTCACGTGCGGTGACTTGTCACCGCTTTCGATCTCAATAACGCTTTGGCAAGCCAAAGCTGCGACAAGACGCAGCACTCCAAAGTCGCGAATTCGACTCAAATCTCCACATCCTCGAGCGAATCCATCAGGGCATCGAGCTCATCCCTCGGCTCAGCCTCAAGACCTTCCTGTCGCCTGGGAATTCCCACAGCCAACCCAACCGCTTCACGACCATCCCTGATCAGCTCGGTATCACGCTCACTTGCGGCAATAGAAATCGCATCGCCACCTCCAAACAGTTTTGTGAGATCGATCTTCAGGCCACCGATGCCACCGACATTAGCCCCTGCGATTTCAGGACTCTTGTACTCAGGAAATATGATGGCCTGCTCCGGACATACACGGCTGCATGCCGGGCAACCCTTCTTACAGTTGTCCGGATTTTCGACGAGGATGCGATCCATGCTGTCGACGCCGTAGACTCCAAAAAGGCAGAAATCGATGCACTCCATGCAGTTTGTGCAACGCCCAAAATCGATGACCGGATACCAGCGCCGGCGGGTGGGGGCCATGAGTTCTTCCTGCCCGACCTTAAGTGCACCGTTCGTAGGCAAGACCGAATCAATGGAAACGAATCCAAGCTGCGAAGCGACCTTCTTCGCCTGATTGCGTCCCTTACATTCCTTGGCAATTCGCCGAATCTCTTCTACATAATCTTCGTGCCGATCACTGACTCTCATGTCGACGGTGTAGATATGCCGATCGGGAATATCTGCAGCGCCGATACCGTTGTTTGTTTCTTCGGCATCATCAACCTCGTCCTCATCCTCTTCATCTAGAAGCAGGACCTCACCCATGTGGCCTTTAACCTCGGAACGGTCGAGCATCCAATGTGCTGCACGGGGGTAGAGCCAGGAAAGCACGACCATATCGCCTCCAATTGAACGCAAGAACAGCATGGCTGTGTGCTTTTCGTCAATGTCGTAGAGATTCGGTATCACGGAGACTTCGATGTCCTTCTCCATCAAGAGATAGGTAGCGATGTTTTCCTCGAGCCCACGGCGAGCCGGATGCTTGCTCTGCGATTGTGAAAGAACGACGGTGAGTTTGTCTGCCATGTTTAGTCCTCTGTTAAGACCTGTTTCTTGAGTGTCTTCTGAGCTTTATCCCATGCCTGGTCAAGAAACTTCAGGTAATTCTCTGGGGACATAGCCTTGCCGGTTTCGCCCTCCATTTCAAACAGCCAACCTTCATTATGGGCATCGGCGTTGATGGTGGAGGGGTCTTCGAGCAAATCCTCGTTGATGTTCACTATATTGCCATCCATAGGCGCAAAAAGCGAGGAGAGCGCTTTTGAGCTTTCGATGCTGCCAATCTCGTCGCCACGAATGACGGCCACAGGCGGGGCGAAGACCCAATCGAGGAAGTAAACGTCCTGCAACAGCCGCACAGCATAAGCAGACAGCCCAAAACGGAATCGCTCGCCTTCAGATTTGCGCCACATGTGATTCCAGCAATAAACGCGGTCTGTAGGAAACTGGGCCTCGTGTTTGCCCATTAAGAAGGTAAGTGAAGACACTGCGTAATGCATATCGCAGCCGTAAGGCCGCAACCAAAAGGAAGAGAAGTGCTTCCAACGAATTCAAGGAAACAACGAATGGGGAAGCCAAAATCTTTCAAAGAAAACAAGAAACTCAACTGTAACCGTGTAATGCGTAATAGGTGAGTGTCGGCAGCCGATCTAACCAGGCAACACCCTCCCATGGAAAGAACAACCGTTTCAGAGAATACGCGGTTGGATTCCCGGCCTATGAAAACATCGCACTTACGGCCTGACCCTTGACCAATTCTCGGGGCTGATTCAGGTGATTGTATACCAGCGTTTCCGGATCAATGCCGAAGGAATGATAAATCGTAGCCAGCAATTCCTTGGGATGAACTGGATTTTCCAGCGGGCCGGACCCTGTCTCATCGGACTTGCCATACACAAAACCCCGTTTGATGCCTGCACCGGCAAGGCATGCGGTGTAGCAATAAGGCCAGTGGTCTCGCCCTTGGGCATCGTTGTTGTTGCCTGAGGTGCTGACACCTTTCTGCGGGCTACGACCAAATTCGCCAACAGCGATGACGAGCGTTTCATCCAACAGACCGCGCTGATCCAGATCGGCCAGAAGACCTGACAGGCCAGCATCCAACATCGGCGCGGATTGGTCTTTCATGCGCTTCGGAAGCCCACTGTGGACGTCCCAGGAATGATTGTCGGAGTTGGCAACCTTGGGCCAGACCACTTCCACAACCTTTGTGCCAGCTTCGATGAGCCGGCGTGCGAGGAGGCAGCTCTGTCCGAAGGTGTTGCGGCCATAGAGGTCTCGGATTTCGTCGCTCTCCTGCTGAAGATCGAAGGCGTCCCGGGCACGGCCGCTGATGATCAGATTCAAGGCTCGTGAGTAATATTCGTTGAGGTTGTATTCAGCCACGGCCTTCTCAATATCCGGAATGGCCTTGGTGATGGAGTCACGCATCCGAGCACGGCGCTGGAGGCGAAGCGGAAACACTTCAGGACGAAGTTTCAGATCATCGATCTGGATCTTGTCCATCTTGCTCATGTCCATATCGTCGCCGGGAGGAAACAACGTGTATGGGTCGTATGCCTTACCCAGGAAGCCAGCGGTGCCAGCCTTGCCGACCACGTTGCTTTCCTGCAGGGGCCGCGGAAGCATGACGAACGGCAGCATCGGCTCGGTCGCTGGTTTGAGGCGAATGATATTGGAGCCGAAATTCGGGTAATCCTTTGGGCTCGGCGGCTCAAGCTGGCCGGATGGGGAAACCTTGTCCGTGGTATATCCGGTCATCATCTGGTAGATGGCCGCCGTGTGATTGAATAGACCTACCGGCGTGTAGCTCATAGACCGGATCAACGACATCTTGTCATTCACCTTCGCCAGCTTCGGCAGGAGTTCGGTGAACTGAACACCATCGACCCTGGTCGCTATGGAACTGAAGCCACTCTTCACATTGTCCGGGACATTCTCCTTCGGATCCCACAGATCCAGATGACTGGGGCCACCCTGGAGATACAGCAGGATGACACTCTTGGCCTTGCCCCAGCCAGGGCTGCCCGCGTGCTCTGACTTTTCAGCCGCGGCCTGCAGATGAAACATCGAGCCCAGCGTCAGTCCGGCAGTGCCGAGCCCGCCAATGCGAAGAAGGTCGCGGCGAGTGACGCCCAGTTCTGAATCGCACAAGTCTTTACCAGGTTGTCCGAGAATTCTGAACATTTTTATTCTCCTTGAGTCACTGATTAAAAGGAATCAGCATAGTGGCAGCAAAGGTTTTTCAGGCGATCTGTGGTTAGGTACAAGTCTCCTCTCAAGCGGTGAAATGGGCCAGTCCATTTCTTCCAGTGGCACAACTCCGAGGAGCGGTTCCGAGCCCCGGGGGATTTTGATAACACAGAAATGGCATGTTCTGCCTTGAATTTCAAGCTCGACAATCCCGCATACTCAACTCTCCTGCTCCCCGCCGTCGGCGGTATAGACGTTGACTGTGCCCAGTGGCTCAAGTTTCAACCATCTCTACCGGCAATGCCAATTCTGCAGCGCCGGAATCGACGAGAGCTTCACATTCTACAGGCTCGCAATGCTGGTCAGTGGGGCGATATCGATCCAGCAGATTGCTCATCTTGAAGTTGATGCTGAAAACTCCCGTTTGATGTCTCAACCACTCTAATGATTAAACAGAAATGCCGGATTATTAATCAAAGCCCAGGCGATATCTTGAGCGGCAATCAAACGTTTATTGGTCAGTTGCTGTTTGCTTAAGTCTACCTCTCCCTTCAATTGTTTCAGCTTGGGATCTTCAGGAAGCGGGATACTGACGCTTGCGAGCTTTTCCTGCAGCATCTTCAACTTGGGATCGACGGGCCTTGGTTTACGGGCTTCCTCCAGGGCTTTGGCTAGCTTTTCCTGCTCAGGATCGATGGTCTTGAAGTACATCAGAAGATCGGCCTTCTGTTTGTCGTCGCGTTTGTCGACTGCGACCTGAAGGATGTCGGCGACATTTTTCGGGATGCCCTCTTTAAAGGGCTTCGCTGAATCGGTGATGGATACACGAAATCTGCCGATGGTGTGCTTTCCATCCAAATATTGTTGATTCATCGAGAACGAAAGGATAGAGCCGGCTTCGCTGCCGAAATCTTGTTTGGTTTCAAAAGTAGCGATTCGAATTTCCCCCGTTTTAGGACTTGTTGCCCAACCGTTAGCGCTATCTTTGACCTGACCATCGATCGCCGTCTTTACGTCGTAGCCGTCCTGGCTGAAATTGGCATTGGCATTGGTGAGTTCAATGTTCTTCAGTTCATTGGGCTTGTCTTTGGGCGCGCCCTTCACCTCAAACTCGGTGAGCACATAATTGCCATTTTGGGTCGCGCGGCCCGGGCCGTTCTTGGGCAATCGTTTGTCGGTGAGCAGTTCGAGGCGGACGCCGGTGATGCCTTTCGACTGGATTTCGGCGGTGAAGGTGTAAACCGTTTTGCCCTCCTTGCCTGAAACAAAGATCGATTGATCGTCCTGCTTCTCCATTTTGGCGCCGTTCGAAGAACTGAGTTTCTGAAGATCGAGTATCTCCCATGCGGTACCACCCGACTGCCTGGCTTCCCATGCCTTGAGGTTTTCAATCAGCTTCGGCTCGAAACTGGTTAGTGCGGCTTCAGCCTTCACGATTTTTTCCTGATGTTCTTTTTCCAGTTCTGCTTCGCGGGGAGCGATTTCTTTTTCGTAGGTGTCAAGCTCAGTATTCGCCTTAACGATGCTTTCGCTTCGGGCCTTTTCGCGTTCATCCCAGATTGGCTTCAGTTCCTTTTCATATGCGGCGAGTGCGACGGCGAGTGTACTGGCATCCAATTCGATTGCGCCGATGGTTTCCAGGCCTGCTTTGATTTCAGCGTCCGTGGCCTCGCGGTTAAGAATGCTCATGAACAAAGCTTGGATGAGTTTTTTGTCGTCCGATTCAGCCTTTGTTAATTGGGCGAGGATATTGTTTGGAGCGGTGAGGGCTTTATCGATGGTAGGGCCGCTGACCAAGGCCATGACGGGGCCAAGCTGCAGGGAGTTGACGCGCTCGCATTCGCACGCGCTCTCACGGGGGGGGCGCCCAAGATTGCCGAGAAAACCATCGGGAAGCTGCACGCCAACGTCTGGCAGAGCGGCCGCTCGTGTGCCGGCTGGGACGCCAGGAAATTGAGACTGGGCGCCGAGACTCTTATAAACCGTGTCGTAGAGCACTTCTGCCGGCAGACGTCGGGCGATGGCATGCGAGTAGTTGATTCGATCATCCTGATTCCATTTATCAGTCTTTATGGAAAGCTGATAAACGCGGGATTTGCAGATCGTGCGAATTAAGTACTGCGTATCGAAATTGTGGCTGACGAACTGTTCGGTCAACCAGCCGAGCAATTCCGGATTCGTTGCCGGATTACCGGCACGGATATCATCAAGCGGCTCGATAATTCCCACTCCGGTGAGGTAGCCCCAGATTCGGTTCACATAACTGCGTGAAAAATAAGGGTTGTCTGGAGAGGTCAGCCAGGCTGTGAACTGCTGGCGGCGAGAAGCGTCCTTACTCTCCTCATACTTTGCGGCGAACGGGAAGTGAGGAGAAGTTACCTCTCCGGTTCGATCATGCTTAATATCGCCCTGATCCATTTCATAGACGATCTCGAAGAGCGGCTTGCCAGCCTCGACAGCGGTACGACCAAGCTGTTTGTCTCCTCCATTCGGATCTTTCTTCAGCCCGACCCGCGCGAAATAGGCGGCGGTCTGGTAGTACTGATCCTGCGTCCAGCGCTCGAATGGATGGTCGTGGCACTTATTGCAATTAAATCTGGTGCCCAGGAACAGGTGCGTGGTGTTTTCCATGATCTCGGCGGGGTCGCGAAGCACCTTGTAATAAGAGGCGGGCGGGTTCTCTTTGTTGGAGCCATCTGCATTAATAATCTTCGTCACGAACTCGTGATAAGGAGTATTCTTTTCGATCTCATTTCTAATCCACATTCGGAACGGCCCCGATCCTTCTGTGCCGAGGAATTTTCTGTTTACCTGGAGCAAGTCGGCCCATTTGTTCGTCCAGAGTTCAACGTACTCCTTGCTGCCGACGAGGAAGTCGATGAGCTCGTCACGCTTGAGTTGCTGGTCGCGGTGATCATTCGTAAACGATTCCACCTCTGCGGCTGATGGCGGCAGGCCGATCAGGTCGAGATAAACACGTCGAATGAATTCGCCATCGCTACAAAGCCCCGACGGCAGGATTTTCATGCGGTTCCACTTTGCTGCCGCCAGTTGATCGATTTTGTTATTTGCAGGTGGCTGCACCCAGACGAATCCACTGCGATCTCCCATTACAGTGAGGATGGTTGCGATATATGCCCCCTCGAAACGGGCAAGGATGGGGGCTTCGCCGCGGCGAAGCGTGGTAATCAGACCACCCTTTTCTTCTGCCGTGGCTACATCAGCATTACCACTGCTGATGAATGCTTCCCGGGTCACGTCCCTTTTCAGGCCATCCGCGTAGGTAGCCACCACACGCATCTGCTGTTTCGAGCCAAGTTTTTGAACGATAGGATTCTTGGGTGCAATCTCGATACTGGTGACGCGGGCCGTTTTGAGATCGAGCTTCGCACCATTGAGAATCCACTGTCGGATGGTCTCGTAATATTTTTCGCCGGGCTGGAATAGTTGGCCGCCTTCGTGAGGGACACTTCCGGTCGCCTTCATCAGCATGAGGCTGTCGTCCGGAGACGCCACGTTCACGCGGCGTGACGCATGGTCGTCTGTAAAGGCACGAACATCGTAGAGTGGGTCGTAACCACGCAGTGAGAGTTTGAATCCATTCTTCCCCTCCTTGGCGCCGTGACAGGTGCCAGCGTTGCAGCCCAGGCTTGAGATAACCGGCATTACGTCGCGAACGTAATCAATCGTGTACTCGGCATCGAGCGTTACCGTCACCGGCAGGGCTACAGCCTTATCGGCGAATTTGACTTCGGCAGACCCCTTGCCGTTCTTGAGCCCGTTCACAATCCCTCGTGACGAGACATCGACCAGATTCCCGGTCACATTCCAAACCGCGTGCCTGGTGACATCGATGGTGTCCCCGGTGGGCAGTTTTGCCAGCACAACAGTCTGAACGTAATCATATTTGCTGTTGAGCTGAATCTGCCCGGGTAACACTTCCAGAGCAGTGATCGTCTGCGGTATATCCAGTCCTTCCCGGGTGATTTCGTAGGCGCCTTTCTGGTCACTTTTTCCTGTCAACAGGGGTTGCACTTCAGGTTTGCTGAGCGTCACCGGCATGAACGATTTGATGACATTGCAGTCCGCCGGATTTATCAGTCTGATCTGCCCGTCCGCTCCAGCGACGGCGATTTCTTTTCCGTTTGGATGGAACACCACTTCGTAGAGGCCCCCTTCAATCTCGGCGGAGGTCAGGAGCTTGACGCCGTCTTCCTGGTATTTCGTTATCACCTCCTTTTCTTTTGCGTTCCGCTGATCGACTACCTTATTGAGAATCTTCTTCAGCTCATCGGTGAGCTGGCCATCGAAGTCACTCGAATAGATATGGAGGTAGCCGCGGCCGTTATGGCTGCTGACACAGGCGATACTTTTCCCGTCCGGGCTGTAATCGACACTGAAGATGCGGCCTTTCATTGGCGGAAATCGCTTGATGAGATTCGCGTTGTCCCCAATAACCCGCTTGGTCTCGCGAAGCATGCGATAAACCTGTGGGGTGCCGTCCGCCCCGCCGACCAATACTTGATCGCGTTCCGGATGCCGGGCGACTGATTGAAGCCCGCCTTTCAACGCACCTGGAGTGATAGATGTCAGATTATCTATAAAGCGCTGGGTCACGACATCCGTGAGCTTGGTAGAACGGTCGCGTCCGACAGAAACCACTTGATCACCCTTAACGGAAAAAACTGTATCGAGCACCCAGTCATCGTGCGCCCCCTGAAACAAGACCTCCTTGCCTGTCTCAGCCTCAATGGCGCGTAGGGTGGTGTCAGCGCATCCGAAGGCGATGAGCTTTCCATCAGGCGACCAACTTGCCCCATAGACCGTGTCGTATGTGATCGGCCGTGAAAGCTTGAGTTTCGTCTTTTCAACATCCCAAACCTGCACCTCACCCATGCGACATGGCAGGCCGCCGGTGACGGCGAGAGATTTTCCGTCCGGTGAAAACTTCACCGACTCGATGCGCTCCGACAGCCCAACCAGTCTGGCCACCGGCGCGCTGCCATCCGCCTTGTGGAGAAGCACTTCATGGAACCCGGCAATGGCGAGTAGTTGCCCATCCGGGGAGTAATCGATGGATGTGATGACGGGTGGCAAGGTGTAGATCGGCGGATGCTCCATGTCATAGCGCTGTTTTGCGTTGTCAGGCGTGTCATCCTTTGCTCCGTCCCCGATCCATTTCTTGATGAGTGCAATTTCAGTATCGGCCAGTGGCTTCTTCCCCTTGGGCATTTCTGCCTTGCCATCCTTGGGCAAAATACGCACGACGAGATAGCTCTTGGCCGCGTCGCCCGGGATGACCGCCTTGCCCTCTTCACCGCCGGCTAGAAGCTTGTCGAAGGACGTCATGACGTATTCACCCTTGGCCTTAGCAGGCTGGTGACATCCGTGACATTCGCGCTGGAAGATAGGGCGAATGTCTTTGTAATAGCTGACCGGTCTGGCTGTTGTCGCGTCTTCGGCGATAAGGAGGCTGAAGACGCTCAGGATAAGTGTGCTGAGCATTTGCAGAGGATGAGTATGGGAGTATGGGAGGATTGGAGTGTAGAGGATATGTTGCCAAATCTGTATTTTTTCGCAGGTGCGAGTTCAGGCCGTGATTTCCAAATTTTTGATGCCTGCTATAAATTCACTGCCCGCACACTTCCAAGCTGCCCCGTGGTTCCGAATTCCTAGAGCCTAAAGACACATGAAACTCCAATACTCTCTTACATTCCCCATTGCAATTCTGGCGGTGCTCGGATTCCTGAATTCCAATGCCTCTGCCTGTATGGTCGACATGGCCCTGCCAATCCTCATCGGCCAGAGTGACCTGATCGTCATCGGCAGCGTGACCAAGGATGGCAAGAAAGGCGATGACCAAGTCAAAATTGCAACGATGAAGCAGCCCATGAAGGCGTACTTTCATGAGACGAGCTTCAAGATTGAAAAAGTGCTGCGAAATCCTGGAGGTAAAGAAACCGTGGGCAGCACAATCTCGATTATCTCGTTGGCCAGGAAGCCTCAGAATTCAGGTGGGCCTTTGCTGTTCGTATCCGATGGGCCATCGTACCCGAACCTCTCGAAGGGACAGAAATACCTCCTGCTCCTCCAAACCGAACAGACCGGCAGGGGATATTACCTGCCAGCGTACCCGAAGAATTTTGTGCCTTTCAGCAGCAGCCCTACCGGTCGCGTCGAGGAGTATGAGAAGCTCTGCAACCTCGATAATTGGCCGTGGGGTGAGGTATCGAACGGGATTCAACTAGCCGTGATTCCTGCGGAAAAGGACATCACGCTGATGAAGAGCCGCAAAGGGAACAACGGCCCCTTTTTCTGGAACGCTTACACCCAAATTGTTTACGCTTTGCGCAATACCTCCAGCGAGCCAGTAGCCATTAATCACTATCCAGTTGATCGTTTCATGGATTTGAAACTTAAGCAGGGAGAGCAGGACGAGCTGCTCGATATGTGGAACTTTCTGGCCACAGCAAAATACGCAGGATTTACCGAAAAAAATGCAACAGTTGTCCAGCCGGGCGACATCGTGTTTATCGCGCCGTATGGTGTCGATCAGTATGGTCAGGCCTACTCACGTGAAGCTGCTCCAGGAAAACTGGAAATGCAGATCGAGTATTCTTCAAAGCGCAAAGGTTCGGTGAACGGTGTCAGCCTGTGGCAGGGCCGAGCGGTATCAGGCGTGGCCACCGTGAATCTCGCAATTCCACCGGAAGGGAAATAGACCTGCCTGATAAGAACAACCGCGGACGGTTATCTTCGTTCGCAGTTAACTTCATCACGACACACCATGAGAGAACCATTCCAACACTTTCTCCTTATCTGTCTTCTTTCCGCCCGCATTCCCCTTTTCTCGGAAAACCTTCCCCGGGAAGAGGACTACTACCGCTTAATCAACATCCCTGCACCGCCAGATGTCGTCATGGAGGTAGGCGGTCTTGATTGGCTGGATACGGAAAAAACCAGGCTCGTCGCATGCACACGGCGAGGAGAGGTATGGATCATGGACAATCCATACGCCGACCCGCCCGTCCTTGCTAAACCCGAAGACAATGAGAGTGATTCTGCGAAGGCTATCAAATACAAACGAATCCTCTTCGGGCTCAACGAGCCGCTCGGCATCCATGTGGATAAAGAATGGATGTACTTGGTGCAGCGCGGCGAATTAACACGCATTCGAGACACCGACGGAGACGAAGTCATTGATGAGGTCGAGACATTCAATCGAGGTTGGGGGATAAGCGGCAACTACCACGAATTTGCCTTTGGGCCGCAGGTCGATCTTCAAGGTAATTTCTGGATCACGCTGAATCGCCCGTTTGGCGACGAGCCGGAGGGCCCGGCTGATTGGCGGGGCTGGGCGGTTAGGGTAGATCGTGAGGGCACAATGCATCCGGTGTGTGTCGGGCTGCGTTCGCCTGCCGGGCTTGGCATGAACGACGTCGGCGATGTTTTCTATACCGATAATCAGGGCGACTGGGTTGCGGTGTGCCGGCTATCGCATCTGAAGCCCGGGAGTTTCCAGGGCAATCCGTTTGGTTTTCGTTCGTGCAGTTTACCGAACTCGCCGATGAAAGAACCGGAAGGCCTGAAGAGCGGCGTCCTCTGGGGCGAGGCCGTAAAGAACATGAAGGATCTCCTCGCACCAGCCTGCTGGTTTCCTTACCCACAGATGGGACGCTCACACGGCGAGGCCAAGTTCAACATGACCGCCGGCAAGTTCGGGCCGTTCGATAAACAGTTTATTGTCTGTGACAACACCACCGGCATCCTGATTCGCGTATCACTCGAAAAGATCGGCGGCGAATATCAGGGAGCCTGCTACCCATTCAGAAAAGACCTGACACAAGGCTCCCTTCGACTGGCCTGGGGTAAAGACGGCTCTCTCTTCGTCGGCCAGACCGCTCGGGGCTGGGGCAGCAGACACGGTTTGCAACGGGTGGTCTGGACGGGCAGGACGCCTTTTGAGATTCTCGAAATGAAGGCGAAACCGGATGGCTTCGACGTGGTATTCACGAAGGAGGTCGACCTTGCCATGGCTGGCAAGATTGAGACATACGCCATGAAGGCATGGACATACCACCACCACGAAACATACGGCGACAAGCCGACGAATGAAAGAACCCTGAAGGTCATAAGTGCTACGGTCGGCACAGACAAGAAATCGGTTCGGCTCGTTGTTGAAGGTCTCGAACCATACTACGTGCATGAACTGAAACTAACGGGGCTGAGATCCGCTGATGGCGATCATCTCTTGCACAGAGAAGCGTATTACACGTTAAATCAAATCCCGGCAGAGTAGGAATAAACACCTGGCCACCGGTTGCCACCAACCTTTCAAATCAGAAAATCTGGTTGGCCATCTTCTCCGTTAATACCTACACGACTCTTGTAATCCAACTTTGCTATTATCGACTTACTATCGTAGGCCTTCGCCGGTGTGCCGACAAAGGTGGCCAGCCGGTGAAAAATCGCTAGATTTCTGGCTTCGATAAAAGTGGTTGGTGTTGTTTTTCTTCATTTCATTTTTCACAGGGAGATGTCATATGAGCACTAGACTGCTTATAACGGCCATCGCAGCGGCCATAGTCGGCGGGTATTCGTTAGCCCCGCTGCATGCTGCGGAAGAGACCAAGTCGGTTTCGTTCAATATCAAAGGGGCCACGTGAGCCACGAATTGCGGCAATGCCGTGCGCACTGCCATGAATAATTATGACGGAGTCGTCAAGATGAAGCTGGACACCAAGAAATGGGTTGCCCAGGTTGACTTCAAGAAAGACGCAGACGTCGACAAGTTTCTGAAGACATTCAACGACACCACACGCTTCACTGCTGCTGCAGTCAAGCCGAAGGAATAACACCAATACACATCAAAAAGAAAGCCATCCGGTTCGCCGGATGGCTTTTTTGTGTTCTGGGAAATATCACGTTTGGCGCCAACCTCAATACAGGTCAGCGCAATTGGGCCCCGAACTGTTCTCCTAACCTTGCGATGATTGCATCGCGATGACCATTCACTTCTTCATTGGTCAAGGTTCGCTCAGCAGATTGAAAGACTACCCTGAACGCCAAGCTCTTTTTGCCCTGGTCGATGCCTTTGCCTCGATAAAGATCAAAAAATTCGAGGGAGAGCAGATCGGGCAGTCCAAGCGCTTCGACCAGTTGCGTCACCTGCTCCCAGGTTACTTCCTCTGGAATAATGACGGCCACGTCGCGATCCGAAGCCGGATAACGTGGCAGGGGCGTCACTGAAACATCAAAGGACGCCATCCCCTCAAGCGCATCCAGGTCAATCTCTGCAACGGAGGGTGCCTCCCGCAGGTCGAACTTGTCCGAAAGAGGTTTAGATGTGGTGCCCAGATAGCCGAGGATACGGTCGCCCTGTTTCCATACAGCCCCTGTACCTGGCTCAAGAAAGGATCGATCTGCAGGCCTGATAACTGTGTCAGCACCAATGCGCAGGCGTTCTGCAAGCTTCTCAATTACTCCTTTGGTTTCGGCAAAGTCAATACCGTGGATGAACGACAGCACTCGTTTCTCTTCGTTGTCCGAGGCCTTCTCACCGCTCAGATAAACGCTGGCGATCTCATACATGAATGTCTCGTTAAACGAACGCCCCTCGTTCGCCTGGCGTACTTGCATGAGGCTTGGAATCAGCGAACGCCGAAGTACGGCCTCCTGCTTTCGCACAGGATTCTGATTTACCAGCGGCGTGCCATCACTCCAGGGCGAGACCCCCTCAGCCATTTCGTCGGACTGGAAACTTACAGTAATAATTTCATCGAATCCACTGCCGGTCATCACCTGGTGAACGACATCCGCAACCCGCTCTCGGACGGGGTAGTCCGCCGAGGTAACCGGCAAGCTCGATATCGTTGGAATGTTGTTGAAGCCATGTACCCGTGCGACTTCTTCGATGAGATCAATCTCACGCTCGAGGTCTTTCCGAAATGAAGGAATGCTGAAAGACAGAGAATCAACATCCTCTTCAACCAATTCGAGACTGAGTGAGGTAAGGATTCTCTTGACCTTCTCACCAGGAATCGCATCGCCAAGCAGCCGATGAACCTCAGGAACTCGGATGCTCACCTTTGTTGGCGCTTTCTTTCCTGGCCAGTCATCAAGAATCCCTTCGACAGTCGTGCCGCCAGCGAGTTCTTCAATCAACGCGGCCGCACGCCTGGATGCCCATTCGACGCCGACCGGATCCACGCCTCTCTCGAAGCGGAATGAAGAGTCGGTAGCAATGCCCAGGCTGCGGGCTGTGCGGCGAATGCTCACGCCAGTAAAGTCAGCGGATTCCAGAAGAATTGTCTTTGTAGATTCAGTAACTTCGGTATCCAGTCCACCCATCACCCCGGCGATGGCCACGGCACGAGAGGCGTCCGCGATCACCAGCATTTCTTTAGAAAGTTTACATTCGGAGCCATCGATAGAGGTGATGGTTTCGCCATCCAGGCCGCGACGAATAACGATGCGATTTTCATGCAGAGTATCGTAATCAAATGCGTGGAGCGGCTGGCACGCCTCGAGCAAAACAAAGTTGGTAATATCGACCACGTTATTGATGGAGCGCATTCCGACGGCTGAAAGTCTTGAAACCAGCCAATCCGGGCTCGGGCCAATGGTCACTCCCGTAATGATGCGAGCGGTGTAGCGTGGACACAGTTCCGGAGTCTGGTTGTCAATAGAGGTGAAATTCGAGATTCCCTCGTCGCTCCCCTTGAGTTCGATTTCGGGAATTCTCAATTCGCTGCCGGACGCGCAAGCGATTTCGCGGGCAACTCCAATGACGCCGTTCAAATCGTTCCGGTTGCTCGTAATTTCAAGGTCGAAACAGACGTCTCCGCCAATTTCAATCGTCTCCGCAACCTCCATCCCGAGGTTGGGCAGGAGTTCTCTAAGGTCTTCAGGTGTGCCCTGATAAGCGCAGTAGTCCTTGACCCATTGGTAGCTGATCTTCATGGTGTATTTCCTTCAATGGCCGCATTCTGTTGAGCGTTTTTTACGCCCCCGCCAAGGGCGGCGGAGTCTAGCAATGCGACACGAAGATGCAAAAGGGGGAGAGGGGGCGGATGGGAGTGCCGGGATCTATTTAAGAATTGAATTCCGATCCATAGCGTGCGGCCGACGCCTTCAAAGTTCTGTAATCCAAGACCAACAACGGCAGCATCGGCAGGAACTCAATGCAACGAATGAAATGAGGTACTACATAATCAATGTCACGCGTATAGCTGAGCGGTGACAGGAGAACGAACCAGAGCAGTCCATACGAAGGATACAACGCAAGCATTGGCACTATCACGCACAGATACCAGGGGTTGATCACTGGCGCCAGAATGAAGAGTGCACCGAGACCGAGGCTTGCCCTGAGCGCGTCGGGCCATCGATCAGGAATGGGATGGACCGCCAGCCACAGGAGACATGCCAGCAGGATGAGGCCGGTAATGGCCTTGGCGCCAGTCAGTGCTGCCAGATACCTGGGGTCTGAATCATCCTTACCATTGTCCGAAATGAAAGCGCCGAAAATCCCGTCCTCCTTCAACATCGGGACCAGGACGTCGCGCACCACCAGAAAAATTGCGGCGTTGTATTGCCACTCCTTTGCATAAGTGTTGAAGCCTTCAAAGGTGCGTTTGCCCATGAATGGCAGGTATCCAAGAATCATGATCGCCGCGAAGGCGAGACATCCTTTGAGTTTGAGCCTCCTTACGAACACGATCAGCAACACGCCGGGATAGACCTTTGCAAGCACGCCCAGGCCAATAGCGGCGCCTGCGATTGTGTTTCGGCCTTTCACCAGGCAAAAGATTGCAAGGGCGACCGCAAAGATGGCCAAACCATCGTGGTGGCCGGAGTTGGCGAATTCCTTCAGCAAGACTGGGCACCACGCAGGGATCAAGATGTAGGTCTGCTTCAGTCCAAGTTCCTTGAGCGAGAGGAAAACCAGGACTATCGCAGCGACTTCGAACAGAGTAACCAGAATTTTTAGGGTCGGAACGTGCCCCGGTCGCACGAAGTAGGAAATCGCAAACACGAACTGGCTGAATGGCGGGTAGATCGTGGGAACTTCGGGATAGTTGATTTGCTCAACGATCTTCCTGAACTCATTGTGCTTCCCGACGCCCGATTTCATCAGTTCCACAAATCTGGCGAGGTCTTGCTTCTGCTCCCCGGTGAATGCTTTTCCACTGTCCCCATCAGCAAACGCCAGTAATTCTTCGGGCGAAAACTGGTATGGATTAAGACCATGAGCAACGACCTTTCCATCCCACAGGTAGCGATAAACGTCGTCTTCAAGGATCAGATTAGTAGGAATCAACAATACTCGATACACCAGCCCGAAACCGGCGATGATGAGCAGCAATCCTTTGGTGTCCGGCAATCGCTGGATGAACCAGAACGTGATGCAAAAAATGAAGACGCCCCACATGTGAAACTTGAGATACTCATTCCGGCTGATTTCCACATCATCGATTCGTGATGCCTCAATAAAGCCCCAGACCACGTACAGCATTGCCAGGCCGAGTGCCGTGAGGAGTGCGAAATCCTTACGCCCCGGTTGCTGCTGTTCCTCCGGATTGATCATCGAGATCCTTATTTCTTCTTTTCTCTTGGCTTGGCTGCGATTCTCTCCACCCCAGGGGGAGCCGATTTGGCCTGAGCGATTCTCTCACGGAGTTGCATGGACAGTCGCTCGATAGTCTCCTTCTGTTCCGGTCGGTTGGAGAGGTTCTTCATTTCCTGCGGGTCAGTGGAATGGTCATAGAGTTCCGTTCCCGCGGCGCCGTTATTGCTCCACTCCGTATAGCGATAGCGATCGGTGCGGATGCTGTATCCACCAGCATTCTGCGTCAGGGCCGAATTCCGGGGCTGGGCACTTTCGTCATCCAGGACCGGTTTGAGGCTGATCCCAGAGAGATGTGCCGGCGGTTTCAGTCCACACAACTCGGCCAGGGTCGGATAGAAGTCGACCATTTCGGCCGGGGAAATGGTTGTCCTGCCTGCTGTTTTCATTCCCGGGACGGAGATGATCAGCGGCACTCTGTCCGCATTTTCAAACAGAGTAGTCTTCATATAGTGGCCATGCTCGCCCATGTGGTAGCCGTGGTCGGAGGTAAAAACGACGACGGTATTTTTGGCAAGGCCCAGCCGTTCCAGCGCATTCAAGACCCGCCCGACCTGCGCATCTGCAAATGTGATCGATGCGTAATATGCCTGGATGGCCTGCCGGGCCAGATCATCGGTGATGCTTACCTGCTCCTTCTTGCTTGCTATAGATCTCCGAGCCGGCAAGGGAATGGTGTCCAGGTATCCCTCCGGGTTCTTTGGGACTGAGATCTTCGTCCGGTCATACATGTCGAAATATTTTTTCGGCGCCACATAAGGCGTGTGCGGCCGATACAAACCAAAAGCCAGGAAAAACGGCTTCTTGTTCTTCGAATACTTCTCGAGAAAACTAGTCGTAGCCTCCGCACCAATCGCGTCGGTCTGCTCGTCATCCGTTCCGTCGGCAGCCAGCCAACTCAGCGTTCCTCCAAATCGCCCGGGAACAAGGCTGAAAACTTTATTCTCCTCGGTCTTGTCACGGCCTCGAGGATTGACTTTTTCATGCCAGGACGCCGGATCATCGTGGCCATCATTGCCAATGTCCGCCGGAACATTGTAGTGATAGAGCTTACCCACCCGCGCACTCTGATAGCCGTTGTTCATGAAATGCTGCGACATGCTGACCACATCGGGAAGCCGCTCTCTGATACGGATCGCATTTCGATGAATCAACGTCTGATCGGGATACATTCCTGTCATGAACGAAGCACGGCTGGGGCCGCACAACGGATACTGACAGTAAGCGCGCTTGAACAGCATTCCCCGCTCGGCAAGCCGATCAATATTGGGAGACTTGACCATCGGATGGCCGTAACTTCCAAGGTCGCAGTTCAGATCGTCACAGATGATGAAAAGGACATTAAATTTGTGTTCGGCTTCAGAATGCACTGTGGCAAGACCAGCAATAACGAGTATCGCAAAAGCTGTTTTCACATTCTCTGACATCAGGCTCAATTCTCCGAAGGTAAGGACTCCGGCCAAAATAATGTTGCCACTTTCAATAGTCCCGAAGGGACGGAGGCAATTAGCCCCAGGTTTCAACCTGGGGACAGAATTGGAAAAACGCATCGAAGCCCCGAAGGGGCGACGGAGCCGCCGCCGTCGCCCCTTTGGGGCTGGAGTCGGGTTTGTCATCTCACCCCTGGTTAACTACTCGCCTGGGTCCCTCCTGGACAGTTAAAAGGGATATCATTCGGCCGAAGTTGGAAACTTAATTTCGATCAAAGTCCTAAGGCGTATCAAAGACAAAGACAATGCGACCGTTAGAAAATTCTTGTCCGAAATTCGAGGCGAAGCCGGCAAGGCAGAGACCTTGCGGCCGAGGCCGATGGAGGATCAGATGGACTTTCAATTTCGCCTGACCCTCTGGTGCTACGGAGACATGGCCCAGAGAGAAAAGTTTGAAGTTCATCTCAGGCAACCGGGCAACATCAGCAAGACAGGCAAGGCGTTCCGCGTTCTTCGATATTTGCCCGAAGGGGAACGTCAACGAATCGTTCGTCAGAGAAACGAACTGGGCATAGATAATTGGGGCCGGCTGCGACTCGCGCACGCCCTCAGCTTCCACCCGAACAAGGTGTCTGCCAGTCTTCTTCTGGATTTTTGGGATGAGGACGGCGACCGCAGACGAAACCCGGATTATGCCGAATGCTTCAAATAACGGCCGGCCAGAATTTTGGGATGAGAAGATCGGCGATTTGGACCTGGATTCAGACTCTCAGGTAGGTCATTCAGGCATTGCCGAGCTACTTGAGTGGGTTCACCACCACTATGCCATCGTAATCCTGACCTTCGTTGAGGTCTTCGCTCCACAATTCTTTGACCGCGGCCGAACGAGCGGCGGCCAGGATCAATCCATCCCAGAGTGAGATATTCCACCGCTCCTGCTCATCGAGCCCACCTGTCAACAGGGCCACTGTCGTTTCGACCACTCGCCAATGCATATAGTCGTTCACCAACTCACGAGCCTCGGCGGATTCGACACCTTCGCGAACAAGGTTCACAAATAACTCCTGGAGAACCTGCACGCTCAGCCATGCTGCAGGCGATTGGTCCCAAAGTTCCCTTACCAGTTCTTTCGCTTTCTCATGTTTCTCTCCGGCATCGAGGTCGTGAGCATAGACCAGGATATTTGTATCGATAAAAACGTCAGCGGGCATGGACTTCCTCTCTTGAGAGCGGTTTTCCGCCCAGCTTGAATCCGTCTTCCAATTTCTTTAATGCTCTCTTGCGCGCCGAAGCAAATCTCTTGTCGCTTTGAATCTTTTCCTCGAGGACCGAAGTAATCCAGGCAGACAAAGACTGGTTGGCGTCCACTGCACAATGGCGAAGTTCTTTCAGCAACCGCGAGTCCATCCTCAAAGTCACATTGCTTGTCATTGAAATTCCTCGAAAATGCTTAGGTGAAAAGCTCGCGTATAGCTGCACGGCATCAGTGTAGCGCATAATGTGTGCGCGTCATGTCAGGCCGCGCCGACAGCACCGCCAAAGCCCCTGACCAATCCCGGAGCTCGAAATTGACCTTGGAATGGAGAGAAGGAGGCAAGAGGAATTGAGGACGAATTCGCTGCCTCAACCCCAAGCTACTGCCGCTTGCTATTCATTGGTTGTCTCTTCGCATGGCTCACTCCTGTCACTCTCGGCCAGGTACTCATCAAGACTCATGGCTCGATATTTGGCGAAGACGTCCTGTTCGTATTTTCTGACCTCTGTTGCCTTGTCATAAACTTGATCGGCAGCGGCAGGAGGGATGACCAGAGTTCCGTTCACATCTGCGTGAATAAAGTCTCCAGGATTCACGGTCATTCCGTCGATGACTACCGGTGAATTCACATCCAGCCAGCGGATCTTTCCGTGCATGGGTGAGACTCCCGCTGCCCAACAGGCCAGGGGAACTCCCCGAACGCCCTCCAGATCCCGAATCGATCCGTTTGTAAGGAAACCTGCGACCCCAGCCATCCTCATGATGGTTCCCATTCCGTCCCCGATGGTGACCGTGTGACGCGGCCGCGGCCCAACAGATTCGATCACCGCGAACACGGGAACATTGCCAACACCATCAGAATGAGCTGCCGCCTTCATCGCTTTCACCCAATCAAGCCACAGGGGGGCCGGGTCATCCATACCGGCGGTTGTGGTGTCCATTCGAGCGGTAACGGCGATGCCTACCTTTGGCCCCATCTCCGGCATCAGGCACCTGATGTCGGGGCCCGTATAGCCGATCGTCGGATCGCGAAGCTCCAGCCTCTCAAGACCATTGGCCACCGTCGGTGTGTCGAACTCAACCAGATTACGAATGTTTTGGAAATTCATGAGTTTAGCTCCTGCAATGGGTCAAGTTTGATTCTATGGTTCGAATGCCGCTAAATTAACGGGACTATGCTCCAAACAGAAATGAAAGCCCAAAGATTATTCCGCCCTTATCCTTCGGAACTCAAATCGGTTCGGTTCTACGCCACGCAGGCCGACGATTCTTTCCGGTTGGGCCGGACGCTTCACTCCCAATCTGTCCCGATCCTCTCGACCGGGATGGATTCAAAACCTATCAGCCAGGCAGGGGAGTCTTCTTTCAGGCGGTAGTCTCCTTCTTCTTTGGAGACGAAGTGAGGGTCGGCATCGACGAGGTTTTCGCCGAGGGTGAGGTGTTTTTCGATGTTGGTGTGCCAGCGGGCATCGAGCCAGGTGCCGCCGACGCTGATGTTTCTGGTGATTAGAATGTTGCCGGGTGGAATGCCTTCTTCTTTGGCATAGTAGGCGTCAAGTTCCTGAAGCTCTGGATACCGCTCGCTGTAGGGTGGTTTGTGATGGTTTATTGCTTCCAGCCTATCCTTCATCGTCTTGTAGACCATGTTGTGCCACACCTCGCGGCTGTCGAGGCCACGACCATCGACGTGGATGGAGGGTTCGCAGTCGATAAAGATGTTGTTAACCACTTCGATGTCCCTGCCTCCCCCGATGAAGGCCGCCCGTGGGGTACGCAGGAAGATGTTTCCGTAAATTTTCTGGCCGCTGACGCAATCGTCGAGGTAGACCGCATTCGAGCCCATACCAAAGCCGCCGGTATCGTGAATGTAGTTGTGGCGGATGACGTTCCCACAGGCCGTGTAGTCACGCCCGGTATATATCGCTCCGCAATCGCCGGTCTCCTGGGTGACGTGATGGATGTGATTGAACTCGATGATGCTGTCGTTGGCCCAATAAAGGATTGCGGTGTGCGGCGCGTGATGAATGTGATTGTGGGCCACGTGAAACCCGACGCCGTTGAAGTTCACCGCGGTCACGTAACAGCGCGTCCAGACCGCGAAATGGTGGACATGGCAGTTCCGAACAAAATGGCCGCAGGGGGTCAGCGTCTGGCGATCCCCGCCGTTCAGCTTCACGGCCGCGTCGCCCGTAGCAGTGATTTCACAACCTTCAACCCCGTGGTCTTTGCCCCCCTCTACGACGATGGCATCGTTGCCGATGTTGCGGAAAGCGCAGTTTCGGATGCGGCTTCCTTCTCCGCCGTCGATAGTGATGGCCGTGCCCCGGCAGGCTTCGAAGATAATACCCTCGAAGCTGATGTGAGAAGCCTGCTTCATCTTGATCATGGGGTCTTCGATGACCGAGGCGATGACCTCGGTGCCGTCCAGTGATTCGGGCGGCCAGAAATAGAGGATGCCGGCCCTGGTATCGACGAAATACTCACCCGGTTCGTCCAACTCTTCGAGGACGTTCAGGAAGTAGAAGCGCTGACCGGCCCGGAAACCGTAGAGTCCGTGCGGAGGCTTGGTCTTGATGTGCCGCGTTTCCAGGTCGATCGACTCGATCTCCTCGTAAGAATTTGCCCAGTCCCATGCCCAGTAACCGTGCACCCAGACATTATCGAAAGCCTTCCACTCGCCGGGCCTCTGGTCGTCGTATTTAAAACCTGTTTCTATTCGATTGGTCTTCCCGCCGTGGGAATCATCTTCACCATCTCCGTTCGGATCGGGGGCAATGTTCAGGAAACCTTGGTTTGGATAGCGCGCAAGCGTCATTCGTTTTCCGCCACAGAACAGCTCCAGATGGGCGGGAGCTGTCTTTCTGGAAAATCCGCGGCTTCTCATCTGTCCAAAATCCGTAATACCTGATTCGACCAGTTTCGTCTGTAAGACCTGACTCCGCGCCGCGGGCTGCAGGAGGCTGAGAACTTCAGGATCAGTAACCGGATTGAATCCACTCAAATGCCGGCCACCGAGTAAACGTGCCGCTCTTTCATTGGCGGCCCGATAAACAATCCGAGCATCTGCCGCGCCTGAATCTTCCTCGGTTAGTTCGAATGACTGCTCCAATGAGTAATCGCCATTCATCAGAGTGACGGTGACGCCATCCGCCGGAATGCCATCCTCTGCTTTCATCCTGCGAACCTCGTCCCTTGCCCTTTCCAGGGTTTCGAACGGCCCGATGCCATCGTCCGCAGAAACTGTCTGCGACATTCCATCGAACGAATCACAACCGTCAGTTGAAACGAATATCTCGGTCATTGGGATTTGCTCTTTCGTAAAGTGAGTCTCGGTTACGCCACTTCTGGGCAAGGGATGTCATCCAGACAGAATAGACAGAATAATTTGGGACAGAATAATGAAAATAAGAAATCATTCTGCTAATTCTGCCTTTTTGTCAGTTCACCCCGCGGTGACGAGACAGCCAGAGTGAAAACCGTTAGGCCCCTATCTCAAGAGTTACAAACAAAATGGCCAATACAAACTGGTATCGAGGCAACCTGCACATGCACTCCTTCTGGAGTGATGGGAATGACTTTCCGGAAACGGTGGCCGATTGGTTCAAGAAAAATGGATATCACTTCATTGCCTTTACGGAACATGATCAGCATCAGATCGGAGAGCGCTGGTTCCGCTGCGATCCGGAGAGCAGCCAGGGCCGTGCCCTTGCGAATGGAAGACTGCTGGAACGATACCTTGGACGCTTTGGCAATAGCTGGGTCAAGCAGAGAGAAGCCGATGGACATACAGAGGTGCTCCTGAAGCAGCTCTCTGAATATCGGCATCTTTTTGAGGAGTCGGATCGTTTCCTCATGCTGAATGGTGAGGAGGTGACGACCACCTGGGGCCAGGGCAAAAGGGAACAGCAACACTGGATCAACGTCTTCAACACCCCATCTGCGATACCGCCCCAGTTCGCGGAGAACGGGACAAGTGTTGAGGGGATGGGCCTCTCCTTTGCCGCGGGTGAGGAAGCCGCTTTTGCTTCGGGCAGAGAAGTGCTGACCTTCCTGAATCATCCGAACTTCATCTGGAACGCAACCGCCGAAGACATTGCAGCGGTTACCAATCTCCGTCATGTCGAGATTCATACCGCGCTCAATATGTGCGAAACCTACGGGGATGAGTTGCATGCTTCGGCCGAACGAATCTGGGACATCGCCAATACAATCCGCCTCGCTGAAATGGATGGTGAAATCATTTATGGCCTCGCCACGGATGATTGCCATGCCTACGCACATCATCATCGACTCGAGCTTGCGGCCTTGCCTGGACGCGCCTGGCTCATGGTCCAAGCGGAAAGATTGACACCCGACCTCATCGTGTCTGCGATCAATGATGGGCGATTTTATTCCAGTACCGGAGTGACGCTTACAGCAGTGGAGAACCAGACAACCGGCATCCGCCTGGAGATCGAACCTGTTGCCGGGGTGAGTTACCGCACAGAATTCATCGGCACTCGAAAAGGATGTGACCTCAGTTCGGAACCGGTGACGGATTCGGAAGGGCGTCCTGTTCGAACGACTCGGCGTTACAGCAGCGACATCGGCTGCGTGCTGGCAGTTGATCAGAGTCTGAGCCCGACCTACAGGCTAAAAGGCGACGAACTATTCGTTCGTGCTAATGTGATTTCAGACGCGCCGCATCCCAATCCGACCACATCCGGTGACACCCAAAAGGCATGGACGCAACCGGTCGTGGCGTAGGTTTTCACGTGCGACTGCGGACCCCGTTCGCCAGGAGGCAGATTAAATTCTGCCCCACAACCTTGCTCGATCCGTAACAGGAACTGACAAATTTGAAAAATCTAAAAACCACCCGATACGCTATCCTGCCGGACAATATCTGGAACGGCCGCTGGTCCCGCTCCAAGAGCGGCTATGCGGTGATCGTCGAAGGTAGCACTATCCAGGCAGTCTGTGCAGCCGAGGCCGTCCCGCGCGGTCTCAAGAAACATCGATTCCCGGGCTGCACGATTTTGCCGGGGCTGATCGATGGGCATGTACATTTCTGTGATTGGATGCGGCCAGGATTCCTCGCGGCGGGAGTGACAACTATCCGCGACGTCGGGAATGACCTGGACTGGATACTGGAGCGGCGACGACGGGCGCGGACGAATCCGAGTCAATGGCCCAACATCCTCTGCTGCGGGCCGCTGCTGGATGGCCCGAACGCGCACTGGCCTTTCATGGGCAAGGCCCACGCAGATCGGGCGGCCATCGAGGCTTCGGTGAAATCGCAGATTGAGCAGGATGTCGATGCCATCAAGCTTTACGTCAACATTACACACGAACAAATGACAGGCGCGGCGGAGGTCTCTCGGCGTTACGGCAAATACATTCTCGCCCACCTGGGGAATTTCAGCGCGCAGGAAGCAGCCGCGGTCGGAATCAATGAAATCGAACACCTATGCGGCTGCGCGGCAGCATGGAAAGAGAGTCCCATTGAGGGCCTGAACGCTCTCTGCGACGACCTGCTGCCATCAGGTATGGTCATGTGCCCCACACTGGTTGTCTGGGATCGCATCGCGCGGACGAATGAACCCGCCTTTCGACAGGACAAGAGATTGAAGTGGGTGCATCCGGCATTCCTGCAAGCTTGGGAAAACTTCCCGAATCGGTTCGGGGCGGCCGAGGCCAGGCTGAAACTTCAGCGAAACGTGGTGGAAATGAAACGCTGCCTGGCGCAGATGCAGGAGCGAGGTATTCCCATCATTGCCGGCACTGATTCGCCCTTCCCATATCTCGTGCCCGGCTTCAGTGTGCACGATGAACTGACTCAGATGGTGGATGCCGGACTGACTCCAGTAAACGCACTTCGCACCGCGACCAGCCGTGCGGCTGAGGTCATGCTGATCAGCAAACAGGTCGGAGCAATCGCTCCAGGGTTGCAGGCTGACTTCCTGATTACTGATGGGGATCCGACAAAGGAAATTCACGATGTCGCCAGGGTGAGACAGGTCGTTCGGCATGGCACATTGTTGAAGACCGAACAGCTTCGGCGAATGTCTGCAAGACTCAACCGGCAAACTGCGGAGGATCCTGTGAGCCGGGATATTCTTGGTTACGTTTCAGCACGGTAAGGAAATATTACACTTACGCTCAGAAATCCAAGCTCAAACCTGCGGCAACGCCGAGGCCGTCCAGGTTAGGGTTTGCTTCCTCAAACTCGTTGTAACGCAACTCAAGTACGAGAGCGAACATCTGGTTAATCTTGAAGTTCAATTGGGGCTCAATCACCCATCGATCGCGAGCGTTATCCACAAAGTTTATGTCGGCAAAACCGGTGACGCTGAAACGCTCAGTCAGGGGAATGAAATAAAGGACGCTAGCCTGGAACCCGTCACCGTCCGTCTCGAAAGGATGAATTCGCCAGCGGAGTGCGCCCTTGCGCCCCCATGGAAGTGGCAACGGATGCTTGTAGGTAGGGCCGAATCGCACGATGTTGTTGTTCGGGCCATTGAAATCGTTGTATTCGGCCTCCAGTTCAAAGCCTTTCAGGCCGAAAATCCAGTCCGGCTGGATGGGATAAATGAGGCGGTATTCCATAAAGTAGCGGGTGAGATCAAAACGGCTTTCGGGTGCCTTCTGGTCACTGTGGATATCGGTGAAACCCCAGAACTCGAATCCGAGCGGCAAAGGTTTCACATTCGTGAAAATGTTCAGCGTGTTGTAGTCCCGACTGTCGAAATAGTAGGTGAGTTTGACGGTGGCGTCCCAATACTTCTCTTTGGCGTTGGCCTCAGCTTTTGGTTGTGGCGACTCTGCGACTTCTTCTGCCATTCCTGACTCCAGAAAGCAGATAAAAACCAGTAAAGAGGCAATCCTTAAAGCGTAGGACATGGACAGATTTTCCATCTCGTGCACCTCCAATAGGGATGTGGGTTTTCGACAACGACAATAATTCGGAAGTCACCGTCTTGTGATTGGTCGATCTTCAATGGAACAGGGCCGGGTCTTTCCGGCTTATAATCTTCCCTTTCTTTTCTTCTGACATACGAATCCTCTCAACACGAAACCAGAGAAAGGCAGGATGAAGATCAAGATTAAAAGTGAGAGGCTGCACCTCTGAATAGTTGCTCCCGAACTACGCTATTTCGAGTCCGAGGAGACTGACATCGTCGATTACCGGGGCGGTGCCCCGCCAGCCTTTCAATTCGGCAACGACAGCGGCAATGCTGTCTTCCAGTGGCTCGAACTGGCGTCTGGCAAGAGAGGACAGAAGCCTTTCTTCGCCGAACTGCTCGTGATCCCCATCCATGGCCTCGGGGATACCGTCAGAATAAAAAAAGATCCGATCCCCAGGATGCAGCTCCACCGTGTGATCTTCGTAGTCGCCGATGCCAAGCCCGATGGGGAATCCACTCGCAGCGAGGTATTGCGGACCGGATCCCCTTGAAAGACAAGCAGGCGCCGGATGGCCGGCGCACATGAATTGGAAGTGGTTGGTCTCGATGTTCAACACACCATAAGCCATGGTGAAGTACTGTTCGGTTTCGTCACTCCAGGCGAATCTTTGGTTCAAACGATATGCAACTTCCGCAGGGGGAACGATGCGATATCCATTCGAGCCCGGCAGCGATTCCTTCAGGACAGTTGAATCATCGGATGGGGAAAGGGTACGGCTGAGGGTGACGGATAGCAGGGCTGCTGGTACTCCATGCCCGCTGACATCAATCACGTAGAGTCCAACATGATTTTCATCGAGGCGGACGATATTCAAGGTATCACCGGCCAGTTCATCGCAAGGATGAAACGCCCAGGAAAAGTAGGCGCCGGGGCAGTCGGGAATTTTCTTGGGAAGGAAAGCCTTCTGGATCTCAGCGGCGGCCTCAAGATCCCTTCTCATTTTTGCATTGGCCGCCTCGAGGCTCGAGTTGGAATCTTCCAATGCCTGATTCCTGTCGGCAAGGCCCCGCTCCAGTTCAATGACCCTTTCGCCGGCATGCAAGCGTACGCGCAGCTCGTCTGGGTCGAATGGCTTGGCGAGAAAATCATCAGCCCCCGCCTCCATTGCCTCGACCAACTCCTGCTTTTCCGTCTTTGCGGTCAGCATAATGATGTAGACGTAGCCGGTCTGAACTGAGCCTCTAATCTGGCGCACCAGTCCGAGCCCGTCCAGTTCCGGCATCTCCCAGTCGGTGATGACCATTTGATATTCGCCGTTCTGATAAATGTTCCAGGCTTCGGCCCCGTCAGACGTGGCAAGGACCTTGTGCCCCAGCTTTTCCAGGAACATTTTCAGGCGGATGCGAGTGGCTTTGTTGTCTTCCGCAATGAGTATCCTCATGATGACCCCTGAAGGATGTGGTTCAGTGCCCGTTCCAGTAATTCAAGCTCTTTCTTCAAGCGAGTGAAATTCTCCTCAGCGTCTGCCAAATCGCCGGACTTGCCAAGGTCTTCCAGTTTGAGGAGGGTCTCGTAGGGAGGTGTCTCGTCGCTGAAATTGCTGACGCCGCCTTTCAAGGTGTGAGCGGCTCTTTCTAACGCCTCTCGGTCGCCGTTTCTTATGGCTTCCTGGATTGAGGTCATCAGCTCCGGCAACTCTTCGAAATAACCGTCTGTCACTGCCTTCAGGAGGTCGCGGTCTCCCTCAACCGTTCGAAGAACTTTCTCTTCATCAATGAAGCCCGCGGGAACTCCATCATCCCCTTCCGGTTCGATATCCGCTTGCCCTTTGTCCAACGCGAGCCTTCCGATGACTTCAAAAAGAATCTGCGGGCGAATGGGTTTGGAGACGTATCCGTCCATACCGGCCTCCAGGCAACGCACCTCGTCGCCTTTCATTGCATGGGCAGTCATGGCGATGATCGGCAGGTGAGTTTTCGTCTGTTTCTCACGCTCACGGATGGCTACCGTTGCCTCAAGGCCGTCCATTTCAGGCATCTGAATATCCATCAGGACGAGGTCAAACGATTCACGATCAGTGGCATTTACGGCTTCCAGCCCGTTCACGGCGATGGTGACAGTATGTCCCCTTTTCTTGAGGAGTGCAGTTGCCAGCGTCTGATTGGGAACGTGGTCCTCTGCGAGGAGGATCTTCAGCGGCCGGACTGAGATCTCTTCTGTCTTTGTAGCCTCATGTGCCTTGCTTTTCGGAAGTTTGTCTCCACTGAAAGCTGTGAGTATTGAATCGAGAAGAGTTGATTGCTTGATGGGTTTTGTGAGATAAGCAGCGACCTTCAGTTTCCTTGCCCGCTCAGCCCCCTCGGCCGTTCTTGCAGAGCTAAGGAACATGGCCGTGATGTCCGCGTATTCCTGCCGGGACCGGACCCAATCGAGAAATTCATAACCATCGGTCCCGGGCATGTACACATCAGAAAGGATCAGTTGGAAAGGTTCACCATCGAGTCTCGCCTGCTGAAGCGCTGCTTTGGCAGCGGCAGGGCCGTCCGTGAGAATCGGCCGCATACCCCAGTGAAAAAGCACTTCCTGAAGAATCTGTCGATTGGTCGCGTTATCATCGACAACCAGGACGGGCAAATCCTTCAATTCCTCCAACATCGGCGACCTGGGAATTTCAGCTTCATCACGAATCTTGACGCAAACGGTGAAATGAAAAGTAGTCCCCACCCCTTCCTGGCTCTCTATCCAAATACGGCCCCCCATCAGGTGAACCAACTGAGTGGATATCGAAAGTCCAAGCCCGGTACCGCCGTACTGCCTCGTTGTGGAAGAATCGGCCTGCTCGAAAGCCTCAAAAATTCTGTCCTGCTTATCGGTGGGAATACCGATCCCCGTATCTGAAACAGAGAACTGAAGAATGCCGGCACTTCCGGTCACGGATTCCTTTTTGACTTTAACGACGATTTCGCCAGCTTTCGTGAATTTAATTGCGTTACTGATCAAGTTAACAACTATCTGGCGGAGCCGGCCGGGGTCGCCAATCAGGAAATTCGGGATTTCCGGCGGGATGTGGCAGGCCAGCTCGAGGCCTTTCTCAAAAGCACGCAGGGAGAGAGTTTGTGTAGTATCAGCCAACGTATCTCGCAGATTGAAGTTGATCTCCTCGAGTTCCAGCTTGCCTGCTTCGATCTTCGAGAAGTCCAGGATGTCGTTAATGAGAAAGAGCAATGCCTCGGCAGAAGATCTGACGGTTTCGAGATATTGCCGCTGTTCGGGGCCCAGATCACTGTCGAGGGTGAGTTCAGTCATGCCGATGATGGCGTTCATGGGTGTGCGGATTTCATGGCTCATGTTTGCCAGGAAGTCCCCCTTGGATTTGCTCGCGTCCTCCGCCGCGTCTTTTGCCGTCTGAAGAGCCTGTTCGAGTTTCATACGCCCCGTAAGATAGACCGCCAGCGCTGTAGTAAGGAACAACCCACCGAAAAGCACACCGTACGTGTGCCAGGAACTCCGAGAGGAAATGTATTCAGCGGTGGGACGCGTCACTACCAGCCAGTCGCGCCCGCCGACTTTGAGATTGTTGACACGATGGATGCCGGCAAGAAGCCGACCCGATTCCGGATTTGCGCCTGCGGTGTTATCTGCTTCGCTCCGAGGGCCGTGGTAATGCAGAAACCGGTCCGCAGCCGGGGCAGATTCGTCGAATACATATTCTTCAAGGCCTCGCCCTTTCAGGTGGCTGAGTGAGCCGTCGATCATGTCTCCGGTGCGAAAGACGCCCAGTGCGAAGCCGGTCAGGTATTCGCGACGCTGTGCGGCGGTGTCGATAGGACTGCCGGTGCGGTAGATGGGCCAGAAGACCAGAAAGCCCTTCTGGCTTCCCTTTTCCTGCACCAGCGTAATGGGCGCCGTGGCAACCGGGCGCGCTAAATCGCGAGATTCATTAAGAGCCTCCAGCCGCGTTGAATTGGAAGCAAGATCGAAACCGATGGCCTTTTCGTTGCCCTTCATCGGTTCTACGTAATAGACCGGAAAATACTCGGGCCGATTAGTCGCACGAAGCATCTCACCCGTTGCCGCCTTTTCTCGAATGGAAAAGCTCTGCACACCGTCATCCAGGGCCGCCTGAACATATTTCTCACGTTCCTGGTGAGAAATGCGAGGAATCCACTCAAGCGCCTGGATACTCTTGGTACGCGCAAGATGTGACTGGACGAACTCCTTGAATTGAGAACGGGAGACCTCTCCACTGGCCCTGAAAAAGGAGGTTATCGACTCCAATTCGTAGAGAGTCTGGTCAACAGTTTTCTGGAGGAGCGAAGCTACATCGCCCGCATCGCGCTCAAACTCGGACCGAATCTTCCCGTCCTGCAGGTTCCCAACGAACCTGAAAGCAAGAACCGAAAGCAGGGTGCCAATGCCGACGGCAAGGGCGATGGGAAGGTAAGTGAAAAGCCCGCCTCGGCGAGGCTGGAATGTATGCGGCATATGGACGAGGTGTACGCCGTGGGGTCAGAATTGACTCAAAGAAAGGCCGACAGCATGTGTGACCGGACTCGGACAAGAGCTTCCCCTGAAAGCGGGCGAATCTTAGGTAGCCTCTATCAGGGTGTCAATGCCCCCGATGACCTTTCGATTTCGCGTGAAAATCCTCCGCAGGCAACCCAAAATCGAAATGACAGATCTCTGGCAGTGGAACTATGATGTGGCAGCATGAGAGGCTGCTTACAGCACCAAATATCAGCGACCGCTAATTGAGGAGAAACCTTGCCGCCGATTCGGACGGAGCCCATCACGGATAGAAGTGTGTGGACGGGAGCCGATCTGGAACGCGATCGCTCCTGGGAATTCGCGCTGACTGCCGGGCAGCAAACTGAACTGGATCGGGCACTGCAGCACACGAAAGAGCGTGGCCTGGAATTGGCCGAGATCACAAAGGAAGAATTTCCGCTTCCAACTCTGGAGAGAGCCCTTCAAGACCTGCTGGGCGAGCTTCGAGATGGCAGAGGCTTCGCACTCCTGCACGGCGTTCCCACCGAAGGTTACGCGCTCGAAGAACTGGAAAAGATCTATTGGGGGCTCTGTACCCACCTGGGGGTTGGGGTCACCCAAAACAGCGAAGCCGGCCTGATTCACTACGTCACCGATGGCAAACTGCGCCCAAAGCAGGGTACCCGGGGCGTTGGCAATCCAGGGCCTGTCGGGCTGCACGTCGACCTGGCAGATTGCGTGGCTCTGTTTTGTGTCCGGCAGGCGCCGGATGACCCGCACAGCCTGGTAGCAAGCTCAATGACCGTTTACAACGAAATTGTTCGGCAGCATCCGGAATGGCTGCCCAGATTGTATGAGGGCTTCATCTGGAACAGGGCCGATGAAGAAGCGCCGAGTGAGACACCGGTCTCGAACTACAAAGTGCCGGCATTCAGCGCGGCGGACGGCTTCGTTAGTTGCCGCTTCAATGGGCATTGGATTCGGAAGGGGATGGAGCGAATCGGCGAGGTTTTCACGGACGAAGAAACAGTGATATTCGAATTCATTAGTAAGACTGCAGCAGCTAACAGCTTCGACTTCCCCCTGCACACGGGCGACATCGCCATCTGCAACAACTACACGGTTTTTCACGGCCGGGCCAGCCATGAGCCGGTCGAAGACGAAACACAGAAGCGGCTGCTCCTGCGAATCTGGATGAACCTGCCGGATGTCCGACCATTCGCCGACGAAGGCCGCATCCGCTACGGAGTCATCCGTCACGGGAATCTGGGCTGGACAGCCGCCGATCTCCTGGCGGGCAACAACCGGAGCCCACATCTTCGCCGCGACGATGGCGTGCCGGAAGTGCGAGATTGGCTCTCCAGGACAGAATGATCGGGGCAGAATCTGGTGACACGGGAATCGTTCGAGTCCCCGTTACGCTGTCAGTTACACGCTTTTCAGATTTGGAAACCTCTCACCTCAATTCTAATGACTTCCCAAACCCTCCTTTTCACATGTGCGCTTCTCTTTGTAATCACGCCTGAGGCGAGGGCGGAAACGAAGACTTACAACTGCCGACGTGCGTCTTCAGAGATTAAGATCGACGGGAAGCTCGATGAGGGGGCCTGGAAGTCTGCCGATGTCATCGACACTTGGGCCTATCCCTGGTATTCGGACGGGCCGAAACAGGGCGCGAAGGCGTGGCTGGCCTGGGACGATACCCACCTCTATATGGCGGCCTGGGTCGAGGACACTGAACTGCTGGGAAACATCACCACGACGGACGAGCACAAGGTCTGGCTGGATGAGCGTTTCGAGTTTTATCTCGATCCGAATCCCGAGGACGCCGTTTATCGTTGCTGGGAATTTACGACCATGAAACATAAGCTCGACTACGGCGCCAGTTGGGGCCGCAAGTTTGCGTTTGACTGGGATTCGAAAGGTCTCGAATACGCCGTCGTTATCGATGGTACGCTTAATGATCAGAAACCGGACAAGGGCTATTGGATCGAGGCCCGTATTCCCTTTAAAGGCAACTTCGAAAAGCCGATAGGATTCAAGGCGCGGGACCAGCGAAATAATCCGGATGCGCCTGTCGAGTTCCCGGCATTCAACCCACCCAAGAACATCCCGCCAAAGCCGGGCGATATCTGGCATCTGGGAATCAATCGGGAAGATCAGTTCATGAAGGACGGCAAAAAGAAATTCGTGCTCATGATGTGGTCAGCCCCGGATGTCGAAACTCCAGATTTCCATGTTTCGTCCGCCTTTGGCCGGATGGTCTTTACAAAATGAATTCCAGGCTCCGCATTGAGGGCTTATGCGGGCAATCCTCAGTGCCGGGTCAGATCAAATTCCTTGATTTTGCGGTCAAGCCTTGGCCGGGAAATCTGCAACATTTCCGAGGCTCGACTCTTATTCCACTGGCAGAGAGCAAGAATGCGCTCGATGTGCACTTTTTCGCTGTCCGAAAGTGAGAATGAATCCGGGCGCAAGGTCTGCGTTTCCGCGGGGTCGTCCACAACGTCCACATGAGGTTCAGATTCTTCCTCGGAGCTGACGGACGAATGAAGTATGGCATCCGGGAAGTGTTCTGGGAGAAGTTCGTCGCCTACACCGAGGACGACAGCACGCTCGATAAGGTTCTTGAGCTCGCGCACGTTTCCCGGCCAGTGGTAGCTCATCGCGACTGCGAGGACTTCTGTTGAAATCTTCGGGGGGCGAGTGCCCATCTCGTGTGAGAAAAGCTGCAGGAATTGTTCCATGAGGGCTGGGAGGTCTTCCTTCCGTTCACGCAATGGTGGGATGAGAATCTCGATGACTTTGAGCCGGTAATAAAGGTCATCGCGGAAGCGGCCTGCATCCATTTCCTTTTCCAGATCGCGATTGGTTGAGGTAACGATGCGCACATCCACTTTGAGTGTTTCGGTGCCGCCGACACGCTCGAATTCGCGCTCTTGAAGCACACGCAACAGCTTTGCCTGCAGTTCCGCGGGCATTTCGCCGATTTCGTCCAGGAAAAGCGTCCCGCCGTTTGCCAGTTCAAAGCGTCCGGCGCGTCTCTCGGTTGCTCCGGTGAACGCACCCCGTTCGTAACCGAACAGTTCGGCCTCGAGCAGCGAGGGCGACAGGGCGGCACAGTTCACGCAGATGATCTGTTTTGACCGCCGCTTGCTCTGCTGGTGAATGGCCCGGGCGATTACTTCTTTGCCGACACCACTTTCGCCACGCAAGAGGACGGTCGTATCCGCGGGAGAGACCTTTCGCACCATCTCGTAAATCTGTTTCATCTTTGGGCTGCTGCCTACCACATGATGACTCTGGGAGAGCTGGCGGCGGAGGGAACGGTTCTCAAGCTGCAATTCATCTACAAGCCTCGCATTCTCGATAGCGATAGCCGCCTGGTTGGCAATGGCCGAAAGCATGAGCAAGTGCTTGTGATCGAGCTTGCCGCCTTCGCTGGAATCGACGTAAACCACGCCAACAATCTCGTCCTTGAATTTCAGCGGCACACAGAGCAGCGAACGGACCACCTGGGTAGCCACACTCTTGCTGGCTAGAAATCGGTCATCTGTAGATGCGTCGGTACTGAAGATTCCGACCCCCCGCTCTACTGCATAATCCAGGATAGTCTGGCTGACCTTTACGCCCTCCTTGCTGGGTCCATGAGGCCGGATGACTTTGGGTCGCAGCTTGCCCGTAATCGGATCTTTGAGGAGGACTACCCCCTTCTGGGCCGGCATTGTCTCGAAAATCACATCGAGGATGTGTCCCAGGATCTCATCCAGCTTGAGGGTGGAATTAATTGCCCGGCTGAGCTCGTAAAGTATCGCCAGCTCGCGCTGTTCGTGAGGCAGATTCTCGAACCGGCCCATTTCGGAAGCTCGGATCGCGCTCGGGATATCAGGGATATCCACTGTTCGCTGTTCGTTGTAATTAGAGGAAGCTACCGCCTGAAATTCATCACTTCGAATGTTCTGTCCAGCTTCGCTGTCCTGAAAGATGAAAATCGTTTCGCCGATACTGAGTTCGTCCCCGTCTTCGAGTGGATGACGGTCCACCGGCAGCCGGTTCACGAAGGTGCCGTTACTGCTTTTCATATCGATCAGACATGCCTGCGCGCCATCGAGCACGATTTTGGCATGCCGACGTGAAACCATCGTATCGAGCAGCGAGATGTCAGCAGTCTTGTCCCTGCCGACGATTGTCTCTGCCGAGTAAAGTGGGATTTCAGTTCCGGCCCCCGGCCCTTCAAGTATCCGTAGAGATGGCATTCCGGCTCCTCCTAAACCACGCGTTGATTGGTGCGGATGCGCCGAACAGTCTGGACGAGATCGTTATGGGTTAACGGCTTGTCCAGCGGGAACACGGCATAACATCCGTTCTTATCTTTGGAATCGAGAATGAGGTGTCGAGTATTCGGAACTGAGTAACCCTCCTCAACCGGCATGTGCCCCGTAATGAGCAGGTCGGCATCAATAATTTCTGCAAACTGATCGGACGCTTCCTGGGTTAGCTGCCTCCCCCAGACGAGCCGATAGAGATAGTGGTCACGATGAACGTCTTCCATTTCGAAGGGCCTCAGGAAGACATCCGGACTGAACAGGGAAAGATGACTAATCTGTGGAATTGAGTGGCTGATGAATACACGATTCGGTGCTCTTACTGCGGACGGCATTGAAGCGAGAAATCCTTTATATGCATCACGGACCTCATCCTTCTTTTCTCCATAGGCCACTGCCAGACCACGGTCCAAGCTCTTGATGGACGAGTTGCCGCCCTTCTTGATGTCCATGTCCAACAGCTCGCCAAGGTCATGGTTACCGATCATGAAATGTACCTGGTCGGGGAAATAAGTCTTCAGCCGGGCGGCCATTTCGAGCACCTGAAACGACAGGTCGCGCCCATCCACAGTCAGCGTGAGCGCATGGATGATTTCATGCAGGATGATATGCCGATTACGGTTACGGGAGAGCGAGGCATATTCGACAACTTTCTGATAATTGATCCGATTGCCATGAAGATCCCCGGTCATGAGCAGATCGCCCTCTGGTGGAAGTTCGATCAGCGCACCTTTGCGATACGTATCCTCCAGATTCGCTTCGGTAGCCTCCTTCATGAGTTGGATCACGCTCTCCGCTGCCGCGTCATTCGGCATGGATCAACCTTTCACAATCTATGCAGACTCGGGTCTGCGGATTTTCCTGTCTTGGCTGTTTCAGCCCTTCTGGGGTGAAAATACAGAGGCCCGGGTGTGTCGCAGGGGTGGGTAGATTAGCTATCTGGAAGCCTCATTTGAAGGGGGGGGACTTATAGCAGAGGCGATGTACGGAGTCAAAGAAAGTGTAACGGAATGAGTCATTCCAACATTTTCTGGATCATACTGCTGCCAGCAAGTCGGCCGAATGCCGCCCCTTGAAAATCAGTGATTCTGTTTCTGTCCCCTTTGCACCAAGACATAGGCCGCCCAATAAAACGGGTGGTCGTAAGGATACCCGTCTTTGTCCGGTTCTTTGTAATTCCTCAGAGAGTGTTTGGCCTGCTGGAGCGCGGAATCAGGGGATAAACCGCGTTGATAAAAGTTGTAATAAAACTCCTCCAGTAATTTTTGCCTGACATCGACGGGCACTTTCCACAGGCTCCGCATTACCGCCGGCGTTCCAGCCATCTGGAATGCTCGTGTTATCGCGTATGCGGCAAGGCCGGCATTCTGATTTGCGATGTCAGTTTCATTGCGACTGAGGACAACCAAGTCTGTCCCATGCAGTTCAAGTTTTGATATTTCGACGGCGTTCAGCCTGCCGTCCTCCAAACCGGCCTCCGGGCGTTTGTTGGCACCGCTCAGTGCCAGACCAGTCCTGTGAAACAATCCGGATATTGCTCTTTGCCTCTCTTCGGGCATCTGGCCAGGCCTCAATTCTTCTTCCGCGACCGGAGCACTTATGACGTAACTGTGAGTGCAGAGATGTAATACACGAGGGGAATGCATTGTGCTTAGGGCCGATTCAGAAGCACCAATTCCGCTGAAAACATCAGCCTTGTTGAAAAGCCGGTTCTCAAAGAATGCAGATATCCCTGCCAGCTCAATCGGACCATCTTCCAGTTGAGGGAAAACCGGGCGAGGTTCTGAATCACCAGGAACAACGACACCGTTGAAATCTGGATTTATGAATAGTGCCGGGCGACCGGACTGCGATTTCTCATTCTGTACAAGCAAATCAGGCCCGGTAGTCACGTAGCCTATTTCAAATTCATCGCCAAAAAATTTCACAGCAGTCGTGGACAAAGCTTCAAATGGCAACAGGTTCAGAGCATCTGTCGGGGCTATGATTATTTTACGAATTCCGTCAAGACGGAATTTGAAGGGCGCAATCAGGCTGTCGAATAGTCTCCGGCCTGCACCGGTAAGCAAAGATGCATTTTTATTAGAATCAGGCTCGGATATTTCCTTTCGAAACTCAGCAATAAGCGTCGTGAGATCGTCAACGTCACCGATGTCGACCAGCCGAACCCCACGGCTCTTGCTTAGAGATAACCCGATGATGTGTTGGCCCTTGAATCGCTGCCGCTCAAAATCACACCATCGGATGGTATAGAATTCCAATAACGCACAATTCTCCGGCAGCACTTCCTGTAAATCTTTCGCATTTGCGACCTCTACCTTACGCTGCCCTGCGAACGAAGCGCTCTGCCGACTCAATTCCACCTCTAACCGTTGAATTTCAAGTTTTTGCTCTTTTCGCCGCAAGCTGAGTTGCTTTCCCTTCAACTCCGGCTGCGGAGAAAAGGTCAGCTCTGATAAAGTATTACGAGCGGTTCGAAGTTCCTCTGCGAGGAAACCGGCTTCTTTATTCTCATAAGAAGTGACCGCATTTCCTTTTGGTAATGCAAAATCAGCAAGTAGATTTTTTCGCTGCCAGGCAAACTCAATCAATTTGTTCGAATTATCTTCTCTCAAAGCAACCGAAGAGGTTAATAACAATGAAAAGAAGATATTCGCTGTTGTCTCCATGTTGTCTGTAAAGTCGAGCTTCAGCGGTCTCGGCAACACATCGAGAAGATCGTAAGCCACATTCTCCTCGATCAGCATAGACGACTTAAGCAGTTCCTTGGCCCCAAGACGATCGCCCAGTCCACCGAGCAGAATTGCCAGATTGTTCTGGAGGGTGATGAGTTGTGGATGGTCTTCTCCACGGTGCTTCTTGTAAATCACCAGGGCAGACTCATAAAGCTGCCGCGCGCTGAACGGGTCGCCCATGGCCTGCACCAGGCTGCCGAGGTTGTTCATGCTGGTGCCAACGTCAATATGGTCTTTGCCGAGATGTTTCTTGCGGATATTCAATGCCGCCTGAAAGGCGACTAATGCCCTGTCAACCTTTTTCAATTTCCGGTACAGGCTGCCCAACTGATTCAATAATTCAGCTATTTTCAGATGGTCTTCGCCCAATGCTTTCTTCTGGATCTCCAAAATCGTTGTGGTCAGACGCAGTGCTTCATTCAAATCGCCTAGTTCGTCATAGAGTCTTGCCATCCGGGTCATGACTTCGACTACTTTCGGATCGCTCTCTTGATGCTCTTTTTTCAAGAGGGCATAGGCCCTCTTATATTGGGTGAGAGCTTCCTGGAATTTACCGGTGGATTCGTGCAGGGAAGCAACGCTGACCAAATTCGTGGCCAGTTCCGGATTTCCTTCTTCAAAGAGGTCCTTCTTCAAAAGGAGGGCTTCTTGCTGAAATTTGAGCGCTTCCTCTCGACTTCCCATTGCGGAATGAATGCGTGCGATCTGCTCCAGGTGAGCCGCAAGAGAAGGCCCTTTGTCCCCATGAATTTTCCGGCATAAGGCCAGAGAATCACGAAATGCAGAGAGTGCATTGCGATAGTCACCTGTGGCTTCATAAAGGCGACCGAGCGTGTCCTGACGTGACATTCTCTCGACAAGATCATCCTTCAGGTGTTCTTCTGACAGTTTGACCCCGGCGATGCAGTGTGGGAGCGCCTTCTCATAGTGGCCAAGCTCTTCGTACAGAACAACCAGATCATCAAGGCTCTCGAGTACCTCTGGAGACTCCGGGCCGACCAGTGATCGACGCATCGCCAGAGCCCGCTCGTGAAGATCGGCAGCTTTATCATTTTCTTTCTTTGCGTAAATCAAACCTAACGTCCGCAGGCTGGATGCAATCTCGGTGTGTTCGTTTCCATATATTTCCCGCCTCATTGCAAGAGCCGATTCAGCAAGCATCTGCGCTTTTTCTATCGAGCCGAGAACGAGCTGAAGGTTGGCCTGCAGATCCAGATTTGCCGCAATCAATGGGTGGCCTTCCGGCAGTTGTTTCTTCTGGATCTGAAAAGCATCCTGGCAGGCGTTCAGGGCCTTCTGAAATTGTTCCTGACCCTGGTAGAGATATGCCAGATGGGTAAGACTCTCCCCGACCTCGTAGTCCTCTTTGCCAAGCAGTTTGACCCGCATCTGGTAAGCGAATTCCTGCCATCGGATGGCTTCGGCCTCCTTTCCGGCCGCCTCATAGGCAACTGCCAAGTTGGACATTCCGAGCGCAACCAGGCGATTCTCGCTGCCAAGTGATTTCTGCCGCATCGCGAGAGAACGCTTCATAAAATCAACGGCCTCTTCATACTCGCCAAATTCCTGATGAATAAAACCGATGCTCTCCAGGTTGGCGGCAATGCCGGGCGATTCCGGTCCACTGATTTTGGTTTCCAGTTCAATGCATTTCTCGAACAGATCCTGAGCAGCATCCAATTTGCCTGATCTCGCAAGAAGGTCTGCAATATTTATCTGAGTACGCAGCACGTCCGCGTGTTCCTTTCCCTGAAATTTCTCGCGGATCTTCAGTGCCTGCTGAAAGAGTGGGAATGCTTTATTGAATGAACCGGTTAAATGATAGAGCTCTCCGAGTGAATTCAGGCTGTCCGCAACTTCGAGATTATTAGAGCCCAGCAAATGATGCTGGGTCGCAAGAACCGCCTCGGCCAGGGGAATCGCTTGTGCGATCTTCCCCTCTTGCCGCATCGCAGAAATGCGGGCCTTGAGCGTTCTTGTTGCATCAAGCTGCTTCTGGATCTCTTCCTTCCCACGATCCTCCGCGCTCTTGCCATCCTCAGACAGGCAGGGAGAGCAGACGGCCAAACAGAGAATCAAGCATGTTCGCCGCATGGACGTAATGAGTAATGAGTAATGAGTAATGAGTAATCAGTGCTGTCGGATGCAGACAAGCAGAAGGCGAGGCCTGACGTTACGTTAATAGTCCTTTCCAGTAATCCTCGTCATTGAAAGCCCAGGTCATAAATTCTTCGCGCCAGGCGAACGTGCTCGTGGTGCACGCTTTAGCGTGTTTCCGCTCCAGACAGAACACGCCAAAGCGTACACTACGAACGCTCAACGGCCTTTTGCGAGGGAATCTGGAGTCTGTAGCTACGACCGGTCGGCCAAAGGTCGCCTACTTGGGTAGTACCCAGATATTCCGGTAGCGGACCTGATTTCCATGATTCTGAAAATACAGTGGGCCGGCCTCTTTTCCTTCTCGCATGGGTGCGGCGGTTGTTGAGTGGTCACATTCCACGTCCTTGTGGATGAGGACGCCATTGTGGTGAACAGTCATGCGTGCATTCTCAGTCTTTTTGTTATTTTCGTCGAATTCCGCAGGGATGAAGTCGATGTCATAGGTCTGCCATGAAAGAGGAGGAAAACACATATTGATTTCCGGGTCTTTAGTGGAATAAATTCCGCCGCATTCGTTGTGCATTCCTTCCAGACCGAATGAATCGAGCATCTGCACTTCATAACGTGCGTGCATATAAAATCCGCTGTTTCCTCGCCCCTGCCCCCGGGCGAACGGCATGTATGGAAGGCGGAACTCTAGGTGAATAGTGGAAGCCCCGAATTTGTCCTTGCTTTTAACCCCCTGCATCAGGTACCCATCTTCACTCAGCTTTCCGTTCTCCCACTTTTCGAGGGATTCTTTTGTCCCGTCAAATAGCGCAATTGCCCCTGAAGGCGGTTTCTTGCCAGATGTGGCGCTCATTCGCTCAATCCGCTCAAGAATCCCGGCTTCTGTTTCAGCACCGTCTTTGGAGGCCTTTACCATCATCTTTCCATCTGCAACGGCTGCAGACCAGTTTGGGGCATTAATCCTCGTTGTGCCTGCTTTCGTCTCCCCTTTGCCTTTAATGCGGTTTTTCCTGTCTCCATCCCAACCATCACCCGGAAGGCCGCCGGGATAAAAGACCGCCGAGAATTTACTGGCGCCATCGGCTATGACCTGAACGCCGTACTTTTGGCCATCCAGATTACCTGTATATTCCCCCTGGATTCTGAAATCAGGATCTTCTACCTCCTTCGGATCGGCATTGATTCCCTGCTGGAGATTTTGTGATTTCTGCGGTGCTTCAGCGAAGGTGGAGGTGACCAAAATTAGAAATGAAGAAGCGGCAATCAGGCTCCGTCGCATATGTTCCTCTCTCAATTTGATTCTAACTTCATGAATTCTCCGCGAGGTGCGGAGAACTTTGTGGCTGCGCTTTCTTAAGCGAAGATCGGCCTTCGGGATAAGGCAGCCACTGTGGTACGGACGTCCGGCAACATTAAGGCTCTGTTTGTTCTCAAAAGTGGATACGCTTACTTCGGCACTATCCAGATATTCTGGAAGCGCACGGGATTGCCGTGGTTTTGAAGGAGTAGCGGGCCCTCCGAAGACTCTTTCTTCTTAGTACGGCTTCCTGTGCCGCTCGGGAATTCATAGTTGTCATGGATGACGACGCCATTGTGCCGAACTGTAATCTTGGCTTTCTGGTTTTTATTGCCCTCACCATCCAGTTTGGCCGATGAGAAGTCGATGTCATAGGTTTGCCACTTGAGCGGCGGGAAGCACATATTTACATCCGGGGCCTTCTGGCGATACATGCTGCCGCATTCGTTGAAAGCCCCTTCAAGGCCGAATGAATCCAGAATCTGGCATTCGTACAAATCGAGGATGTAAAGTCCGCTGTTGCCGCGATCCTGTCCCCGGCCCTTTGGCTTGTAGGGGAGCCGAAATTCAAGATGAAGTTTGAAATCGCCAAAGTTGTCGGCCGTCTGCGGGCCTTCTCTAAGCAGGCCGTTGTCCAGACTGCCGTTCTTCCATTTGTCGGGGCTTTTGCCATCAAAAAGGATGACCGCGTCTTTGGGTGGTTCTGCACCCAGGGTCGGACTCTTTCGCTCAATGTGGTCCAGTAGTCCCAGTTCCTTTCCGTCAGCCCCCAGAAGGGCGAGTTTGCCGTTCGAAATTTCAGCGGACCATTGCTCGCCCTTGAGGATCGTCTTTCCTTCTTGTGTCATGCCGGTCGCCGTCTGACGATTCTTCTTATCGGCATTCCAGCCATCACCCGGGAGTCCGCCCGGATACTTCACCGCGTTGAATTGTGCGTCTCCTTGAGCAATGACCTGGACGCCGATTTTCTGCTCGCCGATAGTTCCGGTGTAGTCGCCCTGAACTGAATAGTCGGCATCCACCTTTGCAGGATCCGTGATGACTGGGCCTTTCGCGTCTGCTGCAAAGACTGACAGGACGGTTCCTGTACAGAGGACTATCGCGTTAGCAAAGTGTTTTTTCATTTGATGGCTGCACTGTGGAAGTCGCGAAGGATACGATTCATTCAGCAAGTCGCATGGCAGGTCTCCCCCCGCCCTATTCGGATGCCCAATCAAACAACACACCCAAGGTATCCGTCCTGTTCGTCTGCAATTTCTGATAGACCTCGGGTGCTTCCTCGGGGCGGTAACGGTGCGTTATAAGTCCATCCGTCTTGAAGACGCCTCGTGTGACATATTCATAAAAAAGCTGGATTTGCTTTGCCAGGGTCCAGTGCGCCTGGTCAGGCGGCAGCTTGGTGCTGTGCGTGCCGATCAGGGTAACCTGGCGTCCGAGCACGTCCTGGGTGAGGTGCTGTTTGGACGGCGTCGGCGAATCTCCAAGTAAGACAACCTTGCCAAAATCTCGTGCCAGCGGCAGCGCTAAGGGCAGGACTGCCCAGTGGCCAGTGACGTCGAAAACCACATCCGCCAGTTTTCCGTCGCATGCATCCACGACAAACTCCTTTGCGTCTGCAGCGCTGCCCATAAAAACATCCGTGGCCCCGCCGGACGTTGCCAGAGCCAAACGATGGGCAACGGTATCAATTGCAAGAATCCTGCTGAGTCCGACCGAGCGCAAATAGCGGGTGACGAGCTGCCCAAGCGGGCCCAACCCAATCACAACCGCGGTATCTCCCATCACTAACTGGGCGCGACGCAAAGCCGTCTGCGTCGTGGTGGCGAGAATGGCCCAACCCGCAACTTCGTCACTGATAGAATCTGGAACCGGCTGCGCAGCAGACTCGTTGAGGACATGGTATTGGGCATGCGTGCTGGAGGACTGGACACGGTCGCCGGCCTTCAGCTTTGTCACGGCTGAGCCCATTTCGATCACTTCGCCGACAGTGCTGTAGCCCGGCGAAAACGGGTATTTCACCCATCTTGCCCAGGTCGTGCCTTCATCGAACTCACCGCGGAAACAGAAGCTCTCAGTGCCAGTGCTTATATGACTCACCGTGCAACGAACGAGAACCTGATTGTCGTTGAGTTTCGGGAGATCTCTTTCAACGAGTTCTGCTCTGAGTCTTTCGGGGAAGCTGATGGCTTTGGTTTTCATAGGAGTGGTATTTTGTATCAGGGTTCGGGAATCCAGTATTCAATCCTTGAATCTGAATACAGACAAAATGGCGTCGGTTCAATTCAGGCCATGCGCGCCGTCCCTCAGTGCTACATTGCTTGCATTGGCCGAAGATACCGAAGGGGGCCCCATTAGACAGTGTCGAGGTCTCGTCCATCCCCGTCTTTGCGGTGGCTTCCGGCTGGGCTAAACTCGATACCGCACACGCCCTTTGGTAAAGGAAGTTATGGACTCTCGTTGGAACACCGTCATCTCTGAGCTCAAACGCCTTGGTGTCCCTCAAAAAGACATCGACGGAATCCTCAGCCAGCATTCCGGAGGGGATGAGGATCGTGTCCACAGTTTGCTGAGTAAAGTCGAGGAAAGGGAGCTGGTAAAGGCGGAATCATTGCATGAACTCCGATTGGCGGCGCGGTGCGCCGAAGATGCCGCTGAACTGTTCATGCGAGCTCATCTGGAAAAGAAGCCTGTCGTGCTGCTGCTCAAGGGACTCGAGGAAATTCTCAAAAGTCAGCACCAGATAAACGGCATAAGAAATATCCAGTCCAGGACCGTCCGCTCCACAGAAAGCGGGCCGGTAATTTTTGAAGAAAGAGCCTCCGGGCGGAAGGCAGAATCCGAGAAGGCAGCCGAGGGCTCGGATGAGGATGACGACCCTCGTGCAAAGACCCAGCCGGTCGCCGCAATCGAACCTTCAGGAGAACGCTCCAGGCGGCGGGTGGCCTACATTCATCCCGACACTTCTCCATATGAGATCATCACCCGCCTCGGTCACGGGCGGCTGACTCAAGCAATGAAAGGCCGGGAAAAGGCCACCGGGGAAACGGTGGTGCTGAAGTTTTTTCCAGAGGGCTGCAGCCTGGACCCTGAATTCACGGACCATCTGTTCAGCCAGGTGCGTCAAACCATCTCGCTGAAGCATCCGAATTTGGCCGGTATTCGGCAGATCACTCTTTCCGATAAGCAGTGCTACGCTGTGACGGATTATTTCGAGGGCGAGACGCTTAAGAGCACGCTTGCTTCCGGTAACCCGCTCTCGCCAAATAAAGTCATTCCTATCCTGGTGCAGGTGCTTCGTGGGGTTAACGCCGCACACGAATTCGGCATCTGCCACGGTAGCATCCATCCTGGCAATATCATGCGTAGCCCGGATGGCGAGGTGAAGCTTGTAGACGTCGGACTGGGCGAAATCGATTCGGAACTCGTGGACGTACCCGAAGGCCCGCTACTCTACCAGGCTCATTATCGAGCGCCGGAGCGCAATCAAGGTTCTGTACCGACCGAAGCAAGTGATGTATATGAACTCGGGGCGGTGATGTATCACCTGTTCGCATGGCAGCCGCCGTTCGCCGGGCACGACCTTGAATCGCTTTCACGGGCACATCGGCAGGAAGACCTGCCATCGCTCCCTGATTCCGTCACCGCGATTTCGGATCGTCTGGAGCCCATGATTCAGAAAATGATGGCCAAAGAGCCTGCAAAACGATTTCAGAATGTGGGTGAAATTCTTGCCATCATGGAAGCGATCGGTTCGCTGCAACCACAGAGCGAAAATGAAAACATCCGGCCAGACGATGCACGCCCACGGCTGCCGGCCAGCTCATTCAGCAAGAAGCGAAGACGCCGCCAGAAGGCGAAAGACAATTGGCTGCCACATCTCGTTCTTGGCATAGGCGCCGTGATTCTGCTGATCATTTACTGGGCCAATTCTCGCGACCCCCTGGAGACCCTGCCTCACCTCAAACCGTATCGCGACAATCTCATCGTCAAGAATCGGGTAGATGACGACTTGGCGAGCAAGCTCGCCCGTGAAGGCGATGACGGGCTTGGCGTCATCGAATTTCTACTAAAGGTCCCGGAAAAGCAGGTTCCGGCTGTACGGGCCCTCGGCCAGATAAATACGGAGGCGTCCAGACAACTCCTTGTCCAGCAGCTTGAACACGAGAACATCAATGTTCGCTGCGAAGCCATCGTCGTCCTCGGCAAGTCACGGCATCCGGATGCCTATGCCTTGCTGGAGAAGCTCGCCGAAGATTCAAGCCCGGAGATCCGGCGCAACGTGATGATCGCGCTAAGGGAATACAACGATGGGAAGGCCGTCCCCCTCGTGAAAAAGCATCTCGGCGATGATGACATCTCCGTTCAACAGCAGGCGAAAGATACTCTCAGGAATTTGACTGAAAGTAAATGAAGGTGGTGAAGCGACGGATCAAAGTTACCAAGGTCATAACTGTCCAGTGTGGCACGCTATGGCAGAAATTATTCTGTCTTTTCCTGCCGCTGAAGAGTCACCCAAGTCGAAGGATTAAATTCGATCAACCTCCTAATATGCAGATTCGTACACGCACGACGTGCAGACAGGGTTGCTCGATTTAAGTACCACCCCCTCTCCAGTAAAGTCTCCGAAGAGCCAGACTTGATAATATCTCGAATCCAATGCACTCAAGACTACCAAACCAACCTTTATGAAAATTCAAGAAGCACACTACCATCATTATTGGGATAAAGGCTGGGTCGTCATTGAGGACGTTTTTACGTCTGATGAGATTGACCCGGTCAGAGAATTAGCCACACAGATGGCTTTTGCCGACCTTCCGGCGAGGAAGGGCGGCGGGGTTGATGAATCAGGGGACGGCGAACTTGCGCCGCGCAAAATCAATGAACCATTTCGGCGGGATGCACGATTTCAAAAGCTGGCGCTGAGCCCGAAACTTCGATCTGTGATCCGGCATCTGATGGGTGCCGAACCGTTGCTGGTGACAGACCAGATTTTCATGAAGCCACCGCGATTTGGGTCGCCCAAGCCTTACCACCAGGACAATGCCTACTTCAAATGCGAACCGGCCGGTGAGGTCATGACGGTCTGGATAGCTCTTGATGACGTGGACGAGAAAAACGCCTGTCTGCGTTACATCGATGAATCATTCAAGGGGCCGGTAATCCAGCACTCTCCAGTGGAAGGTGAATCATACAACATCACCCCATCCGCAGAACTCATCGACCTGAGCAGGGAGTCATTGGCGCCGGTCCGTAAGGGCGGTGTTGTCTTTCATCACGCGAATTCGTTGCATAGTTCTCACAGGAATGAATCCGATCGCTGGCGGCGGGCATACGCCACACACTGGGCTTCTGCCAACGTTCGCTCGGAAGGCAATACGATCAAAAATGCCTATTTCAAAGATCCCGAACTCGCAGGGATTTTTGATGAGTGATATGAAGCAGATCGCCATCCTCGGAGCAGGCACCGTTGGGAGCAGTTGGGCTTCATTGTTCGTGGCTCATGGATTGTCAGTCCGTTTCTTTGATGCTCACGAGCAAACTCAGTCAGAAGCCTGGAAACACATTCGGGCCAACGCGGCATTCCTCGCTAAAGAAGGGCTGGCCGATTCCTCCGATTACGAAAGGGGAATCAATGCTCTGGCTGCCGCATCGAGTATAGAGGAGCTTGTCTGTGACGCGGACTTCATTCAAGAGTCCGTTACCGAATCCTACGATGTCAAAAAGGCAATCCTTGGCCCCACTTCAGAAGCGTCCCGCCCCGATGCGATTATTGCGAGCAGCAGTTCCGGCCTGCTCATGACTGAAGTGCAGAAGGCGATCAAGCATCCGGAGCGTTCGGTAATTGCACATCCTTTTAATCCGCCTCATCTCGTGCCGCTCGTCGAATTAGTCCCTGGCGAACAGACGTCGGAGCAGACGGTGCAGGCCGCGCGTGTCTTCTTTGAAAGCATCGGCAAAGTTCCCGTGGTGCTCAACAAGGAAGTCCCCGGCCATATTGCAAACCGGCTGAGCGCCGCGCTCTGGCGTGAGGCGATCGATCTCGTTGCCAGCGGCGTGGCCAGTGTTGAAGAGGTGGATAAGGCATTGCACGCCGGACCCGGATTGCGCTGGGCCATTCTCGGCCAGCACATGATCTATCATCTGGGCGGAGGAGAGGGCGGATACCTGAATTTTATCGATCACATCGGATCGACCTTCAGCGAATATTGGAAAACCATGCCCACCTGGACTGAAATACCAGAAGAGGTAAAGGAACAAATCGTCCGGGGTGTTGTGGAAGCACAAGGGGAGCGCACCCTTGCAGAAGTGAGCCAATGGCGTGACGATAAACTCGTGAAGCTGGTGAAGGCCGTTTACGGTGAGTAATGAGTAAGTTGGGCCCGCATTGTCGGGACGTCGAGTCCTGATGCTCCGCTTTTGCGGTTCATGATTCACCCCATCCCCAGTTCCTTCTTCAGTACGCGCTTCAAGATCTTTCCCGTCGGGCCGTGCGGTAATTCCTTGCGGAATTCGATTTCCTTCGGGCATTTGAACTTGGCGAGAGATTCTTGACAAAGAGCCTTGAGTTCCCGATCTGTACACTCGGTTTCCGGTTTCAGCACAACAAAGGCTTTGGGCATCTCGCCGCGGGTCTCGTCAGGGATACCGATGACAGCGACTTCGAACACGGCCGGGTGGGCCGAGATCACGGTTTCGATCTCGAAAGGAGAGATGTATTCACCGCTCGATTTGATGAGGTCTTTTTTACGCCCGGTGATGTACATGAAATTGTCTTTATCCGTGCGGGCAAGGTCGCCGGTCTTAAACCAGCCGTCCGAAGTGAGGACATCGGCCGTTTCTTTGGGGAGCTTGTAATAGCCCTTCATGATGTTTGGACCTCGCAGCCAAAGCTCGCCTTCGCAACCCGGCGTGAGGGTCGCACCTGCGTTATCTACGACTTTGGCTTCCGTGCCGTGGATGGGAGGGCCGATGCTGCCTCTGCGCGGATCTTCCGGGCGATTGATCGCCGCTACGGGCGAGGTCTCCGTGAGGCCGTACCCGTTAAGCAGCGGCAGGCCGATCACCTTGAAGAACGAATCGAACAGCGCATCCTCCAGCGGCTCGCCACCGGAGACACAGAACCGAAGGGAACTGAATCCTTCGGAGTGCTTTTCCATCATTCGAACGAGAAAACGATACATGGAAGGAATGGCGAAGAGCAGCGAAACGCCATGCATCTCGATCAGTTCGGCCACTCGGCCGGGTTGGAATTTTTCAACGAACACAGCTTTTGCACCGGTCAGCAGAGGGACAAGGAAGGTCGCTGTAATGCCGAACGAGTGGAATAACGGTAGCAATCCGATCATTACGTCGTCTTTAGTCAGATCGATTGCACTCTGGCAACTGGCCACATTGCTCGTGAAGTTTCCATGAGTCAGCATGACGCCCTTAGGATTGCCCGTCGTGCCTGAGGTGTAAAGGATGGTCGCCAGATCATCATCAGCCCAGGGATGGACGCCTTCATAGGGCGTAGCGGCAGGGATATCCATCTCTTCGAATAGAATTACATTCTTCGCGCCGGTTGCTTCCGCTTTTTCCCGGAGTGGCCCGCAGGTGATAATCGTGTCCAGCGAAGCATCCTCACAGATGTATTTGAGTTGTTCGTCTTCCAAGAGGAAATTGATCGGTACGACCACTTTGCCGCACATAAGGCTTGCAAGATGGGTGGCCGCGAAAGCACGGCAAGTGGGCAGCAACAAGCCCATGTGCTTGTTATCGGTTAGACCGTCAAGAATTGTGGCCACTCGCCGAGTAACGCCAACAAGCTGTTGGTAGGTCCATTCTCCGGACGAATCCGTCACAGCCGGACGCTCAAGATGATTCTGTGCGCTCTGCAAAAACTGGGCGATAACACTCATTTTAATTTCCTCTGTTTTCTTGTCGCTGAAAGAGCCGACGGAAATACTAATGATTTGGATTCGTTCCGCAGTTTTTAGTGCGAACGCATTCGGTGCAGACCAGCTTGGCGATCCAGTTTGTTCAAAGCCGACTTTTTTCGAGAATCTACACTCACACGCCCACACTCACATAATTCTTCCCTCATGCCAGTCGTCCATATCCCTTCTCTCATGCGTGACTTGACAGACGGCAAGTCCAGGGTCGAGATCGAAGGAAAAACTCTCCGGCAAGTCATCCGAAATCTTGAAGCGCAGTTTCCAGGAACCAAGAACAGGCTGTGCGATCAGGAGGACCGGATCAATCCCGGAATCTCAGTATTCATTGATGGATCAGTCAGCCGCCAGGGGTTATATGCCGAAGTGCAGGAAACCACTGAGATCCACTTTCTGCCAGCAATCGGAGGCGGATAATGAGGAGTGAGGAATGCGGGAAACTCCACTCTTCCACCACTCTTCCGCTCCACAACTCCATTCTTCCCTCCTCCCTTCTTCGTTTATAAGTCATGAAAAAGATCCTTATTCAGATCGATCCTGATCTTCAGGCCAGTGTATTCGATTCCGTAGTTGCCATAGATTCAGGTGTCGACCATCTGCTATGCCACGGGGCTGTGCGGCCGGATCAAGTTCAGAGCCTGGTTCATGGGGGCATCTTTACACGAGGGCCGAAGGACCTGCACAACACAGCCATATTTGTCGGCGGCAGCAATGTTTCGGAAGGAGAGGCATTGTTGAAGGAAGTGACAAAATCGTTCTTTGGGCCGATGCGGGTGTCAGTCATGCTGGATGCCAATGGTTGCAACACGACTGCGGCAGCAGCGGTATTAAGGGCCGGAACTCATCTCGGCCTTTCATCGGTGAACGCTCTTGTGCTTGGCGGCACCGGTCCCGTTGGTCAGAGAGTGGGTCTCCTTCTCGCGAAGGAGGGGGCATCCGTGCGCCTGGGTTCGCGGAGCAAAGAACGTGCGGACAGCGTCTGCACCGCAATCAGCGAAAAAGTGGAATCCGGCAGCCTCACCGGCGTAGCTGCCGGTACAACAGACGAAGTCACGGTGGCCATTGATGGTTGCGAGATCGTGATCTCTGCCGGGGCGGCTGGAGTAGAGCTTCTGCCGGAGGAAATCTGGAGCTCCGCCGATTCACTCAAGGTGGCCATCGACCTGAATGCAGTGCCTCCCGAAGGCATCGGTGGCATCAGCGTTTTTGCAAAAGGAGAAGAAAAGCACGGCGTGATTTGCTATGGCGCCGTAGGTGTTGGAGGCACGAAGATGAAAATCCACAAAGCTGCCATCGCGGCGCTCTTCGAAAGCAACGTCAAGGTTCTGGATGCTGAAGCAATCTATGAACTGGGCCAGAATCTGGGGTGAACCATCTCAAGCCGAAACATAACTATTCAGAGGGTAATTCCGGTGACTCCAACTCCATTTCTGCCACTCCTGAATAGTGACAAGATTACACTCGCTACCCAAAGTATTTCCCAATTAGATCTCTAAACCAAGAATATCATCCATGTCTTCCGAACTGACCCGCAATCTCTGGTGGCTGAGAAATAAGAGCAACCCGGTACTTCCTCCAATCGGGGACAGCAAATTTGAATGCTCATGCTGTATGAATCCTTACATCCTCCGCATCGATCAGGTTTATCATCTCTACTATGCGGGCGGAGATGCGGATGGTCACAAACGAATCTGCCTGGCGACCGCACCGGTCAAAGACGTGACCGATTGGACGCGTCACGGCCCGCTCTTTGGCTTGGGTGAGTCGGGTAGTTTCGATGCCAACTGGTGTGTGCTTCCTCACGTGATCGAATTCGAGCCTGGCCAATGGCATCTCTACTACACCGGCAATTGTGGACACGGTGAAGGACTGAGTTCTTTTCCCGGCATGGGCCTGGCTGTTTCCGATGATGGTAAGACCTGGAAGAAACATGAGGGTAGCCCGGTCCTCTCGGTCTCAAAGAAGGATGGTGATCCTGACTCTCAGGGTATAGCCGGTGGTTCGGTGATTAACGTCAAGTTTCCGGATGGCTCGACGGAGTGGCGCTTCTACTACACAGGATGTCCCTCGCTGGGCGACGATCTTTTCTTGAATCAGCAGAAGACAGTGTGTTATGCGACTTCCGAAGATGGAATCGAATGGGACAAACATGGCGCGGTCATGCTGCGTGATCCTGATCGTGATTACGAAAACGTTGCGGTTGCAGGACCGGTCGTTCATCAAAATGAGGATGGCTCGTTCCGTATGTGGTATTCAGCCATCGGCACTCGGTGGGGCTATTACTCCATCGGTTACGCGGAAAGCGATGACGGTATCAAGTGGCGCCGGGGTAACCGCAACGGAGAAAACCTCCAACTCACCAGGCAAGGGGATGGATGGGAGCGGCAAATGGTCGAATATCCTGCGGTCATTCAGGAAGGATCACGGCTGCGCCTTTTCTATTGCGGCAACGGATACGGCCGCACTGGCATCGGCACGGCCGTCTCCTCGCCACTGCGGGCCATAACAACGAAAGGCCCATGCCTCGCTCGCATCGTCTCAGAATGCGCGAATGCCTCCTGGGACTACCGTGTGCCGGAAGGACTGAGCTGCGATGAGGGTGTATTTAAAACCCACGCGCATCCAATCGTTGAATGGCACGGCCCGGATGCCAACGGCGCGATCTGGCATGAATGGCAGACAAACGACGAGGATTTCGAGGTCATCAGCTCTTACTCTCAATCGGCAGCTTTCGGGCTCAAATACATCCAGGGCGTCCATTATCGCATCATCATCACGCCGAACGATGAAGGGCTGTCCCTTAAATTCACCGTCACCAATCTTTCCAGCCAGACCTTTCATCGGATCGATAATTTCCCATGCCTGGGACATCCATCGCCGCATTTTGAAGACGAAAACCTCGAACGGACTTTCATTGTTACCGATAAGGGCCTGACCCCGCTCAAGGACACAGACCGGGGCACGGGCGATCCGTGTCGAACGCATTTTCATATCGAGGGCAAACCGGGACGGAAATTTGTAGGCGTACCGTTCTGGGGTGAGGCCAGCAGCACCTGTGCATCCCAGGGAGCCATCATGCGAACCAGTGCGGACGGCAGATTCACTATCGGCACCGCATGGGAAAATGTCGCCGAGGTGTTCCACAACGAAGATTCGCACCACTGCATCCATTCGCTCGGCTGTATCGATGAATTGAAGCCAGGCGAGACAAAGAGCGTTGCAGGTAAGATAGTGCTTGTCGAGGGCGGGCCAGAAGTAGCCCTGGAGAGACTGAAGTTTTGACAGAGTTGTAGTAGCGTACCTTTCATTGAAGGTACGTAATGAGTAATGAGTAAGTTTGGCTGTTGAGTCCGGTGTACTTCGAACGGCGGTCTTTGAGCATGATGAGTTCGAATGTTTCTCAGTATCAAGCCGTCGTAACAGCAACATCGGCATTACTCACTACTCATTACCCATTACTTAGTAATTCAATACGCCCATGAGCACATACAGAATCGCAGTCATGCCCGGAGACGGAATCGGTGTTGATGTCACCGCCGAAGGCGTCCGCGTCTTGCGCGCCATCGAAGAAAAGTCAGAGCATTCATTCGAACTGACAGAATTCACAGTAGGTGGGGCTCTAATCGATCAGAAAGACGTACCGATTGATGATGAGACCGTTGAGGCGCTCAAGGGCTTTGATGCGCTTCTTTACGGCGCTGTCGGTGGCCCCAAGTGGGATTCACGGCCACTCGGCCAGACACCTCTCGCCGCCATCCTGCGCATGCGGAAGGAACTCGACAGCTACATTAATTTGCGGCCGGTCAAATTGTTTCCGGCGCTGAATGCAGCCTCACCGCTGAAAGATTCCATTATCGAAAAGGGCATCGACCTCTTGATTATTCGTGAGCTCACCGGCGGGCTCTACTACGGCCAGCCCAGATTTCGCAATAGTGAGCGGGCTGTTGACACCATGGAATACTCAAGACATGAGATTGAACGCATTCTTCGATTCGGGTTTAAAGCCGCAAAAGCGCGCAGCGGAAAACTACTCTCTGTGGACAAAGAGAATGTGCTTGAGACTTCGAAACTCTGGCGAGAAGTCGCGCTCGAAATGGCAGGCGATTTTCCTGAAGTCGAACTCAGCCATCTGCTGGTCGACGCCGCGGCCATGCGCCTCATCACCGATCCGGACAAATTTGATGTCATCGTTACCGAAAACACATTCGGTGATATTCTCAGCGACGAGGCAGCGGTTCTGGCAGGTTCGCTGGGTATGCTTCCATCGGCCAGCCTGGGTGATTCGGGGCCTGGACTTTTCGAGCCTATCCACGGAAGCGCGCCCGATATCGCCGGCCAGGGCATTGCCAATCCCATCGCTGCCATCCTCACTGTAGCCATGCTGCTGCGTCACTCATTTGAAATGGAGGCCGAAGCCAGGAGCATCGAGATGGCCGTTGAAGCCGCGCTCGACGAAGGCTGGCGCACCCGTGACATTGCCTCCGGTCAGTCAGGCGAGCGAGTAGCGACAACGATCGAGATGGGCCATGCGGTGTTGGGTTGCCTGGTGTAACCTCCAAGCTTTTGGGTGTATTTCTTCCTCGTAATCTCTCACCCAATTTCGAGTAAAGATTACGATGGAGGCAAAGAGATGCTCGGTAGTTCCCCTCATTGGCCAACCCACATGACCCCGCTAAACTCCCGCTTGCGCGGGCAGGAAACAAAAATTCGGAGGAATATCAGATGACAGCCACAGCATTGAAATTCGACAGCATTCTGCTGATTGCCTTTGGTGGGCCAACCAGCGGAGACCAGGGCTACGACTACGTGAAAGGCATCGTGGGTGATCGCCCGGCTGCCGAAGATCGGATTCGCGAGGTGGCCGGCCATTACGAAAGGCTCAATGGCAGCCCTTTCAACTCGCTTACGTTTGAACAGGGCGAAGCTATCAGCGCTGAACTCAAAAAGCGGGGTTACGAGGTGCCGGTCTACGTGGGTATGCGGCACTGGGATCCCTACGTCAAAGACGTCATGGCCGAAATGGTCGATGACGGTCGCGAAGATACACTCGCCGTCATCATGGCCCCGCACCAGTGTTTTGTGAGTTGGGACTGGTATCAGAGCACGGTGAAGGAGGCGAACGACGCAGTCGGAGACAAGGCTCTCAACATCACTTACGCCGATCCCTGGTGGCTCGAAGAAGGGTTCATCACCGCCAATGCCGAGAATATTAAGAAATCCTTATCGAAACTCGGCGACAAGGCTGATGATGCCAAGCTGATATTCTCTGCTCACTCAATCCCGGTAAACGGCTGTCCAAGCTGCCGCGCCGGTGATCGCACCTGCCCCTACGGTGGGCAGTTTGAGGAGAGTGCGAAAGCAACGGCTGCCGCGGTCGGACGAGGCGATAATTATCTGACCTGCTACCAGAGCCAGTCCGAGTTCTCACGACAGTGGACAGAGCCAGATGTCAGCCAGGTGATCAAAGACTGCAAAGAGAAGGGTGTAAGAAATGTAGTCGTCAGTCCGATTGGGTTCCTGGTCGACCACGTTGAAGTGCTCTGGGATCTCGATGTCGAGGCAAAGGAAACTGCCGACGAATGCCAGATTCAATATGAACGCGCTGCAACAGCCGGAACACATCCGGCGTTCATCAAGCTGATGGCCGACCGCATCGTTGCGAGATTTGAAGACCAGCCACGAATCGATGCTCCTCTGAGCTGAACGGGTAATTGGGGCAGGTATCCGGAAACGTGGATTGGGCATTTCGTGACCGCTTTGAGTGTCTATCGACTTCCAAGCAGAAATCGCTTTTCAAGCGGTATCTTCCAGCGTCGAAAAGACTTCGAGAAGATCCGTATAAAGCCGTTACCCCAACTCCGGCTTCGAGTCACCGGAATTACCCACTCCCCATGTCCGCGGGGCACCACGATGTTTCTGATGTCTGTAAACCGCCCCCGGTTGGGTGCTCCTAAGGAACAACCCCGTTAAGCCGGGGGATTCGGCAGGGTTTACCGTCTTGGCATCCCTTTCATTCTGAACCACAGACCAGGACCATGCTGAACAGCGGGTTCTGAGACTCCATTGTGCTGGTGGCCATAACTGCTGGATCTGCGATGAGATATAACGGCTGTGATTACACCGGCAGTATGGCTGATGAGCCACCGCCTTCGCCCAGCCGCGGGGGCGGTGGGCACGCACTATGTTCCTGGGATGATTTGCCCGAGCTTGCGAGGTCGGTAGGGGCTGAACAGTTACGTCGTGTTGATCTCTTTAGATATGCGATTAAGAAGGAGATCAAGTGTGAGGTTCCTCTGTGCATCACTTATCTTCGCGCCATTCGGTCTCGCACCATTATCCAATGCCCAGACCCAACGTCATTATCATCACCACCGATCAGCAGCGGACGGACAGTCTGAGCTGTTACGGTTCTTCGTTTACGAGCACTCCCAATCTTGACCGGATGGCTGCAGAAGGTGCGTTGCTGAACCGTGCTTACTGCACGAACCCGGTCTGCACACCCTCAAGGGTTTCAATCTTCACGGGGCAGCAGGTCAGCCGGCATGGTGCGTGGAATGTTGGCATGTCTGCGTCTGCCGAGTTGCCGATGATTTCACATCGCCTCGGGGCTCATGGCTACCGAACGCATTACATCGGAAAAGCGCATTTCCAGGCGTTCGGCGGCACCGTGGAACAGACCAGGGAGACTCTCAAGGAATGGAGGAAGCGGTATAAGAACTGGCATGGGCCTTACTACGGATTCGAATCCGTGGAGATCGCATTGGGCCACGCGACCTACGGAATCGCAGGTCATTACGGCGAGTGGGTTGAGAACCAACTTTCGACGGAAGAAATCGAAGGCTTCAAGGCACGTTCCCTGGCAGAAGCCAAGTTCGGCGGCGATGCACAGGATTGGGACTTGCCGAATCGCATTCACAACAGCGTCTGGACTGCGGAGCGGACCATCGAGTTCCTTCGAAACCAGGATTGCGAAAAACCTTTCCTGCTTGGTATCGGCTTTCAGGATCCGCATCACCCTCATGCGGTGCCTACTGACTTTGAAGAGCGCGTTCAACCTGCAGATGTTCCGCTTCCGGATTACCAGGACGGAGAACTCGAGGACAAGCCGCCGCACTTCCTCGAAGCCAGAGGGGGCCGGCTGGAGGATTCTGCGATCCGTGGGGTATTTGCTGTAGCTGGTCAGGGCGCGGGTTACGATTACCGCAAGGTAAGCGAACAGGACGCTCGAATGGGACGCGCCTGGTATCACACCATGGTACGGCTTATAGATCGGGAGATGGGGCGAATCCTGGACTGCCTTAGCGAAACCGGCCTGGAAGAAAACACGCTCGTCTTCTTTACTTCAGATCATGGCGAACTGCTCGGTGACCACGGCCTCTGGATGAAGGGCCCATTCCACTACGAACAACTGATTCGTGTGCCGGCCATCATAAAATGGCCAGCAGGATTTGATGGGGGTAGAAAAGCCAGCGAGATGTTTAGTCTTGCCGACATCGTGCCAACCGCGCTCTCAGCAGCAGGTGCCGACGAAGCGGGCGAATGCGACGGCGTCGATGCCTTACCGATGCTCCGGGGAGAGGGCCCTACTCGAAAGGATGTCCTTGTGGAATGCATCGATGACCCCAAGGGTCTGCGGCTGAAGACGCTGGTGACCGAAGACCGCAAGCTCACCTGGTACTGCGGTAAGGACTACGGCGAGTTATACGACTTGAAAAAGGATCCCGGTGAAAAACAGAACCTCTGGAATGATGCAGCCTATGCCTCTGAGCGATGCAGTCTGCAGGGCCGCATGATGGAATACCTTGAGACTTTGGAGGCGAGATCTGAAAGGTATTCTTACGCGTAATCTCGTGCGGCTTTGGGGGTCAAAGCCGCGGTCGTCTGCCTGGCTCGGCCCGTCTGTGCGGCAAAAATTCTTTGTCTTAATCTTCGGCTGTTTGAATTTCGCCAGAAACGGGGAAGAGACGAAAAACCGGGAGGCACAGAATTGATTGAAGAACTACTCGCCTGACTCATCCACCTTGAATTCATCCACCAATTCTTCGTTTATGGTCACGCCCAGACCTGGGCCGTCCGGCACGGTAATGTAGCCATCTTTCTCGGCCTGGACTCGCTCGTGGGTAAGGTTGTTTCGAAGAGGAGAATCGTCCACGCAATCCTCGAAGAGAAATGCACTATTCGCCGTCGATAGCCAGTGCAGGCAGGCCGCGACGCTGACAGGCGTTTTGTAACAGTGGTTCACCACCCGGCCGCCTGCGTCTTCGACGCAACGGCGCGTATGCATGGCGTCGGTGAAGCCGCATCGAGCCAGATCAATCTGGTAGATATCAAGAGCTCTGCGCTGCACCCATGGAGCGAACGCCTGACGGCCGCATTCGCCTTCACCTGCAGCTATCGGCACTGGCGAGCGGTCGCGGAGCCAGACGTAGCCATCGAGATCGTCCTGCTGGAGCGGTTCTTCAAGCCAGCCGATTTTGTAATCTGAAAAACTGTGGGCACGCTGCAGCGCAGTGCGTGCATCCCATACACAGCCGGCATCAATCAAGACGTCTCCTTCCGGCCCGACTCCTTCACGGGCGCCGGCAACGAGTTCCATGTCAAGCTTCTCGGATTCGCCCATTGGCTCCCAGCCGAACTTTACGGCGGTGTATCCGGCCTCGGTCCAGCGTCTGCCGATGTCCGCAGTTTCCTGTCCATCTTTACCGAAGAGGATAGAGGCGTATGCCCGAATTCGATTGTGCCGTTTACCGCCAAGCAGCGTGTGTACCGGCACGCCGAAATGTTTGCCCTTCAGATCCCAGAGCGCCAGGTCGATGCCGGCCATGGCTGTGATGCCAAGCATCCGGCGGCCGAAGTAGAAGGTGCCTTTATACATCTTATCCCACAGCCGCTCGGTCTGGAGAGGATCTTCGCCTATCAACAGCTCCCTCAGTCCGCTGGCGATGTTGTGGCTGAAAGGAGCGTCAATTACCGCCTTGGCCGGTTCGGGACTCGAATCCACTTCGCCGATGCCCTCGAGGCCCGTATCGGTTCTTATTCGAATAAGCAGCGTGTCCTGGGTGCCGGCAGTCTTGGCTTCGATTTGTGGTAGACGGAGGATTTGTGCAATGACCTGGGTGATTTTCATGGCAACTGATGATGAATGTAGGTTAGGGCCGACTTGGAACAAGGTTTATACAAGGAGGGACCTAAGAAAGGGAAGCAGAATTTGGAGGGGTAATGCGGAAATCAGGATCACCGCTTGTGCTGAATGACCATGGGAGCACCTGATGACTGACGCCGCGCGTTCAATCCAGAATGATCGGAAGGATCACTCTGAAGCCAACAGTAATCTTCTCGTCGTCCGCTTGCAGCATAGTGCGGTTGGCAGGCCCCAACCCGGCTGGCCTGTCCAGCCACGACCCGCCCACACAGAGCCTGCTCTGCCGCTGTTCAGATTCTGAATTCATGCTGTCCTGCATCCACTCCCACACATTTCCGTCCATGTGGTAAATGCTGGCCGCATTCGGCCGCATCTTACCCACCGGCGCGGTGGTGGAATATGGATCCGTCGTAGCGGGTTCCCAGTCCCAATTGAAACGGAGTTGGGCAGTCCGGTCAGGGAAATTGGCGTACTTGCCGTAATCCTCATTTATTTTCTTCGTCCGACGCTGCTGTCCTAGAAATCCCTTTCGATAGACCTGAGACCATTCATTGGCGAACGGCAGCCTGAACAGGTCAATATCATTGTGACTCATCCAGAGACAGAATTTCCACGCATCGTGCCAGGAAACCATAATTACCGGGTTGTCGTCGCTCTGTGACACCACCTTGCTGAAATATTGCTTTCCGCGATGAATGGAATGGTTCGATCTGAAGTACTCATACTCCAGGTTGGTCACTTCGTACTTGCCGATATAGGCCGCGCCTGGGAAGGATTCCCCTCCTTCCATAACGGCCATGCCGGATATAAGTACCAGGTGCATGCCGGTCTTTAGTTCGACCACCTCCAGGTAGAGTCCTGTTCTCTGGTCGGTTCCCCTTACCACCGGATTGCCATAAGAATCGTTGCTGCCGCGAGCAGGTCGGATGAGTGAATTCAGCCTGGCCATGATCGGCATCCTCTGAAGCTGCAACTCCAAATCAAATTCGCCCCCCCGATCAAAAGTAATCGTTCGGGACACGGGCTCGTAACCGCCCCGGGTAACTTTGATGGTATAGGACGTTTTCTTCTCCAGAACGATCCGCAAAGGTGTTATCGCCTGTTCCTTGTCCCACTTTTCCGGTTCGGGATTGATGTTTACTATTGCTCTGGAAGGGATCGTCTTCACATTCAAAACAGGCTTGGGGCCGATTGAACCTGTCTGCTTCACCCCTTTCTCCTCGAGCTCAGCCAGTGCCTGATCCGCAGGTGTCTCCCTGGCTTTCGCTGGAGAGCTCTTTATTACACCAACGAGAACCGTCTGGGCCTCGGAATTCTTCTGGGCCGTGACAGTGGCCCCCGCCTTTGCGCTGTCCTCTGCAGCCGATTTGGCTTTCTTACTTGTGGACTGTAACTCCTCATAAACCGGAAGCGTCTTGAGGTTTTTTTCCCAGAAATCCGGCTCGTCTTTATCTACTTCGGCTGTTTTCGGAGCGACTTGAATGGCGGCAGGATTTTCTTTCGCTGGAGCGGTGATCTTGATATCAGAGTCCAGGCGAATGAACAGCTCGCCATGGCCCTTCTTTTGCTCCTTTACATCTCTCAAGTAAGCGACCAGATCGTCGAGAGCCAGGCCTCCCTCACCCATCGATTTTGCGAAGCCTTTGAGAAGATATTGGGTGAACTGGCCGTGACCGCCCTGGTGCTGGGCAGGATCGCGGATAGAGATAATGTAGGAGACTGGCCCAGGCGGCATGCCGAGAGCACTAATATCCCCAGTGGCGCCCCGGGCCAGCGTAAGATCTGCAATCATCAGCAACTCGCCCCCTTTCGGCATTTCAGGCGCCAACTGGCTCATCGGGATCCTGGATCTGCCTGCCTTTTCGCCTTTGGCCTGAAAACCCTCGAAGGACAGGAACCCTTTCTCATCCACCGAGCCGAGCCCTGACAAGTACAGCAGGACCCGTTCCCCGCTGGAGGTATTTCCGGCCAATTCCCTCAACGCCTCTTTGACTTTTTCCGCAGTGGCCTGCTCGTTGAGGAACAAGCGACTCTGCCGCTTCTGAAAATGCTGAGATGCCTGTTCAAGAAACGTCTTTGCTGACTGGACGGAGAACGGAATCAGCGGCCAGTCAGCTTCTTGCGGATAATCAGATACCGCCACAATCAGGACATGCTTGATCTGCCCTTCCTGCGCGTTCGCACAGACATCAAGTGACAGTAGAAGGCACCATACCATCATCACAAATCTCCCAACGGACTGTTTACCGCGCCTTCGATATACTAGCAGTGGATAGAAGGGTTGCTTGCCGGGGCACTTTCGGCTCGCACGCCGGGGCATGTCACAATCCTTTTAGCTCCAACCTCCAGCTTAAATCCATTTTAATCCTGCATGTTTCTCTTTGACCTCATCCACGATAATATACTGCTCTGGAAATATGAAGATCGAGGCAAAGAGAATCGCGCAAGTAAACTGTATTGGGGCATGTCTTGACGTTCAAAAAACCATCTGCTAGCATCGCCAAGGTTGCTGGAGGCCTTGTTTTCAGCTTCCTAAAAGCAAAAACTCATTGGCTGGAACCGTTGAATTTCCGTCTTTCATTTACAGGGTACCCCCTACCGACGGGCCGGGCGGCTCAGGGCTATTCCACATTAAAAAACTCGGTTTTACCGGTAGCACACAGCAAAGGATGCCCACCGGCCGCCTTTGCTGTGCTTTGTGTTTCCATCTTTGATACTGATCAGAAAGGAGAAATCCCTTGCAAATAGCGATAGCAGGAAGACACATGACACTTTCGGAAGATACCAAAGTATTCATTGAGGATCGGGTGGAGCGCTTCGTGAGATTCTTTGAGAGGATAGACCGGGTACAGGTAATAACAGACGCGCAGCATGAGGATGTAGAAGTTGAAATAGTGGTTCACCCGCCCGGCGGCACAGTGGTCGCAAAAGAGCGAGGAGCGGACCTGCACACCGTGTTCGACCGCACAGCGGAAAAGATTGAAAGAAGTCTTCGCCGCTTGAACGAAAAATATCACGCCCACCGCTCTCGAAAGGGGGTCGTTACACCTCCACCTGCGGACGATGATGATGAAGAAAGCTACCAGGACATTGTCAACGCCCTGCTCGATGAGGAGATTTAACATCACCGAATTCCGCCCCACAGGATCGAATCTATCGGGGCGGAACTGAGGAATGGAGACCGACGTATGGATTTAACAGATTTTCTAATAGAAGAATCGCTGGTGCCTGAGCTACAGGCAAAGGACAAAGAAGCGGTCATCAAAGAACTTGTCCGCTCACTTACCGAATCCAAGGCCATTAAGGCTGTGGACGAGAGCAGTGTTGTAGATGCTCTTATGAAACGTGAAGAGCTTGGAAGTACCGGAATCGGACAGGGTGTTGCCGTACCTCACGCGCGCCATCCCGCTATTAAGGAACTTGTCGGCGTCTTCGGCCACTCCACGGGTGGAGTTGATTTCAACGCCCTTGATGGTGAATCGGTGCACGCCATCTTTCTGCTGCTGTCACCCGTCGCCTCTTCAGGGGAACATCTGCAGGCCTTGGCCCTGATCTCTCGAATGCTTCGGAACGATGCCTTCTGTAAACTGCTTAGAGAGACCGCCGGGAGCGAAGATCTCACCAGACTACTGAGAGATTCAAACGATTTCCTCACCTGAAACAGATGATCCTTCAACGCCAAGTCACTCTGACAATCCCTGAAGGACTTCACATACGAATCGCCGCTAAACTGGTTGAAGAAGCACGAAAGTTCCAAAGTGAGATTTCAATCAGTAACGATGAGAGTGAAGTCACCGGCAAGGACATCATGGCCTTGCTAACCCTCGGTGCGACCCAGGGCACCCTTCTCACCATCAAGGCGCAGGGCGACGACGCTGAAGAGGCAGTAATCCATCTCGAAAAGCTTTTTCTGGACGAGTTCCGGTAATGGGCGGCTCATCAGCCTCGTTATGGCATGCCTATGGCAGCCACCTATAATCCCGCGCTCGGACAGCTAAACCAAAATAACGAGGAAACCACGTGCAAGACGAACCCACCCTGGAAATCATCGTTGCAAGCAGCGCCGGAACCTGTTTTGGCGTCGAAGCGGCCATAGAGATTGCCGAGCACCAGAAGAAGCCCATCCTGGGCCCACTCGTACACAACCCTCAGATCGTCAGTGATCTTGCCAGGGAAGGCATCCCGATCCTGGAGCGCTACGAAGGCATGCAGTTTCTGAAAGATCAGGGGCACAATGAGGTCATCATCACTGCGCACGGATACCCAAAACAACTCAAAGAGGAACTCACCAGCCGCGGCATCAAATTTCATGACGCCACCTGTCCCGTGCTCCTCAAATGGGTTTACCGAAAAATGGAACGATTTGAGAAAGAGGGCTACCACATCATCCTCGTCGGCGATCCCGAACACGCGGAGATCATTGCCAGTAGAAGCTATTCCCAATGCATCAGCGTCGTTTACTCTGAAGAAGAGATTGACGCCCTGCCAGACAACCTGGGCATGACTGTCGCCATCTGCCAGACAACCATTACCAAAGAAAAATTCCAACGCCTTGTCGATTACATTCGCGAATCCAAATACCCGGATCTCAGAGCTGTAGACACTCGATGCAAACCAGTGAAAAACCAGCAGGAAGCCGTACAGGATCTCGCCCAGTGGGTTGATGCCATGCTGGTTATCGGCGGCTTCAACTCATCGAACACCACCAATCTGGCCCGTCTCTCCTCAGAGTTCCTGCCTGACAATACCTATCACATTGATTCACCCTCGCTCATCCAACAGGAATGGCTGGATGGGATCTCCCATCTCGGAATTGCGGCCGGCACATCGACCCCCAAAAGCCAGATAGAGGATGTCAAGAACCGGGTGGCCGAAATGTTCAAAGGAAAAGTCGTCGTTCGCAAAGGAAACAGCGAGGATGACATCATGTCATTTGAAGCCGACGCAGCAGTGGAGTTTTAGGGGGGACGGTGAATCGTGGTGTGATGGCGCGGAGGGTGAGTCATGAATCCTGAATTCTTCTGGCTGAGGTTGACCATCTTCGAAAAAATTGAGCTTTGAAATGAAGACAGAATCTCCTGTCCTGCTTCTGACCATCCTCTTAATGCTTCTATGGCCCGGCACAAATGCAGAATCGGTTACAGTAAGAGTCTCTGCCGGCAAGTACGATCGGGCCGACGTACCGGTCTCAATGCCGCTGCCTGATTCACTGAAAAACTACGGGCATTTCATGGGAGAGCGTCTTGATGACGGTTCCGCGGTCAACGTTCAGTTGGCAACAACTCCCAATCCGCACCTGGTCTGGATGATTGGACAAACTCTAAAAGCAGGCCAGTCGCGCCAGTATCGCCTGAGTGGTGTCACGGACGTTAAGGACGAAGCGCCCGAACTGCTGATGCTGAACACAGACGGCAACTTGCAAGCGCAAATCCACGGCAAGACGGTCTTTCGCTACAACCACAAGACTGTGCCCTCCCCCTTTCCGCAAGAGCCGTTCTATGCTCGCAGCGGACAAATACACCCGGTCTTTACTCCGAGCGGCAAATTGGTTACGGACGATTTTGCACCGGATCACAAACACCAGCACGGGATCATGTTCGCCTGGACGGATACAACCTTCGAGGGCAACAAATTCGATTTCTGGAATCAGAAAAAGAAACAGGGAACGGTCGCGCATGCGTCCATTGAAGGCCAGGGGAACGGCAATGTCTTTTGCTGGTTCAAGACAAAGCTTGCCCACCTGGATATTCGGGATCCCGAGAAGCCCAATGCGATACTCAACGAAACCTGGACTGTCCGGGTCTACAATTCCAAGTCGCCCTATCTGTTCGAAATCGAATCACGGCAGACATGCGCCACGAATGCCCCGCTGCAGATCAACAAATACCATTATGGTGGCATGGCCTTTCGGGGGAGTCGCTCCTGGACCGGGGGTGGCTCATACGATTACCTGACAAGTGAAGGAAAGAATCGTGAGGATGGAAATCACTCACGGCCGAACTGGTCGGCCATTTTCGGACAGATTGAAGGACAGTGGTGTGGCGCAACGATTCTCGGCCATCCCGAAAACTTTCGGTTTCCGCAGCCTGTTCGACTTCATCCCCAAATGCCGTATTTCGTATTTGCTCCACTCGTTCTTGGCCCTTTCAAGATTGAGCCGGGGAAGGAATACGTCTCTCGATATCGCTACCTGATCCACGATGGCAAGCCTGACGCAGCCGTGGCGGATGCCTGCTGGAATGACTATGCCAGCCCGGCAAAGGTGGAAGTAACGAAGTAACATCCAGCCGCACTTGGGAAGGAAACCGGAATTGAGAATCAGGAACGCGGAGTCTTTCGCAAGTGCCTTACACCACTCCGTCATTCCAATATCCCGTCACTCCCTGAATCTGAAAATGCCGCGCCGCCGACCCCGCCTTCACATTCACCTCTTCATACTTCTGGCCATTCCTTTCACCTCTGCCTGGGCTTTGCGCACAGGAGGCATGTCTACCTGGAAACGGACGACCACTGTTGGTCCGGATGCCGAGGTGCCCGGCTGGTTCATAAACCTGGGAATCACTGGAGCGCGAGCGCTCATTGATGAAAACAAGCCAGCGCAATTGGTCATCAAGTATGTGTTCAAAGACACGCCCGCCTGGGGGATTCTCAAGGAAAACGACATCATCATCGGCGCCAACGGCAAGGATTTTGTCACGCCGCACAAGTTTGGTTATGGCGTCGGCAAGTTCGGTTACCAGGGCCCAATGATGGATTTCGGCAACGCGCTCGAGGCCAGTCAGGCCAGATTGTTCAAAACGCTGTCTTTGAAGGTATTGCGAGATGGCGAGGAGACAATGGTCAAGATCAAACTGCCGAAGAAATACGGCAAGTATTCCAAAACGTATCCGTACAACTGCGATAAGACCGACCTGATTCTCGAAGAGACCTACGCGTATCTTTTGGAGAAACAGAAAGAGGACGGCACCTGGCATGGCCGGCCGCATATCCAGGCGTTTGCGACTCTGGCACTGATGGCCAGCGGCAAAACGGAGTACATGCCCGCGGTCAAGAAGGCCGTGAAAGCGATGGCCGAAATGACCGGATCGAAGCTCACTCTCGGTGGCCTCGACTGCTGGAAATACGGAATGTTCGGAGCGGCTCTGGCCGAGTATTACCTCCTCACCGGCGAAGAATGGGTCTTGCCGGAATTGCAGGAAATCAACTCCTGGATCGAGCAGGCCCAGGCACCCAACGGCGGATGGGGACACCGCCCTCACATGGAGGAAGGAAACGGATACGGCGCCATCCAGGTGATCACCATGCAATGCAAGATGGCCTGGGCTCTGATGATGCGTTGTGGGATCAAGGTGGACGAAAAGCGATATCAGGCCGCACACGAATTTGCTGACAAAGGCACCAACAGCATCGGCTACGTGTGGTACAAGGACGGCGGTAAGAACAATCCAAATTACGCGGACATGGGCCGCACCGGCGCCTCCGCAATCGCTCACTACCTCAGTCCCGTCGGCGGGAAGCCCTACCAGGATTTCTCCAAACTGAACGCGTCCTGCATCGGCAACAATCCCGATACCTTTCACGACACCCATGGCGCGCCACTCCTGGGCCTTGCCTGGACCGGCCTCGGTGCGCTTGCGGATGCGGACAGCTTCAGAAAACTGATGGACCATAACCGCTGGTATTTCAGTCTCTCACAGTGCACCGACGGCACTTTTTACTACCAGCCAAATCGTGACAACAACCCGCAGGACTACGGAGCTGATCCGCGGCTCTCGGCCACCGCAGCGACCTCACTCATCCTGAGCGTGAAATTCAAGAAACTGCAGATGACCGGAGCGGATTTGGTGACCCGGGCAGTAAAGTGAAATGTTCAGGCGCGCATCAAGGGGTGTTCGGGTTCACTGTTCAGCTTCCCCACCGAATCCAGCGAGCCTGGCCGGGCAAAATCAGGCAAGTTACAGCAACCGTTTTTCCCTGGGCGCACCGGCACCCTGCCGCAGCCGGGTGGGAGACTTTCGAGACGACTCCATTCCGAACTTGGCGTGGACGCTAATGTGCCGCTTGCAGCAATCCAAGGAGTTCCTATTCATGATTCGAGAAGCATCTCTGGCTTTGGTGATTTTTGGCCTGGTGAGCCCTGCCCAGGCCATCAATCTGGTTAAGGATGGGCAGCCGGCCGCGACTATTGTCATTAGTGAGGCCGCACTGAAGTCGGAATTGTTCAAGCCGGCACGAGGGAGCGTGGGCCCGGCAGAGCCCAAGATCAAGCTCGCAGCGCTCGACTTGCAGACGTTTCTGCAAAAGATGAGCGGGGCAAAGTTGCCAATCGTTTCCGATGCCGGAGACACCGCCGGTGCTCTGATACTCGTCGGCCCCAGCAAGATGACCCAGGAAGTAAAAGGGCTCGCCATCCCTTCCGGTCTGACGCGAGAGCGCAAAGAGGACGCCTATGTGATTTTCTGTCGCGGGAACACTCTCGTCCTGGCGGGCAATGATGCGGGGCCTTACCACGGGACCCATTACGCGGTGGCCGAATTTTTGAATCGGCTCGGCGTACGGTGGATCCTGCCGGGCGAGTTCGGCGAGGTCGTACCCAGGAAGGCCACCCTGTCCTTCGATGACCTTGCGTTCACGGACCGGCCCACGTTTCGCTTTCGCACCTGGTGGTGCAACCAGCCGGCCGATATGGGCGCCACCGAAGCGCTCTGGAAGCTGCGAAACAAGATGCAGATTGCTGACACCGCAGTGATCGCCATCCCGGGCGATTCACATCTGCGCCAGTTCATGCCGGACAAGTCACTGATGGAAACCAAGCCGGAGATATTCGGCAAAAGTTTCGATCAGAGTCCCTTCGCCACCATGCCCAACCTCAGCAATCCGGAATCGGCGAAGCTGGTCGCGGAGAAAGTCATCGAACGAATCCGAAAGTCCGCAGAGGCGGGCCAGCCCATCGATTCAGTCGGATTTGCGCCGGATGACGGACTGCCAATGGACCACACCCCGGAAACCATCAAAGAACTCAACCAGGGCTTCGTCGACTGGGTTGGCCGGGAAGGTGTAGTGACAGAGCTCTCGGCCAGCGAGGAATGGTTCATCTTCATGAATCGCGTGGTGGAGGAGGTCGCCATGGTTTACCCGGACGTGATTATTTCGACCAACGGCTACGCCAACCGCTGCAACCCGCCGGAGGGGATGAAACTTCATCCGAACATGGCGATCATGTATGCGCCGATCTGGGCCGATACTCTCAAGCCGTTCTATCACCCCAAGAGCTGGCACAGTCACCTCCAGGCCATGCAGGTCAAACGCTGGTGCGAGCTGAACAGCCGGGTGTTCCTCTACAACTACAACCTCACCATGCTGGTCACCCTCCTGACCCCCGTCCCGCAAGTGCAGAAGATGGCGATCAATTACCCGCTCTACCACAAATGGGGCCTTTTCGGATTCTTCAATGAATCCAAGCAGCCTTATATGGAAGAGGGCATCGCCACCCGCTACATGCGGACGAAACTGATGTGGAACGCGAACCTCGATGTCCCCGAGGTTCTGGGTGATTATTTTGCCAACTGGTATGGCCCGGCGGCCCAACCGGCATCGGCGTTCTGGAAGGCCATCGAGGACTGCATCCTCGAAAGCCCGCTGCTTGGCCATGAAGACCGAATCCTGCCTTACGTCTACACCCCCGAACTGCTGAAAACTCTCGAAGAGCAGGTCTCCGAAGCTGAGAAGCTGGCGGCCAACGAGCTATTCAAAACGCACGTGAAGGTCGACCGCCTGACCCTCGAGCATCTGAAAGCCTACATGGAGATACGGGCCGCGGAGTTCGACGCCCGTTACGGAGACGCGGTAAAGCACCTGGCCCGGATGGCCGACCTGCGGCTCCAACTCAACGGCATCAGCCCGTTCATCGCCATGCCGCCGGCCAGGTCAGGCATCGAGCGCATTTACTCCGGAGAGCACTACTACGGCGTGCTCCAGCGCAGTGACCATTTCCAGAACCTCCACGATATGACGACCGGCAAGACCGGCGACCTGGTGGCGTTGTTGCCGAAGACCGCCCGTTTCACTCTGGATGAAGCCGGCATGGGCAAAGACCTCCGCTGGCACGCGCCGGAGTTCGACCGCAGCAAGTGGCGCGACATCGACACCACCAAACCCTTCTACATCCAGGGCTACCTCAGCGACATGGGAGTGCCTTACCAGGGAAAAATGTGGTACGCCTTTGATCTCGACGTTCCCGCCAACTTTGCCGGCAAACCGATCCACCTCTACACGCCCATCGTGACCAGCGAAGCGTGGGTCTGGGTCAACGGCGAATACTCCGGCCACCGGAAATACATGGAGGCCTACATCCGCCCCGCGCCCATCGACATGGACGTCACCTCCCTCCTCAAGCCAGGCAAGAAAAACACCATCGCCATCTGGGTCAGCACCGGCGCCAACCGCACCCAGGCATCGGACGGCATAATGGGAAGAGTTCTGCTTTACTCACCGAAGAAATGATGACTCTTCCGCTTTAGCCTGGCTTTCGCCGCTGCAGTCTACCGCCACGGTCCGGGCTCATACCTTGACACTACGCAGCCGGTGTTCGGTACTGATGTAGTATCGGCCTTGCTGGAGCGCGCCATGAGCTTGTTAACGGCCGGGGCGTAGTTTCAGAGGGTGTCTGGAAATTACGGGGGGCTCGCAAGGCGCTTCAGCATTAGCCGGGTCATGGCCAACTGAATCATTGCTTCGCTGGTATCGGTAAGGCGTTCATAGTCTTTGCTCAGCCGCCGAGATCGGCCGAGCCAACCGAATGTCCGTTCCACAACCCAACGACGAGGCAGAACCTCGAACCTACGCTGGTCTTCGCTCCGACGTACGATGTCCAATACCCACATACTCTTCTCCTTCACCCAGTTGACAAGTTGGCCTGCGTAGCCTCCGTCTGCCCAAATCCGCTGAAATCGGTCGAAACGGCCCAACGCTTTGTTGAACACCAACTTGGCTCCGTCACGGTCCTGAATGTTCGCCGGATGGACCACCACTTCAAGGAGCAGACCCAACGTATCTACGAGGATATGTCGTTTCCTTCCAGTCACTTTCTTTCCTGCATCGTAGCCTCTTTCGCCCCCAACTTCAGTAGTCTTGACAGACTGGCTGTCCACAATGGCTGCACTGGGCTCCGGGTTTCTGCCTGCACGTATACGCACCTGCTTTCGGAACAACTCATGGATCCGGCTGATCACTCCCGTCCTGCGCCATTTCCAGAAGTAATCATAGACCGTCTTCCATGGCGGCAGATCGTGGGGCATCATTCGCCATGCACAGCCACTTCTAAGTATGTAGAAGATGCCGTTCATGATCGCTCGCCGCGAATGCTTGGCGGGCCGTCGCTTGCGAGTACTCAACGGCAGCAAAGGCTCAATCAACGTCCATTCGGCGTCGGTGACGTCGCTCGGATAGCAAACGTCACCCATGGTGGGTTCCCTCCAAAGCTAAGAACTATCGACCAAAACACTTACTCCTATGATTCACCAGTAAATCGTGTCAACAAGCCACCAAGAACCGAATCGGGAGACCTGGTGACTCCTTTCGGCCGGGGAATAATCAGACACCCTCTTAGAGGACTTGGGAGACCAGCGAGGCCTGTCGGCGTCGCTGCATCAGTTGGCCATCATCGAATCGGAGCAGGGGAATCCGACGGAGGCACGAAGGCTGCTCCTGCGGTCGTCGAAGATCTTAGAGGACTTGGGAGACCAGCGAGGCCTGTCGGCGTCGCTGCATCAGTTGGCCAGGATCGAGATGGCGCAGAGGAATCCGACGGAGGCACGAAGGCTGTGGGAACGATCTATTCAGATCGAGGATTCGGTAGGTGACGTTGCCGGCAAAGCCGCCACGCTCTGCATGCTGGCACAACTGGTTGCGGTGGAGGGCAACCGCGAGGAGGCCATTTCCATGGCTGAAGAGGCGGTGCGCATACTGGAAGGCATCGGCTCGGGACAAGCCGCCACTGCCCGCGGGATACTGGAAAGCGTACGCGCGGCAGCCCAAGGCCGATGACCTGGGCGAATCGATTGAAAAGCAAATGGCACAGTTAAGAAAAGGAGGTTCAAAATGATTCTGACCCGCGACCGCCGAGACGCATTCACTGCACTGACCGCCTGCAAGGCCCCGGAACAGGCTCTATCAAAACTGAGTGCCCTGGACATCACCTCCCTGGAGGAGTTGCAGGACCACTGGACCTATGGGGATCGCCAACTGCTCCTGGACTACCTCGGCGCCTCGCCCGTCCATTTCCTTAAGAGCCCGGAAACCATGACTTTCGCCCGCGGCCGCGGGGCAAGTGCTTCCTCCGGAGGTGATGTGGTTCTTGAAAGCAAACGGTTGCCCGTCCGCCATTCTCGCGGCCTGCAACTGGCGCCGACCCAATCAGGCCGTCGCGCGGCATCTCCCCAGCCGGTCCCAGCCACGAGAAAAACCACACCCGATAAGGCTGTTTCTCTTATCAGCCGCTTCCCCGCCGCGAGGTACCAGGATGAGCGCGGCACGTGCGTGGCTTTCGCGTCCGTGGCACTGCTCGAATACCATCTTTATGACGACCTGAAAAGCCGCAAGAACCATTCGGAACAGTTCGTTTACTGGGCCTGCAAGGAAAACGATGGGATTCCCCAAGAGGACGGCACTTACATCCAAACTGCCAGGAAGGTGCTGAAAGAGATGGGCGCCTGTCTGTCCAAGACCTGGCCTTACCACCCCAAAGAAGACAAGAAGACCAGAGGCCAGGGACCTCCCCCGGTCGGCGCGGTTGATGAAGCCGGGAACTACCTGTTGAAAGCAGTCAGAAAGACTTCCGCCAGGAAGGTGCAGACACTCACCGGCCACCTCGATGCCGGACGCCCGGTCGTCATTGGTGTGAGCACCTACGCTTCCTGGGACTACCCGAACGTTTCGGATACGGGCGAAATCCCGATGCCGCTGCCCGGCACGAAACCGGACGGCGGCCACGCGGTCTGCCTGGTGGGTTATGAAGTCCGAGAGGGTGTGCCCGGCGGAGGAGTCTTTATCTTCCGGAATTCCTGGGGCCGGCAATGGGCAAGGAAAGAGGGAAGATTCGGAGAGGGTTACGGCACACTGTTTTTCGACTACGTCCGCCAGAACGGGGCCGAAGCATTTTACGCCAAAGCCTAATCAATGATGGCGCCGCGTGCGTGGCGGCGAGCAGGCTTCCGGCAGCGGCTGATGTAGTCCGGGGAGAGATATCCCTCGACCAGTCGGGACAATTGCTGAAGCTCTGGTTTATCGAGCTTCAAAGCGGACCGCATGCCTTCCTCATCGCTTACGACGTGGGCAAAGAAAGCTTCTGCGGTCTCAATGCCATACTCGCTTTCAAGCGTCTGCCTCGGGCCGCCGGGAAAGCCGGGAATTTCTTCTAAGAGTTTCATAAACGCTTCATCCTGAACCTGAAGGCTTGAATTGTGATGTCTCGTGAGAACCCGTCAACTGAGCGGTTGAATTTCTGTTTCCAGCCGAATCCTCGGGGAAGGGTCAAATTTTTACATTTTACAATCCTGTCGTTCTCGACCTGCCGACAGTCGGCCAGCTTATCAAGTGCACGAGAAATGCTTTAAATGCGTCGCCGGATCGCTCGATCCTTGGCCACCCTCTCATTCACTTGCCGGTGTGCCAGACTCACCGCATCCACACCGGCGCATCCGAACAGTTTCCCTGGCTTCCGAGTTACCCACTCGCCTGCAAGCAGGCATATCGTGGCGTCAGCAACGCCGGTTATTCAGATGGAGACAGGTTGAGGGGCGTACTCCGATGCGACGGCGCGGGTGAGGGCGTTGAAGTGCGAGAAGAACCGCCGCTGCTCGGGATCAGTGACATCCCACAACCGGCGGGGATAGACATTGTGCGGGCTGAACTGGGGGATCGATTCGGGCTGCAGGTAAATGTGGGCGGTCCGCCGCTCGCGCGGGCCGGCGCCTACCTTGCCCGCGTGCCAGATGCCGGCGTTCACAAAAATGCAGGATCCGGCCTCACCGATCATCTCGACCTCGCCCACGGCGTCCACGCTGTCCGGCGTCACCGGTTGTGGCTTCTCCGCTACCTTGTGGCTGCCTGGAATCAAGGTGTATTTGGCGGTGGTCTCATCCACATCGGTCAGATAAAAAATCGCTGAGAGCGCGGTGACGTCGTAAGGGTTCTTCTCGTTGATGCCGACGTCCTGGTGCCAGCTTGGGAACGCAGGCTCTTGTCCGCCTTCGCGGAACATGAATCCGAACTCTGAGAAGACGACGTCCGGGACGATAGCCCTGGCGAGCGGAAAGAACGCGGGGTGCCGGATGAGGAAATCACACTCGGGCATGCCGAGGATGCAATGGCTCGACTGGGCGCGGGCCCCCGATCCCCAGAGGCCGGGACAGTCGCGGCGGTTGCGGTCGGCAGCCGCGTTGATCGTGTCACATTCCTCACGCGAAAGGACGTTGGGGAAGAAGCAATAGTCATTCTCCGCAAAAAAAGCGATCTGGTCTTGCAGGTTGCCTGGATGAACCATCCGAAGAATCTCTCTGGTGTGGAGGGCGCCATTGAATACGGGGGCGGAATGTAACGTGGCGGCGCTTTGACGACAACGGCTCTATTTCCTGCCCACGTGCTTGAATGGTCGTGAGGTTTACCCTATTGATCCAGCGTGAAGCCGATAACTCCTGCTATCGGGGGTCACTTTTGACCAAGACCTCTTCATTGGGCGTTTCTTCCAATTCCGAAAATTATGAATCACCTCTCTGGTCGTCCTCTCGTTCCACTCCTTGCGATCTGTCTGCTTCTCTCACTCTGGCCAGCAACCAGACCTTCATGGGCGGATGATTGGCCGACGTATAAGAAGGACGCGCACCGGAGCAGCGTCTCCGATGAAGAATTGACTCTTCCGCTCAAGAAAAGTTGGGTCTACCGCTCCGCCCAAATGCCGAAGCCAGCCTGGCCGGAACCTCAGAAAAACCTGAACCGGCTCGATTTCGATTATGCACCGCACCCGGTGATCGGTGAAGGCATTGTCTGCTTCGGTTCTTCTGCAGACGATACGGTGCGGGCGCTCGACAGCGCGACCGGTGGTGAGCGATGGCATTTCACCACTGGCGGGCCGGTGAGGTTCGCCCCCCAAATATGTCAAGGCAAGGTTTACTTCGTTTCCGATGACGGTCATGTCTATTGTGTCGAGGCAGAGAGCGGAAAGCCGATTTGGACGTTTCGGCCGGAACTACCCGATGAACGATTCCTCGGGAATGGCCGCATGATTTCGAGGTGGCCCATCCGGTCAGGGATTCTCGTCGACCGCGGTGAGGTCTACTTCGCCGCGGGGATGTGGGCGGCGGAAGGGATCTTTGTCTATGCCCTCGATGCGCAGAACGGAAAGGTGGTCTGGGTAAACGATACCAGCGGCGCCGAATACGTCCGCATCGTCGGGCACCTTCATGAGACGAGCCTTTCCGGGGTGAATCCCCAGGGCGCTCTGCTTGCGACCGAAGACAAGCTGATTTTTCCCATGGGCCGGGCTGCCCCTGCTTCGTATGACCGCAAGACCGGGAAGCTGCTGCAGTATCATCCCGGCGCTACGAACGGCTCCGGTGGAAGCTGGGCAACCCTTGACGGCCCGTACTGCTACGTCTACAGCAAGAGCTTTTACAGCAATCTCGCCGTCCTCCCTCTCTTTATCGATACGCTTGAGCGGGATGACGAAAGGCTGAGAGCAGGGGTTCCGCAGGCCAGCCACTTTCACCGTGCCTGGCAGTATTCCACATATGAAGGAAAGGTGAGCGTCTTAGTCAAAGACGGAAAGGTGACCTCCCGCGCCGCGTATGGCCTGGCTCAGGCCGGCAAGACGCTTCTCATCGGTGACGAGAATCTGGTTTACGCAGAAGACGCGGCAAACGTCGTCCATTCAGCGAAAAGGTCTCAGCAGATGGCCGCCATCCGATTCGGCATCGCCGGCACCGACCTGGCGGTTCATGCCGAGGTGGCCGACCGCAAAATCACCCAGCACGAAACCGTCTGGAAAGGCTCCTGCATCGAGATATTTGGTTCCGTTCCCGGCACCAAAACCATCGGTCAGGTTTTCCTTGTTCCTGCAGTTGGTGAGTTGCCGGAGAAGGCGTTTCTGGCTTCAAACGGCAAACAGGTGCCGACCAGTGAAATTCGACTTACCACACAACAGTCACCAGACGGCTATGTGATGAATGCGCTGATCCCGTTGGAGCTTCTTTCGCTCGATTCGGCGAAGAATCCGGTAAGTCTGGAAGTTCAGGTCACCGCCGCCGCGGCGAGCGGCAATCTTATTCGCAACACGCTGTTCGGAAGCTCCCTGGCCTACATGGATAACAGCAGCTATGGCCAGTTCAGGATATCTGCGAAGGCATCTGCGGATAAGAACGTCCTTCTGAAGCTCAAGCCTCTCGGCGGAGCTGGTGAAACGGGCAAAGCCCTGGCGTCAGCCACAATCCACACCATCCGGAGTAATGTCCTGGATCGGCTCTGGCAGGCAGAAGTCAATGGCCGGGTGAGAGAGATTGCAGTCTCCGATGGCCGCGTCTTCGTTTCCACGGAACTGGGCGAGATAAGTTGCTTCGCCCCCGCAAATGACGCGAAACCAGCGGGCGCAACCCTTCACGATCCTGCAGCGAGTTTTCGAAAAGAGATTTCTGCTCCTGAGCCGGCCGATGCAGCTCTCATTCAGCGGATCGCCGCTGCAGGGATGGACGCCGGTTACGCGCTCGTTGTGGGGGACGCCGATGGCAGACTCTCCCGCGTTCTTGCTGAACGTACGCGACTGCACATCATTCATGTCACCACGGATTCATCCGCCGCATCGGCCCTCCGCGAAGAACTTCTCTCGAACACCCTTCTCTACGGCTCGAAGCTGCATATCCAAGAGGTGGAGAGTCTGGAGCGTTTGCCGTTTCCTCAATATTTATTCAACGCGATTCTCGTAGCTGGTGAGGCGAACGGGCTTTCAATAAGGGAACTCTATCGTGTGCTTCGTCCGGCCGGCGGCATTCTCCTCACCAGGCTGGATGCCGAAAAAGCGCGTGCTCTTCTCACTGGGGCAGACCTCCCAGCCGGGGAAATTCGGGAGAGTGCCAACATCCCATTCATCGTCCGTGAACGGCTGGAGGGCGTTTGGGATTGGGACGGCGAAAGGGGCGGTGACAAGCAGGTGAAATGGCCGCTTCGCCCGACCTGGTTCGGCGGCCCCGGCCCGGCCAAGTTCTACAATCGGAAATATCGAGGGCAGACTCTTGCTGCAGCGAATGGCCGGTTTTTCGTCAGTGGTGACAGCAACGTGTTCGCTATCGATGCCTACAACGGCCAGGAGCTCTGGTCGCGCCCGGTACCGTTCCAGCCCGTCGGCGGCGGAACTCTCAACGCCGATGCCGATCAGGTTTACTACACGCTGGGCAAAGATTCCTTTCACGGCAAGGGCGCCGGCTGCTTCGTTCTCGACGCATCCACCGGCGAGCAGAAAAAGGTCTACGCCCCTTATGTCTCACCCGCGAAAATCTCTCTCAACAAAAAAAATGAGTGGGAGCTGTTCTTCCAGGGCCAGATTGCGAGTGGAAAGGATACGGCCGGGAGCCTCGGCCTGGAGAAGACCGCGGACGGATTGAGATTCCTTCTGACCTCGCCCGACACTGCTTCGAGTAAAGAAACCGAGTGGGGTCTTTACCTCGATTTCCGGCCGGGGGAAGAACGATTCGGGCTGTATCAGGGGCCGATCTGGCATTACAGGATCTTTCCAGGCAACGACAATACTCATGCCTCATGGAAACCGGGAACGGGCAAGAACCATCCGAAGCTTGTTCTCAAAAACATCAAGAGTGAGAAGGGCTTGCAGGTCGAGATCAGGCTCGCCTGGAAAGACATTCGCGGGACAGCCCAGGCGGCAACCTTCGACTTCGCCGCCTCCATCTCCGTTCGAGACCTGACCTCCCTGACTCCTGACCAGGCGGCCTATCTCTTCTGCAATGCCTCAGCAAATGGACTCAACAACGGGTGGGCGAAAGTCGTCCCCGACGGATCGCCGGAAATGGCCATCGATCTCAATAAGGATGAGGGATTGCTCGGCGATGGACTCGTCGGTGCTAAAAAAGAAGATGCTGCGCCACCCCCGTCTATCGTCGCCGGACAGATCGAGACCGGAGATAAGGAAATAGATGCAGAAGCCTTCGATGCCCTGCCACGCGACAAGTGGCAGGCAAAGCATCAGGTCATGGACAACGGGGATGCCCGCCGCCCGCGAATTCATCCGCTGACCGGGGAACGCGTCGAGAAGTATTGGACCGTCGGCGATGGATGTTCAGGCTTGACCTTTTCTTCGACCAGCATGTTCAATCGCTCTGGAAACATCGCCATTTACGACTTTGCCGACGACAGCGGCATGAGGGTGTTTCCCGGCATGCGCCCCAGTTGCGGCACAAGCACCATGGCGGCCCACGGCATGTGGTACGTCTCTGATGGTGGCTCGGGATGTGAATGCACTTATAACTTTCAGACCTCGATCGGTTTCGCCCCCGCTGAGCGTCGACTCGAAGAAGACTGGGCCGTCTACCCCGGCTGGAAAGTCGATACCCTGGTGCGGCAGGCCGCTCTGAATATGGGCGCTCCCGGAGACCGGAGAGACGAAACCGGTAAACTCTGGCTCGGCTTTCCCCGTCAAGCAGATGCGGAGTCCTATAACCGCCTGCCCGGCTCGGCAACCTGGGCGCCAATCTATGGGGTCTGGCAGCAGAGGCAGCCTGTCGCCCTGCCAGTCCCGCTCGATGTCGAACTCGATGAAGGGCTCGGTACCCACCGGGTGAATGCTGACCGTGTCCGGATCAGCAAGACCGATCAGCCCTGGCTTTACGCCTCACAATACGTGGGCATACGAAAGGCCAAGCTCAAGCTCGACTTCATCAAGCCACTCGCCGCCCGTGCCTCAGAAACTCCGGTAGCGATTGACGGCCGGCTGGATGACGCTCCCTGGAAGGCGGAACCGCAGGCGGTGCTCTCAACGCTTAAAGCAAAAATATTCTTCGCCTTCGACTCGAAATACATTTACATCGCAGGCACGCGCCCGCTGCCGCTGCCGGATCGGCTTGGCGAAGTTCGCAAGTGGACGCCGCTTAAAGAGACCCGAAGGGACGATCCCATTTATCACGGCGATGCATGGGAGGTCTTTCTAAGCGACTTCAAGAACGAGAACATCCTGCACATCGGAATCGGCTCATCCGGTGGCCGTCTGGACGCCCTTGCTGAAGGCAAAGACAAGAATGAGAACTTGAATTGGAACGGGGCCTGGGAAAGCGCGTTCGTGGCGGATGAAAATGAGTTTGCGGTGGAGTTTGCCATCCCATGGACCGAGGTCGCCCGCTCCGGGATCGACAAGGACAACCTGTCTATCAACGTGCAGGTCGGAAGGCATTTCAAGGTAGCAGAAGCCATGGTTCGGCTTGGGGCCCGCGGCCGATCACGCTGTGCCAATTTTGTTCCGCTTGGACTCGGCAAAGCCCCGGAAGTCGCCCCGCGCCGTTTTACCCTCCGCCTCCACTTCGCCGAACTGCTCGAAGCCAAAGCAGGCGACCGAGTCTTCAACGTCAAGATTCAGGGCAAAACCCTCTTGAATAATTTTGATGTCTTCAGCGCCGCCGGTGGTGCGCACCAGGCCATCATTCAGGAGTTCCAAGGCATCTCGGCCGGCGGAGAACTCGCCCTGGAATTCAATCCGGCTAAGGAAGGCAAGGCTGCCCTGAACGCTTCCCCAATCCTAAACGCCCTGGAGCTTCAGGAAGAGAAGGATTGATCCACGGGGGATCTACCCGCGAAGTTAACCTGACAAGGAACAGTCCCCTAAAGGACACCGCAGGCTTAGCCTGAAGCTTCCAGGATGAAGAAGCCTTATCATGTTGAAGAGAAAAATTAACAAAATCAGATATCGGCTGTGTGAATCGCAAGAAAATGCCACCCTCGCCGGCGCCGGTGGGCGGCAAGTACCAACTACCGACACTGGACGGATTCCGCAACGACTGCTATTAACTCTTCGGAGTGTAGACGGTGCCTGATGGGGACTCTCCGTGCCAAGGCGCGAAACGGAGTCCGGTTGAGCGGCCGGTTTGTGTAGTGCCGTGAATGATTTCGCTCCACGTGGAGCGTCCGACGTCCCCAAAACCTCTCAGTATGCCGGCATCCTGAAGCCGGGAATCGCTGATTCAGTTCCTTACTTCCAACGTCTCGCCGGAGGAGGATAAAATGTCAAAGATTTCAGCACTGCAAGCTCTCGAGCGCCTGCGGAAAGGAAATGGTTTCTTCGTGTCGGACATTCAAGGCCGCAGCACACTCACCAGCCAGACACGCCGCACCGAACTGGTCGCAGGCCAGGAGCCATTCGCCATCATTCTAGGATGCTCGGACTCGCGGGTGCCAGCCGAGATTATCTTCCACCAGGGTCTGGGCGATCTTTTTGTCATCCGCGTGGCCGGCAATATCGTTGCTCCTTCTCAAGTCGGCAGCGTCGAGTTTGCAGCCGAGCGGTTCGGCACACCGCTCGTCGTAGTCCTGGGCCATTCCATGTGTGGGGCCGTGCTGGCCACCCTGGAAGAGTTGGAACGCCCAACGGAAAGCCGGTCACCGAATCTGCGTTCCATTGTTGATCGCATCCGGCCATCGGTAGAAACGTTGCTGGAGTCAGACATAAAGCAGACCCCGGACGCACTGGTGCGGAGTGCCGTTCGGGCGAACATCCGCGCTTCTGCAGACCATCTGCGACACGGGTCACAGCTACTTGAGCAACTGATCCAAAGAGATCGGCTCCTCGTCGTGGGGGCCGAATATTCCCTGGAAACGGGAGTCGTAGATTTCTTCGACGGTCTGCCGAAAACTGCCTGACAGCGGGTTGGAGTCTTCAGGGGGCGACCATGCCGCATTTCTGAACTTTTTAACTCTCAATTTCCTGTGAGACCAGACCCGTGTACTCCGATGCGACAGCGCGGGTGATAGCATTGAAGTGCGAGAAGAACCGGCGCTGTTCCGAATCGGGGACATCCCACAACCGACGGGGATAGACATTGTGCGGGCTGAACTGGGGGATAGATTCGGGCTGTAAGTATATGTGGGCGGTACGCCGCTGGCGCGGGCCGGTGCCGACCTTGCCCGCGTGCCAGATGCCGGCGTTCACGAAAATGCAAGATCCGGCCTCGCCAATCATCTCGACCTCTCCCTCGACGTCGAGACTTTCAGGCGTGACCGGTTTCGGCCGCTCTGCAACCCTGTGGCTGCCAGGGATCAGCGTGTACCGGGCGGTGGTCTGGTCAACGTCGGTCACATAGAAAATCGCCGAGAGCGCGGTGACGTCGTAAGAGTTCTTCTTGTTGATGCCACAGTCCTGGTGCCAGCTTGGAAGTGCGGGCTCTTGTCCGCCTTCGCGGAACATGAATCCGAACTCTGAGAAAACGACGTCCGGGACGATAGCCCTGGCGAGAGGAAAAAATGCGGGGTGCCGGATGAGGAAGTCACACTCGGGCATACCGTGGTTCTCATGCTCAAGAAGCGGGGAACAGGTTCACCGCAACCCCACGCCAGTAAGCAATTTCAAAGCATTTCAATGCAGCACAATGACCGGGCCGTGTCAGGTCCACAGTGGTCAGCATGGGCAGGCCCTCCTTCGCTGCCTCTTTCAGAATCAGGGAGTCTTCGGCATATAAAGCCACCGCAAGAAATTGCAGTTGTGCGCCAGGGACGCCGCGCGCGGTGGTGGCCCGATTAAGCATTTCTTTTGGGATTATCACTTCCGAATCACGGTCACGAACGAAACGGGCGAAGTGGTGGTGATGCCAGGGGCGCTCAATTCCGTACCGGTCATGGTCGGGAAATTCCTTGACGAAGAGAGGCCAGAAAGCGCGCCAGCGGTCCGGGATCACCAGGTGCTCGCTGCCCTGAGAAGATTCTCGCCACTGCGCGAGGCGAGGGAGAGCCACGCCTGCCTGCTGGTTCAGGAGGCGCTCATAAATCGATTTCACCCCGGGGTCAGTCTCCGTCTCGAACAGCATTCTCAGTGCGGCCTGCGTCTGCCAGAGACCCCAATTGGCGATCGGTCGCTCTGGTGGGAAAGTCTCCAGGCTCGGGTATCCCTCCAGCCGGCGGCGGTTCTGCGCCTCAAGCCTGCTCCGGTAGAGACGCCCCCAATGCTCGTCGCCCGACATGATGTGTGCGGTTCGATAAGCATGCAGTAACCGGGAGGAACGCGACGACTCTTCCAGATTGGGCATGTCCCCGTAAAAGGTCGGGTTCCCATCATCACCTGGCACGTCGTCGTGGAAGGACTCGATCAGACGCACGGAATCCAGGACGTTTTCTACCGCTTGTCGTTTCTCCTCTTCGGTGGCAACGGTGCTGTTCCAATAACGCCACATGGCATAAAAACGCCCGGTGTACTGGTCCACCGATGAGTTGGTGTACACCACGTCGACACCTGGACTGGAGCCTCGTGGAACGAAGCCTTTCGTCTTTGCCCTTCCGCTCAGGGCTATCAGCCCCCGGAAAATTTTCCGAGCCTTTTCAGCATAGTCCGAGGCGCCCGTCAAATCATAGCCCCGAACATTGGCTGCAAGAATCCAGCTCCCCTGGAGATTGGGATCGTTTACAGGTGTGAAACCGCCATTGCACGCGGGGATGTTCTCCCGGATTTCTTCTTCCGTCGGGAACTGGACGGGATCGACAATCTCAGTGTCATAAAACTGTTCCCCTTCATCGCGCCAGTATTTCTGCCAGAGCGCCTCGTGGCCTTCGCGGACGTTCGGGTTCATGAAATCAGTTATCCAGCAGTGTTAAAACTTATTCTCAAGGACAGTTGGGTTGAAGTTGAACAGGCGCAAACAGAGATAAGGAGAGGTTCTTGGACGACCACTTCCAGTCTCTGTTTCCTCCGTTTTCTCCTCTGTTCCGGGCCCTTCTCTGCGGGAATCTTTATTCCGCGCCGCTGCCTTCACATGCCAAGAGAAAGAGCAGAAAGGGGAGATTAACTTGCCAATGTTAAGTCTTGGCATCG
>JAQBXN010000206.1 GCA_027625095.1 Planctomycetota bacterium | reverse complement strand
CTCCACTCTTCCCCTCGTCTCCGACGGCGTCATCTACCGCGTCCTCGAAAACCTCCTCATCCTCGATGGCGAACGACTCAGCTACCGCACCCTCGACGTGGAACAGATCGGCAGCGTTTACGAGACCATGATGGGCTTCCGACTGGAGATCACGTCCGGCCAGACCATCGCCCTCAAGCCGGCCAAGGCCAGCGGCGCCCCCGTCCCCGTCAGCCTGGAGGAGCTGCTGAAGACAAAACCCTCCGATCGCGCCAAGTGGATCAAAGACCTGACCGACTACACGCTCACCAGTACCATGAGCAACGAGGTGAAGGAAGCCGACAGCATCGATGGCCTCCTGGCCGCGCTCGAACGACGCATCGCCCGTAACGCCACCCCGCAGCCCCTGGCCGCCGGCGCGATCACCCTCATGCCCACCGACGAGCGACGGAAGACCGGATCGCATTACACGCCCCGCTCCCTCACCGAGCCCATTGTGAGGAAGACCCTGGAGCCCGTACTCGCCCAGCTTGGCGAGGATCCGGCCCCGGACGATATTCTGGAGTTGAAAATTTGCGACCCGGCCATGGGTTCCGGCGCCTTCCTGGTCGAAGCCTGCCGGCAGTTGGCCGACAAACTGGTCGAAGCCTGGGCCTTTCACGGTTACCGCCCGCACTTCCCCGAAGACGAAGACGAGGTTCTCTACGCCCGCCGACTGGTGGCACAACGATGTCTGTACGGTGTGGACAAAAACCCAATGGCGGTGGACCTCGCCAAGCTGTCCCTATGGCTGGCCACTCTTGCCCGGAATCATCCGTTCACCTTCCTCGATCACGCTCTGCGATCCGGCGACTCGCTGGTGGGTCTGACGAAGAAACAGATCGTCGGCTTCCACTGGGAACCGGAAGACCAGGAAACCTTCCTCGGCGACATGCTGCGGGAACGGATGGAGCGGGCCACGACCTTCCGCAGCCAGATCCTGTCCGCGGGGGACGACATGCTGCCGGAGATGAAGCGGAAGAAGCTCGAGAACGCCGATTCGGCCCTGAATCCCATCCGCATGGCCGGCGACCTCGTCATCGCCGCCTTCTTCTCAGCCGACAAAAAATCCAAACGGCAAGACGCCCGAAACGGGCTCATGCTCCATCTGGAAACCTGGAAGCGGAATCGTGGCGATCTCGAAGCTTGGCGTTCTATCAACAGGGCAGTAAATGAACTGCGAGGCGAGGAGAAACCGGTTTGGCCCTTCCACTGGGAGATTGAATTTCCGGAGGTGTTTCACAAAGAGCGCCATGGATTTGACGCCATCGTTGGCAATCCTCCTTTCATGGGAGGCAGCAAGATCTCCTCCACTTTGGGAGGAGGGTACCTTAGTTGGGCACTATGCATTCACGAAGGGGCACACGGAAACGGAGACTTGGTCGCTCATTTTTTTCGTCAAGCATTTGGCCTGCTTCGGAAGGGCCGAACGCTTGGATTTATTGCGACGAATACAATTGGCCAGGGCGATACTCGCACTACCGGGCTACGTTGGATCTGTGAGAATGGAGGCGAAATCTTTGATGCCAGAAGACGCGTTAAATGGCCGGGCTTGGCTGCCGTTGTAGTTAGCGTAGTACATGTCATTAGAGGTTTGAGCCCCCTACCCCGTCGGTTGGACAGCATTGAGGTCGACACGATTTCTGCGTTTCTATTTCCTCGCGGTGGTAACGAAGATCCATTGCGGCTTGAGTCTAACGCGGGACTGAGTTTCATGGGCTGCAAGGTATCCGGGCCAGGTTTCCTATTCGACAACACAGATACCGCTACACCGGTTGACGAGATGCGAAGGCTAGTCGAAAGAAATCCGCTCAATCAAGAGGTCATTTTTCCGTACATCGGAGGGGAAGAGCTGAACACAAGTCCAACGCATGCTCACCATAGGTACGTAATAAACTTCGGGAATCGCAGCGAAGCAGAGTGTGCTCAGACGTGGCCTGCTCTCATGGATCTCGTTGGTCAGTCCGCCTAGCAGGACGACTCCAAGACTCTCCATGGTGGCAATTCGAGCGCTCTCGTCCGGAACTCAAGGCAACTACTGCAGGTATGAAACGAGTGCTGGGGATCTCGGGAGTTGGCCAGAGGGCGGCATTCGCCTTCCTGCCATCTCGCATGGTTTTTTCCCATGCCTTAATTATCTTTCCCCTAGAAAACTTCTCTGCTTTCTGCGGTCTACAGTGCAGGCCTCATGAAATATGGGCACGTTGCTTTGGGTCATCCATGAAGGACGACCTGCGTTATACGCCAAGTGATTGCTTCGAGACTTTTCCATTCCCACAAAGTTGGCAAAGGCACGCGAGCCTTGAGTGCGCTGGAAAATGCTACTATGAGTTCCGGGCCGAACTCCTTGCCAAGAATGAAGAGGGATTGACTGCGACTTACAACCGCTTCCACGACCCGGCAGAGACCTCGCCGGACATCCTCAAGCTTCGCGAGCTGCACGACGCGATGGACCGGGCGGTCCTCGATGCCTACGGCTGGACGGACATCCAGCCCACCTGCGAGTTCCTGCTCGATTACGAAGAAGAGGAAGACGAAGAAGACGGCCGAACCAGCCGACGCAAGAAGCCCTGGCGCTACCGCTGGCCCGACGAGGTCCGCGACGAAGTCCTCGCCCGCCTCCTCGACCTCAACGCCCAACGCGCCGCCGAAGAACGCCGCCAGGGCCTCCTCGCCGAAAAGCCAAAAAAGACTAAAAAGAAATCCACCAAGAAAAAGAAATCCAACCCCAACCAACCCGGACTTTTTGATTGAGTGAGGAAATGAAATGAACCACAGAGGACACAGAGGAAAGATTAAGTGTTCAGTTCGTACCCTGGGCGCGCCGGCACCCTTGCCGGCTTTCTGGCTTTTCCTTCAGCGTTGGGCCGGCAAGGGTGCCGGCGCGCCCAGGGCTCTACGGCCTTCCGCCTCCTCAATACTCTTCTCTGTGATCTCCATGTTTTCCGTGGTTCATCCCTCTGACTGCCACCCAATGTGACCATGAGCAAAACCAGCGTAGAAATCCGCAGCGACCTCGTCGAAACCCTCCGTCTCGATCTCATCGGCCCGGACAACGATCACCCATTCGCTGAAGAACTCCTCCCCGAGCCACCACAACGCTGGTATCTGACTGGGTTCCTTCTTCCTACCGATGCCCCAATCTCTCAATCTTTCGATGCGACTTCGACGGAGGATTTAGATGCCGCTGAGTCCGGCGGCACCGATGACGGGACGGAGCCCGACAAGGGGGCTGCATCTTCCAAGAACCACCGAAGCCTTCTCCCAAGTTCAATGGGGCTCAGTGTTCTTGTTTCGGCAGAGACTAAAGAGTTGAAGGCCACCGTCGCCTGGGGTGACTACGACTGGGAGTCGTCGGAAGACGAAGCGGAGCCAGGGTCCGGCGAGAAGGATACATCGGCAGAGAACCAAGACCCGCAACCGACAGAGGAGGGCGACACAGGCTCAAAGAACCAAGCCAAGGCGCTGAAGGGTTGGCGTCGCACGCCGAACACCAGAGAAGAGATTGTCATTCCACTGCCCGAACCGGGCGATGCCCCTTCCTGGACCGAGGTTCCGGCGAGCAACGGCCTGAGACTCTTGCCAACCGTTCGTTATGCGTCCACCAAAGGACTTCCAGAAGGTACTAAATCCGTCTCCGTCTTTCTCGTGAATGCGCGAGCTTCTTTTGACGATCAGGCTTACCGCGCCTACATCTTCCAGGCTTCTCTTGAGCTCAATTGCCGCGAAGGTTTTGTGGCCCGGCCTGACCCTCGTGGTTGGAATCTGGAAGACGAATGGGATCAGCGGGTGGCCGATCTTCAATACCGCGATGTGTTCGAGTTCGCGGTGGGCCACGCGGTCTCCGCCAACGCAGAGGTAGTAAACGCTGCCTGCCATACCGTCCGAACCGTCTGGATACCCACTGCTGAAGTCGAGCACGTAGCAGCTTCCAACATCGAACTGGTAGAGCTTGGAATGGAGAAATTGGGCGCTCTGTCAGACGGTGACGAGGCCGGCAAACTGCTCTTGCCGCTGGTCACTCAGTACCGCACCTGGATCGATGACCAGGAGGCTAACCTTCCTCCACTTGCCGGCACCCGCCATCAGACGGCCATGGACATGTTCGTCGAAGCCCGCAAGGCAGCAGACCGCATTGAAGCAGGCATTGCGCTGCTGAAAGAGGAGGATGCGCTGGAAGCATTCCGCATTGCAAATCGAGCAGTAGCGCGTGCGTTCCGCCAACGGGAAGCGCAGAACACAGACCACAATGACCCTGAAAAGGTTGCAACACCTCGGTGGCGCCCTTTCCAGCTCGCCTATCTCCTTATGACTATCCGCGGAGTTGCCCAACCCGACCATTCAGACAGGGAGCGCGTGGATCTCTTATTCTTCCCCACCGGCGGTGGCAAGACAGAAGCCTATCTGGCTCTTGCTGCATTCACCCTTGTCCTTCGCCGCTTCCGAAGCAAGGGACAGGATGGTAAGCCGACGTTTGCTTCCGCAGGCGTCAGCATTCTGATGCGTTACACCTTGCGCCTACTCACTCTCGACCAACTTGGCCGAGCTACGGGTCTCATCTGTGCTTTGGAGTTGGAACGACAGCAGAACCCTTCTTTGCTCGGAGACTGGCCCTTCGAGATTGGCCTCTGGGTTGGCTCAGCAGCGACGCCCAACCTCATGGGAAAGCGTGGCGACCGATCCTCGAGGCGCATTTACACCGCCTACACAAAGACCAGGCAGTTCAAACAGGATGACCGTAAGCCGTCTCCCATTCCGCTGGAGCAGTGCCCGTGGTGCGGAACCAAGTTCAGTCGTAATTCGTTTCGCCTTGTGCCCAACATCGATAACCCAACTGACTTGCGCATTCACTGTGCAAATCACGAGTGCATATTCAGCAGAGACCATCAACTGCCCATTGTTGCAGTGGATGAGCCCATCTACCGCCGGTTGCCCTGCTTCATCATCGCCACCGTCGATAAGTTTGCGAACCTGCCCTGGATCGGCCGTACGGGCGGCCTCTTCGGCAAGGTGGAGCGTTTCGACAAGGAGGGTTTCTACGGGAGATGTGACCCCGGGATTGGAACCGCGATTCCCGGAGGCGAACTGCCCGCGCCGGATCTGATCATTCAGGATGAACTCCACCTCATTTCCGGACCATTGGGCACCATCGCCGGCCTCTACGAAACCGTGATTGATGCACTGGCCTCCCGCAACGTGGGCGGCAAATCCATCCGTCCCAAGATCATCGCCAGCACCGCCACTGTCCGAAGGGCAGACAGTCAGATTCGGGCTCTGTTTGGCCGCAGTCAGGTGACCATCTTCCCTCCGCCCGGCCCGGATCGTCGTGACTCTTTCTTCGCGGAAACAAAACCTCCCAGCCATACGGCCGCCAGGCAATATATCGGCATTACGGCGCAGGGGCGCGCGCTGAAAGTCGTCCTGCTCCGTTCCTCGCTTGCACTCCTGAGTGCGGGCAGGAAAGCGTGGCAGGATGCTGGCGGGGATAAGGCCAAACCGCTGAACCCGGCAGACCCTTACATGACGTTGCTCGGTTACTTCAATTCTCTTCGCGAGCTGGGCGGAAGCCGCAGAATCGTTGAGGATGAAGTTCGCACCCGTCTCTCAGACTACTGGCGGCGGCGACGCAAAGACCCCAAAGATGATCTATTTGTAGATCGATATATTTCTTACGACGTCCTGGAACTGACCTCTCGCGAGAGCACAAGCAAAGTCGCAGAAGCGAAGCGAAAGCTGTCCCTCACCTACCTCGAAGAGAAGGGGAAGGAGAAAGTCGATGTGGCCATGGCCACCAACATGATTTCCGTCGGCCTGGACATCGTTCGCCTGGGACTGATGGTTGTCCTGGGACAGCCAAAAGCAACCGCCGAATACATTCAGGCGACCAGCCGGGTAGGCCGCGATCCGCAACGCCCAGGGCTTGTGGTGACACTGCTGAACATCCACAAAGCACGCGACCGTTCTCATTACGAACGCTTCACTGCGTTCCACGATTCTTTCTACCGCAACGTGGAAGCGACCAGCGTGACACCATTCTCTCCGCGGGCACTTGACCGGACATTGGTGGCCGCACTGGTCACGCTCTGCCGACACCAGATTGGCGAACTGACGGCTCCTGCAGCAGCCCAGGAGATCCTCCACCACCGCTCCGAACTGGATACCCTCTCCGCCCAGATAGCGGAACGGGCCGAGAATCACCGGCTTGGAATGACCTCTGAAGAAAAGCAGGAACTTCGAGCCAATGTTCTGCACCGATGTTCACACCTGCTCGACTCCTGGGTCAAAATAGCCAATCAGGCATCAGATGAAGGCTCTGCGATTCAGTACCAGAGGGAGGAGAACGCGCCGCCGCGGAGGCTGCTCTACGAATTTCTGCATCCTGACCTGGAACACATTCACCAGATTCATAGTAAATTCCGGGCCAATCGTTCGATGCGCGATGTGGAAGCGCCTGTGGAAGTTCAAATGCAGAATCTGAACGACTGGGGGGATGAAGACGATGCCTAGACCACAGTTACGAGCCAGCCAGCTCATACGTTCCTTTGGCCCAGGCTGTATGGTGGACCTGCCGGACTACAGCGTCATCATCGGTGGCACGGACAAGTGGCGTTACAACAAGTCGCAACCTTTGCCGACGATTCATGAGCCTCGCCTGGTGACCAAACTCATTGAACTCACCGGTATTGCAGACCTGTCACTGCGCAAACCGCCCCCTGCCATTGAAGATGTCACAGGCTTCACTCCAGACATCGCAGCTTATCGGTTTCCGGAATGGTTTATTGTTCAAAAACCTTTCAAGACATCACTAGGCTTCACCGCCCGCCGCCTGATCCACATGAACGATCTGGAAAAGGGCAAGTTCCGTGACGACGATGGCGGGAAGTATCCGGTCGTTCCTGTCCGTTTTGTGAGAGCGTGCCCCGCAGGCCATGTAGGTGACATCCTCTGGCGGGTGTTCGTTCACGGGGAGGGAGGTTCCTGTCAACGAGAACTGATTCTCGAGGAGAGGGGAACAAGCGGCGATCTGGAAGGCGTGTTCGTCAGGTGCGCGTGCGGCGTGGAGAGACGAATGAGTGAGGCCGCCAGGGCCGGGGTTACAGCTCTCGGATACTGCGACGGCAACAGGCCCTGGCTTGGGCCTTACACAAAGGACAAGGAATGCAGCCAGCCAAGTCGCCTGCTGATTCGCAACGCGACAAATGCCTATTTCTCTCAGATCATGACGGTGATCTCGATCTCAGATTCGAACGATGCCATTGACGAGGCGGTGTCCTCTCTGTGGGAAACCCATCTGTCTGCGGTTGAAACCGTGGAAGTGCTCACTGCCATGCTTCATATCCCAATTGTGAAGGGGCGGCTCGAAGACTTTACACCTGAAGAGATCATGTCCGCCATCGATAAGAGACGTAACGGGACAGAGACGGATGAACGGCCAGTGAAGGAGGTGGAATTTGAGGCATTGGTAAAGGCGAAAGAGGAACAAGGCCCGGATGTACCCAATGGTGACTTCTACGCCCGGTCTCTTCCGCCTGCGAAATGGAATGAAGATTGGATGGACAGTGTGGAGAAGATTGTCCTGGTTCATCGCCTCCGAGAAGTTATTGCTCAGGTGAGCTTCACTCGTTTTGAGTCCACCGGCCCAGACATCGAGGGGGAACTGGAACTGGACGTAAAGCCGGCCCCACTGGGACTGGATGTTTCCTGGCTTCCTGCGGTCGAGAACCGCGGAGAGGGCATCTTCATTCAGTTCAAAGCGGATGCCATCCAGGAATGGCTCTCGCGGCCTGCCGTCAAGGAACGAGATTCCGTTCTACAGGCCGGTTTTGAGCTTTGGCACAAGGAGCACGAGAACAGTAAGCGCAAATATCCCGGGCTGCCCTACTTCATGTTGCATTCCCTCTCACACCTGCTTGTGACCACGATCTCCCTGGAGTGTGGATACCCAACCTCATCTATCCGTGAGCGCGTCTACGCGTTGCAGGGCAAATACGGCATCCTCATCATGACCGGCTCGCCCGATGCCGAGGGCACTCTCGGCGGCCTGGTGGATGAAGGACGACGTATAGCGACCCACATCCGCACAGCCCTGGAAATGGGACGCCTATGCTCCAACGACCCCGTCTGCGCCCTCCACGACCCTCAACAACCAGATCGACAGCCGTTGCTGGGCAGCGCCTGCCACGGCTGCGTCCTCATCTCCGAAACCTGCTGCGAACAACGAAACGATTTCTTAGATCGCGCCCTGGTGGTTCCGACCGTAATGGGATTGGGCGCGGAGTTTTTTAGTATTTGATATGGACGATGCATTTCACAAACTGACCTCGGCGACGTTAAGCGAACTGGCCTCCGCGCTGAAAGACGATGAAGGCTCAGTTGGTCTGAGTTCAAATTCTCTGCGTCAGATTGTTGGCAGCACTCTTCAGATTGAAATTCAAGAACGACTCAGTGAATTGCAGAGCGGTGGTTGGAGCAGCCCGCAGATAGGGCAGTTGGCCCAGACCATCGCGGACACGAGGAAGACGCTTGAAGATCCAGAAGCTCTGTTCGACCTGGTTCTTTCAGGCCCTGCAGTCGAAGGCGTCCCCACAAGGGACACCAGCGCGGTCATGCATCAACTCATCGAGGACGCAGAAGAAGAAGTCATCCTGATCGGCTACGCGGTCTACAACGGCAAGAAACTGTTCGAGCGCCTCGCCCGGCGAATGAAGGACGACGGCCTGAACGTCTGGTTCTGCCTCAACATCGAACGCAAGTGGAAGGACACGTCTCTCAGTTCAGAACTGGTCCGCCGCTTCATGCACGAGTTCAAAACCAAACACTGGCCCGGAGACACACTGCCAACAATCTACTACGACCCACGCGCCCTGGAATTATCAGGGCCAACGAAAGCCAGCCTCCACGCCAAGTGCCTCATCGTCGATAGAAAAGTCGCCTTAATTACCTCCGCCAACTTCACCGAAGCCGCCCAACAAAGAAACATCGAGGCCGGCGTCATTGTTAACTACCAGCCGTTCGTGCAAAGGATTGCGACTTATTTCGATGGGTTAAAAGAGAAACTGCTGATGGAGGCCAAATGACGGAAGACGATATTTCGAAGTTTCAGATGAAAATGAATATCGAAGATGAGTTCAAGGGCAAACTAGTGTCGCGGCCCAGAAGTTCTTGCCCATTTCTCGGCAGTTTGAGTTCCTCGATCTTGCCTGTC
>JAQBXN010000205.1 GCA_027625095.1 Planctomycetota bacterium | reverse complement strand
GAGGAAAAGAAGAATCTCCCAAGGATTCGGAAGGACGAGGAAAAGAAGAATCTCCCTAGGATTCGGAAAGAAGAGGAAAAGAAGAATCTCCCAAGGATTCGGAAAGAAGAGGAAAAGAAGAATTTTTCGAGGATTTGAAAGAATTCCACGGACCTGTGGCACTCGACCTCTTTCTACACCCACCATTCCATCGCTCCAGCACTCCCCCTCCCTCGAACCTCCTTAGTTCCTTCTCCCTTCACCATTCACCTCCTTCTTGCGTCGGTTCCGCCCTCTACCTAGAATCCGGCGCGGCCTGTAACCAGTGCACGCCAGTCTTTGATGGCAGTAGTATGAAAAAAATCCGGATTACCACTGGGGCTCTTACCATGGATGCGACGCTCAATGAATCGGCGACCGCAAATCTGATTTGGGGTGCGTTATCGTTCCAGTCACAAGCCAAGGTCTGGGGAGATGAGATCTACTTTAACATTCGGGTAAAAGCTGAAAGCGAAAATCCGCAGGCAGAAGTCCCCTCCGGCACGCTCGCCTACTGGCCTCCAGGGTCGGCCTTCTGCATTTTCTTTGGGCAGACGCCTTACAGCCCGGTCAATGTATTTGGAATGTTGGACGGTCAACCCAGTGATTTTGCTGTGGTAAGAGATGGCGATAAAGTGCTCGTAGAAAAGATAGGCGAATAACCACTCGAAACAGATCAATCAATATGGCCTCTTCAAAAGACGACCTGATTCAGAATATTGTCGAGATGCAGCAGGAGATGATGCAGACGTTCCAGGATTTCCTGGTAAACGCACAGCCCCTGCCTTCCCTCAACGCCGAGGTCTGGCGACCGCCGACCGATGTGCTGGAGAGCGACGACAGCATTATCGTGACTATGGAAATTCCGGGCGTGGGGCCGGAGGACATGCATATTGCCGTTGAAGAACAACGCCTCGTTGTTCAAGGCCGACGCACGCGGCCGACACCCAAGCAGAAGATGCAGTTTCAGCAGATGGAGGTGAATTACGGCCAGTTTCAGCGCACTATCGCGCTGTCTTCGCCGGTCGATGAAGACAATGTGCAGGCAAATTACAGTGGCGGTTTCCTCCAGATCCATCTGCCAAAGATCACTGTCAAGAAAGTGACCAAGGTCATCATCAAGAAATTCAGATAAGCAACTCAAGGAACGCATATGCCCGCATCAGAGGCCGAAGAAGACGTGATGGTTCAGGCCCCTCCGGCTTTGGAAGAGTCGGAAATAAAAAAATCGCAACAGACGGAAGAAGACCCGAAAGGGGGGCTGGCTATACCTGAGATTTTACCGGTCATGCCACTTCGCGATGTGGTCATCTTCCCTGGAATGATGGTACCGCTCATCGTGTCCCGCGAGCAGTCGGTTGAGCTTGTGGATGACGTGGTAGTCAACAACAAACTCATCGCACTTGTCGCCCAGAAAAGCCCGGAGATTGAAGACCCTACCCCCAGTGACATCTTCCAATTCGGTACTGTGGGCATCATTCTGAAGATGCTCAAATTCCCGGACGGTAGCGTTCGCATTCTCGTGCAGGGGCTGAACCGTGTTGGGCTTGATGATTTCATCCAGACTTCACCCTACATGGTGGCCAGAGTCTCCGAGATCGAAGAGACCGGCGGAGAGACGAGAGAAGTAACGGCAAAGGATCGCCACCTCTCTACGCAATTTCAAAAGTTTCTGGAACTGAATCCTCATGCGCCGCAAGAACTGCAGGTCATTCTGATGAACATAGAAGACCCCGGACGCCGTGCGGATATCGTCGCCAGCACCATCAACGTCGCCGTCCATGAAAAGCAGTCCGTTCTCGAAACTTTCAACATCGAAAACCGTATCGATACCGTCCTCGGCTTGCTCGCCCGTGAATTAGATCTGGTCGAGCTCGGCTCAAGACTGCAGGAACAGGTTCAGGATGAGGTCAGCAAATCTCAGAAGGAATATTTTCTCCGAGAAAAGCTGAAAGCTATCAGAAAAGAGCTCGGCGAAGAAGACGATCGGGAAATGGAAGTCGATGAACTCCGTCAAAAGCTCGAAGAGGCTAATCCGCCAGAAGAGGTCAGGAAAGAGGCCACCAGAGAATTGGATCGTCTCGCCAAAATGGGCCCAGGCTCCGCGGAACATACCGTCACTCGAACCTACCTGGACTGGATTCTCTCATTACCTTGGAATATCAGCACCAAGGACAACCTTGACCTCGAGCTTGCACAGCAGGTCCTTGATGAAGACCACGCTGGCCTGGTCAAGGTGAAAGACCGCATCATCGAATACCTGGCCGTACGCAAACTCAAGGAAAATATGAAAGGCCCCATTCTGTGCTTCGCCGGCCCGCCAGGCGTGGGCAAGACTTCGTTAGGTCGCTCGATTGCAAGAGCGCTCGGGCGCGAGTTCGTTCGTATTTCGTTGGGAGGCGTCCGCGACGAAGCCGAAATTCGCGGTCATCGCCGCACTTACATCGGTGCTTTGCCGGGCCGGGTGATTCAAGGACTCAAGAAGGCCGGCACGAACAATCCGCTCTTTATGCTGGACGAAATCGATAAGCTTGGTAGCGATTTCCGCGGCGACCCTTCATCCGCGTTATTGGAGGTGCTCGATCCGGCCCAGAATGACACCTTTTCTGACCACTATCTCGATGTGCCGTTTGACCTGTCAAAGGTGATGTTCATCACGACTGCGAACTATCTCGAGAACATTCCGGGGCCACTACGCGATCGAATGGAGATCCTTGATATCACCGGCTACACGTTGGAGGAAAAGGTCCACATCGCCAAGGGCTACCTGGTTCCGAAGCAGCTCGAAGAGCATGGCTTGAAGAAGAGTGAGGTGCGGTTTGATACCACCGCACTCAAACGAATCATTCAGCAATACACGCGTGAAGCCGGAGTCCGGAATCTTGAACGCGAGATCGGCAGCGTCTGCCGCAAGATCGCCAAAGAGATGGCGCTTGGACACGAGGGTAAAGTGCGAGTGGCCGGCAGAGACGTCGAAGTTTATCTCGGCCCGGAAAAGTATTATCCCGAAGTCGCCGAACGCACCTCTGACCCGGGCGTCGTCACCGGCCTGGCCTGGACGCCTGTCGGCGGTGACATCCTGTTCATCGAATCCACTCGCATGCCGGGTGGCAAAGGGTTCAAACTTACCGGCCAACTCGGTGACGTCATGAAAGAGTCTGCCGAGGCCGCCATGAGCTTCGTCCGTGCCAATGCCAAAACCTACGGCATCCCAGACGAATTCTTCAGCAGCAGCGACATTCACTTGCATGTCCCCGGTGGCGCAGTACCCAAGGATGGCCCGAGCGCAGGAGTAGCCATGGCGATTTCGTTGCTCTCGCTTGCGCACGAAGTACCCGTCCGGCCGGATGTCGCCATGACCGGCGAGATTACCTTGCGGGGACGGGTCCTGGCCGTCGGAGGTATCAAGGAAAAGGTGCTGGCTGCTTACAGGGCCGGGATCAGGACCATTCTTATGCCCGCCAGAAATATAAAGGACCTTGAAGATATCCCGGACGAAATTCGCAAGCGTCTGGCCTTCCATCCACTTGAGATGGTAGGTGATGCGGTTGGAGTCGCATTGCCCTCAATCGCCATAAAGCCGGCAAAGAAGACAGCAAAAAAGGTATCAAAGAAGAAAGGTTCAAAGAAAGAATCGGCCGGTAAAAAGATCTCCAAACTCAGAGCAAAACGGGCCTGATCATGAACGATTTCTGGACTTCCCTGGTCACTTTTCTGATTCGTGCTCTCACATTTTACACCTATGTGATGATCGCCAGCGTGATTGTGAGTTTCCTCAGGCTCGAAAAGGACAATCCTTTAATTCAGACCCTGACCATGGTGACCGAACCGTTCTACCAATTGCTTCGAAAGGTCATCCCCACGGTATTCGGCAATGCAGATATCGCGCCTATGGTCGGCGTCATCCTGGTGCAAATTATCTGCTACCTTCTCGATCGCTCGCTCTGGATGTAGATACGTAAAGCGATTGCACGATCCAGTCTGCAGAAGGCCCCGGCCATATGGTTTATGCCGTCACAGGAAGATACTTGGTTCGGATGAACCCGGGGACCATGCAATTCGAACGATTATGCGAAGCCTCTCCCGGCAGGATGGCGTTTGTTGGTAACGATCTCTACCTGACGGGGCATGTGGAACTGCGCAGACTGCCGGATGCGGTACGAGTTCAGGAATAAATGACTACCAAATGCAAATAGACCATCTCATCGAGAAACATGGGGCTCCCCTTGCAGGCGCCGGGGGTGCTTCATCGGGCTGGTTTCTCTCGGTCTTCATGCAAGGAAGATATCATCTTTATGAAGGCTTTAAGCGAAATGAATACTTCAGCCCGGCAAACGGTTTTGTCTATTTAGACAGAACCGTTTTTTTGTGGATTTGCATCGGAACAGGTATCGGGCTTGGACTGTATCACTTGCTCTCAAAGAGAGGTCATAAGCGAACACTCCTTTCCTGGCTTGGGCTTCCCTCGCTGACACTTGTTGTTCACCCGTTAATCTGCCTCGCAGGCGCCAAGGCCACCTTGTTTCCGGTGCATCACGCCATAGTGGCCCTGGGAATCACTGCCGCTCTGACAGCGCTCCAGCTTTCAAAAGATACAGATGAGGGCCATCAACTTCGCCGTATCTGTTTTGGCGTGTTTGTGACTATAGTCGTTGTCCATTTCTTCCTTCTTGCCTGGTTTAACATTCTCCAATACCGGGCATTGAATCTCGGTTTCCCTGATTCAGGTCGCATCGCAGAGAGTCTGAGCCAAACGCTCCGCGGCAACTTCATGCTCTCTTATAACCAAGGCTATATTTACAGCGACGACCCGTTCCAGCCCAGGACATCTATGGAGCACCTGTTTCTCACACAGGTCCTGATGGTACCGCTCTACTGGCTGTTTCCGCATCACGAGACTCTCTTAGTTTTAAACGCCTTCATGCTGTCGATGGCCGCGCTGCCGCTCTTCATGCTGGCTCGCGAGCAGAGCGGAAGCGTTGTCTTCTCGCTACTTATTGGTCTCGCATACCTCTTATACCCACCGATGCTGTACGTAAATTTTCGTTCCTCTTATGGCCCGGACAACGAAGCACAAGGGCTTTTCTTTGTCATGTGGGCCTGCTATGCCCTGGCCACGAAGAGGCCCCGGCAATGTATCCTCTGGTGTATTCTGACTGTTCTGGTCAAAGAGAACTTTGCGCCGATGACCATTATGTTCGGCCTCGTCATGGCCCTGCAGCCCTCTACAAGAAAGATCGGGATTGGCCTGGCTGCGGGCTCTGCCCTTTATTTCATTATTGGAACAAAACTACTCCTCCCCCACTTGGCCGAAGGCGGATACGACTTTGTCGTTGGCTACTACAACCACATTGGAAGCAATTATTCTGAAATTGCCTGGGCATTGATCTCTCGCCCAATCAACACTTTCAACCTGCTTCTGAATTACCGCAATATAGTCTTCTTGCTTCATCTTTTGTGCCCCTTGATTCTGCTCCCTCTTATGCGACCGGTTTGGTTGCTTCTACTGGGCCCAAGCTTTGTCTTCTTGTTGCTCAGTTCCAATCCAATGCATCAGTCAATTCTGTTCTGGAATCACACGACTCTTATTCCCATCCTGTTTTCAGGTGCTGTCCTTGGCGTCCAGGCTATCCCACCCTTTCTGAAATTGGATGGGTCTCATGACGGGAAGAAAATGTATCAGGGCGTAGGGTGGGGCATGCTGGCAGCATGTTCACTCAGCTCATACCTGTTCTTTTTCAGGATGATGACACCCGAGACCTTTGAAGTTTCAAAAAGGGATGAGTTGGTTCATGACGTGAGGAATTTGATACCCCGGGACAGTTCTGTCTTGGCAAGTTATCGGCTCGCCTCACATTTCACAGACTATCGAGAGATTAACGTGATGGATCGGCATCCTCTTAAAGATCAGGATTACCTGGTCTTCGATCCATTCGATCGTTTCACCCATTACGGAATGATGTTGGCCGCTCGCGACGCCGCATTAAGGAGGCCGGACTACCACCTGGTATTCAGGAAACACAAACTTTATGTGTTCCGGCGCGGAATAGAATTCGAGAAAGAACCTGAAGCTCTGGCCACAGAGCCTTTACCGATAACTACCCCAATAAACGAGACTACAGACGGAGCGAAACTTCTGGGATGGTCACAGTTGCGGCCAACTGGACCGCGCACGATTCAGGTCGAAACGTTCTGGGAATGTATCCGCCCTATGAACAAGGAGTATGAAGTTGTACTGGATTTCCAACTCGAAAACGGGGGACACGCCTCCGCAAGGCATCTGATGGCTGATTGGCTGTACCCGACAACTGTATGGCGGACAGGCGATCTCGTGAGGGATTCCGCCCAAGTTCAATTCGACCATGCTCAGCCAAAGATATCAGGCCTGACAGTGCGTCTCGTTGAATGGTCAGAATAGCGATTCCGATTCGCTTTGACTCAAACCCACCTGCCTCCGAATATGCAATGGTTCCATTCGTCTTAAGACCGCGCCCACCTACTCAAGCCCCAAGGACTCTCCCAATGATAAGAACGAAACTTCCATTTCTGGTCACATGTTGTTTTGTCGCCAGTTGTGCGAATGTAACTATAAACGTGAATTTTCCCCCGAGTGAGATTCAAAAGGCTGCTGAAAGAATAGAGGGAGAAATTCGGCAGGGGCAACCTTCACCTGAAACGGATGGGAAAACGCATACCTTCAAGCATCGCCGGCTCTATTTTCTTCCTACTGTTGATTTTCAGTCAGCCCTGGCTGAAGCAAATGTCAATCTCAACATCACCACACCGGGTATCCGGAAAATGGTAGAAAGCCGCAAGGAGCGCTTTCCCCAGCTTAAGCCGCACCTTGACAATGGCACTCTCGGAGAAGGCAATGAAGGCTTACTGGTGGTTCGCAGTCTTTCAGGTCTAGGCGGCAAAGAGAAGGTCATGGTCCAGAGGCTGGTTAGTGCCGAGAACGATGACCGCACGGCACTGGTCGAGGAATTTGCCCGGGCCAATGGGATTAACCCCAAAACAGTGTCTGATATCGTCGACCCGTTCACAAAGGCGATCCGGGCGAAACTGGACAAAGGACAGTGGTATCAGGATGACGATGGCAGTTGGAAACAAAAGTGATGCTTACTGCCTTTGGGTCAGATTGGGGTGTTCGCAGAAAACACAGCAATTAAGAGGGCGAGCACCAAATCGTATTCAGGATCACCTGCAGGTAATGGCGGAACTGCGATTTCGATAGTTCATTCCGCTGCGGTGACCGGCTCCTCCACTTTCTCCTTGTCTTTCACCTTAGGCTGCATCACATCAATTATCTTCTTTCGGATCTCTTCCTGAATGTCCGGATTTTCTATCAGGAAGTCGCGTGACTTTTCCCTGCCCTGGCCAAGCCTGATCTCTCCATAACTGATCCAGGTCCCAGTCTTCCTCAGAACCTCCGACTCCACACCGTAGTCAAGTATTTCGCCTGTCAGGGAGACGCCTTGACCGAAGATGATATCGAACTCGGCCTGGCGGAAAGGCGCGGCCACCTTGTTCTTAACCACCTTGCAGCGAGTACGGTTGCCAATCACGGTCTCGCCTGACTTGATGGAACCTATACGACGGATGTCGAGACGGACAGAGCAGTAAAACTTGAGGGCCATACCCCCAGGAGTCGTTTCTGGATTGCCGAACATAACGCCAATCTTCTGCCGCATCTGATTGGTGAACATGACGACCGCCTTGGATTTATGAATGACTCCGGTGAGCTTTCGTAATGCCTGCGACATCAGACGAGCCTGCAACCCCATATGTGAGTCACCCATGTTCCCTTCAATTTCGGCTTTTGGGACGAGCGCTGCCACTGAGTCCACAATGATGACATCGACCGCGTTACTGCTGACAAGCAGCTCGCAGATTTCGAGAGCCTGTTCGCCGGTATCCGGTTGCGAAACCAGGAGATCGTCGAGGTTCACGCCAAGCTTCTTGGCGTAGGTCGGATCAAGTGCATGCTCCGTGTCGATGAAGGCCGCAATGCCGCCAGCCTTCTGAGCGTTTGCGACGATGTGGAGAGTTATCGTTGTCTTGCCGGATGATTCTGGACCAAAGATTTCGACAATTCTGCCGGTGGGTACACCACCCACGCCGAGAGCCATATCCAGCCCCAGAGATCCGGTTGAAATGGAGGGGACCTCGGCAGCTTCCTGAGAACCCAGACGCACGATAGCCCCTTTTCCGTATTGTTTTTCGATCTGCGAAACGGCCAGGGCAAGGGCTTTGTTTTCATTAGGTGCAGATTCAGCATTCTTGGTCGCAGCCATAGTCAATCCTTTTGTAATCCAGGGTGAACAATTGTGCGGATTTGTTTATCGATGCTGCGATGCAGAGTCAAGTGGAAGACGGAAAGTTGACCGAGATCCGTTCGCATGCCGGAGTTGCGCTCTGTCATGTCACCGAGTTCAACTCCAGGCTGCAAGCCTTCGCCGCACCGCGAGAAGGAGTCACATTCAAAGACTTTAATATCGCAAATTCGGCTGAGAATCGTATCCAAGCAAACGCTTCAAAATGGGTGACGCTCGCTGCACAACATCCTGCGACACTATTTTTATGTGATCCTGCTGGGGTTTCATGAACGAGCGGCAGAAGAAGCCGAGCAGGGCCACTCGGTTTTCATTCGTGTGATTGGTTCCATTTCCGTGCCAGATGGTGCCGTGGATGATGACCACGTCCCCCTTCTTTCCAAGAAGTGGAACAGAGTCCTCGAATTTCTCCTCGGGCCCGGGTTTGCGACCGCGCAGGTGGCTGCCCGGCACAACTCTCGTCGCGCCATTTTCCTCGGTGAAATCCGTCAGCAGAAAGACGCTGTTTGCACACAGCGCAAATGCTGGCAGCGGTTCAGGCAGACTGCTCAGCGGATAATCGATGTGCATGCCCGGAGGCGCTCCAGGTCCGATACGATTCACGGTTAAGCTGCTGAGGATGCAATCCTTGCCAAGCAGGTATTCCTGCCATTCAAGAATCCGAGGATGCTGAATCGCTTCTTCGAATACCCGGTTTTTGTTCACCAGATTCCAGACCCGTTGAGCCCGGTCTTCGAGGTAGAGAAATCCTCTGCCTTCTTCGCGTTCCCTGCGATCCAGTTCCATCGCTGCTTCATAAAGTTCTTTTGCTTCTACCTCGTCGAAGACACTCTCGAGCTTGAGGTAGCCGTTCTTATCCAGATTTTCTTTGTCTGTGTCGGTCATATTCGGAGTGGGATTGATTGAGAGTCA